>CAYNSB010000052.1:0-21948 GCA_964399625.1 uncultured Phycisphaeraceae bacterium
CCGTCACCGCCGACGAGATCGCCGAGCACGCGGACTTCTTCTCCTTCGGCACCAACGACCTCACGCAGATGACGTTCGGGTACTCCCGCGACGACATCAACACCTTCCTCCCGGACTACCTCCACCAGGAGATCCTGGAGAAGGACCCCTTCCAGACCCTCGACCAGCACGGCGTGGGCGCCCTGGTCAAGATGGCGACCGAGAAGGGACGCGGCATCAAGAAGGACCTGAAGGTCGGCATCTGCGGGGAGCACGGCGGCGACCCCGCCTCGGTCGTCTTCTGCCACAAGACCGGGCTCGACTACGTCTCCTGCTCGCCCTTCCGCGTGCCCATCGCGCGACTGGCGGCGGCGCAGGCGGCGATCAAGCACCCCAAGTGATGCCCGGCTGATCGCAGCGAACCGAAACACCAACGCCCCGGGCACGACGCCCGGGGCGATTTTTTTGGAGAGGTGTCGAGCCCGTCAGCTCCGACGGAACGCCCCTCGCAGGCGGCGCTTGGGCGGCTGCTCATCGTCGAGGAACTCGTCGGGCTCCTGGATCGGCGAGAAGCCCTGATCGCCCAGCAGGCGCATCAGCTCGGGCGATGTGAGCGGGTACGGAGGCGTGCTGTAGAGATCGAGCGACTCGTGCGAGGCGCGCCCACGCGCGATCGCGAGCACGAGCCCACGGGGGCGCGCGAGCGAGGCGATCGCGGACGCCATCGACGGGCGCATCATCGGGTCCACCGACTGGATCGTGGAGACTTCCACGACGAGGTCCGCCCGCCGACGCAGCGAGGGCGGAAGTTCCATCAGGTCCGCGACCATGAATCGGTCCGCGAGGGCGGGATGCCGGCGGCGCGCCCAGTCGATCGCGCACGCCGAGCAATCGAACCCGATCACGTCGTACCCGCGCCCCGCCAGTTCCGCGACGTCGTCGCCCAGCCCGCACCCCACCACAGTCACCGTCGCGCCCGGACGGACGAGCCCGGGCGCCTGGGCGTTGAGCCACGAGACCAGGCACGGGTTCGCCTGCGCATCGGCCCAGGGCACCATCGCCGTCTCGCCGGCGGCGTTGCGATAGACGCTGTCGAAGTACGAGGCCCACGAGTCGCGGGTGCAGTCGCCGGCGGGTGGGCGCGGCACGGGCTTGAGCTCGAGCGACGAGTGGAACGTGGCGGGCGTGAGCGATGTCATGCGCGACCGATCTGCCCCGGGGGCGTGCGAGGTCGCCGACATGGAACACAGAACTCGGGCCGGAACGCTCTCCTCCGCTTCGGGCGAGTCGTCGGCTTCCGTATCCTAACGACTTCTGTCGGCGCGCCCAGAGCGCGAGCTGAATGCAAACTACTACAGCACGTACTAGCTTCGCGGAAAACGCGATGTTTGTGCGGGTTTTTACCGGACGGTTCTTAACCTCGAACGAATGCGAATTGGGTGTAAAACCTGCCCGAACCGGACCCCTTTTTGATTGAACGTGTTGTTGGCGCACGATATGTTGCACGCGCGTTTCCGCCCGAGCATGTTGGATGATTCGTGCACGAGTCATCCCCACGATTTGGCCTCCGACGGGATGTGCCGATCGTGTTTGAGTAGAGGGGTCGGCCCTGGAGGAGTGGCCGACCCCGCTCTCTTTTTCCGATCGGGCGATCGCCCTCGCCAACTCGGGCGCCTCACTCGCACATTCGCGTCGTGCGCGTACGCTCCGGGCCCATGAAAGAGTCGGCCCCGTTGATGGTTGGCGTGAGCGGGCTGCGCGGGATCGTCGGCGCAAGCCTGACGCCCGAGGTCGCCGCGAGATTTGCCGGCGCCATCGGAACCCTGCTGCGCGAGCGACGCTCGCGCTCCGCGGGAAAGCCCGTGGTCGCGATCGCTCGCGACGGGCGCGCGGGCGGCGAGACGTGGCGGCTGGCGGCCAGCGCCGGGCTGATGGGCGCGGGGTGCGACGTGGTGGACGCGGGCATCGCGATGACGCCGTCGCTCGCGGTGCTCGTGGACGAGTACGCGCTGGACGCGGGCGTGTGCATCACCGCGAGCCACAACCCGCAGCAGTGGAACGGGATCAAACTGCTGCTGCCCGAAACGCGGGACCGCAAGGGCGTTTCGGCGCGTGGTGCCGTGCGGGGCATGTGGCCCGCGAGCGCGTGCGCCCCGGAGAAGAGCCTGGCCGAACGCGTGATCGAGGTGTTCCGCGCCGGCGCGGAGCGATCGGGCGGCGTGCCGTGGAGCGGGCTGGGCGCGGGCGGGGGCATGGTGGGCTGGGTGCCCGACGCGGGCGAATCCCACAGGGCGCTGGTCCGGGCGGCGCTGGATGAGATCGGCGTGCTCGCGAGCATTCGCTCGGCGAAGTTCCGCGTGGCGTGCGACTTTGTCGGGGCTTCCGCGGGCATCGCGACGCCCGACTATCTCGCACAGGACCTGCGCGTGGGCGCGACGTGCGAGGGGCAGTACGCGATGGACGAGACGGCGGGCATCTTCCCGCACGCGCCCGAACCGATCCGCGAGAACCTGGGCTCGCTGCGCCGACTCGTCAAGCGGAGCAAGTCGCGGATCGGCTTCGCGCAGGATCCGGACGCGGACCGCCTGGCGATCGTGGACGAGCGGGGCAGGTACATCGGCGAGGAGTACACGCTGGCGCTGGCGGCCGAGGCGGTGCTGAGCGCGGAAGGGACCAGGACACGCAAGGGAAGTCGGGGCGGAAACGCGGTGCTCGTCACGAACCTGAGCACATCCCGCATGATCGAGGACGTCGCGGCGCGACACCGGGCGCGGGTGGTGCGCACGCCGGTGGGCGAAGCGAACGTCGTCGAGGCGATGAAGCGCGAGCGCGACAGGGGCCATCGGGTTCTGCTGGGCGGCGAGGGCAACGGGGGCGTGATCTGGCCGCGCGTGACGTACGTGCGCGACAGCCTGAGCGCGATGGGCCTGGTGCTCTCGTTGATCGCGCGCCGCAAGCAGGCGCTCAGCGAGATCCTCGCGGGCATACCGGCGTACGCGATCGAGAAGCGGAAGGTGGATCTGGCCCGGAAGGAGGACGCCCGCCCGGGCGTGGAGCGGATCGCCAAGCGCTATCGCGGGCAGCGCGGCGTGCGGGTCGATCTGCAGGACGGGGTGCGTGTGGACTGGGATGCCGATCGGGCGTGGGTGCACGTGCGGGCGAGCAACACGGAGCCGATCATGCGCCTGATCGCCGAGGCCCCCACCGCCACGCGGGCGCGGGCGATCCTGGACGAGGTGTCCGGGATCGCGGCGAAGTGATCGCGTGCGGCGCTTATACTGACGCCCTATGACGCAGACGACGATCCAGCCCGGGCAGCGCGTGCGTGTGACGCAGCAGGTTCCGCGGCAGAGCGGCACGATGGCGATCACGATCGAGGGCACCGTGGTGCGGATGGGGCAGGGCAAGACGGGCTCGTGGTTCGCGCACAGCAAGGACCACAAGCTCTGGCTCGATCGCCTCGAGCTTCGCAAGGACGACGGCGAGATGGTCGTCTGCAACCTCGACCAGTACTCGAGCGTGCAGGTCGTCGGCTAGCGATCGCACCGCAAGGCCGAGTGAGCGGATGGGCGCGCGGACCCCCTGACGATCGCGGGCGTGCCATGATCCGGACGGCGTGCTCAGGCGGCGCGGGCGCGGAGCCACTGGCGGACCACGGCGGTCTCGGGCATCGGGCCGAACTCCATGCCCATGAGGTGTTGGCGTCCGCGGACGAACGCCTTGACGTGGCGGACGTGCCCGAACATGCAGCGGCGCGTCTTGCCATCGGCGCTGAAGATCTGCACAAGGACCTGCCCGTCCAGGGGCACCATGCGGGTGGTGAGGAAGCGGCACCCGCCGTCGCTCACCTCGATGACGCGGCACTCCCAGCACGCGCCGATGTCGCCCTCGGGCGTGATCTCTGTCGCGACCATGGCAAGATCGCACACGATGCGCTTGTGCTGGCGGCGCTCCTCGGCGGGCGGCGCGGCAGGGTTGCTTTGCACCAACGGCTCGGTGCCGAGCTCGGACGCCTTGTCGCACGGATTGGTGGACTCGGTCATGGTGCGCCTTCCGCGATGGAACGGTCTCATATTTGTCGTTCCAATCCCGTTCGGCCTTGAGGCCCGCGACGGGCCTGTGCTTGCTGGGGATCGGTCGGGTCACCTGAAGAAGGGGTCGCACGACGCGTTAGGCGACTCCCCGGAGACACTTATGAGTAGTTACAAATCGTTGGACCTGTTCGGATCCGGCCCGCACCGCGTGCAGGAAGGGGTCGCTGCGGAGGTGCTGGAGTCTGAGTTATTTCGCACTCCGCCCAACTCAGGAACGCGTTACATCGGTCCCGCCGAGCTGTCGGTGGTGGTGACGGGGCGGCTCGTGTCATCGAGCGAGAGCGGGCTGTGGTCGCTGTGGGACGCGCTGACGGCGCAGGTGATCGATCCGCCGACGCCGGGGACACTGGTGGATGCGCACGGGCGGAGCTGGACGGCCCTGTCGCTGGTGCGCGTGACGCCGGGCGATCGAGCGGACCGCGGTCGGGTGTGGTCGCTGGCGTACACGGCGCGATTCCTGCGGTTCCGCGAGTACCCGCAGGCGGCGACGGCGGGCGGGGCGGGCGGCGCGTCGGAGCCGTGAGGCCCGTGGGCTTGGATCGGTTCGGAGCGGATCACATCGCGAGGGAGGGACGTGCGATGCTCGAGGTCGATGCGGCGGCGGCGCTGGCGCAGCTGGGCGCAGCGGGGCTCATCGGGTGGATGTGGCTCACGGAGCGGCGCGCCGCGGGGGAGCGCGAGCGCCAGCTCCGCGAGGCGCACGAGCGCCTGATGCAGGAGCGGCAACTCTCGGCGGCGGTGATCGAGACGGTCCGCGAGAACACGCGCACGCTCGCGAGCCTGGAGGGCGGGCAACGCCGGATGGAGGCGGTGCTGGACCGGCTCGCGTCGGCGGTGGCGGTGTGGCGGCACCGGACGGGGGACCACCCCGAGGCGGCGTGAGGCGGTTAGACTGTCTGGTTCTTGCCGCAGAGGCGCCGATCACCTCAGAGAAGCACAGGCCGCAGAGAAATCGGAATGAAGACGCAGAAAGAAATCAGAACCAATGCGTGGCGCAGCGCCCGGCCCGCCCGCATGGGTCTTTCCCTTTCTGCTCTCTGCGCTCTCTGCGTCTCTGCGGTGAATCTTGCCGGCTGCGGCATCAAGCCCAAGCCGCCGCTGGCGGGCACGACGGCGTCGAGAGTGGTTTCGAGCCCCTTCGCGCCCAAGGCGCTGGCGATCCATCCGTTGTCGCGCGTGGAGAAGGATGGATCGGGACAGGCGCTGATCATCTGCCACATCGAGCTGCGCGACGAGTGGGGAGACACGTGCAAGGCAACGGGGCAGTTGCAGGTCCAGCTCTATCGCCCGCTGGGCGGGCGCCAGGGCGGGCTGGGCACGCAGGAGCTCGCGTGGGACGTGGACCTTTCCGACCTTGAGATGCAGCGGCTCTTCGACAGCGCGACGCGCACGTACCGCCTGGAGCTTGAGGGAGCGCCGGCGTGGGTTCTGGAGGAGGGCAAGGGCGCGCGGGGACGTTTGCGTGCCGTGCTCACGAGCACAGGGCTGCAGGGCGAGGCCAAGACGCTGACCGGCGAGTACTCGCTGGGGCAGTGAGCCAAGGGCAATAGATCAACGAACGAAGATCGCTATCGAGCAGGCTCCGAGGAGCCCTCGGGCTTCGTGGCTGCGCCATCGCCCGCGGGCGATGGCTTCCCCCCTGCGGCGGGCGCCTGGGCTTGCGTGGGGCCGTTCTTGAGCTGCTCGTACTTCGCGCGGTACTTGGCGGCGAGGGCGGTCTGCTTGTTGGTGAGATCGATCTCGCGTCCATCGATGAACGCGCGGGTCACGTTGGTGCTGGTCTCGAGGATGTCGCCGGTGGCGAGGAAGAGCGTGGCGGACTTGCCCGCCTCCAGCGAGCCGTAGTCCTTGTCGATGCCGAAGGTCTGCGCCGTCCAGAGGGTGAGGGACTTCACGGCCGAGTCGCGATCGAGCCCGTAGGCGACGGCGGTCGAGGCGTTGTACGGCAGGTTCCGCTCGTGGGCGGTGCGATCGGCGCTGGCGATGCAGAACTTCACGCCCGCGTCGGCGAGGCGCTTGGGAAGCGTGTAGGCATCGTCGTAGGGGGCATCGGCGCGCTTGGGGAAGGCGTGGGTGCCGGTAATGACGACGGGGATGTTCTGCGACTTGAGCAGGTCCGCGCAGAGCGTCGCGTCGCGCCCGCCGACGATGACGAGCTTGAGGTTGCGCTCGCGGGCCCAGGAGACGGCGGCGGTGATCTGGTCCACGTCGGCCGCGCGGACGAAGACGGGGCGCTGGGGCTTGGCCTCGGGCAGGCACTGACGGAGCGCCTCGTACCGCAGATCGGTCGGCAGCGAGGCGTCCGCGCTCTTGGCCTTGGCGTAGGCGGCGGCGGCGAGGAAGGCGTCGTCGATCGCGGCGACGCCGCGCTTGATGTCCTTGAGCTGGTCCTCCTCGGGGCGATCGAAGAAGGGCGACTGGACGGGGCGCATGTTGGGCCAGGAGATGGCGACGCCAGCGCTGGGCAGGATCGTCATCTGCTCGTTGGTCCACCCGTCCATGCGCATCATGGAGATCTGGCCCGGGATGCGTCCGCCCTCAGGGAAGACGCCGGCGATGAGCACGCCGTTGGAGCGCGTGACGGGGATGAGCGTGGAGTCCGGGTTGACGGCGGAGGCGGCGCGGACCTCCGGGGCGAGGTCGCCCGACTCGGCGTAGTCCAGGGTCTGGCGGACCAGGCCGAACTCGTTGAGCCCGAGCTGCGTGTCGGGGGCGATGAGCCCGGGGTAGACGTGCGCGCCCTTGGCGTCGATGAATCGCTTGCCCGCGTCGGAGCCCGCGGCGGGGATGCTGGGCGCTTCCTTTGAGACTTCCTTGATGACGCCCTTGTCGAACGTGATGGAAGCGCGCTCGAGCGTCTCGCCCGAGACGGTGTGGATGGTGGCGTTGTAGATGGTCAGGGGCGCGGACTGCGGCGGGGCCTTGAGGCCCAGGTCCTGTGCGTTTGCGCACGCGGCGAGCGCGAGGCCGAGCAGGAGGGAACGCAGGGGACGCGAAGGAGCGCGGAGAAGAGAGGTCATGTCGAGGTCCTTGGATCGAGTTCGTCTGGTGTCGTGTTCGTCGGCTGGGCACGCCCCGGTCCAGAGCGACACGGGGCGTGGCACCCGGGCGGGACGCCGGTGCCACGGGGAGGCAGAAGGATCAACGGTTCAGGATGCCGCACCCGCACTCGCCGGGGCGAGCGGAGCTCGGGTCCATGCCGCGGTTGAGCATGTCCATGTACATGCGCTGGAGGAGGGTGGACTCGCGGGAGTCGGCGTCGCGGAGTTCGTCCTCGGTGGGGCGCTGCCAGGGGCCGCCCAGGCCGGGGTCGGAGGGACGGCCAGCGCTGCGATCGTCCTTGGCGGCGAGGGCCTTCTGGATGAGTCGCCCGCGCTCCTTGGCGATGCGCTCGCGGTGCTTGGCGTCGTCCTCCAGGGAGAAGTAGCGGCGGCCATCGACGTACGTCGCCTCGCAGCGGGAGGTGGGCGAGAGCGGCGGGCCGGACCAGAGGGCGAGGTCGGCGTCCTTGCCGGGCTCGATGGAGCCGACGCGATCGCTGATGGCGAGCTGGATGGCGGGGTTGAGCGTGACGAACTTGAGCGCCTGGGCGGGGGAGACGTCCTTGCCCGTGGGCGTGCCGTCGTTCACGTGCCCGTACTTGATGGCCTTGCCGGCCTCGGAGTTGAGACGGCGCGCGAGCTCGTCGGAGTCGGAGTTGAAGGAGACGGCGACGCCCTGCTCGCGCATGATCGGGCCGTTCTGCGGGATGGCGTCCTGGACCTCGATCTTGTACGCCCACCAATCCGAGAAGCACGAGCCGCCCAGGGCGTGGCGGGCGATCTCGTCGGCGACCTTGTACCCCTCGAGCACGTGCTGGAAGGTGCCGATCTTGAAGCGGAAGTCGTCGGCGACGCGGCAGAGCATGAGGATCTCGTCCTGGCGGTAGGAGTGGCAGTGGACGAGCCGCTTGCCCTCGAGGATCTCGGCGAGGGCCTCGAGCTCGAGGTTGCGATGTGGGGGAAGAGACGGAGAGACGGAGTTCCGAAGAGACGAAGTGGAGGAGAGCGAGGCGGCGTATTCCTTGGCCGCGGTGAAGCGATCGCGGATGAGGGTCTCGACGCCCATGCGGGTCTGGGGGTAGCGGGCGGTGCCGAAGGAGCCGGAGTTGGCCTGGCGCGGGTTCTCGCCCAGCGCGAACTTGATGCCGGGCTTGGCGCCCTCCATGTGCATGTCGTCGGGTGAGACGGCGCCCCAGCGGTTCTTGTTGACCTGGTTCTGTCCGCCGATGGCGTTGGCCGAGCCGTGCAGCGAGTTGACGGCGGTGACGCCGGAGGCGAGCTGTCGGTACCAGGAGATGGCGTCGGGATCGGTGACGTCGGCGATGCGGACCTCGGGCGAGACGGCGCGCCCGGCCTCGTTCACGCCGCGCGAGATGCCCGTGTGTGAGTGGCAGTCGATGACGCCGGGCGTGATGTGCTTGCCCTTGGCATCGACGAGGACAGCACCAGTGGCTTTGAGATCCTCGGGCGGGAGGGCCGAGGTACCCGGAAGGATCCCTCTGATCTTGCCGTTGCGAACAACCAGCGTGGCATTCTCGAGGATCTCATCATTTGCATTGCAGGTCCAGATCGTGGCGTTGGTGATGATGAGCAGGTCGGGCTGCTCGGGGATGGCATCGAGCATGTAGGGGCCGAAGGGATAGCCGAGCTTGTCCGGAATGGCGGCGATGGCGTCGCGCTCGAGCTCCTCGGGGGATTTCTTGGACTTCTTGGCGTCGCTGGCCTTTCCATCGGCGAGCTTCGCATCGTCCTTGGCGGGTTCTTTCTTGTCGTCGGCTGCTTTGGCGTCCGCGGGCTTGGCGTCGGGCTCCTTCGCATCAGCACGCGCGGGCTTGTCCTTGCCCTGCGCTGCCGCTTGGGCCTCTGGAGAACCGCGACGGCGGCCCTCGCCGCGCTTCTCGGGGGGCAGTTCGGTGCTCGGGCTGGTGCGCTGGGCGGCCCAGCGGTGGAGCGCGCCCGAGGGCATGGGCGTGACGCCGGTCATGGTGTCGCCCGTGGCGACGCCGTTATCGACGAGCGTGGCGTCGATGTCGAAGAGTTCCTTGGCCTCGATGGTGTAGGAGAGGCGCGGGCCGTCGATGTGCACGTTCTTGCACTTGGTGCGCTTGCCCGAGCGGAGGTACGTCACGCCGTCGTCGTTGATGACGAAGGTGACAGCGTCGGGGGCCTTGGGGTCGACGGGCTTGCCCTCGATCTCGGTGACGGTCCAGGTGCCGTGGAGCTCCTTGGAGGGCGCGGCGTTGAGCTCGTGGCGCACGCCGTCGATCCAGAGATCGCGGATCTTGGTCTTGGACTTGTCGTCCTTCTTCGCGTCGGGCTTGTCGGCATCGGCGGCGGGGGCGGCGTCCGCGTTGTCGGGCTTGGGCGCGTCCGCCGCGGGCTGGCCCGGCGCTGCCGCTTGGGCCTCTGACGGAGTGGCCGCATCATCCTTCTTCGCGCCATCCTTTTTCTTGGGCCAGGCGGCGAAGAGATCGCCATCGGCGACGATGATGTTGGCGACCTTGCCCTTCTCGAGGGTGCCCAGGCGATCGGAGACGCCCAGGACGAGGGCCGGGTTGGTCGTGAGCATCGCCAGGGCGTGCGCGGGATCGAGCCCGTGGCGCAGGGCCTTGGTGAGGTTGTCGCGGAACTGGGCGCGGTCGCGGAGCTTGCTGCTCGTGAGCGCGAGCGTGAGCCCCGCGGCATCGAGGCGGCGCGGATTGGTCGGCGCCTGCTCCCACGTCATGAGCTCGCGGAGCTCGACGGACTCGGCCTTGCCGACGGAGGAGACATCGGGCGCCTTGGGGAAGTTCAGCGGGAGGATGAGCGGGATCTTCTGGTCCTTGGCGGCCTTGGCGATCGCGTCGAGCCGGCGGAACTCCATGCCGCTGCCCAGCACGGCGAGGGGACGATCGAACTCCTTGGCGATCTTGGCGGCGCGAAGGACCTCGAGCTCATCGTCGGCGTGGATGAGGAGCTGCGAGGTGAAGTTGGTCGAGCGGCCCTGGGGCGCGGCGCAGAGCGCGTCGAGGGCGTTGGGCTCGATGGAGGCGCCGGCCGCGCGGGAGGCGGCGATCCAGTCCGCGTCGATGAGCGTCTGGCGGATGAGCGCGATCGCGCCCATCTCGCTATCGGGGTAGTTGGGCCAGCGGGAGACGTCCTCCTCGGTGCCGCCGCCACCACGACGACGGCGCCCGCCGGGCGCTGCATCGGCGGACTCGGGTGCGGCGGGCGCGATGGGCGTGAGGTCGAAGGCGATGCTCTGGTACACCTTGTCGAGGTAGACGGGCGGGCGATCCCCCGAGCGGCGCTCGGCGGGCTTGGCGGTGGAGACCACCGCGGCGCTGCCGCGGAAGATGCCGCCCCTGGGCGCGATAGCGGCGGCGGTGAAGCCGAGCTTGCGGAGGGAGTCGGCGGTCTTGTCGTCGAGCCCGTTGCCATCGAGGGCGGAGCGCTGTGGCGTGACGCGGGTGTTCCAGTGGATGCCGGGCTCGGTGGCGTCGGGGCGCGGGGCATCGACCTCGACGTAGGGATCGATGAAGCCCGGGTAGAGGTGCAGCCCTGTGCAATCCCACGCGCGGGCGCCGGCGGGGAGGTTGGCGGGCGCGGCGCCGGGCTTGTCGGGCGCGGGGGCCTCGCTGACGGACTCGATTCGTCCGTTGCGGAGAACGAGCGTGGCGTGCTCGATGGTCTTGTCGGGCGAGACGTGGACGGTGGCGTTGTAGAGGGCGTGGTAGGAGGAATCGGCGTGGCGCGGGCCGTTGGGCGGGGGCGAGAGCGGGCTCGTCGCGACCGGCTGGGCGATGGCGAGGATGGCGAGTGCGGCGGCGGCACCGGCGGCGGTGAGGATGGAACGGAGCGAGGGTCGCGCGGAGCGATTGAGGAGGTTCATGTCACAAGGCTAGCAGAAGGCGTGCCCGCGCAAAAGCGGGCGATGGAGCGATTCGGAGGGTGTGGGGGTGGGAGGATTGATGATGGTGTGCGATACACTCGCGCCGGAGAACGGGCGCAGGCACGGGAGACCCGATCATGAACACGATCCTGATGGCGGCGATGCTGGCGTGCATGGGACAGCCCGGAGCGAAGGACGGCGGCGCGGCGCCCAAGCCCGCGAAGCATGAGCAGCCCGGCACGCACGAGGCGGGCAAGCAGGAGAAGTCGATGGCGCCACTATCCACAACGCCCAGCGAGCACGAGGGCGACGAGCCCCGCGGACGCATGGCGAAGTTCCTCGAGGTCGCCAAGAAGGGCGAGGCGAAGCTCGTCTTCCTGGGCGATTCGATCACGCAGGGCTGGGAGGGCGAGGGCAAGGCGGCGTGGGAGAAGCGGTACGCGACGCGGAGGGCCGCGAACTTTGGCGTGAGCGGCGATCGCACGGAGAACGTGCTGTGGCGGATCGATCACGGGAACTTCGACGGGCTCAAGCCCTCGCTCATCGTGGTGATGATCGGAACGAACAACGCGGGGCATCGCAGCGAGGCCTCGGCGGAGACGGCGGCGGGCGTGCGTGCGATCCTCGATCGGCTGCACGCCAAGTGCCCGACGGCGAAGGTGCTGCTGCTGGGCATCTTCCCGCGCGGCGAGAAGCCCGAGGACCCGATGCGGAAGCTGACGGTGGGCACGAACGCGCTGATCGAGAAGTTCGCGGACCGGAAGAGTGTGATCTACAAAGACATCGGCGGTGTGTTCGTGGATGAGAAGGGCGTGATCCACAAGGAGATCATGCCGGACTTTCTGCACCTGACGCCCAAGGGATACGAGTTGTGGGCGGGGGCGATCGAGGAGATCGTGGCGCGCGAGTTGGGGGAGAAGAAGTAGGAAGAGCGCAAAGAGACGAAGAGCAGCGTAGGGATTTGCGTGGAGGCAACGATGTGATCCCGTCGATCGTCCGCGTGTCGCTGTGCGGCGTGTTGTTCGGCGCGGCCGGGGGGTGCTCGACCTCCACACGTGTGGAGTGCCGCAACGATGCGTCGTTCCCCATTCGCGTGGATATCCACGCGCCGTATTACCAGTACCGCCTTGCTCCGAACGAGTTCGCTCAGTACACGTTCGTGATCGCACCACATTCCACATGGTCGAGCGAGAGAGCGGGCGCGGAGGAGAGCTCGCACGACCACGAGTATCTCTCCTGCTGGATGGGCTTGGCATTCAGCCGGGCGTCCGACACAGGCGCGAGCACCGCGATCATCGAGGGCTTGTATTCGTCCAGACCGTTCTACCGCGTCCGATTCTCGGAGGGCGAAGCGGGAGTGGCTGCCGAGGTCCGAGACTGGGACTGGAATGTTGTGGAACCTTCGCGCTGACCGTGAACGGTCTCGGTGCAGGTACGTGAACGCCGTGTCGGCGCGAGCTTCGCTCCTTCACCGTCGCGGCTCTGCGCGAACATAGCGCACGACGTCAGGCGCCTGGTTTCTCGTAGTTCCGCGCCGTCTGGTCCGTCCATTCGGGATGGAACTCATGCCCGCAGTCGGGGCATCTGAGGCCGACGAGACGTGGCTGCCCACACGTGGGGCAGACCTCGCGGATGAGCGGCGCGACCTTGCTGGTGATATAGCCTGAAAATGCCCAGAGCGCGACGGCGATGCTGATCCGCAAGGGGGTGTTGATGAGTACTACGAACGCGACGTCCTCGCGCCCAAAGGCCGGTAGGCTGCTCACCACGTTTTCGATGGTGGACACCGCGATGTACACGGCGGAGAGGCGCAGGGTCGCGAGCACAATCAGGCGGACGCGAAGATGGAACTCGATCGGCCACGACATGCGAGCCTCCTCCCTCGTGCCCCCGGGGGCATGGATCGGTGACCGATGGTAGTTGGTCGCTGAGCCGTCCACGCGATCCAGCCCCTCCCAGCCCTCCCACCGCGGGGGCGTGTGACCAGAGCGAGTTATCCGCGCGGCGAAAGGCGCGGGGATCTGGGCCTGGGGGTGGCTTCGGCGTGATGGCGCTGTACGTTTGGGGGTCCCCGCGAGGGGGCCGGGGTGCGGGTGCGCGCCCGGGTGAGCAGGAACTGCTCGGGGCAACGGGGGCGGAGGGCGTGATGCGCGAGGATCGACGAGTGCGGCGGGGTGGGTCGGCGTGGCGCGTGGGCGGGTGGACGATCGCGGGCCTGCTCGCGTGCGCGGGGGCGGCGCGCGTGGACGCGGCCCCCCCACCGCCGCTGGTCACGAGCGTGGCGTGGACGGCGTGGTACGAGTCCCTGCTGGGCGAGCGGCTCGCGGCGTGCCCGCGCGATCGCGCGACGACGTACTACTTCGCGCAGAGCGGCAACGACAGCACGGGGGACGGAACGATCGCCAAGCCGTGGAAGTCGCTGTCCAAGGCGCGGGGCGTGCTGTCCTCGTCGGCGGGGAACATCGCGCTGCTGTTCAAGCGCGGCGACCTGTGGCGCGAGTCGGTGGGGATCGATACGACGCTGCCCAACGTGACGGTCGCGGACTACGACCCGACGGGCGTGTCCACGCAGAAGCCGCGCTTCACCACGTTCTTCCCGATCCTCCAGCCCGCCGGGTGGACGCCGACGCCCGGTGCGCCGCAGGTGTACCAGCGGACGCAGTTCCCCGGCGTGTGCTGGGTGAAGGAGGACGACAACCTCGACGATCCGTACGTGCGGATGAGCTCGGTGTCGGGCGTGGCGTCGCGGGCGGGGTCGTTCTGGCACGACGCCGTGAACGGCGTGCTGTACATCCGTCCCAAGGCCGGCGCGGGCGGTGTGTCGACGGATCCGCGGACGGACGGCAAGCCCTACGAGATGGCGGGGATCACGGGCACGGGTGTTGCGGTGTCGGGGGATGGCTCGCGCGTGGAGAACATCCACGTGGAGGGCTTCGGGATGGACACGGTGCAGGGCGCGACGCAGCAGCAGGGGATCCTGTCGCGGGCGACGGGGAGCAGCCGCATCGCGTTCGTGGGGTGCGAGTCGTACTACCAGAGCAGCCACGCGATCGCGCACTTCTCGACGGGCGGCGGGATCGTGACGATGGTGGACTGCGCGGCGGGGCTGTGCAACCCGAACTGGGCGGGCGAGAGCGTGTTCAACACGTACGCCTCGGCGGGCGGGCACCAGACGATCTTTGAGCGGTGTGTGGCGACGCACGGGACGCTCCCGGCCGATGAGCCGGGCCCGGGCGGTGCGCGGCGCGGGCAGGGTTTCTACGGGCACACGGACGGGAACCTTGGGCAGTTGACGGGGCTGACGATCGCGCGCAACTGCCGGGAGCGCGCGACGCGCTGGGCGTGCTCGGCGCCGGCGTTCTTCGGGAACACGCCCTCGGCGGCGCACCTGATCGACGCGAAGGTGCTGATCGTGGGCGAGGTGTTCGAGGGTGGTCCCGGATCTGGCGACGGGCTGTTCCTGTTCGGCGAGTCGCACGCGCGGGTGAACTGTCGGTACATGGACCTTCGCCCGGCGGGGCTGGGCGTGCAGGCGTCGCTGAGCACGACGGTGGTGGCCAAGGGATGGGTGATCAACTCGACGATCCAGGGTGACCTGAGCGGGCTGAGCCCGGGTTGGTACGCGCTGTACAACTCCGACCCCGGGCAGGTGAACCGCGTGAACTTCTGGCACTCGACGATCGACCTGACGATCGGCGCGGGCAGCGTGCTGAACCTGGACTTCGACAACAACTCCACGCTGAGCACGATGGTGAACAGCGTCGTGATCAACCGCGGCGCGGGCGTGGCGTACGCGAACATCGGCGGGGCGACGGGCGGGGCGCTCTCCAACGCGTACGCGGGCGTGTCGCGCTGGTCGGGGTCGCCCGACGCGCGGGCGATCGACCTGGGCACGCCGCCGGGTGTGGACGCGACGCCCTCGTGCGCCGATCCGCTCTCCTGCGCGGCGGCGGCACTGCCCGACGGCGTGGTGCTGGAGTTCGATCAGACGGGGCGTGCGGCGACGCGGACGACGATCGGCCCGCGCCAGTCGTTGCCCTGCGCCAACTGCGACGGGAGCACGACGGCGCCGGTGCTGAGCGCGGCGGACTTCATCTGCTTCCTCGGGAAGTTCCGCGCGGGGGACGCGGCGGCGAACTGCGACGGGAGCACGGCCCCGCCGCTGCTGAACGCGGGGGACTTCATCTGCTTCCTCAATGCGTTCCGGGCGGGGTGCCCGTAGGCAAGAGCAGAGTGCGAACACGCGATCGCGCGAGGCGGCACGGGGATTGCACCGGCATCCGCGGGGATGGCTGTGCGTTGCGTCGCCGGCGCTCGTGAACATCGGAATGAGGGCCCGCCGGGAGGCGGTCTCTCGCGTGCGGGAACTCGATTCCCGCGATCGGAAAGGATCACCCATGCGGTCCTGTGATTTCATCGTGCTCATCGGCGTCGGAGCTTCGGCGGGCGTCGCCCTGGCCCATCCCCCGTACCTCACGGCGTGGACGACGAGGTATCCCACGTCCACGCTGCCGGCACGCATGACGAGCGTCAACGGCAGCGCGTGCTACATCTGCCACCAGCCCTCGAGCGTTTCGAACGCGGGCAACTGCTACAAGAATGCGCTGCGCGACAGCATCAACGCCGGGAACACGATCGAGCAGGCGCTCGCCGCGGTCGAGGGGCTGGACTCCGACGGGGACGGCGTGCCCAACGGCGTTGAGATTCTCGCGCCGCGTGCCGATCTGCCCGGGCAGATCGGGTACAACCCGGGACTTGTCGGTGCGACGGGCACCGACCCGTGCGGGGCCTCGCCCACACAGCCGGTCACCAACCAGCTCGAGACTCCGCCCAAGTGCTACGCGAACTGCGACGGGAGCACGGGCACGCCGGTGCTGACGGCGGCGGACTTCACGTGCTTCCTGCAGAAGTTCCGCGCGGGCGACGCGTATGCGAATTGTGATGGCTCCACGGGCACGCCGCAGTTGACGGCGGCGGACTTCACATGCTTCCTGACGTCGTTCCGCACGGGCTGCCCGTAGGCACACGATCGGATGACCAAGACCCGAGAATCTGGTCAAGCCGGGCGATCCTCGGCTTGCCCACTGTTTCTTTCGCGTCGCGCCCCGTGCGTTCTCGGGCAACCGCGCTTGCCCCACACGCGAAGGTGGGTAGTCTCAGCGTCGCTCGCCATGCCCGGCGGGCGCGATCCACTCGGGAGTTCGACATGCCCAGCGCACCCGTCCGCTCACCCTTGCTCCTTTGCGCCAGCGCCGGGCTCGCCCTGGGTGCGCTCGCCCTTGCGCCGGCGCACGCCGGGTGGACGATCTTGCCCCACCAGCCGCCGGGCCCAGTGAACCTGATGCTGCTGCGCTCGGACGGATCGGTGATGGCGGCGCACCTGCCCCCGGGGGCGATCGGGCGGCGGTGGTTCAGGCTGACGCCCGACGCGACGGGTGGCTACGCGAACGGGACGTGGTCCGAGCTCGATCAGATGAACGACACGCGCTTGTACTACTCGTCGCAGGTGCTCAAGGACGGGCGCGTGTTCGTGGCCGGGGGCGAGTACGGGACGGGGCGGGCCAAGGCGGAGATCTACGACCCCGTGACGAACGTGTGGACGCAGGTGCCGATCCCCACGTCGATCCTGGACCCTTCGCAGAACTCGCCGGTGCTGGGCAGCGCGCAGATCATCTTTGACGCGAACTCGGAGATCCTGCCCGATGGGCGGGTGCTGATCATGCCCGTGGGCCCGAAGACCTCGGGCGTGCCGATCATCTACAACCCGACGACCAACGGGTGGTCCAACGCGGGGGCGTTGTTCCGCGGCGTGTACCAGGACGAGGCGACGTGGGTGAAGCTCCCCGACAACACGATCCTGACGGTGGACCCGTTCGGGACGAACTCCGAGCGGTACAACCCCGCGACCAACACGTGGATCAACGACGCGAACCTGCCCGTGTCGCTGTACGACCCCTTCGGCTTTGAGATGGGCGGCGGGCTGCTGCTGCCCAATGGCAAGGTGTTCTTCCTGGGCGCGACGGGGCACACGGCGCTGTACACGCCCAGCGGGAGCCTGAGCCCGGGGACGTGGGCGGCGGGGCCGGACATCCCCAACGGTCGGGCGACGCCCGACGCGCCGTGCGCGATGCTGGTGACGGGGCGCGTGCTGTGCGCGGTGGGGCCCGCGCCCACGAGCGCGAACCACTTCCCGACGCCGACTTATTTCTACGAGTACGACCCGACAACGAACTCGTTCACGCAGACGGTGGCGCCGGACCAATCGGAGGCGGACTCGATCGCGACGTTCCAGGGGCAGATGCTCAACCTGCCCGACGGGAGCGTGCTGTACTCCAACCAGAGCCAGTTTGTGTCCAACTACCGCCCGGCGGGTGCGCCGATCGCGGCGGGAAAGCCGACGATCCAGACGATCAGCGCCAACGTCGACGGGTCGTTCCACATGGTGGGGCTGAAGCTCAACGGGATCAGCGAGGGCGCGTCGTACGGCGACGACGCGCAGATGAACACCAACTACCCGATCGTGCGCGTGACGGACTCGCTGGGCGTGGTGCGCTACGGACGGACGTACAACTGGAGCAGCACGGGCGTGAACGTGCCCACGCCCGTGAGCACGGAGTTCACGCTGCCCGCGGGGCTGGCGCCGGGGACGATTTCGCTTGTGGTGATCGCCAACGGGTTCGCGTCGGACGCGGCGATGTCGGCGTCGGTGGCGACGCCGCCCGCGTCGGTGAGCGCGTGCGGGGGTCAGCCGGCGTCGTTCAGCGTGAGCGGGTCGGGCTTTGGCGTGCTGTCGTACCAGTGGCGCCGGGGGACGACGAACCTGGTGAACGGCGGGACGATCTCGGGCGCGACGTCGGCGACGCTGACGATCTCGTCGGTGGGCGCCGGCGATGCGGGCACGGATTACAACTGCGTGGTGACGAACGTGCTGGGCAGCGCCGTGAGCGACAACGCCACGCTGAGCCTGTGCTACGCCAACTGCGATTGCTCGACGGGGACGCCGGTGCTCAGCGCGAGCGATTTCGCGTGCTTCCTGGGCAAGTTCCGGGCGGGCGATGCGTACGCGAACTGCGACGGGAGCACGGACACGCCGAGCCTGACGGCGAGCGACTTCGCGTGCTACTTGAATGCGTTCCGCGTAGGGTGCCCGTAGGAAGAGGGCAAAGGGAAATGAAGGCGGCTCAGAGCGACTTGATGAGCAGCTCGCGGATCGAGCCGTCGCTGAACATGCCGTCGGTGCGCAGGGCGTAGGCGCAGTGCATCTCCAGCACGCCGCTCGTGAAGGTCATCTTCATCGAGCCCTTGTCCTTGACGTTCTTGAGCTTCACGAGCTTGAGCCCGTCGCGGACGGCCTCCTTGCCCATGTCGTCGATGCAGATCGAGCGCAGCGCCATGTTCAGGCGGTGGCAGGAGATGTTGTCCATGAAGTTCAGGGCCTCGGCATCGTCGGCGAGGCTCTCCCAGTCCACCTCGTAGGGGACCGGCTTGCCGCAGATCTCCTCGATCTCCTTCACGCGGCCCGGCAGCGTCACGTCCTGGAGTTCCTTGATCTTCCGTCGTTCGTTCAGGCCCATGTCGCCTCCTTCGTGTGGGGCACACGGTACCGCCCGAGGGGCGTGCCCGCGCGAGCGGCCCTGTCCACCCCCTCTGTTCAGATGGGTTTCGGGATTGACGGGGGTCCGTATGTTGTCCGACGAGAGAAGGCGCGCCCCGGGTCGGCCCCGCGTGGGGTTGATTCCTTGGGCGCATAACCGCCGTCGGACGCTCCGTGACACGGGTCGCGGCACGAACGCGGACCTGCGCAGCAAGGTGGCCCATGCCAAAGACATATGACCTTGGGAGCATGTGCGGATTGATCGCGATGCGCTCTGGCTTTGCCACGGGCGACGTGCGATCATGTGGAGGTCGGGCCGGCGTGGGCGGCGCGAGCGAAGGGGCCTCAGAAATGGGTATCACGTCCCGTTGGTTGGCGGGTGTTGTTGCGGCGGTGGCAAGCTGGGCAGTTCCGGCGATGGCGCAGACCTGCACGCCCCAGTGGTCTGGCGAGTTCATCAACCGCGCGCAGGGCGGGAACGGGCTGGGGTTCCCGGTGTACGACATCAAGCCGTACCAAGGCAGGCCGGTCGCGGTGGGCGACTTTGAGCGGGCCGGGCCCGTGAGCGCGGATCGCGTGGCGATGTACCAGCCCACGGGCTGGGTGAGCCTGAGCAACAAGACGGACTTTGTCGTGAAGACCGCGCTGCCGATGGGCCAGAATCTGATCGTGGGCGGCGCGTTCACGCTGATGGACAACCAGCCGGCGGATCGCGTGGCGATCTACAACGGGACGAGCTGGTCGGCGATGGGCGCGGGGTTCCCCGGGTTGGGCACCGAGGTGGACACGCTGATCGACCTCTCGGGCACGATCGTCGCGGGGGGCGTGTTCTCGCTGGGCGGGCAGCCGGCGGGCACGGGCAACGTCGCGTTCTGGAACGGCAGCGCGTGGCAGGCGATGGGCGCCGGCACGGACGGGCCGGTGTACGCGAGCGTGATCCACGGCGGGCAGTTGATCATCGGCGGCGCGTTCGCGAACGCGGACGGCGTGGCGGTGAACGGGCTGGCGGTGTGGAACGGCACGTCGTGGCAGGCGTTCGCGGGCGGTGGGTTGGGCGCTGGGGGCGGCGAGGTGCACGCGCTGCTCAGCGACGGGACAAACCTGTACGTCGGCGGCACGATGCCCGGCGGGGCGGGCGTGTCCGCGGGCGTGCGCATGTGGGACGGGAGCGCGTGGCAATCGCTGGGCGCGGGCGTCGATCCGCCCAACGTGCTGGCGCTGGCGAAGTTCAACGGGCTGGTCTACGTCGGCGGGAACTTCCTGACGGTGGACGGGCAAGCGACGACCAACCTCGCGGCGTGGGACGGCACGGCCTGGGTGACGGCGGGGCTGGGCGCGGGCGCCACGGTGCACGCGCTGTCCACGTTCAACGAGTCGACGTTCCCCACGATCCACCTGTACGCGGGCGGCGAGTTCGAGAACGTGGGCGGGACGCTGGCGTACTACATGAACCGGTACGGGTGCTCCGTCGCGTCGTGCTACGCGAACTGCGACGGGAGCGTGGGCTCGCCGGTGCTCAGCGCGTCGGACTTCGTGTGCTTCCTGCAGAAGTTCCGCTCGGGCGACCCGAGCGCGAACTGCGACAACTCGACGGCGTCGCCGGTGCTGAGCGCGGCGGACTTCACGTGCTTCCTGCAGCAGTTCCGGGCGGGGTGCCCGTGAGGGCGTGAACCCGGCCGAACGCAAGGGTGAGCGGACCACTCCCACTGCCTTGATGCTCCGCGGTATGCTGCACCTTTGACACGAAGGAGCACCATGCCGTGGACGCAGCACTGAATCGCAAGAGCTTTTTCTTTGGCGTGCCCGGGATTGTCCTGCAGCTTGGGGGCCGGTTCGGCCTTTCCATGGTCGGGAGCAAGCAGGGGGCGCAGTCGTTCCCTATGGCGAACGATGAGCGAGCGCTCGTGGGGATCGCCGCCACTGTGGGCTTGGTCCTTGGCACGTGCCTGCTCATCGCGGGACTGAGTTGTTACGCGCGGGCCAAGGGGCGCAGCGGGTTGTGGGGTGCGATGGGTCTTCTATCGATCATCGGGCTGATCGTGCTCGCCTGCCTGGAAGATCGGAACAAAGCGCCCAAGACGTCTGGGTGAAAGGACTTGGCGCGCGGGCGAGGGATGGCGATGGTGATAGCGAGCGGGTAGTCGGGACAGCACGCGACGCCGGCTCGATGCTCCGATGTAGAACTCTCACTGGGAGGCCGGCTTGCGATTGCGGAAGGTCCACACACAAGCGCCGCGAGCGGCGTGGCGCGCGATGTAGCGGAACACGTTGAGCTGGTGCGCGCGATCGCGGATCGGCAGGGCGCGAGATCGAACGGCCCAGACCCCTCCTGGCTCGCACAGGCCCGCCTCGGACAGTGTCCGCGCGCTCCGCTTCTTCGCCAGCCCGACCCACGCGCGCGGGCGATGGTCGGGAACGCGTGCGAGCAGGTGGAAATGGTGATCGTCCACGCAGAGCACGAGCAGTTCGATTCCGTGGAAGGCGAGGGTCTCGACCATGGTGTCGCACGCGAGGCGGCGCGCCGAGGGCGACAGGTGGACCGGCTCACGGTGCATGAGTTCGTGCGAGCGGCGCTCGAGGCTCGCGTACGTGCCCTTGGGCGGGGGTGATCGGTAGTCGCCCTCGACGTGCTCGCGATGGTGTCGCGCTCGCCAACCCCGCGCGTCGCCCCGCACCCATGTTCCGTAGGTGTTTCCGTTGCAGTGGTACCAGTCGTTCCACGGATCGCCCACGCAGCGATTGGAACAGAAAAGCCCAGGGATGGCAATCCCTGGGCTTCGAAGTCGATGTTGAAGATATCGCGTGCGAGCGGCGTTGCTCGCGCTCGGATCAGTAGTCCTCGCCATCCCCGTGGTCATGCCCACCGGCGGGCTTCTTCTTCTCCTTGATCTCCACGATCGCGGCCTCGGTGGTGAGCAGGAGGGACGCGACGCTCGCGGCGTTCTGCAGGGCGATGCGCTCGACCTTGGTCGGGACGATGACGCCCATCTTCACCAGGTCGCCGTACTCGTGGGTGAGGGCGTTGTACCCGAAGTTGGTCTGGTCGGACTCCTCGACCTTGTTGGCGATGAGGGAGCCATCGAGCCCGCCGTTGGCCGCGATCTGCTTGATCGGGGCGGAGACGGCGCGGTGGACGATGTCGATGCCGATGCGCTCGTCGCCCGAGGCGGACTTGCGGATCTTGTCCAGGGCCTTGCGGGCGCGGATGACCGAGACGCCGCCGCCGGGGAGGATGCCCTCCTCGACCGCGGCGCGGCAGGCGTGGAGGGCGTCCTCGACGCGGGCCTTCTTCTCCTTCATCTCGACCTCGGTGGCGGCCCCGACGTTCACCTGGGCGACGCCGCCGGAGAGCTTGGCGAGCCGCTCCTC
>CAYNSB010000053.1:0-21361 GCA_964399625.1 uncultured Phycisphaeraceae bacterium
CGCCTCGGGCACGTGCTCGATACGCCCTTCCGCCGCCTGCCCTACACCGAGGCCATCAAGATTCTCGAGCAGGCGATCGCGAAGGGCCACAAGTTCGAGTATCCGGTCAAATGGGGCACCGACCTGCAATCCGAACACGAGCGCTACCTCACCGAGCAGCATTTCAAGCAGCCGGTGATCCTGATGAACTACCCGAAGCAGATCAAGGCGTTCTACATGCGCGTGAACGACGCGGGCACGGACGGCGCGCCGGGCGACACCGTCGCCGCGATGGACGTGCTCGTGCCGGGCGTGGGCGAGATCATCGGCGGCAGCCAGCGCGAGGAGCGCCTCGACGTGCTCGATCGGCGCATCGCCGAGATGGGGCTGCCCGCCAAGGAATACTGGTGGTACCGCGACCTGCGCCGGTTCGGCACGGTGCCCCACGCGGGCTTCGGGCTCGGCTTCGAGCGCGCGATGATGTTCATCACGGGCATGCAGAATGTGCGCGACGTTATCCCGTTCCCGCGGGCGCCCAAGCAGGCGGAGTTCTAGCTCGACTCGCTGCCGCCCGAACCTGGTGTGGCCGTTCGGGGCGTCGGTTCTCGGCTCACTTGCCCGCCTTCGCCGCCTTCGCGTTGACCTCCGCAAGCGCGCGCTCGCACGTCTGGCGCATTCTGTGCCCCTCGGGGAAGATGCGGGCCGCCATCTCCGCGCCGAGCCTCGCGGCCTCCATCGCTTCGGGCCAGCGCGCCAGGTTGCCCAGGCACTGCGCCAGGCTCGCGTACGCCAGCGCCACCGACGGGTGATCCCCCGCGTGCAGGCGCTTGGACATCTCCACGCCCTCGCGGCACAAGGGCTCGGCCTCGGCGTCGCGACCCAGCGCCCCGCGCACGCCCGCGAGGAACCGCAGCGTGTGCACGATGTCCGGATGGTCCCCCTTGTGCAGGCGACGCTGCATCGCGAGCGCTTCGACGAACAGCGGCTCGGCCTGGGCCTCGTGCTTGCCCGCGCGCAGCACGTTCGCCAGCCCGAAGATGCTCTGGGCCAGTTCCGGGTGGTCGCCCGGGTACAACCGGCGACGCATGTCCAGCGCGCGCCCGGCGAACGGCGCCGCCTCGTCGGGCCTGCCCATGTCCACCAGCCCGTTGCAGATGTTGCTGAGCGTCCACGCCGTGTCCGGGTGATCGCCCGGGTACAGACGCTGGTACATCTCCAGCGCCTCGCGCAGCAGCGGATCGGCCTCGCCCAGCCGCCCTCGGCTCTGGAGGACGAGCGCGAGGTTGTTCAGGTTGTTCGCGGTTTCGGCGTGGTCCCGCTTGTACAGGCGACGGCGCATCTCCAGCGCCTCGCGCATCAGGGCCTCGGCCTCGTCGGCCCGCCCCAGGTCGCGCTGCGCGTCCGCCAGGTTGCCCATCGCGCTCGCCACGTTCGGGTGGTCGCCCGGGTGCAGACGCCGGTTCATCGACAGCGCCCGCTCGTACAGCGGCAACGCCTCGGCGATCCGCCCCTGCGAGTAGCGCACGATCGCCAGCGCGTTGACGCTCTCGGCAACGTCCGCGTGGTCCCCCGGGAACAGGCGCGTCCGCATGTCCAGCGCGCGCACGAACTCGCGCTCGGCCTCCTCCACCCGCCCGATCCCGAAGTGCACCATTCCCAGGTGCTGCAGCGCCGTCGCGGTGTCCGCGTGATCGCCCGGATGCACGCGCCCGCTCAGGTCCAGCGCCTCGCGGGCGAGCGGCTCGGCCTCGGGCGCGCGCCCCAGCGCGTAGAGCGCGTTCACGACGCCGCCCAGCGCGCCCAACACGCCCGCGTCACCCGCGGGCGCCAGGCGACGGCGCGTGTCCAGCGCCTTGCGGAAGAGGGCCTCGGCCTGTGCGTGCCCCGAGTTGTTGGTGAGCACCGTGCCGATCGTCTCCTGCAGCGTCGCCTCCGTCCGCGGATCGCCGGCGAAGCGTCCCTCGTCGAGCCCCGCGATCGCGTTGCCCATCGCGTCGAGGATCGTCGTGGACTGCCCGCCGCCCGCGGTGGGGTCGCCCGATCGCAGCGAATCGATCACGAACCGCAGCGCCGCCTCGGCCCGCGATCGCTCCTGCTCCTTGGCGTCGCGCTCCTGGCGCGCCTGCGCGAACGCGTACAGCGACACGCCGAGCCCCGCGAGCAGGACCGCGAACGTCGCGAGCACGCCCGAGACCAGGCCGCGATTGCGTCGCGAGAACTTCCGCACCTGGTACATCGCGCTCGCCGGACGCGCCGCGATGGGCTCGTCCCTCAGGTACCGGCGGATGTCGCTGCCCAGCGACTCGGCGGACGGGTACCGGCGAACCTTGGTCTTCTCCAGCGCCTTGGCGACGATCGTCTCCACATCGCCCCGCAACGTCCGGTTGATGCTCGAGAGGCGTGTCGGCTCCTCCTCGCGGATCACGCGCACCGCCTCGTGGATCATCCGGCGCGACAGGTCGTACGGCGGGCGACCCGCGAGCAGCTCGTACGCGATCACCCCCAGCGCGTACACGTCGCTCCGCGTGTCCAGCTCGCCCGGGTCGCCGCTCACCTGCTCGGGGCTCATGTACGGCACGGTGCCGATGAGCTGCCCGATGTCCGTGCGCATCGTCGTCGTCTGCAGATCGCTGTCGGTGGCCCGCGCGACGCCGAAGTCCAGCACCTTGGGCTGCCCCGTCTCGTCCACGAGGATGTTGCCCGGCTTGAGGTCGCGATGGATCACGCCCTTCTGGTGCGCGTGCTCGATCGCGTCGCAGACGCGCGCGATCAGCTCCAGGCGCTCGCGGGTGCCCAGGCGCTTCTGCTCGGCGTGCCTCGTGAGCGTCAGCCCGCGCACCAGCTCCATCGCGAAGAACGGCAGCGGCTCGCCCCGCTCGTCGTGCACCACGCCCGCCTCGTACACCTGCGCGATGCCCGGGTGCTGCAATCGCCCGAGCACCTGCGACTCGTGCTCGAAGCGGCGGAGCATCTCGGGCGAGAGGACGTTCGCGCGAACGACCTTGAGCGCGACGGCGCGGTCGGGCTTGTCCTGGCGGGCCTCGTAGACCGTGCCCATCCCGCCCTCGCCCAGCACGCGCACGATCGTGTAGTGCGCGATGCGCGGGGCGACGCTCGCCCGCCGGCCGCCGGGGGCGATCGGCGCGGTCTCGTCCGCGTCACGCCGCCCTCCGCTCGTGGGCCCATCGCTCATGGGTGCGCGCTGCTCCCCGGCACGAGCCCCCCGCCGACGCGCGGGGCGCTGCTCCGTGCGCCCGCCAGAGTACAGACACCCGCCCGATCGCACAATACTCGTCCGAGCCCGGGGCGGGCGGTCAGCGCCCCTGATCGATCAACGCCCGCACCGCGCGCAGTTCCTCATCCACGCCCGCGCGGATCGCCTCCACCGTCGGGCGCACCGGCACGTCGGGCTCGATGCCGCCGTCGGGCGCGTCGGGCTCGCCGAAGGTCGCGATGAGCGGGATGTCGGCCTCGATCTTGGTCTTGGGCAGCCGGAGGAAGAAGAACGCGCCGCCGTTGATCCCGCGCTGGTTGCCGCCGGTCGTCTGCCCCACGAGCGTCGCAAGGCGCTCGCGCTTGACGAGCTGTGCGAACGCGAACGTCGCGGAACTGCACGAGGCATCCACGATCACGAACACACGCCCCGTGTAGCGGGGCCCCTGCGCGCGGAGCACGCGCACGCCGCCCTCCTCATCGTCGCGCGCCAGGCGATAGAACGATTGCCCGCCCTGCGCCACGAGCGGGGGCGTGGGGGCCGGCGTCGCGTCCTTTCCCCAGTCGCGGAACGAGTCGTCCCACGTGTCCAGAAACGAGTTGAGCCGCTCGGGAGTCGCGATGTACCTCACGAATCGCTCGGCCGAGGGAATCGATAGGTCGCGCTCGATCAGGCGAGCGGCGATCACATCGCCGCAGTCCAGCCCGCCCTCGTTGTTGCGCAGATCGATGACAAGGTTGGGCGTTCCCTTGGCGATGAGCTCGTCCATGCGAGCGTTGAGCCACGCGCGCCAGTCCCACTTGGAGTTGTAGAGCGCCCATCCGGGCATCCGCAGGAGCGTGGTTCGCTCATCGAGCGGGCGCCACTCCCACACGGGCCGGTCGCCCTCGAGCGCTTCGAGCGAATCCTTCAGCGGCGCAAGGCGCTGCTCGAACGTCAGCGCGGGCGCGACGATCGTGGTTCTCGTGCCCGTGTCCCGCAGCGCGAGCGTGAACGGGCCCTTCATCTGCGGGAAGAAGAGCGGCAGGAAGATGTCGAACGCCTCGTATCTGTCCTTCGCGTGCACCTCGAGGTACTTCACGCGCTTGCCATCGCTCGAGCCATCGGCCCGCGCGATCGTCAGCAGGCGCGAGAGGATCTCCCCGCACGCCACGCCGTTGATCGACTCGATCTCCGTGCCCGGCGTCAGGCGGCCCTCGCCCGTGCGGTCCTCCGTCACGATCATCCGCCCATCGATCCAGCGGAAATGGAACGGCACGCGATCGATGTCCGTGAAGAGCGTCCGGGCGATCTCTTTGGGCTGGTTGAAGAAGTTGCAGTACGCGTGCCCGCAGCGCACCTGCGCGAGAAATTGAGAGAACGCGACGTACGCCTCGCCCGTCGTCATGTCCCGCGAGAGCGTCGCGTTCAGCTCCGCGACCCGCTGCGCGAACTGCTCCCGCGTCGTGTAACGGTACAGCCCCGGGTGCAGGGCCTCGAGCGCCTCGACCAGCACGCCCGCGTCCTCGCGAAGGTCCGCCGCGGGGATCGGTTCTGCGGCGAGCGCGCCCGAGAGCGCGACGAACGCGCCCACGAGCAACGAGGCGATGGAGTGTGGTCGCATGCCCACGCTTCGAGGGCGCCCGCGCGCCGGATGCACCTTCGAGCCCCTCACCCCGGCTCCTGCCCAAACTCGAGCATCAGCCGGGCCAGCTCGGCGCGCGTCGCCTCGTCGAACGGGCGCGTCTTGCCACGCACCAGCACCGCGACCCGATCGAAGTACTCGTCCATCCGCTGCGCCGGCGACAGCGTCGCCATGAATCGCACCGTCCGCCCGCCGACGTACGAGAACGCGTGCGACACGCCGCACGGCACATGGACCGTCGTGCCCGCGCCCGCGCGCACCCGTTGTCCATCCACCACGAACTCCATCTCGCCCTCGAGCACGTGGAACGTCTCTTCGGCGTGCGGGTGCCGGTGCGGGGGCGGCCCGGGAAACCCGGGCGGCGCCGTGAACACAAGCGTCTCGACACGACCGCCGCTCTCCTCGCCCGTCACGAGAATCTCGATCGTGGCCGATCCGAGCACGATCGCCCGCGCCGGCCCCTGGCGAATGCCGGTCGGATGGTCCGTCGTCCCCGAAGTTATTGCCGATCGAACGATCGCCGGACGTGTCTTCCCTGGGTGCATCATTCCCTCGTGGTGCTCGTGCGCGAAACCGATCCGATATGCGATTCCATCTCGCGGGCGACGCCACGCCGTGCCCGTGGGCCTAATGTTGGCTCGACTGTTGGAGACTTGTATGGCAGCGACTGTCTGAGCCAACCCCGCGGCCGCGCGAGACACGATTCGATGAATCGATGACCTCGCGCACTCACGCCGTCTGTCCGTCCCGGCCCATGCGCTCGCCGACGGACCGCCGACGGGGTTGACCCACGCCACCAGAGCGATCGCCGACGACATCCCGCTCACCCGCGGCGTGCGCGGACCCCTCGCGCCCGCCGCCGATCCGGCTCCCTATTTCCAATGAATGACCAACCTTCGCCCTCAGAGGGCTTTGTCTGCGCTCGTTGCAAGTCCGCTATCCCGTCCGCCGCGTGGGGCACGCGCCATCGGAACCACTGCCCCGTCTGCCTCTGGTCCCGCCACCTGGACGTGCAGCCCGGCGATCGGGCTCACCCGTGCCGCTCGCCCATGGAGCCCATCGCGATCGAGGTCCGACGCGACGGCGAGTGGGCAATCGTGCACCGATGCGCGGGCTGCGGCGTGCTGCGCACCAACCGCGTGGCGGGCGATGATCGAGAGCTCGCCCTGCTCGCCCTGGCGATGCGACCCATCGCCAATCCCGCGTTCCCGCTCGACTCGCTCCAGGGGTGGCGATGACCCCGACCACCCGCACCCACACGCCCAAAGGCTCCGAGAACGCGGGGATTGCTTCCCCTTCGGCGCGGGGTCCGCCGTTGCACGCGAAGCGGACGTTCGTCCCTGTCGCTTGTGACGCCCATCGCGCCTGCGCCCGGTTTGCTCGCCCCGTCCGCGCGCCAATCCACGCCCGCGGCTGGCCCGCGCCGGCGCCCGCGACGATGACTCCACGCCGCCCGCGGGGGAGAACGCGCCGGCCCGAGAGACCAACGTGCAGATCCGACCCCACCCATGCCCGCCCGAGCCCGACGCGCGAGGACTGAGCCTGGCCCTTGCCGCCGCACGCGCCGCGGGAAGGGCGAGCGGCGTGGCGACCGAGCAGCGCCGTCGCGCCTTCCTGGCCCGCCTGGCGCCGCACCTGGGCCCCGCCCAGTGGTCGCACGTGGGCGAGCACTGCGATCGCGTCGCCGAGGCGGTGGACGAGATGGCCCGCCTGCTCCGCTGGGACCAGGAGGTTCGAACGCTCGCCCACACGGGCGCGCTGCTGCACGACGTGGGCAAGTGCCTGGTGCCCGAGGGCCTGCTCGCCAAGCCCGGCCCGCTCGACGACCACGAGCGTGCGCTCATGGATCGCCACGGCGCCTGGGGGGCGATGCTCGCGGGAGAGATGGGCCTGGGCGAGGACGTGCAGCGGGTGATCGCCCACCACCACACGCGCTACGACGCGGACTCGCTCGTCGCGGACGCCGCACGCCCGATCGTCGATGCCGCACGCCTGGTCTGCCTCACCGACGCGCTGGTCACGATGACCTCGGACCGTCCGTACTCGCGGGCCCGCGCGTTCACCGAGGCGCTCGCCGAGCTCCGCCGGCATCGCGGCGGGCACTTCGATCCCGTCGCGGTGCGCGCGGCCCACATGTACGCGGGCGCACGCATGGCCGCGTGATCAGGGGCATCCCGTCGCGAACTTCGACAGGAAGCAGGTGAAGTCCGCCGCGGTGAGCACCGGCAGCGACGTGCTCCCGTCGCAGTTGGCGATCGACCCGACCTGTGCGCCCGAGGGCTGGCCCAGCGTGGAGCGGAACTCCTTGAGGAAGCAGCGGAAGTCGTCGAGATTGAGCCTGGGCGCGAGCTGGCTCCCGTCGCAGTTCACGGCGCACCGCGGCACGATCTTGTAGACCACGCCGCCCTGCTGGTCGACGACGTACAGCTCCCCGTCGGCGTCCTCGCCCATGGAGGTGAACTGGTTCACGTTCACCCCGCCGACGATGCCCAGGTCGCTCGTGTAGTTGGTGACCTCGGGATTCGCGGCGCCGGTCCAGCGGACGCTCTTGACGAACCCGCCGCAGTAATCGCTGTAGAAATACGCCCCGCGGAGCCAGGGCATCGCCCCGCCGCGGTACACGTACCCGCCGATCACGGAGCACGCCTGGCCGTGATCGAACGTGATGATCGGGAAGCGCAGGCCCGAGCCGTCGGCGGGGCAGGCGACCTCGCCCGACGCGGGCCCCGTGGTCGTGGAGTACACCGCGTTGCCCTCGAAGCAGCGCCACCCGAAGTTGAGCCCCTTGGAGCCCGCCGGCGCGACGTCCACTTCCTCCCAGGTGTCCTGCCCCACGTCCCCGATGTAGAGATCGCCCGTCAGGCGATCGAAGGAGTTGCGGAACGGGTTGCGGAGCCCGTAGTGCCAGATCTCGCCCCGCGCGCCGGCGACGCCCACGAAGGGGTTGTCGCCGGGGATGGCGTAGGGCGAGCCGACGCTGGAGTTGCGCACGTCGATGCGCGAGATCTTCCCGAAGAGGTTCGTGAGCGCCTGCGAGTTGCCGTCCTGGTCGCCGAAGAGACCCCCGTCGCCGATGGCGAAGTAGAGGTACCCGTCGGGCCCGAAGGCGAGCCATCCGCCGTTGTGGTTGGCGTATGGGTCGGCGTTGTCGATGAGCGTGAGCGAGCCCGCCGCGTAGTCGGTGATGTTGGGGTTGCTCGCCGAGGCGGTGTATCGCGCGATCACGGCGTGCCCGGCGGCGCCGCCGCCGCCCGGGCTGGTGTAGTGCACGTAGAAGCGCCGGTTGGTCGCGTAGTTGGGATCGAACGCGAGCCCGATGAGCCCCTGCTCAAAGCCCGTGTTCACGCTCACGCCCGCGCTGGCGGTGCTCCAGAAGGGCGTGGCGTTGACGGTGTTGGAGGGAAGGTTGATGATCTTGATGTCGGCGCGGGTCGAGACGCCGGCGCTGTTGCGCTGCTCGACAACGAACAGGCGTGTGCGATCGCCCGGGGCGGCGCAGACGAAATCCGGGAGCGTGAGCCCGCTCACGACGGTCTGGGCCCGGAGCAGCCCCTGACCCGACGCGCCCGCCGTGAGCGCCAGCGCACCCGCCAGCGACCACCGCGCCCGCCCTGTGCACCATCGAGCCGTCCGCATTCGCGCTTTCTCCCCGGGGAACGAGCGGCATTATTGGCGCGCGGGTCGAATCCTCTACCCGACACGAAGGTCCGATCACTGCGAGCCGATGCACCCGGCGCGGAACTGGTTCATGAAGCAGATGAAGTCCGCCGCGCTGATCAGCGGGGGGGTCGTGTTCCCGTCGCAGTTGGCGAACGAGTCGCCCGATCGCACGCGGGACAGGAAGCAGATGAAGTCGGCCGCGGCGAGCGCCGGCGAGCCCGTGCTCCCATCGCAGTTGGCGGGGCACTGCGGGACGATCCTGTAGATCTCGCCGCCGCCCTGATCGACCATGTACAGCTCGCCCCGCGCATCCTCCCCGAAGGAGACGACCAGCCCCAGCGTGGTGCTGCCGGTGGGGGCTAGATCCGCGGTCCAGTCCGTGATCGCGGGGTTCGCCGAGCCCGTGTACTTAAACGATCGCACCCACCCCGCGCAGTAATCGGAGAAGAAGTACGACCCGCGGAGCCAGGGAATCGCCGCGCCCCGGTACACGTACCCCCCGGTGATCGCGCACTCGGGATCGTGCGTGTACGCGTGCACGGGGAACGTGGCGCCCGAGCCCGCGGCGTCGGGGCATGCGCCATCGCCCGAGAGCGGGCCCACCGTGGAGGCGAACGTGTCGTTGCCCTCGAAGCATCGCCACCCGTAGTTCTGCCCGCCCACGCCCGCGGGCGCGACGTTTACCTCTTCCCACACCGCCTCGCCCACGTCGGCGATGTAGAACTGCCCCGTCTCGCGATCGAAGGAGTTGCGCCACGGGTTGCGGAGCCCGTAGGCCCAGACCTCGGGCAGCGCGCCCGGGACGCCCACGAACGGGTTGTTCGCGGGGATCGCGTACGGGCTCGCGAGCGAGGAATTGCGCACGTCCAGTCGCAGGATCTTGCCCAGCCGGCTCCCACGGCTCCACGCGTTGCCCTGCGGATCGCCGGAGAGCCCGCCGTCGCCCAGCGACGCGTAGAGCATGCCGTCGGGACCAAAGCCGAGCCACCCGCCCTTGTGGTTCGCGTAGGGCTGGGGGACGGAGAGGATGGTGAGCCCTCCCGCGGCGTAGTCGGTCACATTGGGATCGCTCGAGGATGCGCGATAGCGCGCGATGATCGTCTGCCCGCCCGCGCCGCCGCCGACGGGGGTGTAGTCGATGTAGAAGTAGCGATTGGTCGCGTAGTTGGGATCGAACGCGAGCCCGAGCAGGCCCTGCTCCGTGCCCGTGAGCACGGAGATTCCCGCGCTGCTCGTGGAGAAGAACGGCGTCGCGTTCACGGTCCGCGTCGCGAGATTGATGATCTTGATGTCCGCACGCGTCGAGACGCCCGCGCTCCCGCGCTGCTCGACGACGAACAGGCGACTCGTGTCCCCCGGCGGGGACGCGACGAACACCGGCCTCGTGAACCCGCTGACGATCAGGTCGCTCGCGAGCCCGGTCTGGGCCCACGCCGACCCGATCGACAGCGCGGCCCCGGCCGCGCACACCACCGCCGACACACTGTGCCTCCGCATGAACATCTCTCCTTGACCCCACGAACCGACCGCGTCGCACGCCCCACCACCGGGCGTGCCCCGCCTCGAGCCCCCCTCGTTCACCCCATCCGGGGCCTCGATCCTCTCATGGACAACCCGCCCGGAACTTGTTCAAGAAGCACGTGAAATCGCCCGCCGTGAGCGTGGGCGATCCGGTGCTCCCGTCGCAGTTCGCGTAGGGATCGCTGTTCCTGAACTTGTTGAGGAAGCAGGTGAAGTCCGACGCGGACAGCAGCGGGGCGGTCGTGTTTCCGTCGCAGTTGGCGTAGCAGGTCTGCACCGCGTTGCAGTTGCTTGTGGCGCACGTGGTGCCCGCGCCCTTCCAGCTCGCGCCGGGGATGGCGGCACAGTCCGTCTGCACGAGGTTCAGGCACGACGAGCCGCCGCTGAGGCAGCACGCGCCCAGGGGCGGCGGGCAGTTCGCCGCGGCGCACGCGACGCCCACGCCCTTGAAGGTGCCGCCCTGTGTGGCGCACGCGGCGCTTGTCAGCGCCAGGCACGAGCCATCGGGCAGGCAGCACGCGCCGGTGGGGCACGCGTTGCCGCTGGAGCAGCTCGTTCCCCCGCCGAGCCACGTGCCCTGGGCCGTGGCGCAGTTGGCCTGCGACAGGTTCACGCACGAGGTGCCGAAGCAGCAGGCGCCCAGCGGCTGCGGGCAGCTCACCTGCTGGCACGTCGTGTTGTCGCCCTGGTACGTGCCGCTCTGGCTCTGGCAGTTGGCGATGGTCGTGACCTGGCACGCGCCGCTGGGCAGGCAGCACGCGCCGATGCCCGCCGTGCAGTTGATCGGGCTCCAGGACACGTTCATCACCCAGTCGCCGGAGATCCCGCACGTGGAGACGGAGGTCCATCCGCCGTTGGGCGGGCAGCCCAGTGCCCCGCAGTTCAGCCCATACAGCCAGTTCCGCGAGGGCTGGCTGAGCCCGTCCGCGTCCACCGTCGGGTACACGTTCTTGGTGGGGGCGAACGTGGGGTCGAACTGTCCAAGGCACGGGTTGTTCTGCGGTTGATTGAGTGCATCAACCTTGAAGCCAATGCTCAGGATGTGCGAGCCGTCGTCGTTCACGATGATCTGGTCCGGGTCGTTCGGATCGATCCCGAACTGGATGATGCCGGCCGTGCCGTTGCCGGGCTGGAGCACCAGGTGCGGCAGGATGGTGCCGTCCGAGCCCGCGCTGAAGACCAGCGTGCCGGTGTTGGGGTTGCCCGACCAGACGTACACGCTCCACTGCGTGGTCGTGGTCACGTTGGTGTTGCCCGCGAAGAGCGTCTGGATCGTCCCGATCTTCAGGGGGAAGTCGGCCGCGGTGAGCTGGTATGACGCGGCCTGGTACTCGCCCTGAGCGAATCCCTGCTCGACGATCACCGATTGCCCCACGGGGTTGCTGAAGTTGATGCTCGGGGCGTATGTGCTGGTCGTGTTGCACGCGTCGACGATGGAGCCATACACGGGCTCGCGCTCGCCACGGGGCGTGACGGCCAGCACCTTCACGGGTCCGCCCAGGGCCATCGCGCGCTCGATGACACGGGACGCGCCAGACTCGCGGGTCTCACCGCCCACGGGGACGACTTGGGCGTCGGCAAGCCCCACGGCAAGACCGCACGCGCACGCCATCACCAATGCCTGACCTCTGCGTTCCATCCCGTGCCCTCCAAAGCGAATCCAACGGACCCGGTGCTCCGATCCATCATCCACGCTTGGGCCCCAAGCGCCAAGACCCGATCGGTGAACAACCACGGTTCGGCCGCGCGGATGTGTCCATGATCGAGATTTGTGCCCGATAAACATGGCCCGAAGCACCTTTCGGGCCGACCCTGTTCGAAGCATCGACCACGACGGTTCGATCCAACCAATCATTCGGGCGTACACCCCGGAGCACGCATGATCCCCAACTCGACCCCAACAAACTCTCCCAATCTCTCCGCAACGCCCACCCCCCCAGGGGCTCGGTTCTTCGTCGGCACGCTTGCGCTGCTGGTGGCGACGGCCTCTTCGGGGCTCATGAGCATGCACCGGCTGGGCGCCTTCGCGCTCCCGGGGTGCTCGATCCAGAGCCCATGCGAGGCCGCGGCGAGATCGAAATGGGGCACGCTCCCCGGACTCGACTGGCCCCTGTCGTATCTGGGGTTCGCGTACTTCGCGGCGCTGCTCGCCTCGTGGACGGCGACCCGGGGGCGATGGGGCATGGCCTCGCGCGCGCTGGTCACCCTGGGCGCCCTTCCATCGATCCTGCTGCTGGTCGTGATGCTCAAGGACCGTCTGGCGTGCCCGTACTGCCTGGCGGCGCACGGCGGGAACCTGCTGCTGGTCGCGCTGGTGTGGCTGGGCGCATCATCCCGACGCGTCGCGGCCGGGCTCGCCCCGATCGTGGGCGTGTTCATCGTCTCCAGCGGGGCGCTGCTGCTGGGCGACTCGGCGGCGCAGAAGCCGCTCAAGGCCCGCGAGAAGGCGAAGCTCGACGCGTCGCTTGCCAAGCTCGATGAGCCCAAGGCCCCCGCGCCCAACGACAAGCCCGTGCCCAGCGACAAGCCCGCGCCGAGCGCTCCGATTGCCAAGCCGGCCAATCCCGCCGAGCCGCCGGGTGCGGCGAGCCAGGAGCCCGCGCCGTTCATGGGTCGGTACTACTGGGGCTCGAGCAATCCGAAGGTGCGCCTGGTGATGTTCGTGGGATACCAGTGCCCCGATTGCAAGGTGATGGAGGAACTCATCCAGGACCTTGTGAAGCGCAAGCAGGACTGGATCCAACTGTCGATCAAGCACTTCCCGCTGTGCAGCATGTGCAACCCCAACATGCAGGGGCAGAACCCGCATCCGAACGGGTGCTGGGCGGCCCGCGCGGCCGAGGCCGCGGGCATACTGGGCGGCAACGACGCGTTCCAGTCGATGTCGTACTGGCTCTTCTCCAAGGGCGGCGCGTTCAATGACGCGGAGCTGAACGCCGCGATCGACGCGCTGGGGCTCGATCGTCGCGCGTTCAAGGACGCGATGAAGAGCGACGAGACGCTGCGGCGCGTGCAGGCGGACATCCAGGACGGCATGGACATCGGGCTGGTCGAGACGCCGATGATCCTGGTCAACGGCGTGGAGATGCGCGGGTGGCGCGCGGACCCGAAGGGGTCGGTGCAGGCGCTGGAGAACCGCCTCGGGCCCCTGGTCGCGACGGGGCGCTCGAGCCCGAACCAGCGGCCCGCGGGCGCGATCGATCGCTTCGTGGGCAACTGGGCCAACGGCGAGAAGACGATGTGGGGCGATCGCAAGGTGTCGTACATGGTCGCGCCCGTCGATGCGCCCGTGGACATCCAGGTGTGGGGCGACCTGCTCGATCCGGGCACGGCGGCGCTGGACGCCAAGCTCCGCGAGCTCGTGGGCGACAACAACCAGATCCGCTACCAGATCCGCTACTTTCCCGTGGACAAGGCGTGCAACCCGGAGGCGCCGCGGACGGTGTACCCAGGCTCGTGCGAGGCGACGCGGGCGCTGGAGGCGGCGGGGAGGCTGGGCGGGCCCGACGCGTACTGGAACACGCTGCGCTGGATCTTCGCGCACCAGAAGGACTTCTCCATCGAGAAGCTCGAGGCGGCCGGCCCGGAGCTGGGGTTCGCGCCGGCGCTGCTGCGCGTGATGATGGAGAACCCCGAGATCGTCAAGGCGGTCGCGGACGAGGTGGACCTGGGCGGGCGCGTGAAACTCTCGCAGATCCCGCAGCTCTACGTGAACTGGCGGCACGTGCCGCGATGGGAGACGAGCGACGGGAAGTCCGCGCTGCCGCGGATCATCGAGGCCGCGCCGCGCGTGCCCAGGTGAGACAGCGGGCGTTGACCGCTACGGGCACCCCGCGCGGAACTTGGACAGGAAGCACGCGAAGTCCGCGGCGGTGAGCGTCGGCGCGCCCGTGCTGCCGTCGCAGTTGGCGTACGAATCGCCCGCGCGGAACTTGGACAGGAAGCATGTGAAATCCGACGCCGAGAGCAGGGGAAGCGTCGCGCTCCCATCGCAATTGGCGTAGCAGGCGCCGGTACCTCCGGAGACGGGTCGGCTCCAGAGCAGCGCGCTGGTGCCGCCCGTGAAGACGTTGTACGCGTAGCCCACGACGAAGATCGTGCTCGCGTCGCTCCAGATGCCGGTCGCTTGTGCGTCGCCCCACGCGCTCGTCGCGGGCAGCGGAAGGATCTCGACGGATGCCGCCGTGCCGCTCCACATGCACGCCTCGCGATAGCCGGCGGTCGGATCGGCCCAGCCGGCTTGTCGTCCCGCGTCTCCTGCGAGGGCGCGGGACCCCGACGCCCACGCGGGATGCAGGTCGATCCAAGACGCCGCCGTGCCCGACCAAAGGCTCGCATGCTGCCCCGCGGCGACGGTCGCGTATCCAACCTGCTGCCCGGCGGAGGCGCCGAGGGCCTGCGATTCGGTCGCGCTCACGGGATGCAGGTCCACCATGGAGGCGGCAGTCCCGGTCCATAGCACGGCGTGTGACTGGTAGGTTTGCGGAGGCGTGAACTTCGTCGCCGATCCGACCTGTTGACTGCCGTAGACGCCGAAGGCAGATGAGTTTGAAAAACCTGTCGCGGGATGCAGGTCCACTCTCGAGGCCGCGGTGCCCGTCCACAGAGCCGCATGGGTGGCCCCGAACGTCGCGACCTCGCCCACCTGCTGGCCCGAGTGGACGCCCCAGGCGAGGGAGCTCGAGGCTCCTGCCGGATTGAGGTCCACGAATGACGAGGCTGTGCCCGACCAGAGTGCGGCGTGACGCGGCGCATTGACGATGGTGCCCAGAGCGGCAAAGCCGACTTGCTGGCCCCCGGAGACGCCGTAAAGGCTCGACCCTCGGGCGTTCGAAGGATTCAAGTCAATCCATGAGGCGGACGTCCCGGTCCAGAGGATGGCGTGGGTCGCAATCTCAGTCGTGCCCGTCTGTGGGTTCCCGATCTGTCCAGCCTGCTGTCCGCTGCTCGCCGCGAAGGCCACGGAATTCACGCTGCCCGCTGGGCTCAGGTCCACCACGGTCCACTGGGCGTCGGCGGTCGAAACGGCACCGAGCGTCCCTGCGAAAGTCGCAATGCCGATCGCCGTGCCGCGGTTGACCGACCTGCGGCGGCGAGCGGATACGGAGAAGAGTGACATGGTGCCTCCCTGTGGTCGGGTACTTGTCTCTTCCAGAGTACCAATTTGCCCGAGTGGTGCAACGAGCTAACTTATCATGGCACTCTCATTCATAAGAAACATGCCCGCACGAGTTTTGTGCGGTATCCGTGTGAATAAAAGTTAATTTTCGGTGGAACATAAGGGTCGACTGGGGCTCGCAGGATCATCCTGGCAGTCCATGTTTTTATGGACACCCCGCGCGGAACTTGGACAGGAAGCACGCGAAGTCCGCGGCGGTGAGCGTCGGCGCGCCCGTGCTACCGTCGCAGTTGGCGTACGAATCGCCCGCGCGGAACTTGGACAGGAAGCACGAGAAGTCCGCGGCGGTGAGCGAGGGGACGTCCGTGCTGCCATCGCAGTTCGCGTAGCAGGCGGCCGCGGGCTTGGTGAGCGTCGCGGCCATGCCGAAGCCCGAGCCGAAGATCCCACCCGTGGGGCCCACGAGCGTCGCGGCACCCGTGGCGGGATTGATCCGCAGCAGTTGCTGCGTGGGCGCGTTGATCGTCCAGAGTTGTCCATCGTCGGTGACGGCGAGCCCGTTGCAGTCCGTCGCGCCCGCGCCCAGCACGCCGATCGTGGTGATCGCGCCCGTCGTGGTGTTGAAGGTGACGAGCGTGGTGCCGCCCGCGGCGTCGTTCACGCCGTAGAGCGTGTTGGAGCGCGGATCGAACTCCAGCCCGCCGATGGTCGTGCCCGCGTTGCCCGTGCCGATGAGGGTCGCGGCGCCGGTGGTCGTGTTGATGCGGACGAGCTGCCCGCTCGCCTGGATGACACCGTAGAGCACGCCCGCGTTGGGGTCGTACCCGAGCCCGTTGACCGCGCCGCCGGCGCCGACGACGTTGGCGAGCGTGCCGCCAGCGCCGGTGGCGGGGTTGATGAAGTACAGCACCTGCACGCCGGTGAATGGGTTGAGGTCGATGGCGTAGAAGATCTGCGCGTTCCAGTCGTACGTGAGGCCCTGCGAGCGCACGGGCCCGAAGGCGACGCGCGCGAAGTTGCCCGTGCTCGTGTTGAGCGTGCCCAGGTTGTTCGCGCCATCGCCCAGGGCGTACAGGGGTGGCGTGACGGTGCCGCGGCCTGTCTTGCAGAGCGAGAGTGGGTTGTTCAGGGCCGTCTGCGTCGCGGCCTGCTGGAGTGTGGTGCCCTGGTTTCCGCCCGAGGCGCACCCGGCGTTGGTGTGGATGCCCACGGCCTTGTCCTGGGCCAGGTCGTGGATGGGCGAGCCCGAGTTGCCGCCCGTGGTGTCCACGGTGTAGCGCACGATTGTGCCCGACAGTGACGTCTCCGGGCCCGTGTGCGTCTTGTTCACCTGGCTCCAGGTGAGCGGCGTGCCCTGCGAGCCCGTGGTGACGCCGAAGCCCGTGATGCGGATCGTCTGCCCCGAGGCCGCGGCGACGGTGCCCTTGACGTATCGCGCTCCGTAGGCCTGATAGGGCACGAGCCCGGTGTTGCTGTTGGCGGTGACGGCGAAGTACGCCCAGTCGTTGCCGAGCACGGCGCTGCTCGCCTGCACGGAGGCGGCCTCGACGGCGTACTGGTCCTGGGGCGGCGGGTTCACGGTCGCGCCGGTGGACGTGGAGAGCGGGACGTTGAACTGCTGCACATCGCCCGAGCCGACGCCGCAGTGCGCGGCGGTGAGGAACATGCCGTTGGTGTCGTCGTGGAGCCAGGACGTGCATCCCTCGGGCAGGTGGCGCGCGACGCGATTGTCGGAGATGAGCGTGCGATCGTCGGTCGCGCCGCAGATGTCGTCCACGCCCACGCCCGTGGGCAGCCCCGCCGTTGCGCCGCTGACACGGACGCGCGTGGGGCCCGAGGCGGGCGAGGCGATGATCTCAACGCGGACGCGATCGCCGTTGAAGTAGGCGGTGGAGTTCGCCCACTCGCGGACGTGGCGCGCGTTGAGCAGCTGCACGCCGCCATCGGCGAGCGAGGTGAGGCGGAGGTACGCGCCGCTCGCCTCTTCCTCGACGCCGCCGAGGACGACATCGGCGAGGTCCAGGCGGAGCCACGCCGCGCCGGGCACGGCGACCTCGCCCGCGAAGACGACCTGACGCCCCTGCGCGGGCGGGGCGACGTCGCCCGAATCGAGCCCGGCGGGAACGCGGAGGCTGGGGAGAGGGGCGGTCTGGGCAAGGGCGGTGGTGGCCCCGGCGCAGAGCGCAAGAGAGAGGCAGCGAGACGCGCGGATGAACATCGTGGGTCCTCCTTCGCACCGGATTCGAGGTTGTGGCGCGATCGGGCCAGTCTACAGGCTCTCCGTGAGCGCACAAGGTGATTTGGCGGTGGGGCGGACCGCGCGGGCCCGAGTATCGCGGCGTTTACCTACACTCACGCGTGCCTATCCCGCGCGTCGCCATCGTCGGCCGGCCCAACGTCGGCAAGTCGTCCCTGCTCAACATGATCGCGGGGGCGAAGGTCTCCATCGTGGACCCCACGCCGGGCACGACGCGCGATCGCGTGAGCGTCATCCTCGACCTGGATCCGCCGCTGCGCGACGGCGGGGCGATCAAGCCCGTCGAGATCATCGACACGGGCGGGTACGGGGCGTACGAGGCCCCGGGCGAGCGGTACAACGAGATCGGCGTGGACCTGGCGCCATTGCGGGCCCAGATCGAGTCGCAGATCGCGCTGGCGGTGTCCTCGGCGGACCTCATCCTCTTCTGCGTCGACGCGCAGGCGGGCATCACGCCCCTGGACGAAGAGGTCGCGCGCCTGCTCCGCGAGGGCAAGCTGCCCGGCGGCAAGCGGGGCGCGAAGCTCCCGCCGATCCAGATCATCGCGACGAAGGTGGACGGGCCCAAGTGGGAGGCGCACGGGCTGGAGATCGCGGCGCTGGGGCTGGGCGAGCCGTGGCTCGTCTCGTCCACGAGCAACTACATGCGTCGCGACCTGCTCGATGGGCTGTACGAGCGCCTGCCCGCGCCCGCCAAGGACGAGCCGGCGCCGCACGCGGACCTGCGCGTCGCGATCATCGGCAAGCGCAACGCGGGCAAGTCGTCGTTCGTCAACGCGCTCGCGGGCGAGCAGCGCGTGATCGTCTCCGAGATCGCCGGCACGACGCGCGACGCGATCGACGTGCACGTCACGCTCGACGCGCGCTCCGTGCTGCTCATCGACACGGCGGGGCTGCGCCGGAAGAAGTCGTTCGCGAACCAGATCGAGTGGTGGGCGTTTGACCGGGCCAAGCGGTCGATCGATCGGGCCGATGTCGTGCTGCTGCTCATCGACGCGACCGAGCCCACGAGCCAGGTGGACGAGCAGCTCGCGATGCTCTGCCAGAAGACGTACAAGCCCGTCGTGCTCGTGGTGAACAAATGGGACCTGGCCGAGGGCGGGGCCAACGAGAAGGGCGAGCCCGCGACGCCCCAGGCGTACGAGGAGTACCTGCGCCGCGAGCTCAAGGGGCTGGCGTACGCGTCGATCGTGTTCACCTCAGCCGAGACGGGGCTGAACCTGCGCGCGGCGATCGACCTCGCCTTCGAGCTGCACGAGCAGGCGAGCCAGCGCGTGGGCACGGGCAAGCTGAATCGGCTGGTCCGCGAGATCCTCGAGCGGCACAACCCGCCCAGCAAGCTCGGTACGTTCGCGAAGGTGTTCTACGTGTCGCAGGTGCGGGCCGATCCGCCCACGATCGTGCTCGTCGTGAACAAGCCCGAGCTCTTCACGCCCAACTACCAGAAGTTCCTGATCAACCGCTTCCGCGAGGAGCTGCCCTTTGGCGAGGTGCCCATCCGCCTGCTGGTGCGCGGGCGCAAGCCGCAGAAGGGCGGCGGGATCGACCTCACGCTCGAGGACCGCGAGGTGGACGCGCACGAGGCGGCGGAGATCGAGGCCGAGGCCGTCGCGATGGCCAACGCGCCCGAGGACGAGATGGACGCGGACGCGTACTTCGAGGACGACCAGGAGTAGGCGTCGCGCGTGCGATCGCGCGCCCCTTGCGACGCGCGCGTCGTTTGTTCCATCGCGGTTTGTGCTCGGGCCGTGGTGTTGCCGCGCTGGCGTGAGGCCTACGCTCCCCCGTGTCATTGGCCCGGGGGAACTGAGGTTTCATGCAACAAACCAGTGCCGTCGTGGATTCGTTCCACGCCGATCAAGCGCCTCCTTGCACTCCCGAGCCCGCTCCTCCACATCCAGATCAAGCCGAACCGCCCGCCCAGAAACCGCTGGGCGAGCGGATCGCGGTGTTCTCGATCATCGTGCTGCCGCTGGCGGGCGTGCTCGCCGCGATGGCGCTGCTCTGGGGCACCTCGTTCCGCCCGGTGCACCTGGTGCTGCTGATCGTCGGGTATCTGCTCACGGGGTTCGGCGTCACGATCGGGTACCACCGCCTGTTCACGCATCGCTCGTTCAGCACGGGCCCGATCGTCACGGCGATCCTGGGCGTGCTGGCGGGCATGGCGATGCAGGGCCCGATCCTCGAGTGGGTCGCGGACCATCGGCGGCACCACCGGTACAGCGACGGCGCCCTGGACCCGCACTCGCCGCACGCGCACGGCTCTGGGCTGCGCGGCATCTTCCGCGGGTTCTTCCACTCGCACATCGGGTGGCTCTTCGACGCCAAGCCCGCCGACGCACGCTCGTACGTGCGCGACCTGAGCTCCCGACGCCTGATCCGCGTGCTCCATCGAGGGTGGGCGTTGTGGGTGATTCTGGGGCTGCTCATTCCCGCGGCGATCGCCTACGCCGTGCTGGGCACGTGGATGGGCGCGCTGCAGGGCGCGCTGTGGGGCGGGCTGGTGCGCATCTGGATGGTGCACCACTTCACCTGGAGCGTGAACTCCGCGTGCCATCTGTGGGGCTCACGCCCGTTCGCATCGCACGATGAGAGCCGCAACAACGTGGTCATGGGCGTGCTCGCGCTGGGCGAGGGGTGGCACAACAACCACCACGCGTTCCCCACGAGCGCGCGCCACGGGCTGCGCTGGTGGCAGTTCGACAGCTCGTACCTCGTGATCCGCGGGATGGAGATGCTCGGGCTGGTGCGCGACCTTCGTTTGCCCGATCCCGAACGCGTCGCGCGCAAGAGCCGCTGACCACAACCCGCCGCTGCCGCGTCGTCGTCCGGCCTCGCGCTCTGTGGCGCAAGCGACGAGCCCCAAACGAAAACGCCCCCGACGAGCGTCGAGGGCGGTCTGCTCTTCACGTGCGTGCGCGAGAGGAGCCTCTCACGCGCCGCGATGGCCCGCGTGATTGGTGGCGTCCTGCCCGTCCATCTGACGCTCCTTCAGGCGTCCCAGCGCGCTGGGCAGCTCGATGCCCGCCTGGGCCGCGAGCTCGTGGATGCGCGGGAGCGCGCCCACAAAGCCCGAGAGCCAGTCGGCGGTGGTGTTGCGTCCGGCGTTGGCGGCGCCCGCGCCGTTGGGGCCCGATCCCGTGTCCCACACTGTGATCTTGTCGATCTTCAGGTTCTGGATCGCCTTGACCTGCTGCTCCACGAGCTTGGGCAGTTGCTCGATGAGCAGGAGCGTCGGGCCCACCGCGGGGTCGCTGCCGCAGGCCTCGATCAGGCGCCGGTAGCCCTCGGCCTTGGCCTCCATGACCATGCGCACGCCCGCGGCCTCGGCCTCGTACTTGGCCTTGACCGCGTCGGCCTGTCCCAGCGCCTCGCGGCGCACCTTCTCCGCCTCGGCCTCGGCGGCGACCTCGATCCGCTTCTTCTCGATCTCCTGCGGCGCGAGCTGCTCCTTGGCCAGACGCGCCATCTCCTGGTCGCGCTCCGCGAGCATCACCGCCTCGCCCGCCTTGGCGTTGGCGACCTGGGAACGCCGGCGGGCCTCGGCCTGCACCTCGGCGAGCTTGGCGTTACTCTCGGCCATCGTGGCGCGAGAGGTGTTCTCGCCCGTCGTCGCCAGGGCCTCGGCGCCGGCGACCTTGATGCGCTGCTCCTGCTCGAAGCTCTTCTTGGCGGCGACGGTCTCGGCCTCGCGCTGCGCGACGAAGATCTCCTTGTCGCGCCGTGCCTCGGCCTCGCCCTGCACCGCCGTCGCCTCCAGCGCCGCGACGCGCACGCGCTGCTGCTGCTCGAGCTCCTTCTGGGCCTGGATCGCGGTGGTCTGCTCGCGGGTCACGCCCACGGTGCGCTCGCGCACCGCGACGGACTCGCCCGTGGCGCCGTCGCGATCCTGCTGCGCGACCTCGACCTTGGCGCGGTTGATCGCCTCGGCCGCGGCCCGCTTGCCGATCGCCTGGATGTACCCGCTCTCGTCGGTGATGTCGCGGA
>CAYNSB010000054.1:0-21289 GCA_964399625.1 uncultured Phycisphaeraceae bacterium
AGATGGCCGCGCAGGGAATGGCGTTCATCTTCGGCCCCCAGGGCGGCCCGGGCGGGTACATCGCCAAGTCGCAGACCGGCGTCTACACGACGTTTGCCAAGAACTCCGAACTGATGGGCAAGGCGCTCGCGGCCGGCAACGGCGAGGGCGAGCGGCTGGACGGGGACGCCATGCTCAAGGAGACCGCCGGCAACCTGCCCTCGGGGCGGATCGCCGAGGCCTATATCGGGACCAAGTCGATCATGGATCTGGCCCTGCCGTTTGTCGGCATGTTCGGGGTGCAGGTGCCCATGGACAAAATCCCGGCCCAGTTGCCCCCGATCGGCATGGCCATCGCCTCAGACCACGGCCAAGCTCGTTTTTCGATGTTTGTGCCCGCCAGCGTCATCAAAACCACCACTGCGGTCGGGCAGGACCTGATGCAGCAGATGGAGGGCCTTGGTGGAGAACCTATGGGCGAAAACCCTGACGACAAGAAGGATGGTGAAGGGAAGTCTGGACAGCCGCGGTTCTGACGGTATACTGATTCTCGTCCTTCCATTTGCACCCCCCCCCCCGAGGGGTCGCTGGCAACGTGCCGCGGCCCCTCTTTTCTTTTTGCGTTCGGGATACCTCTGGGCTCCGTACGAACACGTCCGCCCTTTCTTCAGAGATGGCGGTCATTCCTGCAAGAGGGTGCGTGTGGGCGAGGCGAGTAACACCAAGTCGTGGCGGCTGAACGCTCGGCGGGCGTGGAGGCTCGATCGCCCGCATGTGCTTGGAATTCTGAACGTCACACCGGATTCCTTTTCAGATGGCGGCGTGCATGCGCGCGTGCAGGACGCCGTGTGCGGTGCGGAGCGCATGCTCACGCTCGGCGCGGACGGGCTCGATATCGGGGGGGAATCGACCCGTCCCGGCGCGCAGCGCGTCACGGCGGATGAACAGATCCGGCGTGTGGTGCCCGTGATTCAGGCGATTCGGCGAGACCTTGGGGATGGCTTTGCGATCACGGTTGATACCACCCTCGGCGAAGTGGCTCATGCGGCGCTGGGCGCCGGTGCGGATGCGATCAACGACGTGAGCGCAGGCAGGGATGATGCCGGTATGTTCCGCGTCGCCAGCGCTCACGACTGCGGCATGGTGCTGATGCACCGGCTGACGGTGCCCGAGAACGACTCGTATTCAACGGGTTACCTGCGGGCGCCGGAGTATCACGGCGGGGTCGTGCCGCAGGTCAAGGCGTTTCTGAGTGATCGAACCAAGCTTGCGATGCACGAGGGCGTTCGCCCCGACGGCATCGTGATCGATCCCGGGCTTGGGTTTGGCAAGAGCGTCGAACAGAACCTTGAACTGATCGCCGCGACACCCGAGTTTGAGGGCCTGGGATATGCGGTCATGAGTGCGCTTTCACGAAAGAGTTTCACCGCCCACGCCAGCGGGTTGCCGGCGAGTTCCCCCCCCACTTCCCGCGTCAACGCGAGCGTGGGCTTGAGCGTGATGCACCTGACACTGGGGGCCAGGTTCTTTCGGGTCCATGACGTTGGGGAGCACGTTCAGGCGCTGCGTGCGGCGTGGCGGGTGATGGGCACACGCGCCTCGAAATGATGAAATCACGGCACCGTTTGGTTCCTGCTTGGAACCTCCGGTGTGTTCTTGGACTCTAAGCAGTGCCGGAACGAAGCCTCCCACGCTCAGGCCGGCGGGTCGGGGAGCGTACACTTGCGTCCTCTCTGATCCGTGCTCGGACCAACCGGGCGAACCGGGAAGAGGAGCCCAATCCGTGGAGAGTGGGACACGGAATTGGCGCAATTCATGGAGAATCCTGACATGGCCAGTGCGAACGTGAAGCAGTTTACAGACGCGAACTTCAAGGCCGAGGTGCTTGAGTCTCAGGTGCCGGTGCTGGTGGACTTCTGGGCGGAGTGGTGCCAGCCGTGCAAGATGCTCGCGCCGACGATCGACGCGATCGCGGATGAGTTCAAGGACAAGGTGAAGGTGGGGAAGGTGGACACGGACTCGAACCGGAACACCTCGGTGCAGTACGGGATCAGCGCGATCCCGACGGTCATCGTGTTCAAGGGCGGGCAGGTGGCCAAGAAGTTCGTGGGGCTGCAGGGCAAGGCGGCCTTTGCTGAAGCGCTGAACGCGCTCATTGCGGGCAAGTGAGCCGGCGGATGGGAGCCGGGGGCGAGTGTGTGTTTCCAGTACTGGAGGCGGTGTGATGTCTCAGCAAGGCGGCGCCGGAGCGGGCCATGTCAAATCGGGCAATCGTCGCGGAGCGGGTTCGCGTCCGCTGCGGTGCGGCGTGATCGGCGTCGGACGAATGGGACGTCACCACGCCCGGGTGTATTCCCAGCTTCCGGACACGGAACTGGTGGGCGTTGTGGACGACAACGTCGAGCGCGCGGGCGATGTGGCGGAGCAATGGGGCTGCCGCCACTTTCACAGCGTTGAGAACCTGATCAAGGCGGGGGTGGACGCGGTGAGCGTGGCCGTGCCTACGACGTCGCATCGTCGCGTAGCAACGGCGCTCCTGAACGCGGGCGTGTCGTGCCTGGTGGAGAAGCCGCTGGCGGGGACGGTGGAAGAGGCACAGGCGATCAAGGACGCAGCGGACCACAGCCGCGGTGTCCTAATGGTCGGCCACATCGAGCGGTTCAACCCGATCATGCGTGCGCTTCGTCAGGAACAGGCGAACAACCTGCAGATCATCCCGCGGTTCATCGAGGTGCATCGCGTGAGCCCGATGACGTTCCGTTCGGTGGACGTGGGCGTGGTGATGGACATGATGATCCACGACCTGGACGTGGTGCTGATGCTCATGGGCGGGCGCGAGCCCGACCGCATCCACGCGGCCGGAGTGAGCGTGATCACCGACCACGAGGACATCTGCAACGCGTGGCTCGAGTGGGACACGCTGCACGGTGGCAAGAAGGGCAAGTGCGTCGCGAATCTCTCGGCGTCGCGCCTGGCGTTCAAGACCGAGCGCGTCACGCGCATCACCGGCGAGAACGGGTACATCAAGATCGACTACGCGACCAAGCAGGGCACGGTGATCCGTCGGCGGGCCAACGAGCTGCAGATGGAGCAGATCCGCGACGCGATCCGCAAGGGCACGGACCTGACGAGCCTGAACTGGCACGAGCTCGTGAACGTCGAGCCGCTCGTGGTGGACGATCAGGAGCCGATCGTCGCGGAGATCCGCTCGTTCCTGGAGGCGGTGCGGACGGGGGAGCGCCCCATGATCGACGCGGAGGCGGGGTTCGCGAACGTGCGGACGGCCGAGCGGATCGTGCGCGCCGTTCGCGAGAACGCCGCGGGACGCATCTCCGCGTTCGAGGTCCAGGCGATGGGCGCCCCAAACTAACCCGCGCGGACGGGGTGGGGACGACGGACCCGGCCACCGGCCGGCGTGTCCGGTATGCCCACGCGTGCAAGCGCCCCACGCGGGCGAATGCGATAGACTTGCGACTCGAACCGACGGCGGCGTCGGTGGTTGCTATCCCTCCAGGTGCCCGATCTCATGTCCTCAGAGCACGCCCACTCTTCTCACGAGTCGCCCGCCAAGCCCGCGAGCGCCCCCCCACTGCCCACGCCCAAGCCCGCGGCGCCCAAGCCGTTGCCGGCCCAGAGCGTGGAGGCGCCCAAGATCAGCGCGGAAATGAACGCGGAGATCGACGCGGCGTTGAAGGCCATGGACGCGAGCGCGGCCCCCGCTCCCAAGCCCGCGCCCGCCGGCGGCGAGGCGCACGCCAAGCCCGCGCCGATCCGCGGCCCGCGCGTCGTGCAGGCGGGGCGCGAGCAGCGCCCGGGCAAGGTCGTCTCGGTCGGCCCCACCGACGTCTTCCTCGAGTTCGGGCCCAAGGACCTGGGCGTCGTCCCGCGCGTGCAGTTCACCGAGGAGACGCTTCCCAAGGTCGGCGAGGTCGTCGAGGTCGTCGTCAACCAGCGTGACGCGGACGGGCTGCTCGTCTGCTCGCTGCCCGGCGCCATTCAGAAGGCCGACTGGGAGATGCTCGAGCCCGGCACCGTCGTCGAGGCGAAGGTCGTCGGCGTGAACAAGGGCGGGCTCGAGCTCGAGCTCGCCAAGCACTCGGCGTTCATGCCCGCGGGGCAGGTGTCGCTCGATCACATCGCCGACCTCTCGGTGCTCATCGGCGAGCGGATCAAGTGCGCTGTGGTGCGGGTCGATCGCGCCGGGCGCGGCAACATCGTTCTCTCGCGCAAGGAGATCCTCCTCAAGGAGCGCAAGGAGCAGGCCGAGACGCTCAAGAAGACGCTGCACGAGGGGCAGGTGCTCGAGGGCACGGTGCGCAAGATCATGCCCTTCGGCGCGTTCGTCGATCTGGGCGGCGTGGACGGGCTCGTGCACGTGTCGGACCTCACCCACGATCGCGTGGGCCACGGCGAGAAGTTCGTGCAGCGGTACATCAAGGAGGGCGAGAAGGTCAAGGTCCAGGTGCTCAAGGTGGACCTGGAGAACAACCGCCTCTCGCTGGGCATCAAGCAGATCCAGGCCGATCCCTTCGCCGTCGCGACCGGACAGGTGACCGAGGGCGCCGAGGTGAACGGGCGCGTGACGAACATCACGGAGTTCGGCGCGTTCGTCGAGCTCTCGCCGGGCGTTGAGGGCCTCGTGCACATCAGCGAGCTCGCGTGGAAGCGCGTCGGCAAGGTCGAGGAGATCGTCAAGAAGGACGAAATCATCAAGGCGAAGGTCCTGAAGATCGACCCGGGCTCGCGGCGGATCTCGCTGTCCATCAAGGCGCTGCTCGCGCCTCCCGAGCCCGCGCAGCCCCAGGGTCAGGAGGCCGGCCAGGGCGGCGGGCAAGGTCGCGGCCGTGGCGGACCCGGCGGGGGCTTTGGCGGCGGCTTCGGGGGAGGCGGGTTCGGTGGGCGTGGCGGACGCGGTAAGGACAAGGTCCAGCCGCGGGCGCTTGAGGAAATCCAGAAGGTCACTCCCGAGCTGCGTCGCCTGCGCGAGAAGGCGAAGATGAAGAAGGAACTCAAGGGCGGGATGTGACCGGCCGCAAGGTGGCGTCCGCCGCGAGCCGCGTTACTCCTTGACGATCCGCTCGACGATATCCATCACCCCCGCCGCCTCAGCGTTGGGCGATACGTACGCCGCGCGCGGCTTCAGCTCTGCTACCGCGTTCGCTGGGCACGCAAAGTGGCTCACGCGCTCCGCGATTGCGAGATCCGTCAGCGTGTCGCCGATGCCGGCGAGTCGCTCGCGCGTGAGTCCCGTCGCCGCGCAGAACCGCTCCAGCGCCGTCGCCTTGTTGATGTGCGCCAGGTCGCAATTGATGTAGAGCCACGTCATCGAGACGCGGATCGGCCAGCCCTCCTGGGCAAAGCGTTCGCGCACCATCGGCTCGATCGCGCGCAGCGTTGGGGTGTGCTCGTGGTACAGCGAGATCGACGCGGATTTTCCGGGCTGCATCGACACGCCGCGCGGCTCCAGGTCCGCCCGCACCCATCGCCGCGCGCTCTCCACCGCTTCCAAGTGATCGCGCGTGATGCTCGGGTCCATGTCGTAGCGGTTGGTCGCGGGGTGGTAGAGCCACACGCCGTTCTCCGCGATGCAGGGCAGCGTTCGGTTGGCGATCAGTCGGCACATCGCCTCGGCGAAGGGCTGCGGACGCCCGGAGCAGACGGTGATGATCGGGCGATCGGACTCGCCGATGGGCCTGAGCTGCGCACGCCGGTTGTGCTCGGCGAGCCGCGCCAGCAGCGCTGCGTCGAAGGGCTCCGAGGACTCGGGCGCCAGGCACCCGTCGATGTCCGAGATGATGGCGGCAAAGCGGGAGGGCATGCGGGCGGAGCATACGGAGCGAGACACGCGCCCGGGGGACGCCTGCCGTCCGACGCTACGCTTGTCCCGCATGAGCACGCTCGACTACCAGACCGCCGGAGAATCGCACGGCCCCTCGCTCGTCATCGTCGTCACGGGGTTGCCCGCGGGCGTGCCCATCGACGAGGCGTTCGTGAACGGGGAACTCACGCGGAGGCAGGGCGGGTACGGTCGCGGCGGGCGGCAACGAATCGAGGAGGACCGGATCGAGATCCTCGCGGGTGTTCGCGGGGGCAAGTCCATCGGGTCGCCGCTCGCCATGCGGATCGTGAATCACGATTCACGTCTGGACGACCCCGCCAAGACGCCGCCCGTGTATCGCCCGCGCCCCGGGCACGCGGACCTGGCCGGGAGCGTCAAGTGGCTCACGACGGACTGCCGCGAGACGCTCGAGCGGGCGAGCGCCCGTGAGACGGCGTCGCGCGTCGCGGCCGGGGCGGTGGCGCGGTGCCTGCTGCGCTTGTTCGACGTGGAGGTCTTCGGATTCGTCCGTTCGATCCTGGACGCGGCGACGGACGTGCGCGCGACTCGGGAGAACTGGGCCCAGCTCAAAGTGCTGCGCGACGCCTCGGAGACCTACTGCCCCGACGCCGCGGTGACGGAACGCCAGTGCGCGATCATCCGCCAGGCGAAGATCGACAAGGACACCGTCGGCGGGCTCGTTGAGGCGCACGCCTTTGGATGCCCGCCCGGGCTGGGCTCGTGCATGGACTGGCGGGACAAGCTAGACGCGCGGATCGCGTACGCGGTGATGGGCATCCAGGCGTTCAAGGCGGTCGAGATCGGGCTGGGCGCGGAGTGCACGCGCAGGCCCGGCTCGCTGGTGCACGATCCGATCCGGTTCGACCCAGCGCGGATCGGAACGAGCACGCTCGGGTTCGTCCGCGACAGCAACAACGCGGGCGGCACCGAGGGCGGCATGACCAACGGCGAGCCGGTGGTCGTGCGCGGGGCGATGAAGCCGATCGCCACGCTCCTGCGGGGCCTGCCCAGCGTGGACCTGAACACGAAGGAAGCGCAGGCGAGCACGTACGAGCGGAGCGATATCTGCGCCGTCTCCGCGGCGAGCGTGGTGATGGAGAACGTCGTGGCGTTCGAGATCGCCCGCGTGCTGCGCGAGAAGTTCGGGGGCGACAGCGTCATCGAGATGCGGGCCAACTACGAGCAGTTCATGCGGCTGGCGCGCTTGCTCCCGCTCGATCCGCCGACGCCGGGCATGACGATCGCATAAAGACAAACGCGGGGCCCGATGCGGACCCCGCGCGCGATTCGATTATGATCGTGCTCAGCGGGCCGCGACCAACGCCCCCAGGATCTGGGACGTGATCGCGTTCTCGAGCTGCTCGCTCGTGATGCTCTGCGGCGTGACCTGCTGCAGGATGTGAGCCCGGGCGGCCCGCGCCTCGGCGGGCGTCAGCCCCAGCGCGCCGATCTGCTTGAACAGATCGCGGAGCCCATCGATGTCCGCGAGCGTCTGCGCCTCGTTGGGCACCGACTCGAGGTATGCGCGGAAGCCCAGCGCGTCGGCCTTGGCCCCGGCGGCCTGGGCGTAGCGCTTCCAGGACGCATCGATGTTGGTGCGGATCTCACCGTCACGCCGTGCGCGGATGGAGAGCCCGCTCTGCGGATCGCGGGACTCGCTGACCATCACCGCCCGATAGGCCGCGACCACGCGATCCACCGCGTCGGGGCTCAGGCGATTCTGTGTGATGCGGGAGTCCTGGGCGCCGGCGCTCACGTTGCTCGGCGTGTCCACGTACAGCGTGCGCCCCATGAGCAGATCGAGCACCTGGCGACGGTCCGCGCCCTTGGTGCTGATGCCCAGGTCCGCGAGCGTCTCGAGCTGCTCGCTGTCCAGCGAGCGCTCGGGCGCGAGCTGGTCGATGGGGCCCGGACGGGGGGAGGCGCCCGCCAGCGTCGTGGCGATGTTGGTGTTGGAGGGGCCGGCGGAGCGCAGATCCAGCACCGTGCCGCCCGAGTTGAACAGCTCGCCCGTGATCGGTCCGAACGAGCGGGCCGGGAACGAGGAGAGATTCGCTCCGATGCCCGTCGAGTCCGGCGTGGCGAACTGCGGATCGTTGCCCGTGCCCAGCAGCGTGGGCACGCTGGAGAAGGCGATCGTCTTGCCCGCGACGAAGTCCACGCCCGAGTCGGTCACGGCCGTGAGGAACGTGCCGCCGCCGCCCGAGGGCAGGCCCGAGAGGATGACGCCGCCCGCGCGACGGTTGATCGAGATCGCCGGCGCATTGACGTTCATCGCGCCGAGCGTGGAGATGTCGCCCACGCGGGCGCTGGTGGAGGCGTTCACCGTCAGGTCGCCCGCCACGGAGAGCTTCTGCCCCGTGCCCATGATGAACCGGGCGCAGTTGATGACCAGCGAGAAGTTGCTCAGGCGGATGCCGTCGGTGCGGATGCCGCCCGCGTAGGTCGCGGCGGCGGGCACGCTGGTGCGATCGGGCCCGAGGCGGAAGCGGTTGAACGCGCCCGTGTTGCCCACGGGGCCGTTGAACGTGACACGCCCCAGGAAGGGGTTGCCGACGCTGGCGTTCGCCTCGCGCTCGAGATTGAGCGTCAGGTCGTGGGCCCCGCCGGTGCTGTTCAGCGCGGAGTTGAACGTGATGCCCGCGCCGGGGTTGCTCGAGCTGGCGACGCCGCGATCCGTGAGCACCGCGTCGGCGCCGATGAGGACCTCGTCGTTGAAGGTCATCGATCCCTTGGTCGTTACGCTCGCGTTGAGGCGCGTCGAGCCGTTGGAGTCGGTGGTCAGGAACTTGAGGGCCGTCGTGCCGCCCACGGTGCCGTTGAACGTCTTGACGCCCGTGATTCCCGAGTTCAGGCTGAGCCCGGCGAGCTTGGTCGCGTCCTGAGAGTTCACGGTGCCCGCGAAGGTGACCGAGCGCGTGCGGATCGTCGTGTCGCCGCCCACCAGCACCGCGTCGTTGAACGTCTGGTCGAGCGAGGTGACGATCGTGCCGCCCTTGAGGATGGTGCGTCCATCGGCGTTGGTCGTGATGGAGCTGAGGAGGTCCGTCGCGGTGCCCGAACCGATGGCGCCGCCCAGGGTCGTGTCGCCGTTGTTGGTCGTGTTCAGCGTGAGCGAGCGGGCGATGAAGTCGGACTTCGCCCCGCCCAGGAGCGCGAGCCCGCTGCCGATGAGCGTCGTGTTCGCGTTGAGCACGAGCGTGTCGTTGTAGGTCTGCGTGCCCGCGGTGGTGACGTTGCCGTTGTTGAGGCGGGTTTGCCCGTCGGCGTTGGTCGTCAGGTTGCCCAGCTCATGGATGCCGCCCACGACGGCGCCGAACGTCTTGGTGCCCCCGCCGGTCGTGTTGAGCGTGAGGTTTCGCGCGACGGCGTCCGCGGAATCCACGGTGCTGTTGAACGTGAGGTTGCTGCCCGAGAGCGTGTTGGAGAGGGCGAGCGTGACGGTGTCGTTGTACGTCTGCGCGCCCGAGGTGGTCACCTGCCCGCCCGAGAGGACCGTCCGTCCGTCGGCGTTGGTCGTGAGCGACGCGAGTGGCGCGAGGTTGCCGATCGCCCCGTTGAACGTCGTGGTCCCGTTCCCGTTCGTGTTGATCGTCAGCGAGCGGTCCGCGGTCGTCAGCGAGTTGATCGTTCCGTTGAACGTCGCGTTAGTCGCGTTGATCGTCGTGTTGCCCGAGAGCCGCACGCCGCCGGCGTACGTCTGCTCGCCCAGCGTCGAGATCGTGCCCGAGAGCACGGACGCGTCGTTGATCGCCATCGAGTTCGCGTCCACATCGCCCGTGAAGCGCGTGGTGCCCGCGGCGTCGGTCGTGATCACGCCAAGGCGTCCGTTCGTCTCCTTGCCCAGCGGGCCCAGCGTCGCGTCGGCGGAGTTGACGGTGAGGTTGCGGGCGCTGCCGCCGCCAGAGTACACGCCGCCCGTCATCGACGCGGACGTGGCCGCGTTGAGCGTCAGGTCCTGGCTCAGCTCGACCTTGTCCTGCAGGTCGACGCGCTTGGCGTTGATCGTGCCCGTCTGCACACGGGTCAGATCGCTCGCGCCCGAGTTGTCCGTCGCGAGCAGCCCCAGCGCCTCATCGGCGTTGCCCGCGCCCACGACGTCGGAGAATGTCGTGGAGGGGGAGTTGATCGTCAGCTCGCGGAACGCGCCAGCGGTGCTCTTGATCACGGAGCGGAAGATCACCGAGCTCGTGCCGGTGAGGGTCGTGTTGGCGTCGATCACCACGCCATCGCCGAAGTCGATGCCCGCGGCACGGATGCTCGGCGCCTTGATCGTCGTCACGTCGTTCACGCTCGCGAAGTCGTCCGTAGTCAGCGTGCCCAGCGCGCCGTCGGTGGCGGCGCCGATCGCGCCGTTGAAGTTCGTGACGGACGACAGGATCGTCAGATCGCGGGCCTGCGTCGCGGCGCTGTTCACCGCGCCCAGGCTCACGCTCGTGGTGCCCGAAACCGTGAGGTTCTGCTGCAGCTCGAGCTCGTCGCGAAGATCGATCGTCTGGGCCTTGATCGTCGTGCCCTTGGCGATCGTCTTGTCCGTCGCGCCCGAGTTGTCCGTGAGCAGGGTCTTGAAGAACGTGTCGGCACCCACCGCGCCCACGTTCGCGCCGAACGTCGTGAGCGGCGAATTGATCGTGAGGTCGTGGGGCGTGCCCGACTCGCTGTCGAGCGTGTTGTTGAACGTCACCGCGGTCGTTCCCGTGATCGTCGCGTCCTTGGTGACCGTCACCGCGTCTTCGAACGTGATCGTCTGCGCCTTGATCGAGCTCGTGTTGATCGTCGTCGTGTCCGCGCCCAGCGGGCTGTCGATCAGCAGGAGCGTTCCCAGCTCGCTGCTGGGGCTCCCCGTGCCCACGTCGGCGTTGAACACCGTGACGGGCGCGTTGATCGAGAGGTTCTTGTGAACGCCCGTGGCGCTGTTGATCGTTCCGTTGAACGTCGCCGTGGTGCGCGCCACCAGCAGGGCGTCGGCGGCGAGGGTGATCGGGTTGCCGAACGTCATGCTCCCGGCGCGGATGCGCGCGGTGTTGAACGTCGTCCGCCCCGTCGCGGAGGTCGTCAGGCTGTCGAGCACCGTCGTGCCGCCCACGTCCGCGTTGAAGGACGTGACGCCCGTGGAGAACGTGCTGAGCGAGCCCGTGCCGCCGGTCTTGTCCGTGGTGCCGTTGAAGTTGAGGTCGCGGCCCGTCACGTTCACAGCGGCGCCCAGCAGCAGGGCCTTTCCGAACGTGACGTTGCCCGTTCCCGCGTTGATGTCCGCCGAGAGCCGCGTGACGCCGCCCGGATTGAACGTGATGCTCCCGCCGCCCGAGGAGATGCTCTGCGTGACGTTCACATCGCGCGTCGCGTTGAACACCATGGTGAGCCCGGACCCGCCGATCGCGATGTTCTGCCCGATGTTGATGTCACGCTCGGCGTTGAGCGTGAACGAGACAAGGTTCGGGAGCGACGCGACGAACGGATCGAGCAGCGTGATGTCGCCGTTGCCCGAGCCGGAGCTGGCGGTGTTGATCGTCACGGACGTGCCGGCCTGCAGGGCGGTGATGATCTGCCCGAGGTTCACGTTGGCCGTGGAGCCCGAGCCTGGCGTGAACACGCCCAGCCCCGACAGCGTGCCGCCGGAGGTCGCGGCGTTCGAGAGCGTCACGTCCGTGGGGTCCAGCAGCCAGGTGCCCGCGAGCCCGTAGCGCGCGGAGGCGTTGACGCCGCCCACCGCGAAGAGCTGGCCCTTGCCCGAGGTCTCGACAAAGCCGCCGTTGCCGCCGCCCGCCCCGCCGCGGGCGCTGATCGCGCCCTGGAAGTTCGTGAACGTGTCGGACCAGAGCACGACCGAGCCGCCGTGGCCCGCGCGCGTCGCGTCGGCGTTGATCCGCGCGTCCTCGCTCACGTACACGGCCGAGGCGTGCGGAAGATCGCCCGATCCGCGCACGTCGCCGCCGAGCCGCACCGTGCCGCCGCCGGCGTCGCCCGAAACGTCGATCGTTCCGCCGAAGACGCCGATCTTGTCTCCCAGCACGGTGACGCTGCCGCCCGTGGTCCCCAAGGCCGACGACGAGGCGTCGAGCGTGCCCGACACGGACACGACGCCGGCGTGCGTTGCATCGCCCTTGCCCCCCTTGAGCGTGATCTCGCGGGCGCTGGTGCGTCCGGGATGATCGATCGCCATCGCGTACATGTCGCCCGCGCCCAGCACGACTTTGCCGCCCTGCGCGTTGATCTGCCCGGCCTGCAGGACACCGACCCCGCCCGGCGCCGCACCCTCGTTCGAGCTCACCCGCGCGTAGATCTGCCCGTTGCTCTCCCCCACCATCACGCCATCGCCGGCGGCCATGGTCACCATGCCGTTGGGCGCGTTGATCGCACCGAAGTTCGCGACGCGCTTGCCCACGAGCACGGCGCTCTGCGCGTTGATCGTGCCCTCGTTGGTCACCACGCCCGTGTTGCGGAACGCGTTGTTGCCCGCGAGGAACGAGCCGTTGGAGATGTTGCCCGCCGCCGCGTAGATCCCGCCCACGTTCACGACCGACCCGTGCGCGAAGTACACGCCCGCGGGGTTGGAGATGTACACGATGCCGTTGGCCTGGATGCGCCCCGCGATAACCGAGGGGTCCGGGCCCGTCACGCGATTGAGCACCCGCGACGAGGCGCTGGGCTGGATGAACTGCACGACCTCATTGCCGCGCACGTTGAACGACTGGAAGTTGATGATCGTGCCGTTGGCGGCGGTGATCACCGTCGTGGTGCCGTCCTTCTTGATCGTCGCCGATCCCGCGACGACCTGCCCGCCCTTGGGGTCGCCCAGAGCAGAGGCGGAGATCGCGAGCCCCGCGGCCAGGGCCATGCGCAGCGCGCGGGCGGGAGAGACGAAGCGGGACGTCGTCATGATCGATTCTCCGTGCGGCCGGTCTTCGCGGACGGGGCCGCGCCAAAGGGCGGGACGTTCTCGTGCCAGATGATCAGAGTTCTGTTCGCGTGGGCAGGTCTCGGGTTCGGTTCAGTACACGATCGTGAGTGCGAAATGGACGCGGTTGTCGCCGGACTTGGCGGTGCCCGCGTCCCGGCCCGCGATGCCCCAGTCGGCCCGGAGGGTCATGTTGCGCCGGTACTGGAGCTCGATGCCCGGGCCAAAGCCCACGAGCGTCTCGTCGCGCTCGAAGGGAGCCTTGTCCGCGTTGGTCGTCCGCCCCACGTCGATGAATCCCTTGAGCACCAGGTCCCAGTCGGGCAGGCCGTAGCGCTGCTGCGGAGCCCAGCGGAAGGGCTGCCCGAACAGCCGCCCGGGCTCGGGCTGGATCTGCCAAATGCGGGGCAGGTGGAAGCGGTACTCGGCGGACGCGATGAACGTGTTGTCCCCCGCCGCGAGCGACTCGGGATAGCCCCGGACGGTGTACAACCCACCCACCACGTCCTGCTGCTGCGGGATCAGGCGGTTGCCGAACGAGGACTGCCCGCGCAGCGACAGCGCGATCTCGTGTGCCAGGGTCACCCGCCGGTCGGGCGTGGCGGGGTCCTCCCACGCTCGCCCGCGCAGCAGCGGCTCGAGGTAGAACGACTGGCTGAGGTTCCACTTGAACGTGGTCCACGAGTCGTCGGCGCCCAGGCGCCCGAGCGTGTTGATCTGATCGCTCGACCCGACCGAGCCGAACTCCAGGCGCGCCTCGGCGCTCGTGCTGGCGCGGAGCGAGTTGCGCTCCAATCGCGCGCCGAAGTACGGGATGTACAGGCTCGTGCGCCCGGTCAGGTCCACGACCTCGTTCTTGACCTGCACGTGGTCCCAGCGGAAGCCCGCGAACAGATCGAGGAACGTGATCCGCCTCTGCCACGCGTTGAAGATCAGCTCGCCGCCCGCGCCGTAGCTCTCGCCCTTGAACTTCTCATCCGCGAAGCCCACGTCGGCCGCGGTGTAGTTGCTGTACGTGCCGTACAAGCGCATCCTCAGGCGTTGGCTCTTGCCCAGCGGACGCTCGTACGAGCCCGAGAGCCCGTTGGTCTTCTCGTCGAACCCGCCCGTGAGGTAATCGATCGAGAGCGTGTCGTCGTTGTTCGTGAGCTGGTTGTGGACGAACCCGAAGCGCTCGCGCCACTCGCTCGTCTGCTTCGTGCCCGTGTTCGAGATCTGCGCGTACACCGTCCAGGGGCGGTTCTCGCTCACGATGTAGTCGAGGATCACCGAGCCCGGCGTGTCGCCCGCGGCCACCGCCGCGTCCACGCGCCGCCCCGGGTGGCGGTTCAGACGGAAGAGATAGTTGTCCAGCGCCGTCTTATTGAGCAGGTCGCCCTCCTGCCCCTCGGGCCCCGGCTGCAGGGGCGAGTTGTCGCGGATGCGCTGGTGCGCGGGATGATTGATCCGGAACTCCTGGCTCGGCAGCCCCTTCTCGCTCGTCGGCGCGGACCAGCGCGGACCGTCCCCGATCGTGCGCACACCCTGCACGGAACGAATCCAGATCACGAGCGTCAGCGGCCCGGGCCCCGGGCGCTTGTCGGCGAGCGTCTGGAAATCGATCTGCGCCGCGTCGGGAGCCACCAGCACGCCGATGAGCCCGCGCCGATTGAGCTCCTGTACGACGCTCGCGCCGATCGCGTTGATCGCCGAGACGCTGAACCGGCGCGACGCGCGAGCCCCGCCCATCAGGTCGTCGATCGTGACCGTCACCGCCTCGGCCCCCTCGCGCGGGGCGACGTAGACATCCCCGTCACGTCCCAGGCTCACCGAGAGAGAGCGCAGATCATCCAGGCTGGGGCGGTTCGGGTGCTCGCGCGCGTACTGCAAGTCGAACGCCGTGACGACGAACGAAGGCCCGTCGCTCGCGTCCGCCGCCCGACCCGCGCCCTTCGGAGCCGGCTCGGGCTGGGGCTGGGTGGGCACCGGGGGGCGCGGGTCGCGCTGGACCGGATTCTCCTGGGCCCACGCCGGGACGCCCACGAGGGCACCGGCGAGAATGGCGAGCACGCCGCACCGGACCCCGGCGGGGCGCGAGAACGGAACGACACGCCGAGGGATCGATCGAGGTATTGGCATCAGCCTCATCCTTTGGGCGCGGTGCCCGCGCGGCAGAGGCGCGGGCAGCGGGCATGGATTATCGCCGCGTCATCGTCGCGGTTCTGCGCCGGATGTGCAAGTTGAAGAACCTGTGACGGACGATCGTCACGGCTTGCAAGCTCCGATATTGCAGGCGTCAAGCCCCTCCCACGTCCTGCCGATGCCATTTCTGCGCGTCGCGCAGAGGGAGAAGCCATGAAAAGCACTCGGATCGCGCTCGGAATCGGGTTCGTGTTCGGGCTCGCCCAGCTTGCGGGCTGTGCCTCGGATTCAACGTCGCAGGCGATGGAAGATGACAACGCCATGCAGCTCCGGCAGTCGCCCAAGCCCATGGTGCGCCTGGGCGTCGGGGATGAGGTGACCCTGGGGCTCGAGCCCGGCGATGGCCCGACGTCGCCCGCGCTGGTGATCCCGCTGCCGGCGACCGCCGCGGTCGCCGAACCCGTGCAGCCGGAGTAGTCCGCGTTGCGCGAGCCGCCGCGCTCCAAAAGGGCGTCACGCCCGGGAAGGCCCGGGCGTGACGAGAGAGAAACGCTTGCTCAGGTGAGAGACGTCGTCGTGATCAGCGGCGCCGGCGGGCGGCGATCAGCCCACCAAGCCCAAGGATCGCGATCGAGCCCGGCGTGGGAACCGTCGCGTTCACCGAGAACGACACCTTGAACGTCTTGCTCTCGCCGGGGGCGAGCGTGATGTCGTTCCAGAGGAAGCCCGCGGCCGTGTCCGTGCCGTTGGTGATCGAGCCCGCGAGAGCGCCCGAGCCCTTGAGCGCGGTGTTCACGGCGGTGCGGGACGCGGCGAGCGTGGAGAACGTGCCGTTGCCCGTCGGGTTATTCGCGGAGGCGAGGACCTCGCCGAAGTTTGAGGCCTGCGTGAACTTGAAGTACCCCGAGCCCAGGGACGACACGGTGTTGCCCGCCGAGCCCGCGATGTCCAGGTCCACCTCGTTGCCCACGTCGAGCGTGATCGTGTTGAGCCCGGCATCGACGCGGGTCACGGTGAACGCCATGTCCACCCACGACTGGCCCGCGACCAGCCCATCGAACACCTGGATGGAGATGCTCGCGTTGACCGTGCCGCCGAGCTGCCCGGGATTGCCGATCCCGCTGTAGAGCATGTTGAACCCGTTGCCGGAGTAGGAGGACTGAGACTCGTTGTTCGTGCCGCCCGCGGCATCGAGCCCGATGCGCGTTCCGCTGGAGGCCGCGGTGTTGAAGTACCAGTTCATGAAGGGCAGCTGGTTCGTGCCGTAGTTGGCCGAACCCGTGGGGTTGGCCGCGACGTCGGTGAAGAGGCCGTAGGACCCGCCGGTCGAATCCTGGAAGGGACGCACGTTCGTCGGGAACACGCTGCCCTGGAACGGATTGGCGGCGCCGTAGTAGTTCGAGGCGGACGACGTGGTGCTGTACGAGAAGATCCCCGCGCCAACGCTCAGCGCGCTGTGCCCCGCCGAGGCAACGCCCGGCGAGCGGATCATGCCATATCCCAACGCGCCCGACGCCATCGCCATGGCCATGGCGATGCTCGCCCCGATTGCAGCCTTCTTCATGATCCCTCTCCTATGGGCCCACCTGTCGTGGGCCGTGCAGCGCCAGAGGCGCTCCGTGTCGTTGTCTCCCTCCGGGTGTCCCCGGAACGGAGGCAGAGTACCTCGGCACGCAGACACTTTCCAGAAAATACATGCCGATCCGACAACTATCTGGAAAGTCGTGAATCAGTTATAGGACGTTTTGATTTGAGATTGTGCCGACCCATTCCTCCACCGTGTCCGCATCACCGACGTCGAGGGCATGCGAGGCCGCGCGACGGGCATGGCGAACGTCGCATCCGCTCGCTTCCAGCATCCTCGCGAGGCGGTCCGCGTTGTCGGCCGGCACGATCGCATCCCATGCTCCCGAAACCAGCAGCACGGGCGTGGATCCCGGCTGATGCAAGCCCGGCTCGGGGTTAGTGACCATGGCTCGCAGGAGCGCCGCGCCCTTCAGCACTCCGGGCTGGCGCAGCAGAACGTTTGCCGCGATGTTGGCGCCGTTGGAATATCCCAGTGCGATCACTCGGGCCGGGTCGAAGCCCTCATGGGCGCAGGCGTCGGGTATCCAGCGGGCGAGCTCGCCGGTCCGCCGCTCCAGGTCCGCAAGATCGAACACGCCCTCGCGGAGGCGGCGGAAGAACCGGGGCATGCCGTTCTCGAGCACGTTGCCGCGCGGGCTGAGCATGTTGAACGACGGCGCCACACGCTGACCGAGCGAGATGAGATCGTGCTCGTCGCCTCCAGTGCCGTGCAGCAGCAGGAGCGTGGGTGCGGCACTCGCGCCCTGAGACGCCGGGCGCGCCACGTAGGTATGGAGCGAGCGTGCGTTGCTCATGGCGCAACCTTGGGCACGTTGATGGGGAGCAAACGGGGCTCGATTCTGGCCCGTGCGGATTCGTACTCGCTCGGAAGGCGCAGCGCTTGGCCCAGTGCTTCGGGAGCCTCGTCGATGGCGAAGCCCGGCGCGTCGGTGGCGATCTCAAACAGAATGCCGCCCGGCTCGCGGAAGTAGATCGAGCGGAAGTAGTTACGGTCCTTCACCTCCGTCACGCCGATCCGCTCGCGCGACAGGACCGCCTGCCATTCGCGCTGCTCGGCGTCGTTGGCAGCGCGGAACGCGACGTGGTGAACCATGCCCGCGCCGAGCCTGCCGTGCGGTGCGTTGGGATTCTGAACAACATCGACGATGCGCCCCGGAGAGTCCGGAGCGCTCGAGACGAATCTCTGACGTCCCGCCTCCTCGTCAGCGGCACGAAGCCCCATGATCCGCACGAGCAGGTCGGCGGTGGGCGCGGCGCGGTCCACGCGCAGAGTCGCGGAGTGGAACCCGCGGATCGCCATGGACGCGGGAAGCCCCTGCGGCCACGCGGGCATGCCAGCGGCTTCGGCTGACTCGACGAGTTCGAGCGGCAGGCCGTCGTGATCCTCGAAGGAGAGCACCTGCTCGCCGAATCGGGCGGAGATTCCGCCGAGCGTGACTTTCAGGCGTGCCAGGCGTTCGCGCCACGCGTTGAGCGACCCCGTGGGGACGAGGAACGCGGTCGCCGATTGGAACCCCGCGCCCTGGCGTCCTCGTGCGGCGCCGGGCCAGGGGAAGAACGTGAGGATAGTGCCCGGGCGTCCGCGCTCATCGCCGAAGTAGAAGTGGTACGTCCCGGGATCATCGAAATTCACAGTTCTCTTGACGAAGCGGAGCCCGAGCACACCCGCGTAGAAGTTGAGGTTGCGCTGAGGGTCGCTCGCGATGGCGGTAATGTGATGGATGGCGGGAATGATGGGCATGACAACCTCGTGAGATGACGATCGTGAAGGCGTGAAGTCGAGGAAGGACTCGGGGCGGCTACGACCACGCCGATGGTACGATCGTGAGGTCGCAAGCCGGTGGAGGGGTAATGGCCCGGCGGTCGGCACAACTCGAGCACGACTTCTCTCGATGGTCATCGCGAGCCCGTGGCTCGAGCGTGCTTCCTGAGTCGGCGTGGGGGCCGGTCTCGCGGGGCCTCCACCTGTCTCCTCGCGAGGTGCAGATCGTGCGAGCGACGTTCGACGATCTGAAGGAGTGCGCGATCGCGGGCGATCTTGGAATCTCCGCGCACACCGTGCACACGCACGTGGAGCGGCTGCATCGGAAGCTGGGCGTGGCCGACCGTGCGCAACTGATCCTCCGCGTGATCGACGTGTATCTGCGGATGGTTCGGGACCCCGACGAGGTGCTGCCGCCGATCTGTCGCGCGTGCTCGCGGAACGGCTGCCCACTGGCGTTGTAATCACGGGCGCTGTCGGCTCAGAAGGTGACGGCGAGGCGGGTTGCCAACTCACGAGTTTGCACTACGGTCTTCTTTGTGCGGAGCGGCACGGGCCCTTGAGCCGGTGCGCCGACACGCAAAGGGAGACAAGCCATGGCAACGGATCTTGAAGACCGGACGCGCCGCATCGCCCTGATCGCGGTGCTGGCAGGGACACTCAGCGGCACATCGGCGATGGCAGGGGTCGTCACCATCTACTGCGACGAGGCGGCCCAAGTCACGGTCACCCGCAAGAATCCTGACGGCACTATCGACACGCTGTACAACTCCGGTTACCGCACGGTCGGAAACGGTCCGGGCGGTAGCGGGTTCACTGACAAGATCTTGATCAGCATTCCCAGTGAGTACCAGAGCCTTGAGGGGACGAGCGTGACCAAGGCCGTCCGCGACGGCGGGCGGGTCACCGTGGGCAGGGTGACCCTGAAGGACACGGCCTCGCTGGCATCGCTGGAACCGTTTTCCATCGCCGACCTCGCGGCGAGCGCGAGGATTGCATCCATCTACTCGCTCCCTGATTACCTCGGTCAGGAGGGGGGGCTCTTGCCGAACTCGTTGTTCGTGGGCGGATTCGCGACCGGCGTGAGTGCTCTGCGCGTCGTTGACGCGTCGTCGCTTGACTATTCGAGCACGGAGAGCGCGATCTATGACTTCATCGCGCGCGGCGACGCCTTGCCTGGATACTCCGGAAATGCACAGGTCGGGCTGACGAGAACGACGTTCGAAGTGCCCTCTCCCGGCGCGTCGGCTCTCGCCTTGGGCGGGCTCCTCTTCGCGTGGCATCGCCGCAGGTAGTCGGCTGGGCACGAGCGGCCCGGACCTGGGCGGACCTCACCTTGTTCCCGCGGGCTGGGCCGCGATGAAGTGCCCCACCACCGGCCTCTCGGGCTCGTCCGCACGCGGTCGGTGGAAGGACTTGGCGTGGTCCTGAACACGCTGATCGGCGAGGGTCACGCGATCGTGCTGGCGGAGGTGCTCGGCCCAGCTCTCGACGAAGAAGACCTCGAGCCAGCGCCGCGGGTCCTCCGTGTCACGCGAGAGGGTCCACGAGAACGCACCGTCGCGGTAGCGTGTCTGCGCGACGGGGCCCATCGCGGCGCGAAACGCCTCGGCGTCCTCGGGCTCGATCCGGTACTCGATGGTGATCACGACCGGCCCATCGTCCGGATCGATGTCGTGCGACGCGACGGGGTCCTCCCAGTGCCGGCTCGGGATGGCGTCTTCCGCGACGGCGCCCGAGAGGCGGTAGCGGAGCAGCGTGAGCAGCCCTATCGCCTCGCACGCGCTCGCGATGAGCAGCGTGTCGCGGATGCCCACGCTCTGCGCGATCGCGCCCCACGCCAGCGACCCCACCGACCAGCTCGCGTAGAACGCCGAGAGATAGCAGGCGAGCGCTCGCGCGCGAACCCATGGCGGTGCGCACGCCTGGGCCGAACCGTTCAGGCTGGTGACCATCGTCAGCCATCCGGCGCCGCAGATCGTCATGCTCGCGAAGGCGAACGCCGGCACGGGCTGGAGCGCCAGGAGAGCCATCGCGCCGCCATAGGCGAGCGTCGCACCGACAACGATCGCGTTGGGGCCGACCGTCCGGCGGAGCGGCGGTAGCACGAACGCCGCCGCGACCGCCCCAAGGCCCAGACAACCCATCATGATGCCGTACCCGCTCGCGCCCAGGCGGACGTGCTCCGCGGCGGTCACGGGCATGAGCGCCCACAGGCACGCGGCGGGCGGCACGAAGGACACGGTTCGCCAGAGGACGGCGCGCATCGGCGGGTGGTATCGCACATAGCGCACGCCGGAGCGGATCGCGCCCAGGAATCGCTCGGCGAGCGCCGCGCGATTGGGCGGTCGGTGCTTCCATCGCCACAGGACGAACGAGATTCCCACGAAACTGACGGCGTTGAGCGCAAAGGCCGCGTGGGGCCCCTGGGAGGCGACGAGCAAGCCGCCAAGCGTGGGACCGATCGCGCGGGCAAGATTGGTCGAGACATTGTTGAGAGCGGCGGCGTGGGCGAGCTGGTCGCTGGGAACCAGGTCCGTCATCACGGTCTGCCACGCCGGGTTGGCGAGCGCGGCGAGCGTGCCCAGCGCGAGCGTGAAGAGCACGAGCGTGGCGGGAGTCGTCCGATGTTGCCACGTCGCGAAGGCGAGCGCCGCGGCGAGCGCGAGCGAGGCCAACTGGCAGACCAGAATCAACCGGCGACGGTCCACCACGTCCGCGAGGGCCCCGGCAGGGATGGAGAGCAGGAAGAACGGGAGCGTCGTGGCGGCCTGCGCCAACGCCACCATCACCCGGGAGCCGCCCGAGAGGTCCTTCATGAGCCAACCGGCGCCGACCTCGTGCATCCATGTGCCGATGTTCGAGGAGAGCGCGGCGACCCAGAGCCAACAGAACGCGTGCACGCGAAATGGGGTCAGTGCTCCCACGTGGCCCGCGCGTGCCGGGGGAGATCCCGAGGGTGGAACGGGCTGCGCCCGCGAATGGGTCGGAAGGGGCGTGCTCACGATCGGCTGTAGGATCGGAAGGATCGGCGAGCGGCGACAGCGGAAAGGCCGGGGTGGGATTCGAACCCACGAAGCTTGCGCAACGGATTTGCAATCCG
>CAYNSB010000055.1:0-21124 GCA_964399625.1 uncultured Phycisphaeraceae bacterium
AACTCGGCGTCGATCAGGGCCAGGGGTACGCAATGGAACGCCAGGTCCCACGCCGCGTACCACGGGTACTCCCACGTGTCGGGCATCGAGATGATGTCGCGGTTGTAGATGTGCGACCAGTCGCTGTTGCGTCCCTGGCGGCGCGACGCGGGCGGCGCGGGCTGCAGCGGATCGCCGTTGAGCCACTGCGGCACGATGTAGTGATAGAACTGCTTGCTCCAGAGGAGCCCCGCGGCGGCCTGGCGCGCGACGAGACGCGCCTCGCCCGGCAGCTCCGCGTGCCCGCGGGCCTCGTAGAACGCGTCCGTCTCGCGCTGCCGATCGGCAAAGACCCGCTCGAACGCGTCCCCGAACGCCGGCGTCGCCTTGGCGCCCGCCCTGGTCTCGCGCAGGCGCAGACGCAGCGTGACGCTGGAGCGCGCGGGCACGTCGAGCACGTACCACGCGGCGCACTTGGTTCCCTGGTGCGCGGGATTGACCGCGTCCTTCTCGCCCTCGATCACGCGCCGGTGGAACGCGTCCTTCACGTAGTGCGACGCGTTGGGCACGTTCCACAGGCGCATCGTGTTCGTGTCGTTCTCGGTGAAGATGAGGTCCGGCGCGTGCCCGCCCACGCCCTGGGCGTCGAGCGTGAACGTGCCCAGCGTCGGGTGCGTCGCCTCCACGCGCCCCGGCGCGATCTGGCGGAGCAGCGGCTTGCCCTCCCCCGCCGCCTCGTCGGGCGTCCCCCAGGACCACGTGTTGCGGAACCACAGCGACGGGAGCACGTGCACCTTCGCCGACTCGGGCCCGCGGTTGGCGATCGTCACGCGGACGAGCAGGTCGTCCGTCCCCGCCTTGGCGTACTCCATCGTCACGTCGAAGTACCGATCATCGTCGAACACGCCCGTGTCCGAGAGCTCGTACTCGGGCTCGAGGCGCGAGCGCCGCGCGTTCTCCTGGACCAGGCGCGCGTACGGGAACTCGCCCTGCGGGTACTTGTACAGCGCGCTCATGTACGAGTGCGTGGGCGAGGAGTCGAGGAAGAAGTAATGCTCCTTGACATCCTCGCCGTGGTTGCCCTCGGGGCCCGTGAGCCCGAACAGTCGCTCCTTCAGGATCGGGTCCTTGCCGTTCCAGAGCGCCAGCCCGAAGCACATGCGGCACTCGCGATCGCAGATGCCCAGGAGCCCGTCCTCGCCCCAGCGGTACGCGCGCGAGCGGGCCTGGTCGTGCGTGAAGGCGTTCCAGCAGTCGCCGTTCGCCGAGTAGTCCTCGCGCACCGTGCCCCACTGGCGTTCCGAGAGGTACGGGCCCCAGCGCTTCCAGTTCGCCTCGCGCGAGGCGTCCTGCGCGAGCCGAACCGCCTCGGCATCCGTCGCGCCGGGGAACGGATCGACATTGGGCACGCTGCTCATCCCGTGGCTCCGGGGCTTGGGCTCGAGGATCGGTCCGTTCTTCATCGGCCGGATTCCTTCTTCTCCGTCGGCTTGAGGGGGTCCTCCCCGGCGATCTTCTTCCAATTCGCGTCCGCCGCGGGCTCCCATTCGCGTTCGTGCTGGTTCCAGTCCTTCAGGGCATCCGAGAAAAAGTCCTTGTAGAACAGGAACAGACGCCCGTCCTTCACTTTGAAGTTCGTGGGATCGATCTCGACCTTCTTCGCCTTGGCCCCGATGGCGCTGGCGCACCATCCGCCGTACGTCGGGAGGTAACGCTCGGGATCCTTCGCGAACAGCTCGCGGTCCTGCGTCGTTGCAAACAGATACTCCACGCCGCGGTACCGCGACGCGATCTTCGGGTCGCCCTTCACCGCCTTGTGCTGCGTGAAGTACGCCACAACATCGTGACCCTCGACCGCCACGTCCTTGGCTTTGGGCAGGTTGTAGTGCTCCCGCGCGGGGACCTTCGTAAGTTGGTCGAGGCGCTGCGCGATCGCATTAAACGTCGGATACTCCGTCGCACCGTCGCGGCTGAGGCGGAAGAGCTCCTCGCCGTCGCGCCCGAGCACGATCGTCGTGGGCGATTCCACAGATCCCTGGGGCGAGATCGAGACCTTCAGCTCCTTCGCCAGCGCGCTGCCGGCGTCCGCGTAGATCGACCCCCGCGCCTCGTTCAGGTTGCCCGCCCAGGTGCGCACAGTCTCCCGCGCGTCGCTGCTGATGAAGAGGTGACGCACCCCCGCTTGGCGAGGCGCGTTGCCCACGACATCCCGCACGAACGCGCCGGGCTGCGCCCCGTCGAGGCGCCCCAGAAAGTGCAGCGCGACGTACGGCGACGAGATCGACGAGAGGCGAATCTCCGCGTCGTCCGACATGCCGACGAGCGGCGCAGAGGGCGGCGAGGCGTACGCGGCGGGCGCGACGAACGCGGCCGATGCGCCGACGAATCCGGCGACCATTCCGAGGCGGGAGAAGATGACCATGGGCGAACTCCGTGGGAGGGGGGGTGTGTGATCGATCCCGGCTTGAGCGCGCGCCGGCTTGGGCGCTGCGTTCGTGCCGATGACGTCACTTCGATGCCGAAGGCGAGGGTGCAGATTCGGGCAATGCGCCGCGCACCTCTTGCGAGGCTGCCAGGACGATCGCGTGCCCGTCCGGATCACGAACCATGCTTGCCGAGGGCAGTCCGATCCAACGCTGCACACCGCTCACAATGCCCGGCGAGATCCAGTCCACACGGGCCGCGCGGGTCCGGGCCTGCATCTCCTCGAGCGTCGGCGTCACCAGCGTCGTCTGCCAGTGCCACAGGTCGTTGGCGTGCGAATCAACCGGGTACGCCCGGCCCGTGGTCGGCGCGAGATACTCCAGCAGCTCGATGCCCGGCCCGTGCTCGGCCCTGAGCGCCGTGATCCGCAGGCGGGCGCCGAACACGTTGTTCAAGTGCTCCTGCTCCGTGCCGTAGTTCTCCGCGCCGCCCGCGACGCGCATGCCCAGCGTGTCGCGATAGAACCGCAGGCTCGCCTCCGTGTCGCGCACCACGATCGCGGTGTGATCGATTCCCTGGAACAGCTCCGCACCCGGCTCCTGCCAGCGCGGATCGCCCTTGCCCGCGGGAAAGTGGATGATCTCGAGGTGGTGCCCGTCGGGGTCCTTGAAGTAGAACGCGGAGATCCCGCCCGCGTCCTTGTTCCACGAGGGCAGGGTCTGGGGGCCGGTGCTCGCGTGGCGCACGCGGTGCTCGCGCAGGCGCGCGTACGCCCGATCCATGTCGCGCACCACGATCGCGATGTGCTGGAACCACCGGTCGTTGTTGCGGGTGTCCTGCGGGATCGCGCGCCCCTCGGGCGCCAGGTACTGCGTCAGCTCGATCCGCTCCTGCCCGAGGCGCAATCGCGCCGTCCGCACGCGCGAGCCGAACACGCCCGACAGGCGCTCGATCTCGATGCCCGCCGTCTCGCCCTCGTCCTCCTTCACGAAGTCCAGCACGCTCGTGAAGAACTCGACGGAGCGATCAAGGTCCGAGACTGTGAACCCGACGCGCTCGACGGAAGCGACCCATGCATGATCCGCCGTGCCACCGACCGGCCTCGGCTGATCCGCGACCTCCTGCCCCAGCGCCAAGGGCGGCGTAAGCAGGCACGCGAGGCTCGCCGCGATCACTCCCGCCACGATCCACCCGTTGGTCCGCGCTCGCGATGCCGATCCGCGCATGTTCATGCCACGACCTCCTGAGCGGAGCGATGCACCACGACCGGGGGCTGCGCCCCGAGCCTCTGGCACAGGTGATCCGCGACCCGCAGCGCGTTGGCCATGATCGTCAGCGACGGGTTCACCGCGCTGCTGCTGGGGAAGAACGAGCCATCCACCACGTAGAGATTGTCCAGCTCGTGCGCCCTGCAGTTCACGTCCAGCACGCTCGTCCGCGGGTCCGTCCCGAAGCGCAGCGTCCCGTTCTGGTGGCTCGTGCCCGAGACGCCCAGGCGCTGCGTCAGGTAGACCGATCGTCCTCGCCCCCGCCGGGCGTCCACCTGATCGAGCACCTGCATCAGCTTTCGCTTGAGGCGCTCGTAGGCCTCCGTGTTGTTCGGGGTGTACGACACGCGGATCGACGCCGACGTGCCCGTGCCGCGCAGGCTCACGCGGTTCTCCGGGTCCGGCAGGTCCTCGCTCGTGATGAAGAAGTCGATCGTGCGGGCGGCGATCTCGTCGATCGGCACGCCCGGCAGCGCCTCGCCCCGGCACCACTCCAGCGTCCAGGGATCGGGCTTGCCCATCAGCTGGATCGTGCCCAGCGGGAACGGCGAGTCGTCCGCGCCGCGGTAGAAGTCCGTCATGCCGAACGACTTCTGGAACTGGCTGTTGTTGGGCTCCTGCGTCACCGCGATGAAGAGCCCGTTCTGATGGCTCATGTAGTTCCGACCGACCTGCCCCGACGCGTTGGCGAGCCCGTGCGGGTGCGACAGGCTCGCCGAGCGCAGCAGCAGCGCCGCGGAGTTGATCGCCCCGCACGCGAGCACCACGATGTCGCCGCGGAAGATGACCTCCTCGCCGTCGACGCTCGCGATGACCTCGCGCACACGCATGCCGCCCGCGTCGGTCCTCAGGCGCTCCACTCGCGCACCGGTGACGAGCGTGACGTTGGGATGTCGCAGCGCGCCCTCCACGCCCACGACATGGGCGTCGGCCTTGACGCGCGTCAGGTCCGGGTAGCCGTCGAAGTTGCTCAATCGCACGGGCCCTGCGCCTCGGGCGTCGGGCCCGTCGGCGGGCAGGCGAACGCCGATCGGGATGGGGAACGGGCGGTACCCAAGCGCCGTCAGATCGTCGAACACCTCGCGCATGCGCGGCTCGTGCGCGAGCGGTGGCAACTCATACTCCCCGGACGCCGGCGGATCGAACGGGTCCGCGCCGCGTGCCCCGTGCACGCTGTACATGCGTTCGGCCCGCGTGTAGTACGCCTCCAGGTCGCGGTACGAGATCGGCCACGCCGGCGACACGCCCCCGAAGTGGCGCACCTCATCGAAGTCGAACTCCCGCATGCGCAAGAGCGCCGCCCCGTACATCTTCGTGTTCCCGCCCACCCAGTAGTGCGTGTAGGGCGAGAACGGCTGATCGTTCTTGTCGTACCACGTCTCCTTCGCGAGGTAGCGACCATCCTTGAACACCGCCCGCGTGTCCCAGTTCTCGCGCTCGCGCGGCAGGAATCCGCCCCGCTCGAGGATCAGGACCCGCTTGCCCGTCGGCGCCAGCGCCGCGGCGAGCGTGCCCCCGCCCGCGCCGCTGCCGATGATGATGACGTCGTAGTGCGTTGCCTGTGACACGGTGCTCGCTCCGAAAGAGAATGGACCACGCTCTGATGCCGATGGCGACCAACCGTCTCGCGCGACGCTGTCAGGGCGTGTTCTCGGGGCCCGCGACCCGCCCGGGCACGCGATCGATCCCGCAGCGGAAGATGCACCGCTCCGGGCCCGTGTGGTCGAGCTTCGCGCAGAACACGTGCTCGCCGCCGGTGAGCGCCGCGTACGCCCCGCCCGCGCACAGCATCGCCAGCGGCGGGGCGATGAAGTAGACCCAGAGCGAGCGGAACTCTCGCGCGAAGACCGCCGACGCCAGCGTCCGCGCCGGGTTCATGCTCATGCCCGACAGCGGCGCCTCGAGGGTGATGAAGATCGCGACGAGCATTCCCGCGGCGTACGGCGTGTAGGCCATCGTGCGCGCGTCGTTCGCGCTGAGCAGCACGACGCTCAACAGCACGAACGCGATCAGGAACTCCGCGGCGAACGCGACCCACACGCCACGGGCCCCGGGCCTGGTCGCGGCGTACCTCACCCGCTCGTGCGCGACCCGTTGCCCCCAGAGCATCCGCGCCGCGAGTACGCCCGCCAGCCCGCCAAGCACCTGACCCGCAACATAGAACGCCGCGTCGATGGGCGCGATCTTGCGGAGCGCGAGGAACGCGAGCGTCACCGAAGGATTCATGTGAGCGCCCGATCGCCGCCCCAGCGGGGACGTGATCAGCGCGATCGCCGTCAGCCCCATCAGCACGCCGATGATCGCGCGACGGGTCCGCCCGCTGGCGATCCGCCGGTGCACCGGCGACGACGGGTGCTCCATCACCACGACCGCCGAGCATGCCGCGAGCATGAACATGCCCAGCAGCGCGCCCTCGATCAGGTACTCCGGCCAGTGCAGGGCGAGCGCCTCGACCATCTCACGCCACCGCGATCACGCTCTTGATCCCGTCCGTCGAGAGCAGGGGCGCTTTGGCATCCGCAAGCGCGAACCGCCCCGTCAGCAGCTTCTGCAGCGCGCCGGGCCACTTCTGCTTGAACTCGCCCAGGTCGCGGATCGCGGCCTCGAACGCGTCGCGCCCCGCGTTCACCGTTCCCAGCAGCACCTGGTTCTTCAGCACCATGTTCCGCATGATCTGGTCGGTGTCCACGCTCGTGGGGCCCTTGAGCCCCGGCACGCCCGTGAACACGAACGCCGCGTTCGGTCCCATCTGCTGGAGCACCTCGAACGACAGGCGGGAAGCGCCCGTCGCCTCGTACACCACGTCGATCGTGCCCACGCGGTCCACGAGCTGCGCGACGGGCGTCCTCATCGCCGACACGTACGTCGCGCCGAACGATCGCACCAGGTCCGCCTTCTCGCTCGACTCGTCCTCGCGCGAGTACACGAACGTGGAGAACCCCGCGTTCGCGAACGCCATCGCGCCCAGCAGCCCGATCGGGCCCGCGCCCAGCACCACCGCGTGGTGGCAGTGCCCGGGCTTTTTGTCCTTGGCGGTCGGGCAGCTCCACGGCAGGCGCTGCTGCACCTGCCACACCTCGATCAGCGCCTTCTCCGCGATCGTGAGGGGCTCCACGAGCACCGCCACATCACGCAGGGTCCTGGGCACCGGCACCAGGAATCGCGCGTCATCGACGACCCACTCCGTCATGTATCCATCGCGGTTCTTGATGCCCCGCTCGCTGAACATGCCCGTGTAGCAGAAGTCCTGACGCCCCTCCATGCACGCGGCGCACTCGGGCAGACCGCACGGGCGACGCACCGTCAGCACCGCCAGATCGCCGGGCTTGAAGTCCTTCACCGCCGAGCCAACTTCGGCCACCTCTCCCAGGCACTCGTGCCCGATGACGAGGCGATCCGACCCCTCGGGCGGGAAACCGTAGTGGAACCCGCAGATCTCACGGTCCGTGCCGCACACACCCACCTCCAGCACGCGGACCTTCACCTCCGTGGGTCGGGTGATCTTCGGCTCGGGGATGTCAATGACCGACACCTCGCGCGTGCGAGGGAAAACCGCGACCGCCTTCATGCGAAGCTCCTGTGCGTGCCGTGGAACGCCGGCGTGCACCGCGGAAATGTCCGCGGCGTTGCAGGCTCAACGCTCGGATGCACGCTCGTCGGCTTCGTTACGCGGATTCTTGCCCGCCGCCGCTCAGCGCCCGTCGGCACGCTCCACGCCGCCCGGCGCGACCCGCAGCACCCTCAGACCCCCCACCGTCGACAGCGCCCCACGCACGCGCACGGGCTCACCCACCAGTGGCAGCACGCTGCCGCCCGCGGCACGTCCCTGCTCGTCCGCGAGCACGGTGTACTCCAGGCCGCCGTTCTCGCGGGCCGACACCAGCACGGGCGGAATCCCGTTCGACACGCACAGCGTCGCGCACGCCTTGTGCGTCTTGCCATCGCCCGGCTTCATGGCCCCCAGGTAGCACTTGTAATCGACGATCTCGCCGCTCAGGACCACGTCGTTCCGTTCGAGACGAGCGGCGGCGCCGCTTCCCCGCTGTGCCGATCCGGGCACGATCGTGATCGCGCTCGCCTCGGGCGCGAGCTCCAGGATCTCCCGCCCGTCGCGCGCCAGCCTCCAGCCCGTCACGCGCACCCGCTTGCCGTCGATCCCGCTCGCCCGCGCCTGCGCTCCATGCTTGCCCTGCTCCACGAGGAACACGGGCGGCGTGCTTGCGCCCAGCTCCACCATCGGGTACGGGCGCTCCACGAGCACGCCCTCGATCGTGATCGTCTTGCCGTCCTCCCACACCGCATCGCCCGGCGAGCGCTGCGAGACGACCACCAGCGCGCTCACCACCACCATCAGCCACAGCAGCGCCGGAACGATCAAGCGCAGCGCGCGCCGATCGCCCGCGGGCAGCGGCAGGTAGCCGACATAGAACTCGTCGCGCGCCCCGCTCACGTCGTTGCTCCCGTAGAGGCAGGCGAGGCCGCGGGCGCGAACCGGGCCGGCTCCACGGGCGTGCCGGGCGGGAGCGCCCGGGGATTGAGCAGGATCCGCCGACCCTCCACCCGCACCTGGTACGTGGGCACCTTCTCGGTGAAGGGCGGCGGCGACTGTCCGTTGTGCGCCAGGTACTGGTACCCGTGCCAAGGGCACGTCACGCAACCGCCCACGATCTTGCCCTCGCCCAGCGGCCCGCCCTGGTGCGCGCACACATTCGAGAGCGCGCTGATCGCGCCGTCATTCCGATAGACCGCCACGCGCTGCCCGCGAGCGCCGTCCTTGAGGCATACGACTTTCGCCCGCGACTCGGGGATCTCATCGACCGAGCCCACATCGACCCAGCGTGCCCCGGGACTCGGCTCCGATCGACCATCCGCGCGCGCAGGATCGGAGTCGATGCCCGCTTTCTCCTTGGCGACCTCGCGCCAGCCCGCGATGATGTGCAGCACGCCCACGACCGCCACGCCCACGCCCACGAGCGCCGGGTACACGGGGCTCCGCTCGCTCTGGAGGAATCCCAGGCACGCGTGCAGCACCAGCAGCGCGTACGCGAGGTACACCAGCATATGCAGCCCCTTCCACACGCGGGGCGAAAGGTTCGCGAGCCAGAAGTCGTGGCTCGTCGCGGCCATCACGAACAGGATCAGCAGCGCGATGAACCCGAGTATCTCGAACGGAAATCCGCCGATGGATGCGAGCGCGCTGGCGTTGGCTCCCTGCCCCGCCAGCACGGCCAGCAGCGGGTTCCGCCCCGCGAAGCCGCCGTAGTAGAGCGTGGCGAGCGTCGCGTGCGCGAGCGAGACGAGGAACATGCTCACGCCCAGGTGGCGACGGTTGTACAGCAGCGGCGCCGCGCGGGGCGTCAGCCGCGCCAGGGGCCCGATGCACAGGATCACGTGCAGCATCAGGATCGCGCACGTCGCCAGCGCCCGGATCAGCAGGATCTCGGGGCTCACCTGGCTTGGTGCGCTACGCAGCGCCATGCCCACGCCAACGTACGTGCCCAGGTACAGCACGATCCCCGATGCGACGCAGGCGTCGTAGATCTTCTTGTGCCGGTTCCAGTGCACCCAGGTGTAGGAGTTGCTCATGGGCGTGCTCCCGTGGCACGCGTCGGTGCGCTCTGGTCCGCGGGCGTCGGCGCCGGGCGCATCGCCGTGATCGCGACCAGCGCACCCAGGAGCAGCACGAGCAGCACCGGCCACACCCTGGAATGGATCGATCGCTGCGCTGGCGTCACGGCGACGCTCCGCGAACGCGGGCCGCCGCGATCCATTTCCATGCCAGCACGGGCCACAGCGCCGCCGCTCCGGGCAGGACGAGCAGGCGGAACACGATCGGCGCGTGACGAGCCACCGGGTCGATCCGTCCCGCGCCGCGCCACGCGAAGGCGACGCCGAACACCACGCCGATCACGAGGTACACGCCGAGCATGTCGAGCACCACTTCGATGGGGTTCATCGCTCCTCCGGCGTGCAGCGCCCGAGCCTACCGCGCACCGCGCTCGCGGTGCCGATCCGATGCCACGCGTGGTGCGCGGTTACACGCCCGAGCCGATGGCCACTCCCAACCCCGCATAAACTCCGGACGTGCCCGGGTAGCTCAGTTGGATAGAGCAGCCGTTTCCTAAACGGCAGGTCGGCGGTTCGAGCCCGCCCTCGGGTGTTGCGCTGCTCAGCCCGCGCCCGCCCAGCCGCGGCCGCTACTTCGCCTCGCTCTTGGCGAACACCACGCTCTCGAGCACCGTCTCAATCAGCGGGCGGTAGTGCTCCAGGCGAGCCGTGAGCTGCTCGTCGCTGGGCAGCGCCTCGGGGGTCGCCCCGGCGCGCGCGACGCTCCACTGCAGGTTCACGTACCACTTGTCTTGGAACATGTGCAGGGACCAGATGACCGCCTTGACGGGCGGTTCGTTCTTGTCCTGGGTCACGAAGAAGCGGGTCCAAAAGGCGTCCTCTCCGCCGACCTTCCTCTCGCCGCGGTCCAGCGGCCTGCCGCCCAGGAGTTTCACATAGTCCGGGTCGGCAAACGCCCGCGCCCCGCCGCCCCTGGCCAGGTCCGCCCGCTCGTCCTCGGGGATTTCTTTCACGAAGACCACGAACTGGGCGTCGCCCGCGCCGCCGTGGCTCCGGCGAACGAGCACGATGTTCTCGCTCGTCGGCTCCTTGTAGTTCCAGCTCTCGGGCATGACCATGGACATGTCCAGCCCGCTCGCGTCCTCCAGGCCCCGCGTTGAGAGCGGGGCGCGGAAGCCGTCCGCGATCTCCGCCTGCGGCGCCTCGTTGTACCGCGGCGAGAAGGCGAGCAGGAGCCCGATGGGCTCCTCGCTGGGACCGCCGGCGAGCTCGGTCTCGATGCGCTTGAGGTTCTTCTCCGGTTCTCCCTCCAGCGGGCGCTTGGCGACGGTCTGCTTGATGTCCTCCACATCCTCGCGCCAGGATGCGCCGGCCTTTCCGTAGTGCGCGTCGATCGCGCCGACGGCTCCGGCGAAGCGTTCCTCCGCGAGCTTCAACGCCTTCTTAGCGCGCTCGGCGAGCGCGGGATCGCTCGCGCCGATCTTTTCGAGGCGGGCGCGCATCCCATACCAATGGAAGAGCATCGGGCGCACGGCGTCGGGCTGCACCCGGTCCATCCATCCCGTCGCGTCGAGCGGCTTGGAGGACTCGCCCTGGGCCCAGCACGCCGGGACGAGGATGAGCGAGAGAATCGCGAGAAACGCCATTCGGATCGTGTGCATATGGACTCCGCGCACCGGTGGATAGAGCGGCACCGGAGCAGAGCGGAGTGTATCGTGGCGCGCGGCGGCGGAGGTGCCAGTCGGACTCACGCTCTCATAGGATCGTGCATGGCGCCCGACCGTCGCCCGCCCGAATGCCCCCGCTGCGGGTACGACCTCTCGGGTCAGATCGCCGCGTGGGATCGCCTCGGTCCGCCGCAGTGCCCGTTGGACGGACAGTGCCCGGAGTGCGGGTTGACGTTCGCGTGGCGAGATGTGTTGAACCCGGAATACGGCAACGAGACGCCACACGCCGAAAACGCAAAGCGCCACATCGCTCGCGCGTTCCTACGCACCGCATTCGGCTCGCTCTTGCCCTGGCGATTCTGGGCGTGGGTGAAGATATCGCATCCCATTCGTGGAGGGCGAATTGGTTCGTATTGCTTCACCGCTCTTGCCTTTCAATTTGCGTTGGTTTGGATGGCCTTTGCTGCACATAGTGGTTTGAGCGGACGATGGGCCATGATTCTCGCCGGTCGCACGATCGGATTCTTCGACGACGCGAACGAGTGCTTTCTGCGACTCATCGCAAGCAAAACGTACATTCGATATGACCACGTCGCTTCGATTGTGTGTCTCACACCTCGCGCTCCGCTCGCCATCCGCGTCTGTCAGTTAACGTTTCTGTCGTGTGTCTTCATGCCCTTCGCGTTCATGCTCTTCCCCACGACGATGCGGCGATCCAAAGTCCGCCCTTTGCACTTTGCGAGAGTGGTGGGCTACGGCCTGCCAGTCGTCGTCGCGGCTCAGTTCGCCTCTGTCGCTTTGGTCATGGCGCCAATCAATGTTCCGGGGTGGTTCAACTTTGACGGGTTGAACTGGATGGCACAAGAAGAGATGATCGATCACGAACCATTGCTGAGGCTCTCGCTTACGGCGGCTTGGGCGATCGCGTGGTGGTACTTTGCGGCAAGGCGATACCTACGACTCGATCATTCCGTGCCGGTGCTGCTCCTCGCGTTCGCCGTTTCCGTTCTGGCCTCGATGCTGGTTGTCTACGCAATCGGTGGACCCTATTGGCTCGTGTGGGGTGCGTGAGGCTTGTTTCCTATCCTTCCCCCATGCCCCACGACCCCATCACCGCCTCCGTCCTTGACCTCCTCCGGCACGCCGACCCCGCCATCGCGGACCTCATCGCCAAGGAGGGCGAACGCCAGGCGAGCACCATCGAGCTCATCGCCAGCGAGAACCACGTCTCGCCCGCCGTCATGCACGCGATGGGCACGTGCCTGACCAACAAGTACGCCGAGGGATATCCCGGCGCCCGCTACTACGGCGGGTGCGTGTACCACGATCAGATCGAGGAGATCGCCCGCTCGCGCGCCAAGCAGATGTTCGGGTGCGCCTTCGCCAACGTGCAGCCGCACTCGGGCGCGCAGGCGAACATGGCCGTGGCGATGGCGCTCATGGAGCCGGGCGACACGTTCGCGTCGCTGGTGCTCAAGGACGGCGGGCACCTCTCGCACGGGATGAAGCTCAACTTCTCGGGTCGCTTCTACAACCCCGTGCACTACCCGCTGCACTACGAGCGCTCGCACGCGGAGTTTGAGCGCATCGACTACGACGCCGTGAAGCGACTCTGTCGCGAGCACAAGCCCAAGGTGCTCATGTGCGGGTACAGCGCGTACCCGCGCGTGATCGACTTCAAGAAGTTCCGCGAGGCCGCCGATGAGGTCGGCGCGCTGCTCATGGCGGACGTGGCGCACATCGCGGGGCTGATCGTCGCGGGCGTGCATCCCTCGCCCTTCCCGCACGCGCACGTGGTGACGACGACGACGCACAAGACGCTTCGCGGGCCGCGCGGCGGGCTCATCCTCACCAACGACGAGGAGCTCGCCAAGAAGATCGACAAGAACGTGTTCCCGGGCGTGCAGGGCGGGCCGCTCATGCACGTCATCGGCGCCAAGGCGATCGCGTTTGGCGAGGCCCTCAAGCCCGAGTTTAAGGCCTATTCCCAGCAGGTCGTGAAGAACGCCCGGGCGCTCGCCGAGGCTCTCGTGAAGCTCGGGTATCGCATCACCTCGGGCGGGACGGACAACCATCTCATGCTCGTGGACCTGCAGCCACGCAGCGAGAAGCTGACCGGCGCCGACGCCGAGAAGTGGCTGGAGATGGCCGGAATCATCTGCAACAAGAACGGCATCCCCAGCGACCCGCGCCCGCCCAAGCTCACCAGCGGCGTGCGCCTGGGCTCCCCCGCCGTGACGACCCGCGGCTTCAAGGAAGAGCAGATGCGCCAGGTCGCGGGGTGGATCGATCGCGTGCTCGCGGCGGGGGTCGAGTCGCCCGACGCGATCGAGCGCGCGAGCAAGAGCGTGCGAGAAGAGGTGCGCGGGCTGTGCGCGAAGTTCCCGCTGCCGGCGTGAGACCGGGCGTCAGCGACCGATGAGCAGCGCGACGACGGGAGTCCAGTAGACGACGATCAGGCCCAGCGGCGCCCAGAGCCACCACTTGCCACCGGACCCATCGCCTCCGCTCGAGTCGGCGTTCAGCCCGATCCATCCCAGGACCAGAACCGTGACGATGATCGCCAGCGGGATGGTGACCCACAGCCCGAGCGCGGTTCGGCCCGTGGCGTGCAGGCGTGGCGCGAGCGCGTAGCCCGCGTGCAGCAGGAGTGCGACGCCGGCGATCGGGATGGCCGCCGCATTCACGGAGGACTGGGCGCCCCAGCTCTTCCGCCAGGAACCCGCGAGAGAGAGCAGCGCGATCGCGACCGCTCCCATGACGATCGGGGGAACCACGAGCATCGCCATGATCAACCAACGTGGCGGTGTCATCACGTCTGCTCCATGAACGGTTCCCGATCGCCGCACGGCGGAGTGTGCGGGAGCGCCTCCGCGAGCTATGCGCGTGCTCGATCCGTCCGGTGCAGAAGGACGGATTTGGGCACTAGACTATGCCCACTCGATACGGAGCCCCGCCCATGAAACTGCTCGCCCTTCTCGCGTTCGCCCTCCTCGCCTCGCCCGTGCTCGCCGCGATCAAGGTCGAGCCGATCGACTACAAGGACGGCGACGTCGCGCTCCGCGGGTACATCGCCTACGACGACACGTGGACCGACAAGCACCCGGGCGTGCTCGTGGCCCACGAGTGGTGGGGATGCAACGACTACGCCAAGGAGCGCGCGAGGAAGCTCGCCGAGATGGGGTACATCGCCTTCGCCCTGGACATGTACGGCAAGGACAAGGTGACGGAGGACCCCAAGCAGGCGGGCGAGTTCACGCAGATGTTCAAGGGCGAGGCGGCGCTGATCCGCCCGCGTGCGCTCGCGGGGCTCAACGTCCTGCAGGAGCACAAGCTCACCGATCGCACCAAGATCGCCGCGATCGGGTACTGCTTCGGCGGCACGGTCGCGATGGAGCTGGCGCGCTCGGGGGCGGACCTCAAGGCCGTCGTCCCCTTCCACGCGAGCAAGATCGCCGCGGCGAACCCCGCCGACAACAAGGAGATCCGCGCCCGGATCCTGATCTGCAACGGGGCGGAGGACGCGTTCGTCTCGGCGCAGGAGCGCGAGAGCTTCTACAAGCAGGCGAAGGAGGCCGGGCTCGACTTCCAGTTCGTGGACTACGCGGGAGCCGTGCACTCGTTCACGAACCCCGGCGCCGACAAGTTCAAGATCCCGGGCGTGAAGTACAACGAGGCGGCCGACCGGCGCTCGTGGGCCCACATGAAGATGCTCTTTGACGAGGTCTTCGGCGGCAAGAAGCAGACCATGCTCTCGCCCAAGGACGCGCCCAAGCCCCGCGCACCTCGCCCCAGCGACTTCGTCTGAGCCGACTTCACCCCAGTATTCGCGCGCCGCGGATCGCGCGCAGGAGAGCGCATGGCCGGCACCACACCGTTCACCCGCGCCGCGATCGAGACGTACGCCCGCGGGGGCGATCGCCTCGTGCGCGCCGTCGCCGGGCTCGCGCCCAAGGACTTCAAGGCGTTTCCCATCCCCGGCACGTGGTCCATCCAGCAGATCGTTGTGCACATGATGGACAGCGACCTGGTCGGGTGCGATCGCCTCAAGCGGCTCGCGGCGATGGAGCGACCGCTCCTGATCGGGTACGACGAGAACGCCTTCGCGCGCAACCTCCCCTACGACGCGCTCGACCCGGGCGAGTGCGCCCGCGCGTTCGCGATCAACCGGTCCATCACGGCGCAGATGCTGCGGGCCCTGCCCGACGACGCCTTCGACCGCTGGGGCGTGCACAACGAGCGGGGAAAGGTGACGCTGGGCGAGATGGTCGTCGGGTACACCGACCACCTCGAGCACCATCTCTCGCACCTGCTCCGCAAACGCGAGCTGCTGGGCAAGGCGATCACGCTCTAGCGCTCACCCAGCCCGCACGCTCGCCCCGACCGCGCCCTTCAGGTGCGCGACGACGCGCTCGACCTCGGGCGTGATCTCCTCGTCGCGGAGCGTCCGCGTCCCCTCGCGGAAGGACATCCGCAGCGTCACGCTCTTCTCCCCGGGCTCGATCGGCTTGCCGCGATAGGTCCCCACGAACGACACGCCCACGAGGCGCGCCGGCGCGGCCTCGCGCACGCCCGCCTCGATCCGCGCCCACGCCACGTCCTCGCGGACGATCAGCGACACGTCGCGCTCGATGCCCGGGAACGCGGGGAGCATCTCGACGCGCTTCCGCGGCGCCCGCGCCCGCAGGATCGCGTCCATCTCGATCTCGGCCGCGACGACGGGAGACGCGAGGTCGAACTGCTGCTGCGTCGGGCCCGCGACCACGCCCATCACGCCCGCGGGCACGCGATCTTCGCCCACGAGCACGCGCCCGCTCGCCGCCGCATCGAACGCCGCGATGGCGACGCCGCCCGCCTCGACCTCCACGCGAACGGGCGCACCCGCCGCCGCGCCGATCGCGGATTCGATCGCCCCGCGCAGCACGCGCAGCGCGTGCTGGCGCTGATCGACCGTCCCCGGCTTGCCCTTGCCCACGTTGGGAACGTCCATCGCGATGGCGAGCACGCGGCGCTCGGCGATGCTCTCGGCGCTCGATCGCTTGCTCGCCTCGACGGGCCGCTCCGCGAACACCGCCGCCGTCTCGTACAAGCGCACGCCGCCGGGCTGCTCCACGCCGCCGTCCTGGTTCGCCTTGCGGCAGGCGAGCAGGCTCGCCAGGACGCTGGGGCGCAGCGTCGGCTCTTCTTTGCGGCGCGTGTCGTCCACGTTCAGGAGCGCCAGCCCGGGCGCAAGGAACGGGCGGGCGGCCTTGGGCGACACGAACGAGAATGTCACGGTCTCGAAGAAGCCCAGCGCGTTCAGCGCCGAGCCCATCCGACGGACCGCCTCCTCGCTCGCCTGCGGCCCGCGCACGGCCACGCTGACGCGCTCCTTGATCGGCACGTGCTCGAGCCCGTGGATGCGCCCAACCTCCTCGATCAGATCGATCTCGCGCTCCAGGTCCGGGCGCCAGGCGGGCACGCGCACGCGCAGCACGCCGTCCTTCTCCCGCACCGTCTCCACGCCGAGCTTGCCCAGGATCATTCCCGCCGCGGGCGCGATGCCCAGGATCTCCTCGACGCGCTTGAGGCGCAGGTCCAACTCGCGCAGCGCCTGCGCCGGCCTGCCCTCGTCGAGCACGCCGTCGCACACTGTTCCGCCACCCAGCTGCGCGATGAGCACGGCCGCATGCCACGCCGGGGCGTCGATCGTGCGCGCATCGACGATCCGCTCGAAGCGGTGGCTCGCGTCCGTCCGCACCTGGTGGCGGCGCGCCGCCCGGCGGACGGTCACGGGGTCCCACGTCGCGGCCTCGAGCACCACGTCGCGGGTGGCGCCGGTCACCTCCGAGTCCGCGCCGCCGATGACGCCCGCCAGCGACTGCGCCCGCTCCCCATCGGCGACGACGAGCTCGTCCTTCTTGAGCACACGCTTCTTGCCATCGAGCGTCGTGAGCGCCTCGCCCTCGTGGGACCAGCGAACGACGAGCTTCCTGCCCGCCCCCACTCCGGCAAGGCGCGCCAGGTCGAACGCGTGGCAGGGCTGCCCGTACTCGAACGTGAGGTAGTTCGTCACGTCCACCACGTTGTTGATCGACCGCTGCCCCACGCCCGCGAGCTTCTCAACCAGCCACGCCGGGCTGGGTCCGACCTTCACGCCACGGATCACCCGCGCCGTGAACCGAGGGCACACCTCGGGCGTGCGGTTCTCCAGGGCCAGCAGGTCGCGCACGCTGCCCGACGGCGCGGCGTCCGGCACGCTGGGGCGCCTGATCGCTCGGCCGGTCCGCGCCGCGATCTCCCGCGCGAGCCCCTCGTGGCTCAGGCAGTCGCCGCGGTTTGATGTGACCTCGACCTCCAGGCAGATGTCGCCGTTGGAGGCCGGCTCGCGCGCATCGATAGGAAACCCGACGTCCGTCAGGATCGCGTCGAGCTCATCGGCCGAGAGCGCCGGGCCTCCGAGCCACGAATTCAGCCACTTCACCGAGGCTTTCATGCGGGCCAAGCGTAGGGAGCAAGGTCGGGGCTCTGCACGGGCCCGGGCGCGCTGCCGGACCGGAGGGCCGCCCTCCTCTACACTGCTCCGGTGATCCGCGCGACACTCACAGCCCTGCTCCTGGCGTTCACGGGCGCGTGCTCCTCGCCGCCACGGGTCGCGCCGCCCGCGGGCACGCCCGTCCCGCAGGAGCGCCCCAGCGATTTCGTGCTCGCGGCGACGGTGCTCGCGGGAGCCCGCACGGGCGATCCCGCGGGGCTGCCCCGCTCGCTGCAACCCGCGCGCTACATCGTCGAGGCCGATGGCGCCCTCCGCGCCGCCACGGGCCCGGGCAGCGACGAGCAGACCTTTCCGCCTCGCTCGCGGCAACTCTCCCCGCGCGAGTTCGACCAGCTCTGGGCCCTGGTGCGTGACTCGGGGCTTCTGGACCCCGCGTGCCCCGCCCGCGTGGACGACCCGAGCACCATCGAGCGGGCCGGCTCGCGGACCACCGCACTGCTCTGGGTTTCCTACGCCGACACCGCCGCGACGCTCCGCGTTCCCTTGGATCGCACCGGCCCGCAGGCGCTCCCGACGGAGCGGATCGTCGATCGCCTGGCCCAGTGGGCGTGGGTGAAGGACTGAGCCGACTCCTCTATCCTCCGTCATGCCTGATCGCATCGTGGGCATCGACCTGGGCACCACCAACTCGCTTGTCGCGTTCGTGGACGCTCACGGATCCCCCCGCGTCATCCCCGACGCGCAGGGCCACGCGCTGCTGCCCTCGGTCGTCCGCTTCAACGCGGACGGCACGCGCACCGTGGGTCGCGAGGCCAAGGCCCACGCCGCAGAGTTCCCACGCACGACGCTGAGCAGCGTGAAGCGCCTCATGGGTCGATCCCGCGCCGATGCCGCGCCCGATCTGGCGTACCTCTCCTACGACGTTGTGGACGGGGATCATGGCCAGTGCCGGATCTCGATTCCCGGCGCGACGCTCGTCACGCCGCAGGAAGTGTCCGCGATCGTGCTGCGCGCGCTGCGCGAGCAGGCGTCGCGGGCCCTGGGCGAACCGATCAGCCGGGCCGTGATCACCGTGCCCGCGTACTTCGACCACGCCCAGCGCGAGGCGACCAAGGACGCCGGACGCCTCGCGGGTCTGGATGTCGTCCGCATCGTGCCCGAGCCCACGGCCGCGGCGCTGGCGTATGGGCTGGGCGTGCGCGCCACGGGCCAAGCGGGAGGACTCAAGGGGCGCGCGGCGCGCCACGTCGCCGTCTTCGATCTGGGCGGCGGCACGTTCGACATCTCCATCCTCCGCGTCATTCCCCCCGAGAGCGACACGGGGCGCGAGATCTTCCAGGTGCTTGCCACCGCGGGCGACACCCACCTGGGCGGCGACGATGTGGACCACCTCCTCGTCGAGCGCTTCACGCGCGAGATCGACCCACGGCACTCGCTCACGCCGCACGCTCGCCAGGCTTTGCTCGCCGCCGCCGAGCGCGCCAAGATCGCGCTCTCCGAGGCGGGCTCGACCACGATCGAGGTTCCCATCGACGAGTCCTTCACGTTCCGGCGTGAACTGACGCGCGAGGAACTCGAGGCCCTCATGGAGCCCTGGCTCGCCCGAGCGATCGAGTGCTGCCGCCGGGCCATGCACGATGCGCACGACGCCCTGGCGGGATCGGCGGTGGACGCGGTTGTCATGGTGGGCGGGTGCACGCGGATCCCGCTGGTCCGCCGGCGCGTGGGCGAGTTCTTCTCCCTCGAGCCCTACACCGCGATCGACCCCGACCAGGTGGTCGCGCTGGGCGCCGCGGTGCAGGCGTCGATCCTCGCGGGGAACACGTCCGACGCCCTGCTGCTGGACGTCATCCCTCTCTCGCTGGGCCTCGAGACGGCGCACGGCGCCGTCGCCAAACTCATCCTGCGCAACTCCGCGGTTCCGGCGCGGGCGACGGAGATGTTCTCGACGCAGGTCGACGGGCAGACCTCGATCAAGCTGCACGTAGTCCAGGGCGAGCGCGAGATGGTGAGCGATTGCCGCTCGCTGGGCGTGTTCCATCTGCGGGGGCTGCCGCCCATGCCCGCGGGCATCCCGCAGGTCGAGGTCGAGTTCCTCGTCGATGCCAACGCCGTGCTGCGCGTGAACGCGCACGAGCGCCGCTCGGGGCGTCGCTTCTCCGCCCAGCTCGTGCCCAACCACGGGCTCACGCGGGAGGAGGTCGAGCGGATGGAGCGCGAGAGCCTCGCCAACGCCCGCGACGACATGGCGCGCCATCGCATCGCGGACCTGATCGCCAACAGCACGCTGGACCTGAAGTGGATCGGCGAGCGCCTGGCCCACCACGCCGCCAGGCTCGACCCTGCCTACGCCTCGGAGCTGCAGGACCGCATCGCGCGCCTTCGCGAGATGGTCGAGTCGGCCCGCCTGGACTGGAAGCGGGTCGATCCCGACGCCTTCTATCGGGCCAAGAACGAGCTCGATCGGGCGAGCGTGCGCCTGCAGGAAGTGAGCATCGCCGAGTCCCTGCGCGAGGAATGACCGGAAATCCCGCGTGCGGGCTGGCACAACCGCGGTTCGACGGCACACTCCATGCGGATCGGGCGGCGCTCGTCCCGACGCGCCCTGCGCCCGTGGAGGCCCGTGCATGCCCTTCGCTCTCGCGCCAGCCCGTGTCCTGCGTGCGCTCCCGCTGATCCTGCTCGCGCCCATGGCGCATGGGCAGGTGCTGCTCTCCACGGGCTTCGAGCAGCCCTCGTACACGCCGGGCAACATCGTGGGGCAGCAGGGCTGGACGGCGCAGGTCGCGACCCTCTCACCGAGCGATCAGCCCGCGACGATCTCCAGCGCCCAGGCGCGCACGGGCACCCAGTCCTTGCGCATCGACGCGAGCGTCGTCCTCAGCTCGCAGTCCTTCTTCTGGACGCCCACACCCTCGCCGCTCCCGCCGCCCAACCGGCAGCTGCTCATCAGCGCCAGCATCCTGCTGGGCACCGACGTGAGCACGCGCTCGGACCTGTGGGGCCTCTCCGCGTTCGACTCGAGCGGGCGAGCCTTCGCCGCGGTCGGCCTCGACTTCCTCGGGCGCGCCAAGGTCACCGATGCCGCGGGCGCGTTCTCGCTCGTCTCCTCCGTCGCGTATCCCGGCGGGCAGTGGCACGCGCTGACGATGGCGCTGGACTTCGACGCACGCACGTACCGGGTCAGCATCGACGGCAACACCATCGCCGTCGCGCGCCCGTTCAACGCCGCCGCCACGGGCACGTTCAGCGACGCGGACGTGCTGCTGAGCGGGCCGCTCTTCGATGTCGCCTACTTCGACGATCTCTCCATCGTCGCGATTCCCGTGCCCGCGCCGGGCACGCTCCCGGCGCTGGCCCTGGCGGGCGCGATCGCCGCGCGGCGGCGCCGCGCTACTGCCCGATGCCCTTGAGCAGGCGCTCCAGGTAGTGGATGTCCGCCCCGCCCCGCGTGAACTCGGCGGTCTCCATCAGGCGCAGCTGCAGCGGGATCGTCGTCTTGATCGGGCCGATCGCGAACTCCCGCAGCGCCCGCGCCATGCGCCGGATCGCCTCCTCGCGCGTGTCCGCGTGGACCAGCAGCTTCCCGATCATGCTGTCGTAGTTGGGCGGCACCACGTACCCCGTCACCACGTGGCTATCCAGGCGCACGCCCGGGCCGCCCGGCGGGTTGTACGTCTCGATCTTCCCCGCGCACGGGCGGAACCCCTTGTCGGGGTCCTCCGCGTTGATCCGGCACTCGA
>CAYNSB010000056.1:0-20260 GCA_964399625.1 uncultured Phycisphaeraceae bacterium
TAACAAGGTAGCCGTAGGAGAACCTGCGGCTGGATCACCTCCTTTCTAAGGGATTCCTTAGACCATGATCTCGGAGCGATCCGAATCGTGGTGAAGTTAGCGCATTGTCGTCCGGGCTCGTGCAAACGAGCTCGGGGAGCCGATCGGCAACGGTCGGCAACGGATACCAACTGCTCTCTGATCTCACGCAAACGCCCGAGGCTCACGCCCCGGGCGTTTGTCTTTTTTCCGCTCAGCCCCCGCACGCCCCGTGGCGGGGGCACGACACCAGATGGTCGTTCACCATCCCCGTCGCCTGCATGAACGCGTAGCAGATCGTCGAGCCGACGAATCGAAAGCCTCGCTTGGACAGGGCCCGCGACATGGCGTCCGATTCGCGCGTGCGCGCGGGCACCTGCCCTCGGTCCCGCCAGCGGTTCACGATCGGTCGCGCGGCCGCCACGCTCCGCGCGTCGGGGTCCACGAACCGCCACAGGAACAAGGCCGCCGAGCCGAACTCGTTCTGCAGCTCCAGGAATGCCCTCGCGTTGGTGACGCTCGAAGCGACCTTCAGGCGGTTGCGCACGATGCCCGGATCGCCCAGCAAGGCTCGCTGCTTCCGGGCATCGAACTTCGCGACGATCGCCGGTTCGAAGCCCCGGTACACCTCTCGGTACCGCGCCCGCTTCTTCAGGATCGTGTCCCAAGAGAGCCCGGCCTGCGCTCCCTCGAGGATCAGGAACTCGAACAGCACGACATCATCGCGCACCGGCACCCCCCACTCCTCGTCGTGGTACGCGATCGACAGCTCGTTCGTGGCCCAGGGGCAGCGCGCCATGACCGCAGCCTAGCGGGACATGTTCGGGCTCGCTCGCCTCTACACTCCCTCTTCATGCGCCCCGCGTGGACCATCTGGCGGCACACCCTCGTCGAGCTGTGGCGGCAACTCCTGGTCGCGACCAGCGTGCTGGTGCTCGTGGTGTCGTTCGCCGCGACGAGCAAGTACTTCATCGACGGCAAGATCGGGCCCGGCGCGGCCCTGCGGTTCACGCTGTACGCGATCCCGCCCATGCTGCAGTACGCGCTGCCGTTCTCCGCGTGCTTCGCGACGGTCCTCACCTACCACCGCATGGCGACGGACAACGAACTGATCGCGGCGCGCGCGGGCGGGCTGTCCTATCGGCGCCTGCTCCTGCCCGCCGCGGCCTCGGGCGTGGTGCTCACGCTCTTCATGGGTGTGCTGGGCGAGCAGGTCATTCCGAGATTTCTCCGGCGCATGCAGGCGACCATCTCGCAGGACGTGGCCACGATCATCCGCGCTTCGGTGGACGACGGGCGGCCCATCGATCTGCGTGGCGTTCACGGCGGCGCGTTCGTGCACGCCGACGCCGCCCAGGACTTCCCGCCCGATCCCGCGTCCGGCGCCTACGCGGGGCTTCTGCTTCTGCATCCGGTGGCGCTGCAGGTCAATGCCGAGGGCGCGGTGGAGAGCGCGACGACCGCGTCGCGGGCTTGGGTGTGGCTGTACAGGAGCGTGGACGATCGCACGCGCGAGGAGGGAACGCTCGTCAACATGCGCCTCGAGAACGCATCGGGATCGAGCGCCGGGCGCATGCGCGGGAGCGGCGATGCCGGGTTCCAGCAGTTCATCTCCGGATCGTTCAACGATTCGCCCAAGTACATGACCTTCTCCGAGCTGCGGGCGCTCCCCCGTGAGCCGGAGCGTTCGAACGTCGTCGATCGTGCCCGTCGCGAGCTGGCGGTACGTCTGGCCCGGGAGCGCGTCGTGGGCTGGCTCGACGAGTCGCTGCGGACGCAGGGGCGGGCCCGCTTCACGGATAGCGACGAGCGGGTGTACACGATCCACGCCGCGGGGATCCGTGCGGGCGAGAGCGAGGGCTCCTGGCGGCTCATCGCCGGAGCGGCGCGCGGAGCGAAGGTCGAGATCGAGATGGCGATGCCCGGCGGGGAGCGTGGCGGCACGCCCGACGCCCGGGTCATGCTCGCCGAGAGCGCCGTGCTGCGCCACGACGTGGAGGCCGAACGCGCCCGGGGACAGATCTCCATGACGCTCTCGCTCACCGGCGTGACGGTGCGCACGCGCGATCGCGCCACGAGCACGGGCCTGCCCGATCGATTGGTCCCCTCGCTCCTGCCCACGACGAGCCCCCTGCCCGACTTGCTCCGCATGGACAGCGACGCCCTCCTCAACGAGGCGCGCGCCCGCGTGCAGGGCCCCGGACAGGGCGGGCCCATCGCGGAGGCCGCGGGCGAGCTCGAGCGGCGCATCGCCGGGCTCATGCGCGAGGTGGATGCCAAGGCGCACGAGCGCATGGCCATCGCGGCGACGTGCATCGTCATGGTGATCTTCGGCGCGATCGCCGCGATGCGCCTGGAGCGGAAGCTGCCGCTGGTCGTGTACGCGTGGTGCTTCTTCCCGGCGCTGGTCGCGGTGCTCAGCGTGAACGTCGGGCAGAACATGGCGATCTCGTCGGGCTTGCCGGGGCTCGTCGTCGTGTGGAGCGGGCTGGCGGCGCTCTCGGCGGTCGCGCTGTTCTCGTACCGCAAGCTGGCAAGGAATTGAAACGGGGCGCGTCCGAGCCGCGCCCGCGATGAACCAATGAACCTTCTCGATCGCTACATCGCCCGCCAGTACCTCGTGAACATCGCGATTCTTTTCGCGGTGCTGCTGGGGCTTGTGATCGCGATCGACACGGCGTACAACCTGGACAAGTACGCACGCGCCGCCGCGGAGATCGCACGCCATCGCGAGGGGATGGACACGTCGCTCGGGCGCGCCTGGCTGACGGTCGTCGCGATCGCGGAGTTCTGGTGGCCCTTCGTTCTCTATCTCTACAGCACGCTGCTGGGGCTGATCCTCGTGGGGGCGATGGGCTTCACGATGACGCAGATGGTCCGCCACCGCGAGCTCGTCGCGGTGGTCGCCAGCGGGCAGAGCCTGCATCGCATCGCGCGCCCAATCGTGATCGTTGCGCTCGCGCTCTCGGCGCTCTCGATCGCCAATCAGGAACTGGTCATACCCAGGATCGCGCCGCTGCTGGCCCGCGAAAAGGACCGCGTGAGTGCCACGGCGCTCACCGCCCAAAGCCTGCCCCTGACCGCCGACTCGCGCGGGCGGGTCTTCTACGCCCGCTCGTACGACCCCCAGCGCGAGACGCTCGAGGGTGTCTTCATCGCGGAGCGCGACGAGGAGACGGGGCTGAGCAGGCGCGAGATCGTCGCCCGGCGTGCCGCATGGCGCGACGGCGGGTGGGACCTGGAATCCCCCGAGCTCTTCGGTGCCCCTGGGCCGGCGCCGGCACGGATCGAGACGACCCTTGGCCCGCTGGCGATCAAGGTGCTGCTGTACCGCGCATACAGCAACACGCTCAGCACGGGGCAGGCCCTCTGGGTCTATCGCCAGGTGCGGCAATCCGCGGGCGACACGGACCAGGCCCGGGCCGTGCTCGATCAGATGGTCCGCGTCGGGCTCGGGCGCGTGAGCGCGGTGCTCACGAGCCTCGTCTCGCTGGTGATCGCCCTGTGTTTCTTCCTCACGCGCGAGCCGGCGAATCTCTTCGCCCGCGCGCTCAAGTCCGCGCCGGTCGGGCTCATGGGGCTCGTCGGCGGTGCGCTCGCCAAGTCGACGTTTGTCCCCGGGCTGCCCGCGATCGCGTCCGTGTTCATCCCGGTCATCGTGCTCATGCCCGTCGCCGTGGCGATGTGGTACCGCGTTCGAACATAACAGCGACAACGCGGTTCGGAGCCGGCCTCAGTCCGGCGTGCCCTGCGCGCCCCCCACCACCGGACCGACGGGAGCCGCGGCCCCAGAGAACCCGGGCAGGCTTGCCGCCCCTCGATCGATCGCGACCTGCTCGCTCGACGTCGTGCCGCTGGGCAGGCCCGAGGACGCGATCGCGTCGGACTGGATCGAGTGCGTGGTGCTGTCGTATCTCCATCCGCCCAGATTTGCGGGCGCCGGCGCGCCATCGATCCGCAGGCGATTGGAGCCGTTCATCGGATTCACGGGCCAGAATCGCAGGTACGGGCCGAACGCGCCCGCGGCGCTCAATGACCCGTCGGCGTCGGATGGCACGAGCAGGCGCGCGATGACCTTTCTGGGCAGCAGCGTCACGGAGCCGTCACTCTCAAGCGCCGGCGCCAGTCCCTGGTGCTCGCCGGTGTAGATATCGATGGCACGCTGCACCTCCGCAAGGCTTCCCTTGAGCGCGCTGGCGTTCGCGTTCGAGACCATCGAGCCCAGGCGCGGCAACGCGATCGCCGCAATGACGCCCATGATCACCACGACGATCACGAGCTCGATGAGCGAGAACGCGCTGCGTTTGGCGCGGCACACCATAACCTCTATCCATCGACAGATGACACGCGTGCCGTGTGCGACGGACCGGTTATCGGGGCCGGATCAGGTTGGCGCAAAAAGGGGGCTCCGCGCCGGGACCGGACACGGAGCCCGAGAAGAGAAGGCTCAAGAGATTCACCAGCTCGCGAGCGTTCCGCGGAGCGTCCCGACCTGGAACGAATCGCCCGCCTTGAAGTGCGGGAGCGACGGAACGTTGTTGCCCGCGTTGTCCGAAGCGACGCGCGCCTTGAACTCGGCGCGCCCGAACTGGTCGGTCACCACCGAACCGAGGTTCTGACCCGCGACGGCGATATCGAAACGCTGGAACGCGAACGCATTCTCGATCTGGACCCACAGGACCTGGCGTGCCTGAAGCCCGATGGGCGAGCTCCGCTCGGCATAGCGGACATCCGCCTTGAGCTCGAACAGCCCTCTGGCAATCCCGCGCAGACGAAGATCGGCCGCGGCGTGCGCGGACGACACCAGAGCCGTGGACGTGGCGGCCAGAGCGAGGATGGAGGCGGCGGTGCGAAACATCATGGTTCTCCCGTTCGATCGACCCCGGACTGAGGCCCCGTCCGGCTCCAACGCGGAGCGGGCGGGCTCGAACGGCCTCCGGGGTCTGGTGGGGAGGACGCCCGACCGAATGTCGCAGGACTGCAAGGGCTTGCACTCGTTCGGGCCCGACCCCCGAGATGGGGCGAAGACCTGCCCGTACCAGTCCCGACGCTCATACAAGACACCCCTCACCCGTTTGGGCCAGGGGTGACACGAGAGAGGAGGATTACCGCTTGGCGAACGTGGTGCTCAGCGGGCCCACGGTGATGGTGTCGCCGGCCTTGAGGTGCGGGATGTCCGCAAGGTTGCGGCGGGCGGACACGCCGGACTCGAACTCGATCTTGGCGTTGCCGGCGCCATCGGTGGTCACGGAGCCGAGCTTGGTGCCGTTGAGCAGGATGTCGTAGGACGTGTTCGGATCGAGGGCGTCGACCTGCGTCTCGATCTTCTGCGCCGAGGAGCTGATGACCGGCCCGTAGTAGACGGGGCGGGAGTTGACGGTGCGCTCGCGGTACACGCTCTTGAGCTTCTGCTGGGCGTTGCTCGAGTTCCGCATGAACGCGAGCAGACGGACCTCGGTGCTGCCGCTGCCACCACCGCCGCCGCCGCCACCCGGGCGAGCCTGGGCGTTGCCAGCGAGGAGGGTGACGCCGGCCAGAGCGAGGGCGGCGACGATCTTGGATGCGTGCTTGAACATGGTGAACTCCTGGGGTGAGCCGTGCGAAAGGAACCGGCACATTGCCGATCTCCTGTGTGCCCTGGGTTGGCGGCTGCCATTCCCTTCAGGCACGAGGAGTTTCGCCCGGAATCCGGAGTTTCCATCCCCGCTGAACAGAGGGGTGCGTGAGATTGCCCTCCGCGAGAGCGCGGCAATCGTCGCAAGTGCTTTATTGTCAGTTACTTAGGAGCCGTGAACGCCCGGGCCCTGGCGCTGGCGCGCCGGGGTGGATGGATCGCGGTGCTCGCTCCCTGGATCGCGCGAGGGTCGCGCACGGGCCCGCGCTCGATTCGTTCGCACGCCAGTTTCGCGTTCTCGCGCGAGAACTCGGTGCCGATGAAGTGCCGCCCCAAATCGTGGGCGATCACGCCGGTCGTGCCGCTGCCCAGGAACGGATCGAGCACCAGCTCGCCCTCGTTGGACGTCGAGAGAACCACGCGCGCGAGATAGGCCTCGGGCAACTGGTTGTCGTGGTACGCGCGGCGCTCTTTGTTATTGCCCTGGATGCGCCCCCAGTACGGGCCGTACCACACGTCCAGAGGCACACGCTGCCCCGCGGGCATGCCGTCGCGCTTGCTCATCGTGCGTGGATCGAAGTACGTGCTGGCGCGATCGGAGGCCTCGAGCACGTCCTTCGCGTTCCACGTGCGCCGGCGAGGATTCCTGCAGAAGTACAGCGCGTGCACCTTGCTGTTGATGAACCGCTCGGTCGTGTTCTGCCCGAACCGATAGTGCCAGACGCACCAGTTCACCATGTGCATCGGGTGCGGGGGCTTCCACTCCCGGAACCCGCCTTTGAGGTAGCAGACGATCTCCGCCGCCCATGTGTCCGGGATGTTGATCCACAGCGACCCCGTCGGCGAGAGCGCGCTGACGCACTGGTGGATCCACCCGGCGGGGCGGGCTCCGCTTCCCGCATCGAACATGAACCGCAGGTACTCCTCGTCGGGCATCGCGTCGTCCCACTGGTCGTACGCGCGATTCCAGTTGAACGGCGGATCGGCAAAGACCAGGTCGACCTTGCCCTCACGAACCTCGGGAATCCGGGGGAGCATCTCCCGGCAGTCGCCCGTCCACACGCGGGCCACGGCGCCGTTCTTGGGATGCTCGTGCGACCAGTAGACCTCGGGCGTCGCGGGCGCTCCCGCGGGCGCGGGGACTCGGGGCGATTTCGTCTTCGAGCGCGGCTTGGAAGGGCTGGCAGTCTTGGGCACGCATCCATGGTACGTCGATGCGTCCGCGAGCGCCAGCGGGGGCTCCTAGCCCACGCGCCGCAGCACCGCCATGCCGTAGTTCAGCGGCGCCGTGTACACCTCGCACACCTCGTACACCCCGTGCGCGACCGAACGGACGTGATCGATGATGTGCCTGGGGCCGGCATGGTCTCCGCACTGCTCGGGGTAGATATCGTGCAGGACGATGTACCCGCCCGTGTTGAGCAGCGGCTCCACCGCCCAAAGATCCTGGAGTGCCCCGGGCATCGAGTGGTCGCCGTCGATGAGCGCAAGGTCGATGCCCGCGGTGTGCTCGGACGGCTTGGTGTCCGAAGGCAACGGGGCGCCGCCGCGCCATTTCAGTTCCGTCGCCATCGCCTTGACGCGCTCGGAGCTGTTGCCGGGGTACAGACGAACGCGATGCGCGAGCCCCGCGCGCGCGAGGTGCTCGCCCACGATCTGATCGCGGGGGCGATCGGGCATCGCGGCGTCGCGCCACGGGCCCGGCGGAATGGGCGTGAAATCGTCGAAGCAGTGGATCAGCCCGTGCAACTGATCGGGCGCGGTGGGCGCGTGGGGCGGATCGTTCCGCGCCGCCTCCAGCGCCGACGCCATCCAGATCGTGCTCACGCCCAGGAACGTCCCGATCTCGATGACCGTGCGCGGGCGGATGTTGCGCACGAGCGCGTGCAGAAAGAGCCCGGCCTCGGGCGACATCGATGCGGGGAACGCGAGCGGCGACGCGTACAGGTCCTTGAGCGTGCGCACCCACGGGATCGACGCGTCGAGGTACTCGGGAAACTGCCACGCCTTGGGGTGGTGCTCGATGCTCCGAAGGAGCGGATAGAACCGGAAACGCGAACGATGCAGCGGCGTGCGATGGGGCGAGGGCGGGCCGCCGGGCAGCACCTCGATCGGCGCGTGCGGGGCCATGAGGCGCGTGCCGAGCTTGTAGCGGAGGGATCGGAGCATGCGCCCGTAGTCTAGGAAAACTGGGCTGGTCGAGCCTCATTCGTGCGGAGATTTCAGCGGATTCACGCGGGGCGTGGGGTCCCCGTGAGCGTGGATCAGGGCCTCGACGCTGGTCCACCCGGCGCGGATGGCACGGCGTCGCAGGTCTCGCGGGAGCGGGGCCTGCGCGTCCAGGAACGACGCGAGCACCCGGAGGCGAAGCCCGCGCCGGATCGCCAGTCCGCACCCCGTCGGCTCGATGAGGAGCGAGGCAAGCATCCGTCGCACTCGGCGCCAGGAGTGGCGCCCCAGGCCCTGGATCGCCACGCAGTCGATCATCGACACGCGCGGCTCATCGGCGGCGCGGTGCGTGCCATCGGCGGGATGCTCCTCGGACCACGCGACGATGAGGTTCGAGGGCTTGTGATCGCGATTGAACAGGCCCGCCCGCTCGAGGTCCGCGAGCTGCCGCCCCAGCACGCGGGCCAGCGCGTGCTGACGCTTGACGGTGACCGCGCCCGGGTCGGCATGGATCGCGGCGAGGACCTCCAGCAGCGTGCGCCCGGGCAGGGCCTCCATCGCGAGCCATTCGACGACCAGCCCTCCCCTGGCACGCTCGCTCAGCAGGGCGAGCCCGCGCGCCGTGGGGATGCTCGCGTGCTGGAGCCGTGCCGCGCCGCGCCAGTGCCGCCAGGCGCGCGAGGCGTGGAGGAGCTGCTTGATGCGGGGCAACCCCGGCCCGAGCTCCCACGCCTTGATCACGACATCGAGCCCAGCCATCGAGGCGCGATACACCGCGACGCCACGATCCCCCTTGAGCACCTTGGCGCCCGAGGGGTCAAAGCCGCGCAGCGCGTCGCGCCACACGCGCGCATCCTGATCGGGAGCCACGCGCTCCACTCGGATGCCGGGCGGGAAGTGCGGGATGTGGCCCATGGGCGGAGCGTATCGGGATCGCGACGCATGGATCGGCCCGCCCGCGGATATGCTGTCCTGCATGCCCGATCTCGGCGCTGATACAACCCCGCGGCTGCCCCTGGCCTTGTCGGTCGCGATCGTCTGCAAGAACAACGCCGGGACGATCGGGCGCACGCTCGAGTCCGTGCGCGGGCTGGCGAGTGAGATCGTCGCGGTGGACTCGGGATCGACCGATGGCACGATCGAGATTCTTGAGCAGCACGGGGCGCGGGTGATCCGCTCAGAGTGGCTCGGGCACGTCAAGACCAAGCAGAAGGCGCTCGAGGCGTGCACGCAGCAATGGACGCTTTGCTTGGATAGCGATGAGTCGGTTGAGCCCGACCTGCGGGGCTCGATTGTTTCGTTCGTCGGTTCGCCACCTCCCGGAGTGGCGGGCGCGCGGGTGCGCCGCGTGGTGTGGTACCGCGATCACCCGCTGCGCAATGCGTGGCAGCCCGAGTGGAGACTTCGCCTCGTGGCTCGCGGGCAGGCGGCGTGGAGCGGGCTCGATCCGCACGATTCCCTGCGCATGAGTTCGGCGCGTCGCACAATCGACCTGCGCGGCGTGCTGCGCCACGACTCCATCAGCACCTGGTCCGACTTCCTCGCCAAGCAGGCCTCGCACGCGCGGACGATGGCGTTGAGCCTGCACGCCGCGGGCAAGAAGCCGAGTTACTTCCGCCTCTTCGGCTCGCCCATCGGCGCGGTGCTCAAGCAGTTGGTGCTCAAGTCCGCGTGGCGGGATGGCTGGCCGGGCGTGCTGGCAGCGATGAGCACAGGGGTTGGCGCGGCGATGAAGCACATGATTCTGTTTGAAATCGCGCGTGCGAGCACGGCATCCAACGGCGGATCACCGATAACCAAGCTGGCCGCCGCTTCATCGCCCGATCCCAAACATTGATCGAACGAGGCGTGGCGACTATGATGATTCCGAGCGCGGCATGAGGTCGCGCCGGTTACGAGTGCTCGATGGGCCCGCGGCGGGAGTGCCGCCAAGCTGGGCGTATCGGGCGAGGAAAGGAGTCCCGCGGCGCCGCGGGCGCCCCTGAGATGATGAACGCCCGAGGCCTCGCGTCCGTCGCACGGACCGCTGGAGGCACCGAACGTCTGTCATCTATCGGGGACGCGCTCGCAGCCGGTCGTGGGCTGAAAGGCTTGATGAACCCCGCTTCGTTCGACCCCGCATCGTCCCATTTTGAGCCCGCACCAACCAACGAATCGAACCAGACGTCGCCGGGCGTCCAGGGCGATTCCTCGAACGCGTCCGCGTCGGAAGTGCCCATCGCGCCCGACGCGCTGCGTGCCCCGAGCCTCGAGCCCGCCGGCGCCCATGGCCCATCGCCCGAGGCGATCGCCGAGATCTTCGACACCCAGATCACGTTCAAGGACCTGGGCATTCGCAACAGCATGCTCAAGGGGATCGAGGCCGCCGGCTTCAAACATCCCACGGGCATCCAGTCCAAGCTCATCCCCGCGATCCTGACGGGTCGCGACGTGATCGGGCAGGCCAAGACCGGCACGGGCAAGACCGCCGCGTTCGGTCTTCCGCTGTACAACATGATGCAGCGGAACATGGAGTTCCAGGCGCTGATCCTGGCGCCCACGCGCGAGCTCGCCATCCAGATCGCCGCGGAGCTGCAGGAGCTGGGCAAGTTCACGCCGATCCAGGTCGCGCCGATCTACGGCGGGCAGAGCATCGCGAGTCAGGCGAGCAAGCTCAAGCGTCTTCCCGAGATCATCGTGGGCACGCCCGGGCGCGTGATGGACATGGTCGAGCGCGGGCTCATCCACTTCCGCAACATCCGCTTCGCGGTGCTCGACGAGGTGGACCGGATGCTGGACATCGGCTTCCGCGAGGACATCCGCCACATCCTCGGAAAGACGCCCAAGGAGAAGCAGACGGTCTTCGTCTCGGCCACGCTCTCGTCCGAGATCGAGAAGCTCGCTCGCTCGTTCATGCGCGATCCGGAGAAGATCGTCGCAACGACCGGGTCGCTCACCGTCAGCCTCGTCAAGCAGCACCACCTGCCCGTGAACCCATGGGACAAGCGGCGCCTGCTGCGCCACCTGCTCACGCACGAGGAGCCGGCGCTCACCGTCGTCTTCTGCCGGCTCAAGCGCACGTGCGACGAGCTCGCCGAGAGCCTGGGCCGCCACGGCATCGAGGCGTACGCGATCCACGGCGACCTGCCCCAGGGGCGGCGCAACGCGGTGATGGAGAAGCTGCGCACGGGCAAGCTCTCGGTGCTCATCGCGTCGGACCTCGCCTCGCGCGGGATCGACGTGGAGGGCATCACCCACGTCATCAACTACGACCTGCCCGACGATGTCGAGCTCTACGTGCACCGCATCGGACGCACCGCCCGCGCGGGGCGGGGCGGCACCGCGTGGAGCTTCGTCACGCCCGACCAGGGGTACCTGCTCACGCAGATCGAGCTGCTCATAAACGCCGAGATCCCCAAGCTCGAGTACCCGGACTTCACACCCGGCCCCCTGCCCGAGCACATCCAGCGCGAGCGGGCCGACCGCGAGCGGCGCATGAACACGCCCAACCGCCTGAGCACGTCGGCCCCGGTGCTGCCCGCCAAGGGCGCGAGCGCCGCCCCGGCCCCGAGCGCGCCGACGGCGACTCCGGCGTCCGCTCCCGCCGCTCCCGCCGCTCCCCCACCGCTGGACCCGAGCAAGTTCCCGGGCGGCATCGTGCCCACCAAGCTCCCCGAGAAGCGGATGATGGGGCGCGTGCGCAGCGGGCGGCGCTAGGCCAACGCCCCTGCGGCCCGATCTTGATCGAAGCCTGCGTCTGGCCGGCCCGCGCGTCGCCCCACGCCTCCGCACGGACCATTGAAGGACGACTCGCGGTACGCTTGCGACATGCGCACGGGACGCCCGCCGATCTCGATCCTCGTCGCTCCACTAATGTCGCTGTTGTGCCTCGCGCTTTGGGCATGCTCATCGAGCGTGTCGGGGCTCGTCCACGAGCGCGATGTGCCCGAGTTCGCGGCGCTGCTTGACGCGACCGGTGCGACGCCGTCGCGGGTCGATCGCATCGACGTGTCCGAGGGCAAGCAGTACAGCCCGACCGATCCTGGCGATCCACCGCAGCCCTGGCCCCCGCCCGAGCGGCATGTCGCGGTGCACCGCTACGGGGCGGACGATGCGCCACGGGTGTACGTGCTGATCCACGGCATGATGTCCGACTCTCGCGCGTGGAGGTTCGTCGTCGGTGAGCTCGCCAAGGGCGCCGGCGTGTGGGTGGTCGATCTTCCCGGGTGCGGGCAGAGCGATGCGCCCAGCGATGACCGCTACGAGTACTCGCCGCAGCGGATGGCGATCGATGTGCTTCGCGCGATCGAGGTGTGCGTGTGGGAGGATGCGCGCGATCGCCCGAGCCTGGCGCGGCTGCCGGCGGGCGATCGACGCCCCGAAGTCCCCAAGCGCACGACCCCGCCGCCGCATATCACGCTCGTCGGACATTCGCTGGGCGGACGAGTGACGCTCCAGATCGCGGGTGCCCCCTCGGGTTCGCCCGATGCCTTCGCGCACGTGCGCTCGCTGGTGGACTCGTTCATCCTCGTCGATGCGCTCGACGTGAGCGTGCACCTTCAAGATCCGCGGTTCCGTCGGCTTGCGCTCGCGGGCGACTTCGAGATCGCGCTGGGCAGATTCACGGGGCAGGTGCGGCAGTACACGGAGCGGGGCACGCTCGCCTCGGTCAGCCCTCCCACGCCCGCGCTGATCGAGGAGGCCCGCATCCGACAGGAGTACATCAACAACGACGCCCGAGGACGGGCGACCCGCGCGATGGCCCGCAACGCGTTGTTCTGGACCAAGGATGGCCGGCCCGACTGGGCGCGGATCGAGGCCGCCGAGGCCCGGTATGCCAGCATCCGTCAGCCCGCGCTCATCCTCTGGGGCCGTCGGGACGAGATCCTGCCGCTGAGCATGGGGTACAAGCTCGCGGCGGAGCTGCCCAACGCGCGGATCGTGGCGATGCCGGGCGTCATGCACTCGCCGCAACTGGAGCAGCCCACGGAAACGATCCGCCTGATCCGCGAGTTCGTCTCGTCGCTGGCGAACGAATCGGGGAGGCCCGCGCTCCACGACGCGCCGGGGAAACCCACGCCATAGCCTTGCCCATGCCGACCCCGATCTCTCCCGCGGACCGAGCAACGCACCACCAGTGGCTCCTGGAACTCACGCAGATTCCCACCGCGGCCGGTCGCGAGCATCGGGTTGTCGCGTGGATCGAAGGCTGGGCCGCGCAGCGCCCGCACCTCACGCTGAGCAAGGACGACGCCGGAAACCTGCACATCTCGGCGAACGGCGCCCGCGCGGGCGAGGCGGGGCGATCCAGCGACGGCGCGCCCGCGCAGCCCCTGTACTTCACCGCCCATCTTGATCACCCCGCGTTCGTCGTCGAGCGCCTGACCGGGCCGACCGAGGTGCGCCTGCAGTTCCGTGGCGGCGTCATGGACGATTACTTCTTCGACGCGCGGGTCACGCTCCACTCGCGCGAGGGTGAGCGCGTCGGCGCGACGCTGCGCGGGTCGCTGCCCCCGCTCGACGCGACGAGCAAGGACAAGTGCTACCGCGCGGAGCTGGATCGCCCGGCCTCGGGGCTGGGCGTGGGCGATGTTGCGACGTGGGAGTTTCCGCCCGCTCAGATCATCGACGGCATCATCCACACGCACGCCTGCGACGATCTCGCGGCCGCGGCGGCGGCCCTTGCGGCGTACGACGTGCTCCATGGCGCGTCGAGCGCTCGATCCACGCGTGAGAGCGGAGCGAAAGGGCAGGATGTGCGTCTGCTCTTCACGCGGGCCGAGGAGATCGGGTTCGTGGGCGCGATCGCGGCGTGCCGATCCCGCACCATGCCCGCGGGCTCACGCGTGCTGGCCCTGGAGAACTCGCGGAGCTTTCCCGATTCGCCCATCGGGGGTGGGCCCATCGTCCGCGTGGGCGATCGCCTGAGCGTCTTCTCGCCCTCGCTCACGGGCGCCGTGGCGAAGCGCGCGGAGGAAGTCGCGGGCGGCCCCGCCTCCCCCACCGCCAGCCAGAAGAACGCGAGCCTGCCCACGTGGCGATGGCAGCGCAAGCTCATGGCGGGCGGCGCTTGCGAGGCGACGGTGTTCTGCGCCTATGGGTACGAATCGACGTGCCTTTGCCTGCCGCTGGGCAACTACCACAACATGGCGGACCTGACCGCGGTACAAGCGGGCACGAACACCACGCCGCCGCGCGTCGGGCGCGAGCACGTCTCCATCGGGGACTTTGACGGGTTGGTGGACCTGCTCGTCGCGTGCGGCGAGCGCCTTCCCTCGGGCGACGATCCCGCGGGCGCCATGGCGATGGTGGACCGCATCTGGCGCGATCGTCAGAGCGTGCTCAGCGCCTGAGCGCGACCGCCGGGCTATTTGTCCTTCTTCTTGAAGAGGTCCTTCAGCCCCTCGCCCAGGTTCTTGGGCGTGTCGATGATGCTCTTGCCCGCCTCTTTCACGAACAGCTCCAGGTCCGGCTTGGTGTCGTGCTTCTCGAATGTCCCGCGCGTGCGGAAGGGCATCATCGTGGACTTCTCCAGCACGCCGCCGGTGAGTCCGGCGAGCTTCCCGCCAAGCCCGGTGTTGAACTTGCCCGCCGCCTCATCGGTGAGCGCCCCAAAGGGGACGTAGGTGACGACATCGAGGTCCTGCTTCACGAGGTCCACCGTGCCGCGAGTCGCGATGCGGAACTCGCCCAGCGGGAGCGTGAACCTCTCGTACGTCGCCACGCCGTTCTTCACGCTGACCACGAACGGCTCGATGCGCTGCCCGATCGCGCCCGAGGTCTTGCCGCCCACGGCGTTGAGCAGCTTGCCAAAGACGTCGCTCGTCGTGAATCGCGCCTGGCCCAGCTCGATCTTGACATCGCCATTCAGCTGCGACAGGTCGCCGTTGATGGGCATGCGCAGGCCCGTCGCCTGGATGATCGCGGGCCCGTCCTCGGGCTTCTTCTCGAACGAAGCCAGATTCGGCAGCCCGCTCACGAACTTCGATGAGAGCGCCGGCGTGATCTCGATGAGCTTGATCGTCGGATCGCCCTGTGCGACGAAGACGCCCTTGACGATCGTGCCCTTGGCCGCGACCTGCGCCCGGGGCGAGGTGGCGCTGAACTCCAGAGAGCCGCCGGCCTTGCTCAGCTTGTCGGCGTTGATCGTCATCGCGGCGGTCGGGCCCAGGGCCTCGAGCAGCACGCCGTGCTGCTGCGCCAGCGCATCCACGAGCGCCGTGGAGATCTTGGTCGCGGAGCCCTTGAGGTTCAGGCTCGCGGCGTCGGGCGTGGGCTTGCCCTTGGCGTCATAGGCGTCCACGAGCTGGCCCGTGAAGTCCACCGCCGCCTTTCCGCCGTCGCCCATGCCCTGCCCCGCGTCGAGGATGGTGAGGCGCACGCCCGCCTTGCCCGGGTTGTTCCCGCCCGCGACACGGCAGACGAACTCCTTCACGCTCGTGGGCACGCCCGCCACCAGGAACGAGGCGCTGGGCGCACGCACGTTCAGATCCACGCTGAACACGCCGGGCTTGAGCGGGCCCTCGCTCGCGTCCTTGGGAATCGCCAGCGCGAGCTTCTCGATCGTGAGCGTCGTGTCGATCGCGTCGGCGAAGCGGATGGACTCAGGCGCCTTGCCCTTCTGCGGTGCTGGCGCGGCGGCGGGGATCTTCAGCAGGTACCCGTTGGCGAACTCGGGCGCCATCTTCCAGTTGAGCACCATCGGCTGCTCGAGCGCCAGCGTGTCGCCGCTGGTGGACATCTTCAGCGGCTTGCTCGTGCTCAGGCGCGGGCCGGTGATGGACGCATTGACCACGGCCTTGCTGATCGGCGAGGCGCCGGGCTTGCTCTGTGCGGGGAACGACACCAGCGCATCGCCCTTGACCTGCAGCGTCTGCCCGATGCTGCCGGTCAGGAGCCCCGGCTTGCGCGCGAGCGCTTCGAGGCGGCCCGCGTCGGTCACGTTGAGGTCGAGCTTGGCGCTCAGATCGCCCTGCGGCTTGCCGCCCGCGAGGTTCACCTGCCCGCCCGCGTTCAGGTCCACGATCTTGTTCGTCGCATCGCCCAGCACGCCGGCGGTCACGACGAACTTGGCTGGAGCCGGCGCGGCGCCCGCGGCGAGCGCCTTGAGCGGCAGGCTCGCCGAGACGAGCACGTCCTGCACCCCGATCGGGCCAAGATCGCGAGTAGCGCCCGTCTCGTCCTTCATGAGGATGTTGCTCACGAGCGTCTTGCCCGCGATCTGCAGTTTCACGTCGGCCTCGCCGGCCTTGGCGAGGTCGGGCGAAAGATCGCTCTTGAGCGGGATCGTGAAGGGCGACGCCGAGAGCGTGATCGCCGCGGGCCCCGCGAGCGCGGGCTTGCTCTCAAGCTTGGGCCCCAGCGAATCGAGCAGCGTGCCGGCAAGCTCGGGGGAGATCGCCGTCTTGAAATCGAGCGTCGAGAGCGCGATCGCGGAGGTGTCCGCGCTGGCCGCGAGCTTGCCCGTCAAGTTCTTCGCGCCCACGTCCAACGTCAGGTCCACGCCCTCGCTCTTGCCGTCGGTCTTGCCGCCCTTGGGCGCGGAGGCGAGCGAGACGTTCAGCGTCGGCCCGATCGCGTCACGGACAAGGCGGGGCAGGTCCAGCCCGGGCGCGCCGTTCGTCGAGGGCGCCGCCGGGGCGCTCGCGACGAACATGCCCAGCAGCGTCGTCGGAAGATTCTCAACCTTGAGCGATCCCGTCGGACGCAGCCAGGTCGCGGGGCGCGTGCCCAGGATGACCGGCTTGAGCCCCACGAGGTCGAATCCGCCGTTGATCGAGAACGGATTCTTCTCGTGCGATCCGCTGCCCTTGATCGCGAGCGTGGGCGCCTTGCCCGGCGTCGTGCCCGCGTCGATCGCGAGGGAGTCCAGCAGCACGGGCTCGCCCGCGGGCGCGCCGGGCTGGGGCGCGAGGCGCAGGCCAAGCCCCGTGAGAGCCACGCCCGCGCTCGCCTGCGCCTGATCGAGGCTCGCCTTGCCCTTGTCGTCGAAAGGCACATTCAGAGACGAAAGGCTCGCCGAGAGCGAGCCGGCGCTCGTGAGATCGATCCCCGACGCGCTCACGGCCTTGCCCGCCAGGGCCTGGATCGACGCGAGGGTGAGCTTTCCCTGGTCGTTGCGAGCGCGGATGCCCTTGGCGTCGATCGCGAGCGCGGCGAGCGCGTTGAGCCCGTTGGATTTCACGCTCAGGTCGATCTGCGTCGGCGGGATCTGCCCGCTCTCGACCGCGGCGCTGGGATCGGCTTGCGCCGAGAGCGCGACATCGAGCGTCGGCCCCACGCCGCGGGCCAGGTCGATGCCGGCGCTCTCGACAAACGGCTGGGCGATCGCCGTGGCGAGCTGCGTCAGCCGCACCTGGCCCTTGAGGTCCTTGGGCCCGGACTTGCGGGGCGCGCCCTTGTCGTCGAGCGGCTTGCTCGCGACGACATCGATCATGAGTTGCCCCGCGGCCTGGCCGTTGAGCGTCGCGCTCGTGCCGCCCTGGACCGTGAGCCCCTCGGCAAAGTCCTTGGATTCCAGCTTCAGGTTGAATGGAGCGATGGCGTAGGCACGCGGCGCGCCGGCGGAACCGTCGGGATTGGGCACGCGGACCGAGCCCGCGACGGGCGTCGTCGCGATCGAGGCCGAGATCATCGAGCCGCGCAGGTCCAGATCGCGCGTGGCCATCGTCTTGGCATCGAACGGGAGCTTGATCCGCAGGGCATCGAGCAGGACCTTGACGTCCGGCAGCCTGTCGATGGTCAGCTCGCCGTTCTTCGCGAGCGCCTTGTCCACGCCCAGCAGAGCGCGCGCGCCGTCGCTCTTGAGATCGATGACGCCCGGGCGCGGCGCGCTGAGCACGCCCTGGTCCGCGACGAGAGCGACGTCCGCGTTGAGCCCGCCCGAAACCACGTTGAGCGCGAGGTCGGACTTGCCCGCGTTGCCCTTGAGCGCCACGCTCGCCTTGAGCGTCGGACCCAGGGCCCTGACAAGCCCGTCGCCCGTTCCGGCGAGAGCGTCGGCGGCCGCGATCGCCAGATCGGAAAGGTCCACCTTCGCGTCGATCACCGCCTGATCGAGCGTGAGCACGCCCTTGGCATCGGTGAGGTGGTCGGTCGTGGCCTTGATCGTCAACGTTCCGCCGGGCGTCTTGGCGTCGGCTCCTGGGCCGTACAGCACACCCGCGGAGAAGTCCGCATCGACCTTGCCGCCGACGATGCTCGCCTTGCCCGCGAGCTTGGGTATCTTCACCGAACCCACGGCCGGGGCTTCGCCCTTGGGGCCCTTGGAGAGATCCGTGTAGCTCACCTCGATCGCATCGAGCACGAGCGCCGCGCGGAGCGAGGCGGGGATCTTCACCGGCTCGCTGGCGCCGCCGGTGCCGGTCGTCTTTGGAGCACTCGGCCCGCTCGCGACCTTGCCGGGCGCCTTGAGAAGCTTCTCGATGTTCAGCTTACCGTCGGCCTCGCGCACCAGGTTCGCCACGCCCGAGACCTTCACCTCGCCCACATCGAGCGAACCGAAGAGCCCCGCGCGCGTCAGCCCCCACAGCCCCTTCGAGAGCGAGAGCGTCACGCTCGCGACCTTGGCCCCCTGCGCATCGCTGATCTCGACCGGGCCGATCTCCTGCCCGCCCGACCAGCTCAGCCCGACCTTGCCCACCTTGGCCTTGCCGTTGATCGAGCCCTCGATGGCGCTCCGGGCGATGCCCGGCGCGAGCGACCCGGCGATCGTCGGCGCCAGCGCCAGCAGCACGAGCAGCAGCGCGAGCACCGACCCCGCCCCGATGAGCAGGATCCGACCCCACCTGCGACGACGCGGCCCCGGCGCGGTCCCGCTCGTTGAGCCCGAAGACGATCCGTCAGCCATGACGCAACTCCTCTCGATCGCACGCCCGCACGCGGCACCATCCACCGCCTCCATTGTTGGACGCACGAAAAGCGAAAACGCCCCGCGATCGGGGCGTGTTGGGTGCTTTGGTTGAAGCACGCGCCGCGAGGCGGGCCCGCGTCGCGGGCGAGGTCACTCCTCGTCGGCCTTGGCGATCTGCCACTCCTCGAGCTCGATGGGCGCCTGGCGGCCGAAGATCGTCACGAGCACACGCACCAGCCCCTTCTCCGGGAGCAGTTCGTCCACCGTTCCCTCGTAGCCCTGGAACGGCCCCTCCTTGATCTTGACGTTCTCGCCCTTGGCGAAGACGAGCTTGACCATCGGCTCCTCTTCGGGCTTGCGCGAGTCCTTGAGCATCTTCTCGATCTCGTGCTCCTTCATGGGCGTGGGGCGTCCCGCGGTGCCCACGAAGTCGCCCACGCCCGTCGTCTCCTTGATGAGGAAGAAGACGTCCTGCGGGATGCGACCGTCGGGCTCCAGGCGCATCTCGACGAAAACGTACCCGGGATAGAGCTTGGTCTCGGTGATCTTCTGCTTGCCGCCCTTGATGGTCTTGGTCTTCTCGGTGGGCACGAGGATGCGCGCGACCAGGTGCGTCATGTTCTCGATCTGCACCTTGCGGAGCAGCGTCTCGCGAACCGAGCCCTCCTTGTTGGAGGCCACGCGCAGCACGAACCAGTTCATGCCCTCCTGACGCATCGGCTCGTCGGGCTTGATCAGGTCGCTCCGCTCGCTCGGGGCGGGAGCAGGGGGGGGCGTGGGTGTCGCCTGCGCATCATGCTCGGACATGCTCGCCTCCTTGATCTGCGTCGACATCGCTCGCTCCCCCGGGCCACGATCCCGTTCAGTGCTGCAGCACCCCGATCAACTGGAAGAACTTCGCGAAGAGGATGTCGATCACGAAGAGCCCGCCCGCGAGCAGCACCGCCCACAGGATCACCACGCTCGTTGAGTCGCGGATGTGCTTCTTGGTGGACCAGTTGACCTTCTTCATCTCGCCGTCGGTCGCGATGAGGAACTCCGCGGACCCCTGGCGCATCCCCACGAGGTAGTACGTCACGATCGTGCCCAGCACCATTAGAACGCCCACGGCGCCCGCCTGGAGGTACAACGCCTCGAACAGGCGCTTGGCCTGGGGCGGGCCCGCGATCGCGCCCCGCAGCGTCGCCGAAGAACCCTCCGCGGGCTCGATCGTGCGAACGAGCGAGATATCGCTCGAGCCGGAGAACTTGGGCGCCTCGATCACCAGGCGATCGCCGCCGGCGCTCGTGGGCTCGGCCACGACGACCCTCGCCGTGCCGACCTCCGAGGACGATTCCCCGCGCAACGACACGAGCTGCCCAGCCTTGGCATCGCCGCTCGCGGGCGAGAGGTTGAGCGTGTACGTCGCCAGCGGGATGATCTTGTCGGCCTTGCCGCCGATCTGCTCCCACAGCCACGCGCTCGCCGCGAGGATGAGGATCCCCGCCATCGCCGCGGTCATCACCCGCACCCAATATCCCTGACCAGGCTTGTACAGTCCAAGAGCCATCCGATCCCTTCTATCTCGAGGAAGCACGCCGGGAGGGACTTGAACCCGCAACCTGCGGATTTGGAATCCGCTGCTCTAC
>CAYNSB010000057.1:0-20101 GCA_964399625.1 uncultured Phycisphaeraceae bacterium
CCAGGACGCGCCGCTGACCAAGCGGATCCCGTGCTGGCCCTACGCCGACCCCAAGGGACGGCACGTCGTGTGCTACGAGGAGTACGTCAAGACGGGCGGGTACGCGGGGCTGCGCAAGGCGCTGGCAATGAAGCCCGACGCGGTAACCGACGAGGTGAAGAAGAGCGTGCTGCGGGGCCGGGGCGGGGCGGGCTTTCCCACCGGGCTGAAGTGGACGTTCCTTCCCAAACTCGCGGTGAACGAGCAGGGTCAGGAGGCGGACCCGGGCGCCAGGTACCTCGCGGTGAACGCGGACGAGAGCGAGCCGGGCACCTTCAAGGACCGGCTCCTCATGGACTTTGATCCTCACCTGTTGCTCGAGGGGATCGCGATCTGCTGCTACGCCTGCCGGATCAAGACCGCGTACATCTTCATCCGGGGCGAGTACCACCACCAGGCGCACGTCCTCGAAGAGGCGATCAAGGAGGCCTACGCCCACGGGGTGTTCGGGGGGAGCGGGCTGCTCTCCGGAGCCGCGACGGGCCGCGGCGGGGCGTGGAAGGTCGATTGCCACGTCCACCGCGGTGCAGGGGCCTACATCTGCGGCGAGGAGACGGGGCTGCTCGAGGCCATCGAGGGCAAGCGCGGGTGGCCCCGCATCAAGCCGCCCTTCCCCGCGGTGAAGGGCCTCTTCGGCAAGCCGACGATCATCAACAACGTCGAGACGCTCGCGCACCTGCCCAGCATCATCGAGCAGGGGGGCGAGTGGTTCACCAAGCAGGGCGTGGTCAGCACGTTCCAGGGCGCGCCCGCCAGCCACGGCACGAAGCTCATGGGCGTCAGCGGGCACGTCGCCCGCCCGGGCGTCTACGAGTGCGAGCTGGGCATCCCGCTGCGGGTGCTGGTCGAGGAGCTCTGCGGCGGGATCCGCGGGGGCAAGAAGTTCAAGGGCGCCATCGCCGGCGGGATCAGCATGGGCATCCTGGGGCCCGACCAGTACGACGCCGAGATGGACTTCGACATCGGGCGCAAGTACAACGTGCTGGGTCTGGGCACGGCGTGCCCGACGGTGTTCGACGAGGACACGGACATGGTGGCGGTGGCGCGGAACATCGCGCGGTTCTTCAAGCACGAGAGCTGCGGGCAGTGCACGCCCTGCCGCGAGGGCTCGGGGTGGCTCTACCAGCTCATGACCCGCATCGACGCGGGCGACGCCAAGACGAAAGACCTGGACCTGGCGCTGGAGATCGCCACGAGCATGGGCAGCATGCCCGGCACGACGATCTGTGGCCTCGCCGACGGCAACAACTGGGCGCTGCGCACGATCATGAATAAGTACCGCGAGGAGTTCGAGAAGCGGGTGAAGCCGAGCTTCGTGCCCGTGAAGGTGACGGTGGGGGCGAGCGCGAAGGGGTGAGGCCAGTGTCGCAGGCTCTGCAAGATCCCGAGTGATTCATCGACTATCGGGTCACTGCAGCGTGCTCTTACCGTCCCACCAGCCACCTCGCCACATCCTCCCGTCCGTACGTCGCGTCCCACGCGTTGTGATCCACGCCCGGCAAATAGTCCACGCGCACGCGCGTGCCTCCAGCCGAGCGCATCGCGCCCACCATCGTCTCGCAGTGCGCCGGCGGCACGACGGGGTCCGCCAGCCCGTGCACCGCCCACACGTCCTGCCTTGCCAGCGACGCGATGCTCCGGCGTTGCTCCTCGCGCGTGGGCAGCGGGCTCAGCAGCGGCTTGCCATTCAAGAGCATCGGAATGGGCTGCCCCGCGCCATCCAGCACGGGCACGATCGAGGCGCCCGAGATCACCAGCACGCGCGTGAAGCGATTCGGGTGATCGGCCGCGAGCTGCCACGAGCCCTGCCCGCCGTTGGACAGCCCCGTGAGCGCGACATGCTTCGCATCGCCGTGCGACCCCGTCGCGGGCGCGAGCGCGTCATCGAGCGCCGCCAGGGCCAGATCCCCGCGATGGCGCCAGCGCATGTAGAACGCCTTGGGGTCGGGGTCCTCCGTGGGCAGCTGGGGCATGACGATCACGCAGGGCCAGTGCTCCGGGTTCTTCTGCACCGCCGGGTAGAGCCCGACCTTTGTCTGTTTCTCGCCGTCGCTCCCGCGCTCGCCCGATCCGTGCAGGAACAGGACGACGGGCCAAACCTCGTGGGGAGGCGTTCCGGCGGGCACGTACAGCGCGTAGGGGTACGTGTCGCGCGTGCCCCGCCATTCCAGGCTCACGCTTCTGTGATGCAGCCCCGGGGCGAGCGCCTCATGGGCCATCGGCGGGCGCGCAGCGCACCCGATGAGCAGGAGCGACACGGCCATCGCGACGACGAAACCCGGAATTCGCATGGACGATCCTTGGTGGGCGGGTGCCCGGCCGCAACGCCGGAGCCCTTGCGGATAGCATCGTTCCCGCGGCCCGCTCCGCGCCCCGCAAGGCGACCCCATGACGAGTTCAGATCCGCCCATCCGCGAGCCCGGTGTCGATGCGATCGATCGGCGTCCGATCGCGGCGCGAAGGCTGGGCGTGATGCACGCGCTCGCCGGCGCGTGCGTGCGCGCGGGGATCACGCCCAACACCATCTCGATCGCGGGCATGGTCGCCGCGATCGCGGCGGGGACTTTGCTCGCCGGTGCGCACCGGTGGTGGGGCGATTCGCTCGGCGGTCGCGCGGCCCTGGCGCTCGCCGCGGGGCTCATCCAGTTTCGCTTGCTGTGCAACCTGATCGATGGGCTCGTCGCCGTGGAGGGCCGACGGCAGACCGCCATGGGCGAGTTGTACAACGAGATTCCCGATCGCATCTCCGATGTCGCCGTGCTCGCGGGCGCGGGGTACGCCGCGGGGTCCTCGCCGGCGCTGGGGTGGCTCGCGGCGACGCTCGCGGTCTTCGTCGCGTACCTCCGAGCTGTGGGCAAGGGGTGCGGGCTGCGCAGCGACTATCGCGGGCCCATGGCCAAGCAGCAGCGCATGGCGACGATGACCGTCGCGTGCCTGTATCTCGCGCTGGCGCCGGCGTCGTGGCGCCCCGCGATCCCGGACTTCTTTGATGCCTCGCGCCCGGGAGTGATCGCGATCGCCCTGGCGATCATCGCTCTCGGGTGCGTGGTCACGGCGGCACGCCGCCTGAGGGCGATCGCCGCGGGCCTGCGTGGGCGTGCAAGCCCCGGACAATCCTGAGACAATGCCCGTCCGATGGAACACCTGCTCTCCACCACGGGAATACTCGAGCACGCGGTCACGCGTTGGACGCTGATCGCCGTTGTCGCGGCGCTGGTGCTCGCGCCGCTGGCGGCGATCGCGCTCGCGGGCGCGGGGGTGATGTCGCCCGCGACGCGGGCGGATGTCCTCCGACGCACGCGAACGTGGTGGATCATCGCGCCGTTGGCGATCGGGCCCATCCTGCTCTGCCCGTTGTCGGCGATGCTGCTCATCACCGCCCTGGCGCTGCTCTGCTATCGCGAGTACGCGCGCGCGACCGGCCTGTTCCGCCATCGCCTGCTCTCGCTGATCGTGGGCCTGGGCATCGTCGCGCTGTCCGCGGCGGCGATCGACCACTGGTACGGGTTCTTCATGGCGATCCAGCCCCTCACCATCGCCATGCTCGCCGGGGCGGGGGTGCTTCCCGATGAGCCCAAGGGATACCTGCAGCGGGTCGCGACCGCCGCCGTCGGCTTCGGGCTCTTCGGCGCCGGTCTCATGCACCTCGCGTACATGGCCAACGACGCGAACTACCGCCCCGTCCTCTGCATGCTGCTCGCGTGCACGCAACTGAGCGATATCGCCGGGTATTGCGTGGGCAGGGCGGTCGGGCGTCGGAAGGTCTTCCCGAACACCAGCCCCGGCAAGACGCTCGGCGGGCACCTGGGCGGGCTGCTCATCGTCGCCCCCCTGGCCGCCCTTCTGGCGCACACGATCTTCGTGGGCTCGCGCGTGGACACGCCTGTGCTGCTGGCGTGCTTCGGGCTGTGCATCGCCTTGGGCGCGCAGCTGGGCGATCTGGTGCTCGGGTCCATCAAGCGCGACATCGGCGTGAAGGACCTGGCGGTCGTTCTCCCCGGGCACGGCGGATTCACGGACCGCTGCAACTCGCTGCTGCTGGTAGCTCCCGTCGCGTTCCACTTCCTCGGGTACTTCGTCGGCTTCGGGCTCGACCGGCTGCCCCGCGTTCTCTTTTGAAGGGATCGGTGTGAGCGAGCAGCGATGGGAGTACACGCCCGCGAGCGACGCCGGGCTCCCGCCCATGGAGCGATTCCGCTCCACACGGCGGGAGCAGGGGCTGATCTCCTGGTCGCTGCACCATGCGGCAACGCTGGGCCTGCGGGGGTACTTCCGGCTCGCGCACGCCTTCCGCGTGCACGGGGGCGATCAACTGCCCACGCGCCCGCCCTTCGTCGTCATCGCCAACCACGCCAGCCACCTGGACGCGCTGATCCTCGCCGCGGCCCTGCCGCGCGACGCGCGCGGGTGCGCGTATCCCGTGGCGGCGGGTGATGTGTTCTTCGAGTCCGCCACGACGAGCGTGCTCACGGCTCTGTTCATCAATGCGCTGCCGCTCTGGCGCAAGAAGGTGACGCGACACGCCCTGGACGAGCTCCGCGAGCGCCTCCTGCTCGGGCAGAGCGGGCTCATTCTCTTCCCGGAGGGCGCCCGCTCGCGCGACGGCGAGCCCCTGCCCTTCAAGGGCGGCATCGGCCGGCTCGTCGCCGCGACCAGCGTGCCCGTGGTTCCCTGCTGGATCGACGGCGCGTTCGAGGCGTTGCCCGCGGACCGATCGCTGCCGCGCCCGCGACGCATCCACGTGACGGTGGGCCCCGCGCGCGTGTTCGCCTCACAACCCAACGAGCGTGCGGGGTGGGACGTTGTCGCGACGGAGCTGGAGCAGGCCGTCCTCGCGTTGCGCCCCGCTCGCGGTTAGATGTGGGATCGTCTCGTGCGGCTCAGCGCGAATCGACGAACTGCTCGACGCCCTCGCGATGCTCGCCGCGCAGGCGCGCCGGCCCCATGCCGTGGTCGTGCCCGTTGCCGTTGCCGTTCTGATCGTCGCGGTGCGGGTCCCACTCGCCCGGGATGTGCGCCGGGAAGTACCGGTCCTCGATCCGCTCGAGCACGACGAGCGTGAAGAGCATCGCGCCCGAGATGAGGGCCGCGATCTTGAAGAGCCCCAGCCCGCACGCGCCGCCGACCGCCGCGGTGCACCACACCGCCGCCGCCGTGGTCAGCCCGCGAACCATCTTCTTATTCTGGATCACCGCGCCGGCGCCGAGGAAGCCGATGCCGCCGATGAGCCCCTGCAGCACGCGGCTGATCTCGGCCTGTCCGCTGGTGCTCACGCCCGCGTCGATCATGGACTCGCGCCCGAGCAGCACGAATCCGCACGAGCCCAGGCTGATCAGGATCATCGTGCGGAACCCGACGGGCCGGTTCTTCCGCTCGCGCTCCACACCGACCAGCGCCCCCATACACACCGCGCCAATCACGCGCAACGTCATCTCAAACAACGAGATCGGTTCCATCGGAAGGTACTATCCTCAAACCCGAACGCCCTGTCAAGATTTTGCTAAGGAATTGTCAAGACGCCGGGTTCGATCATCTCGGCGCAAACGCGCTCCGACTTCAGTGCGGAGTTGCCGGTCCGAGTGCAGAATCTCACCCGCCCAGCGCGTCAACGTCGGCGCGGCGTGAGCAGGAACGCGGGCAAATCCGCCTCGCGATAGGCACGATCCCAGCAGTTGTGGTTCGCTTCGGGGTAGTACGTCGCGCGCGGCCTGCCGCCCGCCGCCTCGATCGCCGAGACCATCTCCCGCGTGTTGCTGGGCGGCACCACGTCGTCCTTCTCGCCATGGAACGCCCACACGGGCAGGCCCGCGAGCGCCTTGGGGTCGCCGGCCTTGATCCCGCAGACGGGCGCGATGGCGCACCAGACCTCCGGATGGGCGCTGGCGACCGCCCAGGTTCCCTCGCCCCCGAGCGACAGACCCGTCAACGCCCGACGCGACCGATCGACCTTCCACGTGCGCTCCACGTCGGCGAGGGTCGCCATGACCTGGTCCACGTGGTCCTTCCAGCGCTCGCCGGGCGCCGATTGCGGGAACGCGATGATCGCCGGCCACGCGCTCGCGTTCTGGAGCACCGCGGGGCACAGCCCGACGGCGGCGGACTTGATCCCGTCCGAGCCGCGCTCGCCCGACCCGTGCAGGAAGATGATGACGGGCCAGCCCGCGGCGGGCATGGGCGCATCGGGCACGTACACGCTGTACTTGCGCTCCGCGTCGCCGATCTTCAGCGAGCGAAGCAGCAGCCCGCGATCGCTCATCGGTCCGCTCCCCGTTCCGGATCGGCTGGTCGCGCACCCCATCAGCGATGCCGTCACGACGATCGCGGCCAGCACCATACCTCCGCTCATGGACATGCTCCTCACGCGTGTGCTCCTGGTTCGTGTCCGTGCGCTCAACCCGCCTTCGCCGGTGCCAGGTCCAGCGCCCTCACCACCACCTCGTGCAGGTCCGTGTTGTCGATGAACGGCCGCACGAACTCCGCCCCGGGCCCCCAGGCGGTCACTTCCACCACGTCGCTCGTGTGGTTCGGGCTGACGAACCCGATCGCGTTGAAGTTTGAGAGCAGCGCCCCCAAGACGGAGGTCGCCTTGGCGGCCTGCGTGCGGAACGGATGGCGCGCCTGCCCGTGGATCGCGCTGGTCAGCACCTCGAACTGCTCGCGGGTCAGCTCCGCGCCGGTCGCCTCCTTCACGAGCCCGAGCAGGGGCTCGAGGTCGCCGATCTTCGAGAAATCGTCGGGATCGTCGAACGCCAGCTTCGTGCCCAGCGAGCGGAAGATCCACTCGAAGGAGTGCTTGGCCGAGGCGGCGAGTTCCAGCCCCCGCGCCGCGTCCTTCCCGTAGAGCGTGAGCCCCGGGTTCGCGTTGCCGTGGTCGCTGGTGATGATCACCAGCGTGTCGTCGCGATCCTTCGCGAACTCGCGCACGATCCCGATGCACTCGTCGAACGCGAGCTGCTCGGCGAGCAGCGAGCCCGCGTCGTTCGCGTGGGCCCCGTGGTCCACCCGTCCGCCCTCGATCTGCATGACAAAGCCGTTCGACTTGTCCTTCAGGAGCGCCAGCGCCGCGCGGGTCATGCCCTGGAGTGCCGGCGCGGTCTCGGGGCGATCGAGCTCGTGCGGGCAGTGGGAGGGGGCGAAGAGCCCGAGCACGGGCGTGCCGGGGTTCGACCGCACGCCCGCCAGGGCCTGCGCATCGGTCACGACTCGGACGTCCTTCGCGCTCTGGAGCAGGCTCTGGGGGAAGTGCTTGGCGCCGCCGCCCAGCGCGACATCGAACCCGCGCGCGATGATCTGCCGCGCGATCTCGTCCTCCATGTTGCGATCGGGGACGTTCGCGATAAAGCTCGCGGGCGTGGCGTGGGTCACGCGCGTCGTCGTCACGAGCCCCGTAGCCTTGCCCTGCTCGCGCGCGTGCACGAGGATCGGCGTTCGCGGAACGCCATCGGCGGGGATGTTCACCGAGTTGAACGGCACCTTGGTGCCGATGCCCCACGCCGACCCGCCCGCCGCCGAGTCCGTCACGAGGGAGTTGGCGCAGTGCGTCGTCGCGGAGGCACGCCGGACGCCCGGCTCATTCCAGAGCGAGACCCAGTTCGTCGAGCGTGCGTGGCGCACTCGCGTGACCTGCTCCGCGAGCGTCAGCGTGCCGGTGCTCATGCCGTCGGACACCATGAAGATCACATTCCGGGCCCGCCCCTGGGGGCGCACCAGGGCACGCGGCGGGCGGGCCAGAGCCCCAGACGCGAGCCCACCACCCGCGACCAGACCCAACGCACCGGCACGAAGGAATCCACGTCGATCCAGGCCCTGGAGCATCGGCCCTCCTCAACCCCCCGCGTGGAGGACGTTAGGCGGGCGTCCGCAGGCCCAATGGTCGGTGGTTCGTCCCGAGCGCCCGGCGGGCGACGACGAAGAACTCTCTACGAAGGGGCAGCGCATGCCCCTGACCCGCTCGCCCGGGCGCCCCGACGCGCAACAATCTTGCACGAGGAGCGCCATGACCACCACCGTACCGCCCAAGTCGTCCGCGCCCGGCCCCGGCAAGTCCGCCGCGTCGCTCGGCGTGCCCGAGCGCCCGCGCACGATTCTCATCGCCGAGGACGAGCACCTGGTCGCGGCGTACCTCGCCTCCCAACTCTCCGAGTTGGGTCACAGCGTCCTGCTCGCCACCAACGGCGAGGAGGCCGTCGCGATGGCCAAGTCCGGCGCTCCGGACATGGGCCTGTTCGACATCAAGATGCCCCAGATGGACGGGATCGAGGCGGCGCGTCGCGCGTTCGCCGAGTCGCTCGTGCCCGTGATCATCCTTTCGGCCTACTCCGACGGACCGCAGATCGCGTCCGCGCAGGACGCGGGCGTCTTTGCCTATCTCGTGAAGCCCGCCACGGCCGACCAGCTCCGCGCGACGATCGGCGTCGCGTGGGGCGCCTTCAAGCGCCACATGGAGCAGCAGGCCAACGTGGAGGCCCTGCAGAAGCGCCTCGACGAGCGCAAGATCATCGAGCAGGCCAAGTGGATCCTCGTGAGCACCAAGGGCATGAGCGAGCCCGACGCCGCGCACCATCTGAACCGCACGGCGCGCTCGGCCCGTCGCCCCACGGTGGAGCTGGCCCGCGAGATCATCGCGGCCAACCCGGGCGCGGCCAAGTTCTGATCACTCGCCCCGCAGGTGATCGACCGTGTAGTTGGGCGATTCCTTGGTGATTCGGATGTTGTGCGGATGGCTCTCGACCACGCCCGCCGAGGTGATGCGTGTGAACCGCGCGTCCCGCCGGAACTCCTCGAGCGTCCGGCAGCCGCAGTACCCCATGCTCGAGCGCAGCCCGCCGACCATCTGGTACACAAACTCCGCGAGGGGCCCGCGATAGGGCACGAGCCCCTCCACGCCCTCGGGCACGAACTTCATCGTGGGGCGTCCGTCGGCGCCGACCTTGTCCGCCTGGCGGTACCGGTCCGCGCTGCCCGCATTCATCGCGCCCTCGCTGCCCATGCCGCGGTAGCTCTTGTACCGGCGTCCGCCCGAGATGACCAGCTCGCCCGGTGACTCGTCGAGCCCGGCAAACAACGAGCCCATCATCGCCGCGTCCGCGCCAGCGGCGAGCGCCTTGGCGATGTCGCCCGAGTTGCGGATGCCCCCGTCGGCGATGACCGGCACGCTCGGATCGATCGAGTCGCGCCCCGCGATCGCGTTGAAGATCGCGGTGATCTGCGGCACGCCGATGCCCGTCACGATCCGCGTGGTGCAGATCGATCCCGGGCCGATCCCCACCTTGATCGCGTCCGCACCGGCCTCGATGAGGTCCCGCGCCGCCTCCGCGGTCGCGATGTTGCCCGCGATGATCTGCACCGCGTGCCGGCGCTTGAGCTCGCGCACCGTGCGAAGGACGTTCTCGGAGTGCCCGTGCGCCGTGTCCACCGCGATCGCGTCCGCGCCCGCATCGATGAGCGCCGCGGCGCGATCGAACTGGTCCACGCCCACGGCCGCGCCGCACAGCAGACGCCCCCGCGTGTCGGTCACGGCGCGCGGGAACTGGGCGAGGCGCTCGATGTCCCGCATCGTGATGAGCCCCGCGAGGTTCATCGCCCCGTCCACCAGCAGGAGCTTCTCGACCTTGTTCTTGTTGAGGATCGTCTCGGCCTGCTCCAGCGTGGTGCCCGCGGGCGCCGTGATCAGCGCCCGGGCGGTCATCACATCGCGCACGAGCGTCGCCTCGTTCTCGACGAACTTGAGGTCGCGCCGCGTGAGGATGCCCAGGACCCGTCCCTTGCCGCGCCGATTGGTGCGATCGCCATCCTCCGTGACGGGGAACCCCGACACGTTGTGCTGGCGCATCAGCTCGCGCGCCTTGCCCACGCTGTCGCTCGGGCCCAGCGTGAGCGGGTCCACGATGATGCCGTTGGCCGATCGCTTCACCTTCGCGACCTCGCGGGCCTGGGCCTCCACGGGCATGTTCTTGTGGATGATCCCGATGCCGCCCTCCTGCGCCAGCGCGATCGCCAGCGCGTGCTCGGTCACCGTGTCCATCGGGGCCGAGATGAGCGGGACGTTGAGGCGAATGGAGCGCGTGAGACGGGCGGAGGTGTCCGCGTCCGAGGGCATGACCGCCGAGCGACGCGGGATGATCAGCACGTCATCGAACGTGATCCCCTCGGCGACGATGTTCCCCGGCGCGACGCTCACTGGATCGGCGGAGCCGCCCGCCGATGGCACGCCCTGCACCCCCCCTGGGGGTGTCGCTCCGGCCTTGGTGCCCTTGGGTTCGAACCCCGCCCCGCCTCGTGCGATGGTCGCCATGCAGAGTCTTAGCCGGCTTTGTCCCGGGGTCAAGATGTTCACTCCCCTGCCCGGGTGTAACCCGCCGATCCCGGGCGAATCTGAACAGGCATGGCGCGATCCCCAGCCTCCCGCAAGGCTTATGCTGCGGACGTGACTCCCTCCGACATCCCACTCCCGCACACGTGCGTGGTCCCGGGTCCCTTGGCGGGCGGAACGCTCGCGCGACTCGCCGAGACCGAATGGCTCCTCACCGACGGGCTGGGCGGCTTTGCCATGGGCACCGCCTCGGGCATCCCCTCGCGCCGGTACCACGGGCTGCTTGTCGCGTCGCTCGCGCCGCCGGTGCAGCGCGAGGTCCTGCTGCACTCGATCGTGGATCGCCTCGTGCTCGCGCCGGGCACGCCCGAGGAGCGGGCGTTCAACCTCGCGTCCTATCGCTTCCACGACGGCACGATCCATCCGCACGGGCACGAGCACCTGCTCCGCTTTGAGTGCGACACCAGCGCCCGCTGGGTGTACCGCTGCGGCGACGCCGAGATCACCCGGACCTTGCGCCTGGTCCGTGAGGGCTCGGCGTGCACGATCACCTGGGACATCAAGGGGCTCAACCAGCTCGCACGCCTGGAGGTCCGCCCCATGCTCGCGCTGCGCGACGCGCACGAGCTCCTCGCCGCGAGCGGCGCCGGCGGCGCCTTCGCCTCGTCGGGCGAGGGCAAGACCTTCCGCGTCTCGCACAGGGGGCGCACGATCGAGCTTTCCGGCGAGCCCGGCTTCCTCGAGCCCGGCGTGCAGTGGTGGTTCAACTTCAGGTACGCCGTCGAGACCTCGCGCGGGCTCGATGACACCGAGGACCTGTACTCCCCGGGCGAGTTCATGATGCAGGTGCGTCCCACCGCGAGCGCCGCGACGTTCACGCTCAGCGCCGCGCTCGTCGACCCGCTCCCCAAGCTGGCGAACACCAAGCGGGGCCCGGGTTGGGCGATCGAGAGCGAGGGCGAATCGCGCCGGCGTGTCAAGGTGCTCGCGGGCGAGGTGCTCTCGCGACTGGCGCCGACGACGCCCCAGCCCGATCGCGTGGCGATCGCGCGTCTGGTCGCCGCGGCCGACGCGTTCGTCGTCAAGCGTGGCAACGACCCGAAGAACCCCGGCGTCTCGATCATCGCGGGCTACCCGTGGTTCAGCGACTGGGGACGCGACTCGATGATCTCGCAGGTCGGGCTGCTCATCGTCGCGCGACGGTTCGCCGAGGCCCGGCGCCTGCTCGAGACGTTCGCCTCGCACACGAAGAACGGGCTCGTGCCCAACCTCTTCGACGACCAGACCGGCGAGGCGCTGTACAACACGGTCGACGCGTCGCTCTGGTTCCTTCACGCGGCGTGCGAGTACCTCCGCCTCACGGGCGACCGCGCCGGCTTCGACGCGACGATCCGCCCCGCGTGCCTCTCGATCATCGACGCCTACCGCCGCGGCACGGACTTCAAGATCGCCATGGACCCCGCCGACGCGCTCATCAGCGCGGGCGATGACACCACGCAGCTCACCTGGATGGACGCGAAGCGCGACGGCGTGGTGTTCACGCCGCGCCACGGAAAGGCCGTGGAGATCAACGCGCTCTGGCACCACGGGCTCCTGAGCGTCGCCGAGGCGATCAAGGCGTCGGACCCGAAGAAGAGCGTTGAACTGACGGCGCTGGCCTCGAAGGTCGGCGAGAGCTTCCGGCGCACGTTCTGGAACGCCGCGGCCGGGTGCTGCTACGACGTGATCATGCCCGTCGAGCGCAGGCCGCCCGCCAAGCCCGGCGCCGCAAGTGGTGGGGGCGCGGCGCGCCTGGAGTGGGTGCCCGATGCGCGCGTCCGCCCGAACCAGATCTTCGCCGTCTCGCTGCGCCACTCGCCGCTGAACGATCAGCAGAAGTCGGGCGTGCTCCGCACCGTCCAGCAGCACCTGCTCACGCCGCTGGGCCTGCGGACGCTCTCGCCCAGCGATCCGGGGTACAAGCCCCGCTTCACGGGACGGATGATGGAGCGGGATGCCGCGTACCACAACGGCACCGTCTGGCCGTGGCTCATCGGCCCGTACGTCGAGGCGCTGCTGCGCGTCACGGGCTTCAGCCAGATCGGGCGCTCCCAGGCGCGCCAGGAGATGCAGGGGCTGCTCGCCCAGCTCGATGCCTCGAGCCTCGGGCAGATCTATGAGGTGTTCGATGGTGACGGCGCGAGCGATCGCCCGCGCGCGCCCGGCGGCTGCATGGCCCAGGCCTGGTCCATCGCCGAGACCCTGCGCGCGATGGTCCTGATCAACTCGCCCAACTAATCCAGATCGCACGGGCGCGCGGTGACCATCCGCGCTCGTGCCTTCCCGCCCCGATCGATCGCTCGAACGCGCTCACTTCTTCTTGTGATCGTCGTCCAGCTCGTCCCGGGGGCCGCCCGCGTTGATGATGCGCTCCGCGTCCTCCGGGCGGATCGTCCCCTCCGCGACGTACGCGGCGATCTCGCGCTTGGTCTTCTCCACCGCGTTCGTGCGGAGCGTGGATCGGATCGATGTCATGATGATCCACACGATCGCGATGATCATGCCCATCGACACCGCGATGATGCCGATCATGTCCTTGGGCGAGGGCTCCAACGCGGCCAGCATCACGATGCTCATCCGATCGATCCTTCCTGCAATGGTCCCTCGGCCCCCAATCGAACGCCCGATCTAGACGCCCAGCTCCTGCTTGAGCTTGTCCTTCAGACTCTTGCCCGAACTGAGGAGCTGCTTGGCGTCCTCGGGCGAGATGGTCCCCTCCGCGACGTACGCCGCGATCTCCCTGCGGGACTCTTCGAGGTACTTCGTCTGCATCGTCTTGCGGACCGCCTCGACCACGATCGCGACGATCGCCACGAGGAACGCCCCGCCGAACATCACCACCATCGCCACCTCACCCACGACGCACCTCCCGGCTCACACGCATTTCTTCGGGTCGCCCGCGCTCATGAGCTTCTGCCCCTGCTCGGCGCTCAGCGAGCCCTCGGCGATGTACGCCGCGATCTCCCGGCGCGAACGCTCCCGCGCGATCGAACCAACCACCGAGCGGATCGCCCCGCACACGATCGCCACAATCGCGATCGACGCCATCAGCACCCACATCAGGTGATCGCCGCTCGTCAATCGCTCGACCAGTTGCTCGTTCATGCAGGACCTCCGCGGAATCCTTGATCGGAAATCGCTCCCGGGCGTTTCGCTCGCACCGCGATGCCGTCCGCCCTAGCTTATCGAGTCCGGGCCTCATCCCGAACAGATTCCCGCGTCCCCATGCCAGCCCTCGACCCCAACCTCGTCCGCGACCCCGTGCCCACGCTTCTATGGGCCTACGCGCAGGGGGCCTTTCCCATGGGCGATGCGCAGCGCCCCAACGCGCCGCTGGCGTGGTACTCGCCGGACCCGCGCGCGATCCTGCCCCTGAACGAGTCGCAGGGGCTCCACGTGCCGCGACGCCTGCGCGATCGTGCCCGCGCACGCCCCTTCATCCTCACCACCGATCTCGCCTTCGAGCAGGTCATGCGCCAGTGCGCCCGGCCCCGCGCGCACGAGCGCGAGACATGGATCGACGAACGTCTGGTCCGCGCGTACACCCAGATGCACGACGCCGGGCATGCGCACTCGATCGAGGCCTGGGCGGAAGAAGCGACGCAGGCGCGAGGGCACGGTGGCGCGAAGGGAGAGCGAGGTGAGCCCGATGGCGGGCGCGTCACTCGCTCGATCGATGGTCGCACGCGCGTGCTCGTGGGCGGGGTCTACGGCGTTCACGTGGGCGCGGCGTTCATGGCCGAGAGCATGTTCCACCGCGCGGACCTGGGCGGCACCGACGCCGGGAAGCTCGCGCTGCTCGCCCTGGTGCGCCATCTCGACGAGCGCGGGTTCGACCTGTGCGACACGCAGTTCACCAACCCGCACATCGCCCGCTTTGGCGTGCGGGAGATCCCGCGCGACGACTACCTGGCTCGCCTGGCGAGCGCGATCGGGAAGGACGCGCCCTGGGCACCCTTCGCGCCCACGCTCAACCGCTGATCCTGGGTGTCTTGCCGTTCTTGGCGAGCACCTCGGCGAACTGGGCCTGGATGAACCGCTGGAAATCGTCATGGAAGATCTTCATCGATGGGCTCGTGATCATGCGGACGAAACTCTCCTCCTGCTCGATGTCCTTCATCCGCTTGGCCCAGGACTCGAAGTAGTCCCGCGACATCTGCCCCTTCGTGTGCGCGTACCACACGATCTCGAAGAGCGAGAGCTGCATGAGGTTCATGAAGTACTCGCGGACCTCCTGCGGCGTGCTGCGCCCGTCCACGTCGTGCTTGTAGATCGCCGCGAGGCTCGGGTCGTCCACGCGCATCTTCCGAAGCTGCATCTGCAGCTCCACGATCCGCGTGAAGTTGCCGACCATCTGCGCGCGCCGATGCTGCCAGAACTGGTACGCGGCGAAGATGAACCCGCCCGCGATGGCCGAGGACGACAGCGCCTGGAGCGCGACCTGCACGTGCTGGAGCGTGATCTGCGAGAGCGTGGGCATGGGGCGATTGTTGCACGGTTCCCACCCCGCGCGCAACGCCTGCCGAGCATCACCGAATCAATGCGCTCGCTCGCTCACTTCTCGGGCAATTCGCTGGCGCTCAGCACGAAGCCGAACTGAAGGATCACAGCCCCGTTCTGCCGCTCGACGAACGCGCCGCCCACGAGAACGGGATCGTTGATCGCCGCGTCAACAAAGGCCGGATTCCGCACCACGATCTCTCCGTCTCCGGGCGACACGGTCCGGTAGTCGCCACGCGTGGGCGAGTACGCGATGTGCAGCAGCCGCGAGCCGTCCACGCTCTCCTCGCGGATGAGCTTGCCCGCGAAAGCCATTCCCGAAGGGGCGTTCTTCTTTGCGCCGGCGCTGCCCGAGACGATCTGAGAGGTGCGCTCCTCCTCGGGATTTACGACGCACGCGACCGCCTCGAAGTGCTTGCCGATGCTGGCCCGCAGTGCCGAGCTAACGGCGACTCGCATCTTGTCGTAGTCCGCATGGTTCGGGTCCGCGCGTGCCACGGCGAGCGCGGTCTGGCGGAGAAAGTTCATCCACGTGGGGATCTTGACGGTGGAGGTCGGGACCGCGATCTTGTGTCCCTTGCACGATTTGCACGTCTCGGTCCGTGTCTCCATCTTGTACTTCTGATGGGGCAGATTGACCTGGAACTCGTAGGTCTTGGTCCCGACTCCGTGACAGTCCGGGCACGCGATGTTCGCCTGCACGGAACGCGCTTTGGTCCCGGCCTCGTTCGGATTCGCGCTGCGTACCAGTCCGTCCGTGGTCTTCGGGGCATCGCCCGAAGCCGGCTTTGCGGTGGTCGTGGGGGCTGGCTGGGGGTTCGGCGGCGCGCTCGCTTGACCGCGCGCAGTCGCGGGCAAGCCGACGCAAGAAAGCACAGCGCACGCCAACGCGATCGATTGGTAACGCCTCACGGGAGACCTCCGTTCGAAGGAAAGGGCCGAGCGGAGCAGTTTACATGCTTCTTACGAGCGCCTCAAGATGACCGCGTGGAACGGCCTTCCCTCTCGCCGGTACTTCCGCTCGAAGTTCGTGCCTACCACCTCGCCCTCGCCCGCCGATTCGGGCCTGCGGAACTCGATCAGTTCAAAGGGGCGGGCCGACCCCGCCCCGGGCACGAGCCCCGCCGCCGAAGGAAACTCCTCACGATTTGCTGCCACGTCCGCCCGCGCCGCCGCGAGCATCTCCGCGCCGGGCGCGAGCGGAGCGCCTGGGGCGAGCAGCCCTCGCGGGTCGTCCGCCCACCCAAGAAAGTGCGCCGCGTCCCAGGCCCACAGCTCCACGTGGTCCGTCACGATCCGCAGCTCGCCGCCGGGCTCGAGCACGCGCGCCGCATCCGCCAGGAACCGATCCTGCACCACGCGCCGGCGATGGTGCCGGCTCTTGGGCCACGGATCCGAAAAGTACAGGTGGATCACACGCAGAATGCCATCGGGCACGCGCCAGCGCAGGAACTCGCTCGCGTCCGCGTGCAGCATCCGCACGTTCGTCAGGGCGCGGGGCGGCGGGGCCTCGAGCGCATCGACCCCGTTCTCCTCATCGCCCAGCCCCGCGCGACGCCGACGGACCCGATCCGCCGCGTACAGATAGAACTCCCGGGCCCACTCGATGCCCAGGAAGTTTGTCCCCGGCTGCCGTTCGGCCTGCTGGATGAGAAACGTGCCCTTGCCCGAGCCGATCTCCAGTTCGAACGGCTGGGACGGCTCCGCGAACCACGCCCGCGGGTCGATCCAACCCGCCCGCGGATCGCCCCCGATCGCATCCGGCAGGCCGGGCAATTCGCGCGCATCGACGCCCACCACGCCCGGCGCATCGTCAAGAGGCTTTCCGCGTCCCAGTCCGAACGACATGCCCCAGCGTAGGAGCTGCTCATCTGGTCCCCACGCCCGTGGCCGCCGCCGCCAGCGCGATCCAGGCCGCGCCCTTGAGCGTGAAGAGCGCGATCGCGAGCAGCCCGAGCCTACGGCAGCGTCGTGCCGCGATCGGCGCGACGCGGGGCGAAAGAATGGTGGTCCTCATGCGGCCCTCCGGGGCATCGGCACGAACCCCCGCACGCGACGGCGATAGCTCTCGTACGCCTCGCCGTGCTCCCGCACCAGGTCCCGCTCCTCGAACCACACGCCCACGAGGATGTACAGCGTCGTCATGATGCTGAAGAACAAGTGCCCGAGCGTCATCGTCGGCGTTGCCCAGAACCCGATCAGCAGTCCCACCATCAGCGGATGGCGCACGAGCCGGTAGGGGCCGATGAGGCGGAAGCCCACGGGCTCGTACGAGCGGTTCGTCGCGCCCAGCCACACCTGGCGCAGCCCGAAGAGGTCGAAGTGGCTGATCAGAAACGTCGAGACGATCGCGAGCGCCCAGCCCGCCAGCGACAGCGCTTGCAAACCCCACGAGATCGCGGGCGTTCCCGCGTGCCACACGATCTGCGGCAGGGGCCGCCATTGCCACATCATCAGCCCCAGCGCCGCGCTCGCGGCGAGCACAAAGGTGCTGCGCTCCATGCTCGCCGGGACGCACCGAGTCAACCAGCGCTTGAAACCCGGGCGGGCCATCACCGTGTGCTGCACCGCGAACAGGCCCAGCAGCGCCGCGTTGACGAGCAGCGACCGCCCGACCGGCCCGCTCGCGCCGGAGTCGATCGTCTTGGGCACGATCCAGTTTCCGACGAATCCGATCGCGTACGAGAACGACGCCACGAACGCCGCGTACGCCACGGCCCCGTACGCGGGGGCGACGCGCCTCCCGATCGGCCCCAGGGGCGCCGTGCGTCGCAGCGCGAAACCATGGAATGGACAGGCGGACGCGGGAACGTGCTGACTCATGATGAACCTCACTCCTGTGCGGGCCGCGACGGGCGCGCCCATGACCAGACCCCGCGCGCCACGCGCCCGCGGGGAACAAACCTTCTCCACAGCCAACGACTACGCCGCGTGCCCTCGATCCGACGGCCCATCGACCGCCGACGACGCGAGGTGCACACGGACCCACTCCGAAAGGCCGGCCGCGTCGATCGCGGCGCGGGCCCGATCGACCGCCTCCCATGAAGCCTCGAACAGGACCACCCGACGACCCGGGCACGCGCGGACCGCCTCGATCACGAGCTCGATCCCGCCCCCGTTCTTCCCGTTCCCCATCGCCCGTTCGTTCGCGCAGATCACCATCGACAGGCTCCATCCCTCGAGGCCCGAACGGCTCCGATCGAGATTGGTCTACGGTACTTTCTCCCGCGTCCGAGTCGCCTGACTCGCCGTCCACGCCGGGTGAACTCGTGGTCAACTTCCACGGCAGCACCGAGCGAGAGCCATGGCCGAGAAGACACGCGAACGTCTGATCAGCGAGGCCAACACGCTGTTCTATGAGCACGGCTTCCACGCCATCGGGCTCGATCGCGTCCTCGACGCCGCGGGGGTCACCAAGACCACCTTCTACAACCACTTCGAGAGCAAGGACGACCTGGTCATTGCCGTGCTCGTGGAGCGCGACCGCAAGGAACTGACCGAGTGGCTGGGCATCATGCACGCCAAGGGCGGGGCCGATCCGCGCGCCCGCATCCTGGCGCTCTTCGATCTCCTCGAGGACTGGCTCGCCGACCCGCAGTTCAAGGGATGCATGTTCCTCAAGGCGCAGGCCGAGTACCCCGCGCCCAACGACCCCGTCCATCGGGCGGCGCTCGTTCACGGCGCGAACCTGCACGAGGCCCTGCGCCAGCACGCCATGCTCGCCAGCGCCACCGACCCGGGCACCCTCGCGTCCCAGCTCATGATGGTCGTGGCCGGGGCGATCGTGACGCGACAGTCCACCGGCGTCGTCGATCGCATCCGTACCGCCCGGCGAACCGCCGAGGTCCTGGTCGATCACCACATCCCCCTGCCTCCGCGTCCGGCTCGACGAAAGCCCACCAAGAGCGCCGGATAGGCCTCCGCGTCCCGCGTTCGCGCGATCCGGACCGCGTTTGGTGCGCATAACCGATCAGAGAATTGATCTGATTCTCAGACCCGCACGCGCGGCCGCATCCGCGCGAGCCGATGACAAGTGATTGGGCTCGCCCTGCACCCGGGCTCCGGCCGGGAGCGCGGCGCACGCGCGGGCTCGAATGGTCGGGGACGGATCGGGGCGGTGAGGGAGCGGGGGAGCGAGAGTTCGACGTCGGCGAGCGCCCACAAGCCTCGCGCGCACGCTTTCAAGGATGGACCACGTGCCGCACCTCGGCACGACAGGCTCCAGGAGGTGCCCGATGTCGAGCTTCGACCGCGCCCAGTCCGCCGACCTCATCTCCATCATCGACGCGCGTCTGGACCGCCAGCGATTCCAGCAGCAGCACTGGGAGGGCTCCTTCCGCGAGTACCTCGACCTGTGCGCGAAGAACCCCGCCGTCGCGCGAAACGCCTACCAGCGCCTCTACGACGCGATCCTCTCGCACGGCTTCGAAAAGTACAAGGTCTTCAAGAAGGAGTGCGTCCGCTACCACTTCTTCTCCGACCCCTTCGAGAACGGCGCCGATGGCATCTTCGGGCTCGATTTCGCCCTCATGTCGCTCGTCGACTTCTTCCGCTCCGCCGCCGAGGGCTACGGCACGGACAAGCGCATCCTCCTGCTGCACGGCCCGGTGGGATCGAGCAAGTCCACGATCGCGCGCCTCATGAAGAAGGGCCTGGAGCACTACTCCCGCACCGAGGACGGCGCGCTCTACTCGTTCTCGTGGCTGCTCGACGAGGACTGCCAGGTCTCGCCCCAGGACGGCAACCAGCGCGAGGCGAAGAAGACCCACGCTTTCGCCTGCCCCATGCACGAGGACCCGCTCGTGCTCGTGCCGCTCGAGGCCCGCGCCGATCTGGTCGCGCGCCTCAACGAGGGCTACCGCCCCAAGTTCCACGGCGGAAAGATCCGCCTGCCCCAGCAGCCCGACCCCTTCTGCCGCAAGATCCTCGAGGACCTCATGCGCTTCTACAACGGCGACTGGACGAGGGTCATCGACCACGTCCGCGTCCGCCGCATCGTCCTCTCCGAGAAGGACCGCATCGGCGTGGGCACCTTCCAGCCCAAGGACGAGAAGAACCAGGACTCGACCGAGCTGACGGGCGACATCAATTACCGCAAGATCGCCCAGTACGGCTCGGACTCCGACCCCCGCGCCTTCAACTTCGATGGCGAGCTGAACATCGCCAACCGCGGCATCTGCGAGTTCATCGAGGTGCTCAAGCTCGACGTCG
>CAYNSB010000058.1:0-19587 GCA_964399625.1 uncultured Phycisphaeraceae bacterium
GGCGAAGATCCATCACCCGCAGCAGATCGAGTTCGCGCGGCTGAGCCTGACGTACACGGTGATGAGCAAGCGGTTCCTCCTCAAGCTCGTGCAGGAGAATCGGGTGAGCGGGTGGGACGACCCGCGGATGCCCACGATCAGCGCGTTCCGGCGTCGCGGGTACACGCCCGAATCGATTCGCGATTTCTGCGATGAGGTCGGCGTGACGAAGGTGAAGAGCGTCATCGACTTTGGGCGTCTGGAGAACTCGATCCGCGGGCACCTGAACGCGACGGCGCCGCGCCGGATGGCGGTGCTGAGGCCGTTGAAGGTCGTCGTGGAGAACTACCCGGCGGGCCAGGTGGAGGAGTTCGCGGCGCAGAACAACCCGGAGGATCCTGGGGCGGGCTCGCGGATGGTGCCGTTCTCGCGGGAGTTGTACATCGAGCGGGACGACTTCATGGAGAACCCGCCCAAGAAGTTCTTCCGCCTCACGGTTGGGAGCGAGGTGCGGTTCCGGTGGGCGTACCTTGTCACGTGCACGGGCGTGGTGAAGGACGCTGCGGGGAACATTACCGAGTTGCGGTGCACGTACGACCCGGCGAGCAAGGGCGGGGATGCTCCCGACGGGCGGAAGGTGAAGGGGACGATCCACTGGGTGAGCGCGGCGCACGCGATCCCGGCGGAGGTGCGCTTGTTCGATCGTCTGTTCAACGTGGAAGAGCCGGGCAAGCGAACGGGGGAGTTGTTGGATGATCTGAACCCGAATTCGCTCGAGGTGGTGACGGCGCTGGTTGAGCCGTCGCTCAAGGGTGCGAGGGTTGGGGAGCGGTTCCAGTTCGAGCGGAGCGGGTACTTCTGCGTGGACCAGGACAGCGGGGCGGGCCACGGTGGATCGGGCGCTGGGGGTCTGGTGTTCAATCGGACGGTGACGCTGAAGGACAGTTGGGCGAAGGAAGGGGCGAAGCATTAGACGGCCGGGGGGCGTTCCAGCAGACAGCCGCGTGCGATTTTGACCGCGATTATCCTTTGGGCCTGTCGACTCTCGAAGGAGCCCCGATGCCCCTGCAGCACCTGAGCGATGAACAGATCCGCACCTGGACCCGCGAGCAGAAGGACCGGTGGTGGCTCGCGAACGTGTTCCGCGGGGACATGCCGCAGCTGACGCTGCGTTCGGCGGTCACGGGGTTCTGCCTGGGCGGCGTGCTTTCGGCGACGAACCTGTACGTGGGGGCCAAGACGGGATGGACGCTGGGGGTCGGGCTCACGAGCGTGATCCTGGCGTTCGCGATGTTCAAGGCGCTCTCGGCGTTGCGGATGGCCAAGGACTTCACGATCCTTGAAAACAACGCGATGCAGAGCATCGCGACGAGCGCGGGGTACATGACGGGACCGCTGATCTCGGGCATCGCCGCGTACATGATGGTGACGAACACCGTCATGGCGTGGTGGCAGATGCTGATCTTCAACGTGGTGCTGTCGATCCTGGGCGTGCTGATCGCGTTTCCCATGAAGCGGCGATTCATCAACGACGAGCAGGCGCCGTTCCCCGAGGGGCGCGCGTGCGGCGTCGTGCTGGACACGCTGTACACCAGCGACGCGTCGGTGGGGCTGTTCAAGGCCAAGGCCCTGGCGTTCACGGCGCTGTTCGCTGGGTTCCTCAAGTTCATCTCGGGCGAGGCGTACCAGACGGTGGTGCAGTGCAAGATGCTGGGGCAGGCGAAGTTCTGGCACATGGCCGAGCACCTGGACGCGTGGTACTACAAGATGGCGGCGGCGGGCAAGGCGGCGATTCCGCGGATCAACGGCGTGGACATCCGTCAGATGGGGCTGTCGCCGACGCTGGACCTGGCAATGTTCGGCGCGGGCGGGCTGATGAACATCAAGTACGCGCTGAACATGTTCCTGGGGATGGTGCTGGCGTGGTGCGCGCTGGGGCCGTGGGCGGTGGGGAATGGGTGGGTGCAGAAGAAGGGCGTGGTTCTTGGGGCGGCGGACGCGTTCACGTATCGCGACGTGCTGACGGGCTGGAACCTCTGGCCGGGCGTGGCGATGCTGGTGTGCGCGAGCATGGCGGCGTTCCTGGCCAAGCCCAAGGTGATCCTGTCGGCGTTCGCCGGGCTCTTCGGGAAGAAGCAGCAGGGGACGGACGTGCTGGCGCACATCGAGTTGCCGCTGTGGATCAGTTGGGTCGGCGTTCCGATCGTGGGCGCGGTCGGGGTGATCCTGACGCACCAGTGGTTCGGCGTGGACTGGTATCTTGGGGCGCTGGCGATCGCGCTGACGGCGGTGCTGACGCTGATCGCGGCCAACGCGACGGCGCTGACGAGCATCACGCCCACCGGCTCGCTCTCGAAGATCACGCAGTTCACGTTCGGCGTGCTCGATCCCAAGCACGCGGCGACGAACCTGATGACGGCGACGATGACGACGGAGGTGGCGAGCAACGCGAGCAACCTGCTCATGGACATCAAGCCGGGGTACATGCTCGGCGCCAAGCCGCGCCAGCAGGCGATCGGGCACTGCATCGGGATCGTGGCGGGCGCGCTGGCGAGCACGCCGCTGTTCTACATCCTGTTCATGGCGGGGCACCCGTCGAATCCGTTCACGCCGGCGCGCGAGTCGATGGTCGGCAAGACGATCACCGAGACGCTGGTGAGCGAGAAGTTCTCGTTCACCGCGGCTGTGCAGTGGAAGGGGATCAGCGAGTTCATCGGCGGGCTGACGAGCGGCGGCGGGCTGACGAGCATCATCCACCCCTCGGCGCTGCAGGCGATGACGGTGGCGGCGATCATCGGCGTTGTGTTCGAGCTGGTTCGCGTGTTCACGCGGGGCAAGAGCCCGTTCGCGCCGGTCGCGTTTGGTCTGGGCTTCGTGCTTCCACCGGACTCCACGTTCTGGATGTTCCTCGGATCGCTGTTCTTCTGGACGGTGGGCAAGGTGTACGCGCGTGCGAAGGAGGGCTTCGGGCGTCGCCTCTGGCTGGACACGCAGGAGCCGATCTGCGCGGGGCTGATCGCGGGCACGGCGCTCACGGGGATCGGGGACCAGTTGATCCAGGCGCTGTGGCTGTCGTGAGCGGGCTTACTTGGGCACCGGCGTGCTCACGGCGCCCAGCGTGTTGCCGGCTTGGGCGTCCTGCGCGTAGATGATGATCTGGGAGTTCTCGCGATTGGCATCGCGCGGGATGTGCAGCGTGAGCGTGGTGGTTCCGTTGGCGTCGGGCGCGGCGGATTGGAAGTCGCGGACGACGTGATCGTGCGTGAGCGTGTGGCCGGCGTTCTCGCCGCGTTTGACGTCGGATGAGAGCCCGGACTCGGCGAGGGCGGCGTGCACCTTGACGCCGGAGAGGCTGGTCTTGTCGTTCGTGGGGCGCGCGGTGACATGGAGCACCACGCTTGCCTCGGGGCCAGACTCGGCGGTCACGGAAAGGGTCATTGTGGCGGGAGTGCTCGAAGCCGCGTGGATGGCGCGCTGGGCGCGGAGGGCATCGGACCCGACGAGTTCGGTGGAGCCGTTGACGATGAGTTGAGGGGTGTAGACGCCGCGTGAGTCGAAGCGCTGGGCGTAGGCGCGCTGGCGTGCGGTGAAGGCGGGATTCGAGAACCGGTCGGGCCAGCCGAGACTGTTCCAATAGTCCACGTGGAACGAGAGCGCGAGGACTTCGGGCGCGTTTGGGTCGGTTGGCGGGGACGCGACGTCTGCGGGGGCGTGGGGCGCGCGGGCACCGACGGGCGCGAGCCTGGAGAGCAGGCGATCGGCCGGCGGGCAACTCGAGCATCCTTCGGAGGTGAAGAGTTCCAGCACGACGGCGGGGCGCGGGCTTGCCGGGCCATCGGGCCGTGGCAAGGTTTGATCGGGGCCGGCAAGTTGGGCGAGCGACGCGAGAAGGGCGGCGAGGGTCATGCCTGGTTAGACGCCGGCGGGGCGATTCGATTACACGCGGCGATGGGTGCGGCGGCGGTGTGTCCCGCCGTACACTTGGCCCCTATGTCACTCCTTGTTGCCGGCACCATCTGCATCGACACCATCGTCGCTCCCACGGGGCACCGCGAGGGAATCCTCGGGGGCTCGTGCACGTACTTCGCCGCCGCGGCGTCGTTCTACGGGCCCGTGCGGCTTGTGGCGGCGGTTGGGGAGGACTTCCCGGCTGAGTTCCGGGCGACGCTCGACCACTTCAAGCCGATCGACAGCGGGGGGCTGGAAGTGCGGAAGGGGTCCAAGACATTCCGCTGGGGCGGCAAGTACCTCGAGAACATGGACTCGCGCGAGACGCTGTTCACGGACCTTGGCGTGCTGGGCGAGCGTCCGCCGGAGGTGCCCGCGAAGTTCAGGGACAGCCAGTTCCTGTTCCTTGCCAACTCGCACCCTGGCGTGCAGATGAAGATGCTCGAGTCGGTGGCGCGGCCGAAGCTGGTCGTGGCGGACACGATGGACTTCTGGATCAAGGGTGCGCGGGCGGAGCTGGACCTGCTGCTGACGAAGATCGACGGGCTGGTGCTCAACTACGACGAGGCGGAGCTGTACACGGGCAAGCGGAACACGGTGGCCGCGGCGCGGGCGATGCTCAAGACGGGGCCCAAGTTCGTGGTCGTGAAGAAGGGCGAGCACGGGTGCATCCTGTGCCATCGCGACGGGATCGTGGCGTTGCCGGCGTATCCCGCGGAGAAAGTGGTTGATCCGACGGGCGCGGGCGACAGCTTCGCGGGTGGCATGATGGGGCACCTCGCCTCACACAAGGGCGATGCGCATTCGATCGGGGCGATCCGCGAGGCGCTGGCGCACGGAACGGTCGTGGCGAGCTTCAACATCGAGAGCTTCAGCCTCGATCGGCTCAAAACGCTGACGCGCGCGGAACTGGATCAGCGGTTCAAAGAGTTCACGCACATGGTGCGGGTGTAGGCGATCAGGCGGAGAGCTTGGGCGTGAGAGCCAGTTGCTCTCGAAGCCAGGCCTCGAAGGCGATCGCGTCGGGCTTGCGTGAGAACGTGAGCGTGAGGCGGGGCGGTGCGGCGTCGCTGCCCACGCGCACGAGGAGGTCGTGCATCGTGACGCGGTACTTGCCCTGCTGGCGCTTCACGGCGCTGAGCTCGGTGTCGATCACGTTCTCGTAGGAGGCGACGAAGGGCGTGCGGCCGAACGGCCCCTTGGGGACGGAGATCGAGCCGAGCGCATGGTCGAGGACGATGTCCTTGGTGCCCGCGTCGCGTGCGCGTCGCACGAGAACGAACACGATGAGCCCAGCGAACGCGGAAACGCCCAGGGAGATCGTCTCGAAGGTCCAGCCGCCCGAGGCGAGCGACGTGAACGTGCCGGTGAGGAACGTGATGAAGAGACAGGCGGCGGCGGCGAAGAGGCCGGCGGAGGTGGGTGGCGTTCCGTTCTTTCGGCAGCGGATGGACTCGGGGCGTTGGATGATGAGGATGGTGCCCACGCGGTTCTTGCCCCATCGCGTGGCGAGGGACTGAAAGACGATGGGCCAGATGGCGAGCATGACAACGACGAGGATGCCGACGCCGAGCACGTCGAGGCGGTGTCGATCGGAGAGCCCAGGGAGCAGCATCGATTGGGATGGGTTGCGCGGATCGACGGAGACGGGGACGATTGCGCCCACTGGAAAGCGAGCGGCGACGGACTTGGCATAGGTCTGGCTGTGGTCCGGGAGGACGGGGTTGATCCAGAGTGTGGCACCGTGGAGCTTGGTTCCATTCACGGAATACGTGTACTCGACGATGGGCTCGTAGGTGCGTCCGCCCTTGCTGCCGATGTGCTCGACGACCTTGGACGAGGAGATGGTGGCGCTCGTAGTGGGCCAGGTGGCGGCGGCCTGCTGGCGTTGCAGCCCGTCGATCTCGTGGGCCACGAGCGCGGCGACGATGAGGGTGAAGGCGATCTGTGCGAGGAGGCCCAGCAGGGTGAGGAATCGTCCCATCGAGCGTGCTCCGGGCGGGGCGGGAAGTGGCTGAAAAATAGGCCGGATTTGGTGCGCGGATTCGTGCTGATTTTCCGGGCTTCGCCTATGATTTGGGGCGTGTTTTTCGGGCCTGCGACGGGCCTGTATCGAGTGCGAGTCACGGAGGATTTCGGCCCATGTCTGACCCCCGTCCCGGCGAGCGTTCGACCCTGAGATTGTCGCCCGAAGCGAGCGAGGGCGGGGGCGGCGGGGCGCCGGCGGGCAACAGCGCCGACGGGACGATCGTCGATCTGCAGATCGAGCGGGAGCTGAAGGACAGCTACCTCACGTACGCGATGAGCACGATCATGGACCGGGCGCTGCCCGACGTCCGCGATGGGCTCAAGCCGAGCCAGCGGCGCATTCTCGTCGCGATGAACGACCTGAACCTTCGCCCGGGCAAGAAGCACCTCAAGTGCGCGAAGATCTGCGGCAACACGTCGGGCGACTATCACCCCCACGGCGAGTCGGTGATCTACCCAACGCTCGTGGGCATGGCGCAGAAGTGGCGCATGCGGGTTCCGCTGGTCGATCCGCAGGGCAACTTCGGATCGATCGACGGCGACCCGCCGGCGGCGATGCGGTACACCGAGGCGCGGATGACGCACGCGGCGGTGGACATGCTCGCGGACCTCGAGCTGCAGACGGTCGATTTCCAGCCCAACTACGACGATCGCCTGGAGGAGCCGACGGTGCTGCCGGGCAAGTTCCCGAACCTGCTGATCAACGGCACGGTGGGGATCGCGGTGGGCATGGCGACGAGCCTTGCGCCGCACAACCCGGCGGAGATCCTGGACGCGATCGTGCGGGTGATCGAGAAGCCCGAGATCACGCTGGGCGAGCTGATGCAGGACGAGCTGGGCGCGGACGGCGCGGTGGTGCGCCGCGGCGTGAAGGGGCCGGACTTCCCCACGGGCGGCGTCGTGCATGGTCGGGCTGGGATCGTGGAGGCGTACGCGACGGGGCGTGGCAAGGTGACGGTGCGCGGGCGTCTGCACGTGGAGGACGTGTCGGGCAAGAGCTCGGACCGCAAGCAGATCGTGGTTGACGAGATTCCGTACATGCTCAGCCAGGGCACGCTGGTGGAGAAGATCGTCGATGCGGTGAAGGAGGAGCGGATCACCGAGATCAGCGACGTGCGGAACGAGTCCGGGCGCGAGGCGCAGAGCCGGGTGGTGATCGAGCTGAAGAAGGGGGCGGACCCGGCGGTGGTGGAGAACCAGCTGTACGAGTTCACGCCGCTGCAGCAGACGTTCAGCATCATGAACATCGCGCTGGTGAACCGTCAGCCGCGGACGCTGAGCCTGAAGGAGATGATCGAACAGTACATCGCGCACCGGCAGGACGTGATCCGTCGGCGGACGTCGTACCTGCTGCGTGAGGCGAAGAAGCGGGCCCACGTGCTCGAGGGCATGGTGTACGCGGTGTGCGACATCGACGAGGTGATCCGGATCATCCGCGCGAGCAAGACGCGCGAGGAGGCGATCCGCGCGTTGATGGAGCGCCGCTTCCGCATTCCGCCCACGCACAAGTACGCGGCGATGCTGCCCAACCGGCTGATGGAGTACGTTCGCGCGGCGGAGAAGGACGGCGGGGTGGCGCTCTCGCGGATCCAGGCCGAGACGATCGGCAACATGCGCCTGATCCAGCTCACGGGGCTTGAGATCGAGCGGCTGACGCAGGAGTACGGCGAGGTGGTGCGCGAGATCGAGGCGTACGAGCTGATCCTGGGCGAGGGGTGGCGCGTGCTCAAGATCATCAAGGACGACTGCGCGGAGATGAAGTCGCGGTACGCGAGCGGCAAGCACGCGGCACGCCTGACGGAGATCCAGGACACGGGCGGGGACATCAACATCGCGGCGCTGATCCGCGAGGAGGACATGGCGGTCACGATCTCCCACGCGGGGTACGTGAAGCGCGTGCCGCTGTCGACGTATCGCGAGCAGGGTCGCGGCGGCAAGGGGATCAAGGCGTCGGACGCGAAGGACGACGACTTCATCGAGCACCTGTTCGTGGCGAGCACGCACGACGATCTGCTGTGCTTCACGGACACGGGACGCGTGTTCAAGATGAAGGTGTACGAGCTGCCCGAGATGTCGCGGACGGCCAAGGGGCGCGCGATGGTCAACCTCATCGAGCTCAAGCCTGCGGGGGAGGGGCAGGCGGGGGAGCGCACGTGCGCGTACCTGGCGGTGAAGAACTTCGAGGAGAGCTCGAATTACCTCACGTTCGTGTCGCGCGGGGGCATCGTCAAGCGGACGGCCCTCAAGGAGTACCGCAACGTCAACAAGGGCGGCATCATCGCGGTGGGCCTGAAGGAGGGCGATCACCTGCTGGACGTGACGCTCACGGATGGGCGCGATGATCTGCTGCTGGTGACGGCCAACGGCATGTCGATCCGGTTCAACGAGGACGACGCGCGCCTGATGGGGCGGGCGGCGGCGGGCGTGAAGGGAATCGAGCTGGAGGATGGGGACGAGGTGATCGGCGTGGTGCGCGTGCCCATGGAGCGGCGCGACGCGGACGACTCGGGCACGACGAGCGAGAAGGACCTGTGCCTGCTCACGATCACGGAAAGGGGCTACGGCAAGCGCACGCCTGTGGATGAGTACCGGGTGCACGGTGAGGACGGTTCCGTGCGATCGCAGAGCCGCGGCGGCAAGGGTCGGGTGGACATCAAGGTGACGGAGAAGAACGGTCGCTCGGTTGCGGCGCTGGCGGTTCGCCCGGGCGACGGCATCGTGGTGATCACCAAGGGCGGGCTTCTGGTTCGCACGGCGTCGGACACGATCCGCGAGTGCGGGCGTGGGGCCCAGGGCGTCCGCGTGGTGAGCCTGAACGAGGGCGACGTGGCGATCGCCGCGGCGCCGGTCCCGCCCGAGGAGGGTGGTGAGAACGCGCCGCCGCCCGAGGGTGGGGATCCGGGGGAGGCGTCCTGACGATCCATCGACGGTGATCGATGCGTGCGCGAGCCCCGACCAGAGCCCGAATCATCGGCGAAAGTAGTGAGGAATCAGGGTGTTATGCGCGGGGGCGATGTCCACCGATCGCCCGCCCCAGCGGACACTCGGTACACTGCGGGCATGTCGAGCGAGTGGTCGGAGGACATTGCGATCGCGGAGCTGTCGGATGAACCGGCGTTCTCCGAGGAGATCGGAGCGCTGATCGATCGCGTCGCGGAGGCGAGCGGGCGCGTGCCGCACGTGGTGCTGAATCTCGCGGCGGTGACGTACCTGAACAGCTCGAACATCGCCCAGCTTCTCAAGCTTCGCCAGGACCTCGCGAAGGAGGGGCGGCGGATGCGTCTGTGCTCGGTGAACGACGACGTGTGGTCGGTGATGATGGTGACGGGGCTGGACAAGGTGTTCCAGTTCGCGCCCGACCCCATGACGGCGCTGGCGGGGCTTCAGCTTGAGGACGCCGAGGGCGGCGAGAACTGACGTCGTGCGGCGGGTTGGCCCGGGCGGTGCATCCTTGCGGTGTGCGAGCCGGTATCCGTGCCGATCGCGGAGGAGCGTGCATGCCCGTCGTCGCCGACCGCCAAGCCGAATCGCCCACGCTGGGATCGCACGACGTGGGCGGGGTTCGCGCGGGCGAGGCGGTGGCGCAGCTTCGGGGGCTGCGGAAGACGTACTTCAAGCCCGACGGGTCGGTGATGGTCGAGGCGCTCAAGGGCGTGGAGCTTGTCATCACGCGGGGCGAGTACGTGGCGATCATGGGGGCCTCGGGCTCGGGCAAGTCCACGCTGATGAACGTGCTTGGGTGCCTGGACAAGCCGACGGGCGGGCAGTACCTGCTCGCGGGGCGGGACGTGGGGAGCATGAACGACGCGGAGCTCTCGACGTTCCGGGGGCGGACGATCGGGTTCGTGTTCCAGGCGTTCAACCTGATCCCGCAGGAGACGATCGAAGACAACGTTTCGGTGCCGCTGTTTTACCAGGGCGTGCCCAAGCCGCAGCGCCGGCAGCGCGCGATCGAGAGCCTGACGCTGGTTGGACTGGGCGATCGCCTGGGTCACCGTCCGCGCGAGCTCTCGGGGGGTCAGCAGCAGCGCGTGGCGATCGCGCGGGCGCTGGTGACGAGGCCGGTGATCCTGATGGCCGATGAGCCCACGGGGAACCTGGACTCGGCGACGGGTCAGGCGATCCTGGGCACGTTCGACGATCTGCATCGAGCGGGCATGACGATCATCATGGTGACGCACGACAACAGCGTCGCGGCGCGCTGCCAGCGGGTGGTGCGACTGAAGGATGGGGTGGTGGAGAGCGACGTGCTTACGGGGCGGAGGTAGCCGCGGGGCCGGGCATTGGCGCGGCGTTCTGGCTCTTGCCCAGCCCGCACTCGGGACAGGTGTGCCGGTCGGGGGACGTTGAGCAGTCGTAGCCGCAGGAGGGGCATTCCATTCGCATGAAGGCTCGCATGCGCATGGAGACATCGTGCGGCGTGCCACGATCAGAGGCAATCACCGGATAACGACGGTGAAGTCCCCAATATGCCAGGACGCACAGAACGATCACAACGATCGCGACACCACTGTCGGTGCGAGAGATATTCACTGCAAAAAGGAAGATGATCATCGCCAGACAGATTCGGATGAATAGAGGGGCGGGAGTGAGGTTGGACTCGGTGCGGCCGGTGCGAAGTTCCTGCTCCAGGTCCGCGAGTCGTTCGTCTGCGCCGGGTGCGAGCAAGTCGAGGCCACAACCCGAGCATGCCAGCGAACCAATGGGCTCCATGACGCGCAGGCACAGCGGACACCGCGCCCGCAGAAATGCCAATGCGAGCTCCATGTGGCGTTGAACTTTGCGCCATCGAGCGCTCATGATGAACAGCGCGACGCCCATCCACAACAGCACGGTGGGCAGAAACATCCAGGGAAACGAAAATAGCCGACCACTTCTGCCCACGATGTTGAACCAGATGATGATGTTCGCCACGCCGACAGAGAGCACCGCGGCATTTCGTGCCCATCGTCTCTGCCGCTTCACACGCGCGTAGAGCGTCTCGACTTCCTCGATGGACATGGCCCCGAGTTCACCCGGAGCGGGCGTTCGGATAGGGAGGGGCATGGCGAATCGTACGGAGAGGGTCGGACGCTGAATCGAGCGTGGATGCGTGCTGCGACTCACGCCGCCTGACGGAGCGATTCGCCCTCGCGTGCGGGCTCGTCGCTCTGGGCCGGCTCGCACACGGAGATCGCCAGCGCGGTCACGTCGTCGATCTGGTGGAGCGAGCCGGACTGCTCGTCGATGCGTTGGGCCAGCTCGCTCAGCGCGCCCGCGGGCGACCCGAGACCCGACTGGGCGTCGGGCCAGGGCAGTGCGGCGAGCTCGTCGAGATACTGCTCGGCGGCGCGCCGGCGGTGGGCGCTGGCGGGCGCGGCGGGGTCCGGCGGGGCGAAGGCGGTCTCGAAGCCGTCGCTGTAGAGAAGGAGCGTCTCGCCCGGCTCGAGAGTGAATGAGGTCTCGAGGAAGGCCTCGCCGGGGAAGATGCCCAGGAGCGGGCCGTCGGTTGGGACGCGATCCAGCGTGCCCGGGGCGCGTGCGGCGCCGCGGGTGCCGGCGGCCTGGGGCGTGCCGCCGCGGATGCGCAGCGGCGGGGGGTGGCCCGCGCCGACGAGGCGCACCTCTCGGGTGCGGGTGTTCATGACGCCGTAGACCGCGGTGGAGAATCGCGGTGCGTTGTCGCGCTGCGTGCGGCAGAGCTCGTCGTTCAATCGCGACATCGCCTCGCCGGGCGGCACGATCGACTGCTCGAGGGTGAGCTCGCTCATGCGGACCATCTTGAGCGAGCGCGAGATGACCATGGTCATGAGGGCGGCGGGCACGCCGTGGCCCACGGCGTCGGCGATGAAGAACCCGATGTGCTCCTCGTCGAGCTGGACGATGTCGTAGATATCGCCCGAGACGTAGCCCGCGGGGCGGAAGAGTGTGGCGAACTCGAGTCCCGCGAAGGCGGGCAGCGATCGGGGGAGCATCTCGCGCTGCACGGTGGCGGCGAGGTTGAGCTCGTCGTGGATGCGGTCGATCTCGCCGCGCATCCCGCCCTCGTAGCGCGTGTGGATCGCGAGCTCGCGGACGACCTCGACGATGGTCGTCTGGCGCTCGGCGAGGGCGTAGAGGTAGGCGGCGATGGTGCGTGGGTCTGCGGCGTGGGTCTCGATGATGACGCCGCCGGACTGCAGGCGTCGCGTGGCGGCGTCGGCGTTGGGGAGGAGCAGAACGGCGGGCAGGGCGGCGCTCTGGAGTGTGTCCACGAGGCGGCAGAGGCGTGAGCCGTGGTGCGTGGCGTCCAGAACGATCAGGAGCGGGGCGAGCGCGGCGCCGATCTCGTGGGCGGCGCGGGTCTGCGTTTCGTGCAGGAGGGCGCCCATGGAGAGCGTGCGGGAGCGGGGCGTCCCTGCGGGCCATGCGCTGAGGATCGGGGTGACGATGCGTTCGAGGGCTTCGCTCTCGGGGATGCCATCGGCCACGACGGTGACGGAGTGCTGGTGCACGCGTGCCTCCCCTTGGCGCGCCGCGTGGGACGCGCAGAGGACGTATCGGTCCGCGTTCTGGGCCGCTTCACGCGGAGGCACCCGGGTTACTTGGCGCGCTTCTTGAGTTCCGCGATCGGAAGGTCCACCTTCTCACCTTCCTTGAGTTTCAAGCCCGGTAACGTGCCGCCCTTGAGCTCGATGGCCATCTGCATGGGGAAGCGGCTGGGGTACTGCTTGAGGCGTTTCTCGTACTTGTCCACGATCTGCCCGGGCTTGCCCTCGTCCGGGCCGCGGGGCGGGTCGGGCTGCATCTGGTGCATGGCGACGATGCGACCCGAGCCGTCGAGGTAGATGATGTCGATGGGGATGGGGCAATCGCGCATGACGAAGGCGCTCTCTCGCGCGGCGGGGAACACGAAGAGCATGCCGCCGTCCTCCTCGATGTGGTCGCGCTGCCCGAGCCCCTTCATGCGGACGGCGTCGTCCAGGGCGAGTTCGAGGTGGAACCACTTGCCCGAGAGCTTGACCGACTGCACGTTCGCGTTGGTCTGCTCGTCGCATGCGGAGAGGGTGGCGAGCGTGCCCAGCGCGCAGGCCAGGCCGAGCGTGCGGATGAGATTCAACGAGCGAGCAGCCACGCGTCGTCCTCCGGTGTGAAGGTGATATCGCTCGCGGGTAGTGTAGCGGGATCGAAGCGGAGCCTGAACTCTTCCGGGCTCATGGGCAGGCGTTGGCGCTGCACGCCGCTCCAGAGGGCGATGAGCCCGATGATGCGTTCGCGCGGGACGCCGCGGGATCGGTAGTGGTCGATGCGGGTGTCGCCGTGACGCTTGGCGAGGCGTTTGCCGTCGGATCCTCGGACCAGCGGCAGGTGGGCGTACGCGGGCTCGGGCGTGAGGGCGAGGGCTCGGTAGAGCAGGAGCTGGCGAGCCGTGGAGTCCAGGAGGTCGTTGCCGCGGACGACGTGGGTGATGCCCTGGCGGTGGTCGTCGACGACGACGGCGAGCTGGTAGGCGGGCTGGGCGTGGCGCGTCCAGACGATGAAGTCGCCGATGGTCCGCGCGGGCTGGTGGCTCTGGGGGCCGGCGCATTCGTCGGCGAAGGGCACGACAACATCGGGGGTGGCGAAGCGCCAGTTGGTGTGCTCATCGTGCGTCGGGTTGAACGCTCGTGGGGCGAGGGGAGGGCGGAGGTGCGCGGGGAAGGCGACCTCGCCCGAGCCCTCCTGAGGCGCAGAGAGCGCGGTGGCTGCATCGACCTGAGAGCGCGTGAGGGCGGATGGATACACGAGCGCGGCACGGGCGAGGCGGTCCATCGCGGCGACGTACGGAGCGGGATCGAGCGATTGCACGAAGGGGCCCTGGTCCCAGTCGATGCCGAGCCAGGCGAGGGTGTTGATCGCGGATTCGGCGGCGCCGGGCTTGATGCGTGGGCCGTCCAGGTCCTCGATGCGAAGGACGATTCGCCAGGCGCGCTGGCGTGCGAGGGCCCAGGTGACGAGGAACGTGCGCGCGTTGCCCAGGTGCAATGCCCCCGTGGGCGAGGGGGCGAGGCGTGTGGCGAGGGTTGGCGGGCGTGGGGTGGACACGGTGCGGGCGTGCGAACTCGGTGAAACCATACACTTGCCGCTTCGCACCCGCCCCGAACGAGGAGCCCACCATGTCCGATGCCCCCACGCGGATGAGCGAGAGCGAAGTTGCCAAGGCGCTGCGGGGCGTTCCGGAATGGGCGGAGCTGCACGGGGCGATCCAGCGGACGTTCTCGTTCGCGAACTTCGTGGAGTCCATGAAGTTCGTGGACCGTGTCGCGGCGCTGGCCGAGGCCCAGCAGCACCACCCCGACATTCTCATCCGGTACAACAAGGTGACGCTGACGGTGAACACACACGACGCGGGGGGGATCACGAGCAAGGACTTCGCGCTGGCGCACGCGGTGGACGCGATCGTGCCTGCGCCCGCTGCGAAGAGCAAGAAGAAGCCCTGAGCGCGGCGTCGCGGGCCTACTTGTCGTCCGTGAAGCCGATGCGCTCGAGCGCGGGGGCGATCTCGGGGTTGGACATGAACGCCTTCCAGATCGCGCCGGAGCGGTGGTTCTCGATCATGGCGACGATCGGGCCCTGGTTGAGCCCCATGAAGATGGTCGAGTACCACCTTCGTCCGGGGTTGTACGCGTCGCGGAACCCGAAGGGGCCCCACATGAACTCGCCCTGGTCGCGGTAGTAATGCTTGAGCGCGGCGAGGGAGGCCTCGGGCGTGTAGGGGAACGAGGCGAGCGCGCCCGTGATCGCGATGGTGCCCTTGTCGTGGCGCTGCACGGCCTCGAACGCCTCGTAGCCATCGGGCCCGTCGCAGGCGGTGAGCCCCCAGGCGTTGGGCCCGTACCCCTTGTGCCCGAGCGGGTTGGCAGTGCTGTAGGCGAGGCTGATGCGCGCGATGCGCTGGTTGTTGTCGAAGTAGTTGCAGTACCTGTCGCGCTTGCCGCGCGGATCGAATCCCATGAATGAGTAGTGCAGGAAGAAGACGGGCCCGCCCGGCCCGACGCCGACGGGGAGCTTGATGCCGAAGTACTCGCTGCCATTGACATAGTGATCGCCGGCGCTGGTGCGTCCCCAACCTCGGCGGTAGTCGATGTGCCTTGGCGTGGTGCCGGCGTAGCCGCTGTGCCACATCTCCGCGGGCACGGCGTGGGTGGGCGAGGCGATCGCGAGCAGGTACACGATCATGGTCTCGTTCTGCCCGATGAGCGGGTGGTTGAGGAACCACTGGTGCTTGGGGGACCAGTGCCAGAAGAGGTACGGGCTGGTGGGCTCGCGCCGGTACCAATCCCACTCGATCCCTTCCCAGAGTTTGGTGATGCGCTCGCGGACGCGCTGCTCGCGGGGCGAGGCGCCGTTGAAGTAGCCTCGACAGGCGAGCAGGCCCTGCGTCAGGAAGGCGGTTTCGACGAGGTCTCCGCCGTCGTCGTACTGCCCGAAGACGGGCATCATCTTGCCGGTCGATCCGTTGAGGAAGTGGGGCCAGGCGCCGTGGAAGCGGTCCGCGCCCTCGAGGAACGCGAGGACCTTGTCCATGCGATCGAGGGACTGATCGCGGGTGATGAAGCCGCGCTCCGTGCCCGCGAGGATCGCCATGAGCCCGAAGCCCGAGGCGCCCACGGCGATCATGTCCGGATCGCCCGGGATGTTCTCGCGGGCGAGCCCCGCGTGCGGGTGCCCGCCCTCCCAGTAATAGCGGAAGCATCCCTCCTGCACCATCGTGACGAGTTCCTCGTCGCTCATCGAGCGCGTGGCGGCGGGGGCGGTGTTGGATGGATCGGAGAGGGGCGCGAACACATCGAGCGCGCGCACGCGGTAGGTGGCGCTGACGCCGGGCTTGGCGAGCCAGTCCGTGCCGCGTGAGGCCCACGGCGGCTGCAGCCCGACGGGGATGAACGCGGAGCCATCGATCGAACGCTCGATGAGGTATCCCTGGAGCGTGTCGCTCGGCTGCGGGTCCCAGGCGAGATCGACGTGGCGCTCGTATCCCTTGGCGGTGAGGTTGGTGGGCGCGGGGCGGGATTGGGCCTTGGCGGCCGAGGGCACGATCTTGATGTCATCGATGAGCAGTTCGTGCGGGGCGCCGTCCTCAAGATATTGCTCGAGCGTGAGCGCGGCGATCTGTGCGGAGTCCACGGTCGTGAGTTCTCCCTCGTGGTGGAAGAACTTGGTGAGTGGGATGCGAAGTTCGGTCCATTGACGCGCGGGCAGAGAGGGGAGCAGGTTTGCGAGCCGCTCGCTGCCGCCGTTGCCCTTGGCGTCCTGCATCCCCAGCATTGGCATTGCCTCCGGGGGGATGGCGGCATCCGAGTAGATGTGCAGCGAGAGCGTGTCGCCCTCGAATTGTGCGGGCGTGTTGCGCCAGCGGGGCAGTTTGATGATCGCCTTCCAGTAGCCACCCTGGGCGCTCGTCCACGAGACTCGGAGTGCCTCGGGCGGCGAGACGAAGTGCTCGCGCGTGAGCGGGAGTTTGCCGTCGATCGTCGCGACGTGGCTGGGCGCGATCACCTCAACAGCGGACGAGAAGTAGGAGGGCCCTCCCAGGCCCGAATCGAAGAAGATGTGGCGATCTCGCCCGGACTGGGCGCGAGCGGCGCTAGCGACGAGGCAGAGGGCCACGATCAATGCAAGCGGTTTCATGCCGCACAGATTAGCGGATGGCGCGTGCCGATGTGAGCAGATTCCCCTGGAAGTCGAAGAGCGCGGCGTTCTCCCAGGAGGAACCCAGACCTGGGGCCGAGATGAGTTCCGCGCCCCAGGCGCAGACGCCCAGCCCGCGTGCGTTGGGGATGGCGCGGACCGCGTTCGAGACCCCGCCCAGGAACGCGCCCTGGCCCCCGATGCTCGCGGCGTACCCGGCCGCCAGTTGGCTCGGCGTTCCGATGATGTTGTTCGTGTTGTCATTCCAGGAAAGCGTGAAGGGGTAAGCGGTCTCGACGATCATCACCGGCTTGGCGTAGCGAGCGGCGAGATCGGTGACGTTGGCGGACATTGCCGCGAGCGGGCCGTGCCACCATGGGTAGTAGGAGAGCGCGATCGCATCGAAGTCGACGTTGCGTGCCGTGAGGGCGTCGAAGTACCAGCGCGAGGTTGCGTTGTCTCCGCCGCGATCGATGTGGATGAGGATGTTCGGGGGCGGGGAGGAGAGGTTCGCGGTGCGCACGCCGCGGATGCCCGCGTTGAGCAGCGTGACGAACGGGTCCCACCCGCGTTCGGAGATGCGTCCGCTGGGCCAGAGCATGCCGTCGGTGGTCTCGTTGCCGACCTGCACGAGTCGGGCAGGAGTGCCCTGGGCGTCCATCGCTTCCACGAGCGCGCGGGTGTAGCTCTCCACGGCCTGGGCGAGCGTCGCGTCGCTCATGCCCTGCCACGCGGCGGGGATCGACTGCTGCCCTGGGTCGGCCCACGTGTCGGAGTAATGGATGCAGAGCATGGTCGCCAGGCCCGCGGCGTGGGCGCGTTGGGCCAGCGCGAGGGTTTGCGATGTTCCGCACCATCCGCCCGCGGGCGTGTGCCAGACGCGCAGACGGACGAGATTGAGGCCCGCGGAGCGCATGGCTACGAGCGGGTCGGTGGGGAGTGCGCCGAGCTTGTAGACTCCGCCGGCGCTCTCGATCTGCGGGAAGGACGAAACGTCCGCTCCGCGCCAAGGCAGGGGCGCGGGCCCGAAGGTCTGGACTCCGAGGCTGGCTTCCTCGGGCGGGAGCGGGCGGGAGAGCATCGGGCGCGGCTGCGCAAATGCGAAGGAGAGGGGCGCAAGGATCGCCAGCGCGAGTGCACGGATCTGGGATTTGGCCGCGATCATCGCAGCTCGACGCTCCAGTAGGCCTCGTCGAGGAAGGCCTTCCAGCTCTGGTACTTCTCGCTGCCCAGGCGCAGGGAGATGAGCGGATTGCGGCGCGGCTTGATCGGCTTGCGGATCAGTCGCATGTTCGCCTGCTCGGGCGTGCGTCCGCCCTTCTTGGCGTTACACCAGATGCAGGCGCACACGAGGTTCTCCCAGCTGTCGCCGCCGCCCTGGGCGCGGGGGAGGACGTGGTCGATCGAGAGGTCCGCGGTGGGGAAGTGCTTGCCGCAGTACTGGCAGAGGCTTCGATCGCGTGCGAAGAGGTTGCGCCGGTTGAGCTTGACGCCCTGGGCCGGGAGGCGGTCGTACCCGAAGAGGCGGATGATTCGGGGCACGGCGATATCGAAGCGGACGCAGCGGACCCAGTCATGGCGCTCGCGCTCGAACTGGGTGCGATAGGCGGAGAGCTCGGCCCAGCTTGCGAAGTCGTAGTTCTGGTACTTGCCGTCCTCGACGTGGACGATCTCGGCGAGCTCCTTGGCGAGGAGCGTGAACGCGCGCCGGGCGGAGACGACGCGGATGGCCATGTACATGCGGTTGAGGACGAGGACCTTGGCGTCGAGCCCGGAGCCGAAGCGTTCCACGAGCGCGCCGTCGGGACGGAGCACGATGGTGCCGTCGATGCCGTCCTGATCGGGCACGTCGATATCGCGGCGCGAGTCGTGGCGCGGGGTGATGGCCCGCCCCTCCTGGGCGCGTGCGTTGTCGTCCTCCTGACGCTCTTTGCGCGGCATGACGCGGTTCAACCCTGTCCCGGCGGTGAGAGTGTGGGGCGGCGGCGACAGCCCCCAAACCGGCCGGGCCGGGAACCCGGCCAGATGCCTAAGGGTAACTTGTGCCTGAGGTTGGGGCAACCCCGTGTTGGCGAACCGCGTGTTAGCGGGTGTGGAGGCCGGGAGCGGGTCAATGCCTGAAGTGGCGTACGCCCGAGAGCAGGCACGTCACGCCGCGCTGGTTGCACAGATCGATGGTGTCCTGATCCCGCTTGGAACCGCCGGGGTGGAGGAGGAGTCGCACGCCCGCATCGATGAGGATGCGCGGGCCATCGGCGAAGGGGAAGAACGCGTCCGAGGCGCAGCTCGAACCGTGCGCGAGGTCGTTCGCCTTCTCCGTCGCGAGCCGGCACGCGGTGACACGATCGACCTGGCCTGAGCCCGCGCCCAGCAGGCGGATGACGCTCGGGAACTTCGGGTCGGCACCGGCGAGGGCGACGGCGTTGGAGAGATTGAAGCGGCACACGACCTCCGCGAACGCCGCGTGCTCGAGCTGCGCGGGAGTTGGCGCGGGGCCGGCGGCGTGGCGCCACGTCTCGGGCGCTGGGGGGATGTTGTCGCGCGTCTGGACGAGCATGCCGCCCGGGACGGAGCGGTAGTCAAGCTTGGGCTGGGCCGAGGCCTGGCGTGTTCCCGTCGCGAGGATGCGGAGGTTCTGCCAGCGGGCGCGGAGCATGTCGAAGGCATCGGGCGCGAACTCTGGAGCGAGGAGCACCTCGAGGAAGATGTCCTTCTCGCAGAGGCGTGCGGCGGCGCTGGCGTCCAGCGGCGCGTTGAGAGCGAGGATGCCGCCGTAGGCCGCGACGGGATCGCCGGCGATGGCGCGGTCCACCGCGAGGCGCGCGGGCTCGCGTTCGTCGGTGCGGACGATCGCGGCTCCGCAGGGGTTGGCGTGCTTGATCACCGCGGCGCCGACGCGATCGGGGAAGGCTTTCTTGAGGGCCTTGACGAGCTCGAGGGCGCTGGCGGCATCGTTGATGTTGTTGTAGCTGAGCTCCTTGCCGTGGAGCTTGCGCGCGTTGA
>CAYNSB010000059.1:0-1640 GCA_964399625.1 uncultured Phycisphaeraceae bacterium
GGATCACCAGAAGATCAAGGACCTGGGCATTCTGGTGGATTCGGACGATGAGGGCTACCTGCTGCAGCTGTTCACCAAGCCACTCCAGGACCGCCCGACCCTGTTCTTCGAGATCATCTGTCGCCGCGGCAGCCAGAGCTTCGGCAAGGGCAACTTCAAGGCGCTTTTCGAGGCCTTGGAGCTCGAGCAAGCCAAGCGCGGGAACCTCTGAGTTCTTTCGCAGGATCCGCACGTGAAGCCCACCGGCACCGCATCGCAATCCATCTCCGCCGCTCGATCGGCCGTCGAAGCGCTCGCGAACAACGGCGCGGCGATTGAACTCATCGACCGCCTGGCCGCGCTGCTCGCCGAGCGCTTCGCCGCGGGAAAGAAGGTCCTGATCTGCGGCAACGGCGGCTCGGCGTGCGACGCGATGCACTTTGCAGAGGAACTGACGGGCCGATTTCGCAGGAACCGGCCCGCGCTGCCCGCGCTGGCGTGCACCGACCCCGGGCACATCACGTGCACAGCCAACGATTACGGATTCGAGCACATCTTCTCGCGATGGGTCGAGGCGCTGGGGCAGAAAGGCGATGTGCTCATCGTGCTGTCCACCAGCGGCAACTCCGGCAACGTGGTCAAGGCTGCAGAAGCCGGGCGCACCCGGGGGCTCACCACCGTTTCGCTCCTGGGCGGAGACGGCGGAAAGCTCATGGGCCGCTGCGATCACGAGTTGATCATGCCCGCCACCGGCTCAGACCGCATCCAGGAACTGCACATGCTGATCCTGCACACCCTGGTTGAGGGTGTGGAACGAATCATGTTCGGCGGCTGATCCTCAGACGTTGCGTCAGTGCTTGGTCTCACCGATGCCCTGGTTCTTTCCCCTTGCCTGTGCGTGCTGGCCGCGCTCGACCGCCGACGCCACCCAGTCGGCGATCCACGCCGACCGCCGCGGCAGGAAGTAGAACAAGAATCCATGCCCACCCATCGCCATGTGGAGCCGGTCCGGCCGGCCGAGGCGCTCATAGAGCAGTTGCCCGTACTCGGACGGCACCCACGTGTCCATGCCGGCATCGATCACGAGCACAGGCTGATCCGCCAGGAGCGGCGCGGTCTGGTATGCATCCATGCGGGTCCGCGACAGGTACTCCCTTTCAAGCGCTCGCACCAGTTCGGGCGCGGGAGCCTTGCCCGCGCACTTGAGCCGGATTCCGCCTGTGGAAATCTCGCTGTGGGTCGCCACTCCGAGCGCGTTGGCCGCGCCCCCGATGATCACGACGGCCGCGACTTCCCGTACCAATCGCGCCGCGACCGTCGGTGTGGAAAGCGCCCCGGCCGAGAACCCCATGACCACCACAGGCTTACTCCTGAGCGTGGGGTGCATGCGCCGCGCCGCTTCAAGGATCGCCTCGACCGCCGCCGAGTTCCGCGCGAAGCTGGCATCGATGCGCTGGGCCACGGTCGTCGAGGCCCCGGACACATCAGATTCCTGACACAGGGGTATGACGGGGTTGCGGAGCTCGGTGACCTCCGCTGAAATCGCCGTTTGCCGCTGATACTCCGGTGACTTCTGCAACCGCTTGGTGTACGCCGCCCAGGTCTCGCCGTCGTGAATCTTGGGAACCCCGGAGATCGAGTCCCGTTCCTGCTCGAGCACC
>CAYNSB010000059.1:1650-18502 GCA_964399625.1 uncultured Phycisphaeraceae bacterium
CGGTGTGCGTGGGCTTGATATCCACGACCAACCAGCCGCGCGAAGTCATCTCGCGAACAACCGCCGTCTCATAGTCGTTTCCTCCCATGGCCCAGAGGTGCAGGATGATGCCACGGCAGTTCGGCGGCAGCTCCTCGGGAATGTGAAAGGGGATGCCCTCTCCCAGGCCGATCTGGTCCCGCACATCATCGGCCTCGATGCCGTGGGCCTCCCAGGCGGTGTTGATGCTGTTCCTCATCCGCGCCGCCCGCCAGCGGGACAGCCTCCACACGTTTGAGTCCACATCCGACGGGCACAGCGCATCGCCCGTCGGCACAAAGCCCTTGAAATACAGGTCCCATCCCGACCACCGCGATTCGGGCTTCTTGAAAACTCGAATCAGTTCCCCGCCGATCAGCTCATTCCGGATCACCGTGTACTCCGGCGTCTGGACCAATGACTTGAAGTCTTCGTTCTTGAGGTCACTCACCGACGTACCGGCCTTGGGCCGGGCCCGGAACACCAGCGTCGGGGTCGCATCCATCACGCTTTGCAATGGTGCAACATCCGGCTCCGGCCACACTGGTGGATTGGTGGGCGCCTCGACCGTCCTCGGAAGTTCCTCCCTGGACGGCGCGTAGGAAAAGCACCCGGAACACAGGGCCGCGGCCAAGACACACGCATATCCCGCTGCTGGTCGGATCATGTCGGCTCCGGAAGACAAAGCTCCATCGAGTCTACCATTGACTCGCCCAGATCAACCGGAGCCCGTCATGCCTTATTACACAAAACTCGGCCTGCTCCCTCGCAAACGCCACGTGCAGTTCCGCCGCCCAGACGGCTGCCTTTATTCCGAAGAACTGTTCGGCACCGAAGGCTTTTCGGGTCCAACTTCCACGATGTATCACATCCACCCCCCGACCCAGGTGTACGGGTGGACGCCCAAGTACTCCACGACCGTCGAGTACGTCGAGCGCGACATCATGCGGATGCGGCACCTGAAGTCCGCCCCACTCCCGCCCAAGGGGGATTCCGTGACCGGGCGCGTGGTCCTGTTTGGAAACGCCGACTGCGAAATGGCCGTCTGCAACCCCGCCGAGCAGATGTCGTACCACTTCAAGAACGGACAGGGCGATGAGTGCCTGTTCATCCACTTCGGCACCGGCACCTGCCACACCATGATGGGCACGCTGAAGTTCGGACCCAAAGACTACCTCGTTATCCCCAAAGGCGTGATCTACACCATCATCTGGGACAAGCGAAAGAACGGCCCCGACGGAAAGCCCGCCGATGGCGGCCCCACGATTGACTCCCATCCCTTCGGAAAGTTCCTCCTGATCGAAACCTGCAACGGCTCGCACATCGGGCCGCCGCGGCACTACGTGGCCAAGGCCACAGCGCAGTATCTCGAGCACGCCCCGTTCTGCGAGCGCGACCTGAAGATCCCCGAAGCGCCGCTCACCTGGGATGTCAAGGGTGACCACGAGGTCCGCATCAAGGCGCGCGATCTGGTCCACTCGTACATCTACCACTACCACCCGCTCGACATCGTCGGCTGGGATGGCTGCTACTACCCCTTCATCTTCAACGCCGACGACTTCAGCCCCATCACGGGCAAACTCCACATGCCCCCGCCGATCCACCAGACGTTTGAGGCGCAGAACTTCGTGATCTGCACGTTCGCGCCGCGCATGCTGGATTACCACCCCCAGTCGATCAAGGTGCCGTAAAACCACAGCAACCTCGACAGCGACGAAGTGCTGTATTACGTCGAGGGGAACTTCGGCAGCCGCAAGGGCGTCGAGATCGGATCGCTCACGGCCCACCCGCAGGGCATCCCCCACGGGCCCCACCCGGGCACGATCGAGGCGAGCCTCGCGGCGACGCACACGGCGGAGCTCGCCGTGATGTGCGACACCTTCCGCCCGTTGCATCCCACCAGGGCGGCCCTGGACTTGGACGACCCGAAGTACCCCGCGAGCTGGCAGGGCGAGCACTTCCCGGGACTCTCCAGTGGGAAGATGCACCTCAATGGTGTCACGGTGCCCGCGGCCAGCGCCGCCGCGTTCCCCAAGGAGGTGAACCCCGTCGCCGTGATCAAGGCCGACGTGGCGCAGACGGTGATTCCAGCGCCGAGTTCGAACGGGGCGAACGGCGCGTCCGGAAATGCCGCGGGCGGGGTGGCCAAAACGAGCACCGCCAACGTGTGGGCGCCGTAGGTCTTTCCTAGCGAACTTTGCAGGGGATACGATGGGCCGTTCGAAGAGGTTGAGGAGGTGACTGTGCGGAGTCGCTTGCTCCCCCATCGGGCGGTCCTTCATGCACGGCTGATGGCCGCGGGGGCTCTCGTCATCATTGCGGCCTTGGCGTGGGTGCTCTTCGGGCCTTCACAGGGCTGGAAGAACATGCTCGCGGGCGAGCCCACGCGACTTGGCCCCGGTGCGCTGGCATCGAACGAGCCGAACCACGCGGCAATGGCCGTGCAAGCCCAGGCGTACGAGGAAGAGCTCGCGGCTCTCGCCGCGGAGCAGCAGAGCCTGAGCAGCGCTTGGAAGGGCGCAACGGCCGACCTGATGTCCCTCGAGGCGTGGAAGACCGGCGTGCTGCGGCGCCTGCGCGATCTGGACGTGAAGGCACGGGTGCTTCAGAGGCAGGTTGAGTCGGCCTCGGAGGTCAGCGCGCACCAGCAGCGCGCGATGTACAACCGCGTGCGGACGACGACGACCCAGGTGAGAATGCTCGTCGAGACGACGACGGGGCTGGACCTGCGGGAAGTCACGCCGATGCTCGGGCCGCTGCCCGCGCGGGCCCCCGCCGACGCGATTCGCTAGCGCGTGATGCGCGGCGGGTCGATGTTTCACGGCGTGCCGCGCGATCCTGGAATGCACACAGGCTCTCGATCCCGCTCCTTGCGTCCACCCGTGCGGGAACGGAGGGGCCGAATGCGGTGTATCGCGGCGCGCTGCAGAACGCAAGCTGATTCCTGCCTGGACCGCAGAGAACTTGTCGCGTTCGTCCGGCGATCACGGGGCGTTCGCATCGTTCGTGCGAACGGCCCATGAACGCAGATTGCACGTGCCCGGCGGGACCGGCCGATGGAGCGGAAGGTCATGCCGCACTCGCTCTCGAGTCTGGATTGGGTCGTCGTGGGCGTGTACTTCGCGCTGCTTGCGGTGACGGGCTGGGCGATTTCGCGTCGCGCCGCGTCGGCGGGCGACTACTTTGTCGCGCACCGTGACATGCCGATGTGGGCCGTTGCGTTCAGCGTCGTTGCGACCGCGATCTCCGCCGCGACGTTCATCGGCGTTCCGGCGCAGAGCTTCTCCGGCGATCTCACGTACCTCTCGGCGCAGATCGGGCAGGTGCTGGCGATCGTCATCGTCGCGGCCTTCTTCATCCCCACGTTCTATCGCCATCGGGTGTCCACCATCTACGGGCTGATCGAGGGCGCGTTTGGGCCTCGCGCGAAGCTGGCATGCTCATGGATGTTCATGGTCGGGCGGATCTTCGCTTCAGGAGCCAGGCTCTACATCGCCGGGCTCGCGGTCGCTCGTCTGCTCTTCGGCGACACGAGCGCCTTCTGGATCGTTCTGTCGATCGCGACTATCTCGTGCGTGGGCGTTCTCTACACGCTGGTTGGCGGCATCCGCGCGGTGATTTGGACGGACGTAATCCAGACGATCGTGTTCGTTGGGGCGGCCTTGGTTGCGGCGATCGTGCTCTGGCTGCGGATCCCCGCCGGTGCCGGGGACGTCTGGAGCGCGCTGCGCGATGCAACCACCGGCACGGGCACGCCAAAGCTCGCCCTCGTCGGCGCGTCGGCGTCGATGTCGCAGACATTCTCGATCTGGACCGCGCTGATCGGATTCACGATCTTCAACGTTGCCGCGTACGGAACGGACCACGACCTCGCCCAGCGCATGCTCACCTGCCGAAGCGCGATCAAGGGCTCGCAGTCGGCGATCGGCGCTGTTCTGGTCGGGGTTCCGGTCACGCTCTTGTTCATGCTCGTCGGGCTTCTGCTGTACGTGTTCTACCAGCGGCCGGAATTGATGGGCTCGCACGCGCCCAACTACACCCCGCAACCCGCGAAAGAGGTGTTCTTGTGGTTCATCGTCCGCGAGATGCCCCGCGGGCTTGCGGGGCTGATGGTTGCGGGTTTGCTCGCCGCCGCACTCTCGAGCCTGACCAGCGCGCTCAATGCGATGTCCGCCACCCTGATCCACGACGTCTACGTGCGTGCCCGTCCGGGGCGCTCCCCCCACCACTATCTACGTGCGGGCCAGAGCGCCATGGTGCTCTGGGGCATCGTGCTGGGCGCATTTGCCTGCCTGTGCATCATCTGGGAACGGAGCAACGCAAGCCTCGCGGGCCAGACGCTGATCGAGTTCGCGCTCTCCGTGATGACGTTCGCCTACGCGGGGCTGGCGGCCGTGTTCGTCGCGGCGATCTTTACGCGCAGGGGAAACGGCGCTTCGGCGATCGCCGCGCTCATGACCGGCTTCCTCGTCGTGCTGCTCGGGCAGCCCGCGGTGTTCAGGGCGTGGTCTCCATGGATCTCCTGGACCATGTACACGCCGACCACGACTCGAGTGTGGTCGCTCGCGGACGAATCGATCGCCTGGCCATGGGTCCTGACGATCGCGTTCGGTGCGTCGCTGGGCGTATGCCTCATCGGCAAGCGCCGTCCGCTGCCCGCCGCTGAGACGGGTGATAGGGTGGAGCCATGAGCGGCGCCCAAGCATCTCGATCGATCGACGCGAGCGCCTCCGTCCGCCGAGCGATTGGGTGCATGACGGGAACGAGCATCGACTCTCTGGATGTGGCCCTGGTCGAGATCGTTGGCAGGGGGCTGGATATGTGCGCGCGGTTCGTCCTTGGCTCCACGCAGCCTCTGGGCTCGCTCGCTCCGCGCCTGAGAGCGCTCGCCGAGCAGGAACCGATGTCGGCCGGGGCGATCGCGACGCTGTCGCGCGAGTTCTCGCTGCTGCATGTCGAAGCAATTCGGGAACTTCTGCGGGGCGATGACACACGCGTCGATCTCGTCTGCGTGCACGGGCAGACCGTGTTCCACAAGCCGCCCGTGAGCTTGCAGCTGCTCACCCCGGCGGTGATCGCGCACGAACTCGGGGTCCCCGTCGTGCACGACCTTCGCGCGGCGGACCTGGCGTGCGGCGGGCAGGGCGCGCCGATCACTCCGATCGCAGATTGGGTGTTCTTCGGACACCTGCCGGGTCCCATCGGCGTCGTAAACCTGGGCGGCTTCTGCAACATCACGCGCTTGCCAGGTTCCTCCACGGCGCCGGCCGGATCGGGTCTCTACACGCCAACTTCGGATGAGCATCTGAGCGAAGCACGCGCCCTGGCCGATGGCCGTGCGCCCGATCGCGCGGTCGATATCGAGGGCATGGACGTGTGCGCGTGCAATCAACTGCTCGACGCGATCGCGCGAAAGCTCTTGGGAATCGCGTTCGATGAGGGCGGAGCAGCCGCGGCCTCGGGAGAGGTGCACGCGGATGCTCTTGAGGACCTCGAGGGCGTGCTCGCGGCCCAAGCGGGATCTCGGCGTTCGCTTGGAACCGGGGACGAGAGCCTGGAGTGGATCAGCAGGTGGCGCGCCCACGCGCGGGCCGAGGATCTGGCGGCGACGGCGTGCGAGGGCATCGGCTCTGCGATTGCGCGCGCGACGCAGGGCTGTGGTACACTGCTCTTGGCAGGCGGCGGCGTGAAGAACCAGTCGCTCGCGCGCGCGATCCAGTCGTGCTCGTCGAGCCGCGTGGAGCGCATCGATCACCATGGGCTCCCGGCGTCGTACCGGGAGGCGGCGTGCTTCGGGGTGCTCGGCGCGCTGTGCCACGATCGAGTTGCAATCACTCTTCCCGCGGTGACGGGCGTGCGCGCGCCCGCGCCGGTCGCCGGATGCTGGACGATCCCATGATGCTCCGCCCATGACTCGCCCCGACCCCAACTCCGGCTGCTCCCCTCCCCCCCTGCCACTCGATCGCGGCGGCATTGCCACCGAGCATCGCAATCCGCGCTCGATGCGTCTCCATGAGGCCAGCATCGACGAGTGCGTAGCGATGATCCAGGAGGAGGATCGCACGATCCATGACGCGATGGCGCGGGCCCGTCCCTCCCTGGTTGCCCTGATCCGCGACATCGACGCGCGATTCCAGCGCGGCGGCCGCGTCATCTATCTTGGAGCGGGAACGTCCGGACGGCTTGGCGTGCTCGACTCCTCGGAGATGCCGCCCACGTACCACATCGATGCGTCGAGATTCGTGGGAATCATCGCGGGCGGCGAAGCCTCGCTTCGTCGCTCGAGCGAGGGCAAAGAGGACGAGCGCGACGCCGCTCGAGGCGAGCTCGAAGCGTTGCGCTTGACGCCCAGCGATTGCGTGATCGGGATCGCGGCCGGGGGCACCACGCCCTATGTGCTCGGGGCGCTGGAGTGGGTCGCGTCGCTCAGCCGTGACCGCTCGGCCCGCCCGCTCGCCGCTCTTCTCACGTGCTCGCCCGGGTTGCGGCCCAGCGTCGCGGACCACGTCGTGGTGCTCGACACTGGCCCCGAGATCGTCACCGGTTCCACGCGCATGAAGGCCGGCACCGCGACCAAGCTTGCGCTGAACACGATCTCCACAACGCTGATGGTGCGATCGGGGCGCGTGCATGAGAATCTCATGGTCGACCTCCGCGCGACCAACGACAAGCTGCGTGATCGCGCCGCCCGCATCGTGGCGACGCTCGTTCGCTGCTCCCGCGAGGACGCGTTCACCCTGCTGGAGCGTGCGGGCGGGAGCGCGAAGGTTGCCGTCGTGATGGGCGTGCGCCGTGTGGAGCGGGGCGCGGCCGAGGCGCTCCTCAATCAAGCGAATGGACGCCTGGCCGACGCGATTCGCCTGGCGACGTGATTCGAGAAGCGGAGCCCGGTACCCTTGCCCCACGCGGGCGTCGTGCGGACCCCGCTTCGGAGTCCCCCATGTTCCATAGGCTCGGCCATCGTCTCGTCGCCCTTGCGGCGCTCGTTCTCTCCGCCGCGACCGCTCTGGCCCAGAGCGTGTCGTATGAGAAGTACAAGCTCGACAACGGCATGACGGTGATCCTGCATCAGGACAAGTCCCTCCCGATCGCGGTCGTCAACATCTGGTACCGCGTGGGCGCACGAGAGGAACCCGCGGGACGCTCCGGCTTTGCGCACCTCTTTGAGCATCTCATGTTCATGGGCACACAACGGGTGCCCGGAAACGACTTCGACATCCTGATGGAAACGAGCGGCGGTGCCAACAACGCGAGCACCGAGCTCGACCGCACCAACTACTTTTCGTGGGGCCCCGCCTCGCTCTTGCCCACGCTGCTGTGGCTCGACGCCGATCGCCTCGAGGACCTGGGTCGCTCCATGGACAAGGCCAAGCTCGACCGCCAGCGCGATGTCGTTCGCAACGAGCTGCGCCAGACGGTCGAGAACACTCCCTACGGCAAGGCCCAGGACTACATCACCCAGTACATGTACCCCGCGGGGCACCCGTATCACTTCAACGTGGGCGGCACGCACCAGGACCTCGAGGCGGCCAACGTCAACAACGTGAAGGACTTCTTCGCGAAGTTCTATGTCCCGAACAACGCCACGCTCGTCGTCGCGGGTGATTTCGATTCGGCCGCGATCAAGGAGCACATCGGGCGACTCTTCGGCACGCTGCCCCGGGGTGCGGACGTCGCGCGACGCATGGAGCCCCCCGCGAAGCTCTCGGGCGTCGTGCGGACGACGATGCTCGACAAGGTGCAGTTGCCCATGGTGCTCATGGCGTGGCACTCGCCAGCGGTGTTCGCCGAGGGTGACGCGGAGATGGACCTTGCGGCTCTGGTGCTCGCCTCGGGCAAGAACAGCCGTCTGTACAAGCGCCTGGTGATCGATGAGAAGCTCGCCGTCGAAGTTTCCGCGTCGCAGAGCGGTGCGGGACTCGGGTCGCTGTTCCAGGTGATGGTCTATGGCAAGCCGGGGGCGGACCTGGGACGCATCGAGTCCATCGTCGACGAGGAACTGACGCGATTCGTCAAGGACGGGCCCACGTCCGCCGAGCTCGACGAGCGGAAGACGAGCGTCGAGAAGGGCAAGCTGAGCCAGCTCCAGTCGCTCCTGGCCAAGGCCGACAAGCTCAACGAGTATGAGTACTACTTCGGCGAGCCGAACTCGTTCGCGCGCGACCTCGATCGCTTCCGCAACGCGAAGGCGGAGGCGGTCCGCGCGGTCGCGGCGCGTGTCATCGATCTGAACGCGCGGGCGATCATTCGAACGCTCCCCGAGGAGCCCGAGCGTGGCCCCTCGCCGCGAGACGCTCGCCCCGGTCCGGCCCCGCAAAGCGAGTTCACGCCGCTGGCGCCCACGAGTGCGAAGCTGAGCAACGGCATTCCTCTTCAGGTGTGGACCAAGCCCGAGCTGCCGCTGGTCGCGATCTCCGTTCAGTTCAAGCCGGGCACGCCGCTGCTGGACCCGGCCAAGGCGGGGGCCACGGAGCTCATGGCGAGCATGCTCGATGAGGGCGCCGGCGAGCGCGACACGCTGGCGTTCTCGTCGGCCCTGCAGAGCCTGGGCGCCAGCATGAGCGCTGGGGCCGGGCACGAGACGCTCACCGTGAGCATGGAGACGCTCAAGCGAAACCTGGGCAAGTCCGCGGAACTGCTGTCCGATGCGATCCGTCGCCCGCGTTTCGCGCCCGCCGACTTTGATCGAGTGAAGCGGCAGACGCTGGACAATCTCCGCCAGGCAGACGAGGAGCCAACGAATGTTGCGGCGCGCGTGGGCCTGCGCGCTATGTTCGGTGCTGCGAATCCGTACGGATGGCCTGTGTCCGGGACTATTCCCACGGTCGAGCCGCTCACGCTCGAGGACCTGAGAGCGAGCTACGCCTCGCTCGTGCGCCCGGAGATCGCGACGGTCATGGTCGCGGGCGACATCACGCCCGAGGAAGCACGCGTCGCCCTGGACAAAGTTTTGGGCGACTGGAAATCCGGCTGGTCGATGCGGTCCAGCGATACGCGCGACTATGCGGTGCTCGCGCCGGCCGCTCCGGGCATGCGCGTCCTGCTGGTGAACCGTCCGGACGCGGTGCAGACGGTCATCCGATTCATGGCCCCCGCGCCCAAGGCGAGCGATGCGCAACGTGTCGCGTACCGCCTGATGAACACGGCGCTTGGTGGCTCGTTCACGAGCCGCCTGAACCAGAACCTGCGCGAGCACCATGGGTACACCTACGGCGCGGGCTCGAGAGTGATCCAAGGCCCGAACAACGGGTACTTCATCGCCTCGTCGTCCGTCAAGTCCGAAGTTACGGGCGCGTCGCTGAAGGAGTTCCTCGCCGAGTTCGCGCGTCTCCGGGCTGCCTCGGGCGGCGATCTGAGCGAGGCCGAGGTGACCAAGGCCCGCGAGACGATCCGCACCGAAACGGTGCAGTCGTTCGAGGGTCTGCGTCAGATCCTGGGGGTGGCGGGCGAGCTCTCGCGCTGCGATCTTCCGTTCGACACGATCGCCAAGGACCTCGCCGCGGGCGCCGCAATCAACGCGGCACAGCTCAACGCGCTCTCGCCCAAGGCGTTGGACCTGGACCGCGGAGTGCTCGTGCTCGTCGGCGACAAGGGGCTGATCCTCGAGCAGATCAAGGACCTTGGCTTGCCCGCGCCGGTCGAGGTCGATACGCAGGGCGAGCCTATCGCCGACGCCAATCGCAAGCCCGCACCCTGATTTCTGCGATCGTCAAGGCAGCGTTCTTTCGAGGCGCTCGATCCACGCCGCGGGCACGCGTGATTGGTCCGCCACGCCCCGCACGTCGATGACGCGGTGCGCGGCGTGCCCGACCGTGGTCAACGCGACGTGATACGCCAGCAAGTCGAGGCGTGCTTCTCGGGCGAGCGGTTCGACGCGCGCCGTCGTGGACGCATCGGAGAGGCGTGGCGACACGAGACGCTCGCCCGCGTGGACCACCATCTGCGCCGGATCGACCCCGGCGAGCAGGGCTCCGGCAGGGTCCACGCCCGCGCCGATCGTGGGAACTCCGCGTGCAAGAAGGACAGGGGCGCTCTGCGCCGGTCGATCGCGTTCTGGGCGATGGTTCGCGACGCGCACGCCCAGCCGGCCCGCGAAGCGCTCGATCTCCGCCAGCACGCCCCCATCAAGGAGCTCGGGCAGCAGTGTGCTGACGATGGCGCGAGAGCCCGCGCCGACAAGCGGCGTCAGCTCGCCCGCGAACTCGATCGCCGCGAGCAGCGCGTCGATCGCGCGCTGGGCGTGGGCGGGCTCGACGAAGTGCTCGCTGGGGATCCAAAGATCCACGCCCGAGAGCGAGAGCTCCTGGCGACGCAGAATGGACGCAAGATCGCGTCGAGCCGATCGGTCGAGCTGGCGCGGCCGGATGGAGTCCAGCGTCGCGTCGAGCTGCACGCCGCGCACGCCGCAGCCCGCGACCCACTCGATCGCCGCTCGCGCGTCGATGCGCCCCGCGGCGTTTGTCCACGGAGTGCCCGCCTCGGGCAGAAGCCCGGCGATGGAGATGGAGAGGGGAACGCCAGATTCCATGGAGCAAGTTGTAGGCGGTACGATCGCCCATGAGGCCGCGAACGCTGCGCACGATCCAGGCGGGCATGTTGGGGGTCGCGCTGGGCGTGCTGGTCATGACGGGCGCCGCGGCGGCGATCGCCTTCCCGACCATGAAGGCCCTCCAACCCTCGCTGCCCGAGTTTGCGTCGTACCCCAGCGACCACCATCGCATCGCCGCGGGGCAGGTGATGGCCCGTGTCTTTCGCGTGGCAGAGGCGGCGCTGGCGGCGACGCTCGTAGTAGCCATCATCGCGTTCACGCTCGATCTCGTGCGTGCATCGCGACAGGCGACCGTTCTTGAGCGTCGCGTCCGCGCTGCTCGCGGGGTGCTCTACGTGGGGATGCTTGCCATCATGGGATTCAAGTTTGGAGTTCTGAATCCGCGCATGAACGCGGAGCTGGGCGCGTTCTGGAGCGACGCTCGCGCCGGGAACGTTCAGGCCGCCGATGCCCACCGGGCCGCGTTCGATGCGGACCACCCCACCGCGAGCAAGCTCTTGTACGCGCAGGCTGTTCTCGTGGCCCTCGCGCTGCTCGTGTGCGTCGCTCCGGTTGGCGGCGATGTGCCAGAGCGGCGAAAGGTCGCCCTATGACCGGCGATCGAAAGAAACCCAAGGCAAAGGCGCGATCACGCCAGACGCGGAAGGAAGGCCCCGCTCGCACGCAGCGCCCCTTTCCCGACCTGGACATCGAACTTCCCAAGGTCGCTCCCGCGCAGCGCGCCCGGGCATTGTCGCTGCTGGAGGCCCTTCGCACGTCATACCCGGACGCGCACTGCGAGCTCAGTTACACCACGCCGCACGAGCTGCTCGTCGCGACCATCCTCTCCGCCCAAACGACCGACGTTTCGGTGAACAAGGCCACGCCAGCGCTCTTCGCCCGCTATCCCACGCCCGCCGACTACGCGAGCGCCACGCCCGAGGAGATCGAGCCCTACATCCGCACGCTCGGCTTCTTTCGCAACAAGGCCAAGGCCCTGCACCTGGCGATGCGTGCTCTTGTCGAGCATCACGCGGGCCAGGTGCCGCAGACCATGGACGAACTGCTCGCCCTGCATGGCGTGGCCCGCAAGACCGCCGGCGTCGTTCTGGGCAATTGCTTCAACATCAACGTGGGTGTGGTGGTCGACACGCACGTGACGCGACTGTCCCAGCGTCTGGGGCTGGCGCCGCAGGGCGCGAGCGTCGCCGCGATCGAGCGCTGGCTCATGGCGCTGTTCCCGCGCGAATCGTGGTGCGAGCTGTCGCACCTGCTCATCTTCCACGGACGGCGAGCGTGCACGGCCAGGAACAGCGCGTGCTCGGATCACGCCATCTGCGCAAAGTTCGGAACGGCATGCGAGCTGCGCATCAGCGCCCGGTCCAAGGCGAGAACCTCCCCGAGGCGCGTCCGGCGAAGCATTCCCGACAGGAGTTGAACCTGTAACCTCTGCCTTCGGAGGGCAGCGCTCTATCCAGTTGAGCTACGGGAACAACGTTTGGCACCCAGTGCGCTCTTCGCTGCACTGACAGCGCCGAACGACCCGATGCTACGATCCGCCCCGCCTGGAAGCAACCCATGCGAGGCCTACCGGAGCGTGCCCCCCTTGAGCATCGCGGAGTCCAACCAAGGCGGCACGGCATCGGCTCCCGCCCTCCCAGGCGCCGATTCCGCGGCCTGCACGCCCCTGCTCGCGGTCCACACCATGAGCTTCCTCAACTCGCTGGGGACCGGGCTGGTCACCAACGGGATTGCGTTCATCACGTCCCAGGGGTTCGGGTTCTCGCGGAACCAGAATTTCTGGCTCGCGCTCTTGCTGGGGATCACGTACATCGTGGGTGCGGCCGGGGCGAGCCGCGCGACGCGCGCGCTCCGCACCTTGGGAGTCTCGTCGCGCGGGGTGCTCGCGCTGCTCATGGTGCTGATGGCCGCCCTGTGCGTGATGCCTCTGGCCATCGCCCGCATTCAGGCGCGCGAACTCCCGCCCGTGGCAACGATCTGGATCCTGGTCATCGCCTACAGCCCGCTCAGCGGAATGTTCTGGCCCCTCATCGAGTCGTTCCTCTCGGGGGGCAGATCGGGCGCACGCCTCCGCAGCGCGCTGGGCACGTGGAACGTGGTCTGGTCCACGGCCCTGGTCGTCGCGTACTGGGCGATGGCGCCGGTCGTGAAGCCGCACCCGACCCTCGCCCTCGCCGGGCTTGGCGGCGTCCACGCGATCGCCCTTCTCGTGCTCGTGTTCTTTCGGAGCGAACCGGGCGAGCACCTCGACGAGGTGCACGGCCCCGTGCCGCCGAACTACCCGCGATTGCTCGCGGTGTTTCGCGTGCTCCTCCCGACGTGCTACATGGTCTGCAGCGCCCTGTGTCCCATGATGCCCGAAACCTTCGCTCGGTTTCCGATCGATCCCGCGTGGCAGGTGCGATTGGCCGCGACATGGATCGTTGCCCGCGTCCTCACGTTCCTCACCCTCGAACGTTGGCACCGCTGGCACGGATCGTGGACCATGCCCCTCGCGGGCGGCGCCCTGCTCCTGCTCGGCTTCGCGGGTGCGGCGCTCGTGTCGCGGTTTGACACGGGCAATCTGGGGCTTGTCGCGCTGGTCCTGAGCCTGTTCGTCTTCGGCGTGGGAATGTCCACGATCTACACCGGCGCCATCTACTACGCGATGGCCGTCGGTCATTCCGAGGTCGATGCGGGTGGCACGCACGAGGCCTTGATCGGAGTGGGATACACCGTGGGCCCCGCATGCGGGCTTGTCGCGGGCGGGCTCATTTCAGCAGGCGTCGCGTCCGAGCGCTCGTTCGAGCCGCTCCTGCTCGCGATGATCGCGGTACTGGCGATCCTCGTCCTTTCGGGCGGGGTCTGGCGCGCATCCAAGCGAAGGGCCGCGGCGTAGGCGTGGGGTAGCAGCCCCATGTCGGAACGCGCTCCGCCGCGCATCTTCGTACTGAGGTGCAAGGGCCGCAAACCACTCGGGGGCCGGCGGCGTAGGGACCGATATCATGGAACACCGCGTCTGGCAGGTGCGAAACCCCAACGGTGGTGCGTGGACGGCCGATGTCGGAGCGATCCGAGGGCCGAGCGGAACCCGGGTCCACGAGGCAGGTCGACTCAACGGGCGGGGTGCCGCCCGGAGGCGTTCATGAGAGAGTTCCTTCGTCGTTCGCTCCGTCCGGCTGCGTTGGTCGCCGTGGCGGGGGTGGTTCTCGCGCCGTCGTGGGTCACGCCCGCGCTCGCCCAAGGCGTCGCGGAGCAGCCCGCGATCGTCGCGACTGCGGCACCCTCTCGAGCCGAGTGGTCGGCACGCCTGTGGAGCGTCGCGAACCTGGGCAAGGCCGAGGATGTCCTCGCGGCCCTCGACGCCGCCCCCAACGACCCGTCCCTCGCCGAGACCGTGCGTGCCCTTCGGGCCAACGTCGAGGCGCGCGAGAAGAAGCGTGCCGAGCAGACGGGCAAGATCCGCGAGGAGCTCGAGCGCTCCCTCGCCGAAGAGGGCAACGACCTCTCGATCTCGTCCGCCCTCCGCTCGGCGGTCGCCCTGCAGATGCTCTCGGGCGACAAGAAGGCATTTCTGCAGGACGAGAAGATCAAGGGCCTCGTCGCCCGCGCCGCCACGTCCGCTCGCGCCGCCGAAACGCGTGGGGACTGGATGATGGCCAGCGAGCTCTACTACCGCCTCAACCTCCTCGTGGACGAGATGTCGTACAAGGACGATGTGCAGCGCGAGCGGCGCAGGCTGGAGATGATCCGCGCCTACGCCCCCCAGCGATTCTGGGAGCTTCGCAACGAACGCCGCAACGCCGAGATCGAGTACGTCAAGAAGCACCGCAAGCCGGAGCAGACCGCCAAGGCCGAGGGCGAGAGCGAGGACGACTTCCGTCCTCTGCCGCCGTACAACCCGGTGGGCGACGACTTCCGCGTGAAGCTCCAGGGCGTGGACGAGATCATGGTGGCGCGAGCGCTCGCCAACGCCGCGACCCGTCACGTCGAGCAGGTGCCGTGGGTCACGGTGCTGCGCGACGGGCTCGAGGCCGTGCGCACGCTCGTCACGACGGACGACCTTGTCCGGACGTTCCCGTCCCTCAAGGACGAGCGCGCTCGCGAGGCGTTCCTCCGCGTGCTGCGCGACGAGGATGAACGCCTCCAGGGCCTGAAGGCCGACGCCGGGCTCGGCGACCTGCAGCGCGTCATCGATCGCATCGCCGCGAGCAACGAGAAGTCCATCCGCCTGCCCCAGTACGTGCTCATGCACGAGTTCGGCAACGGCGGCATGGATGCCCTCGATGAGTTCAGCGCCATCATCTGGCCCGACGAGATCGCTCGCTTCCAGCGCACCACCCAGGGCCACTTCTACGGCGTGGGCGTGCAGATCGAGCAGGACCCGCTCCAGAACGTTCGAGTCGTCACTCCCATCGACGGAACTCCCGCCCAGCGCGCGGGCATGCGCCGCGGCGACATCATCCGCAAGGTCGATGGCAACTCCACCGTCGGGTTCACGCTCGATCAGGCCGTGGACAACATCACGGGCCCCCTTGACACCAAGGTGAAGCTCACGATCGAACGAGAGGTGACGGGCGACGACGGCAAGCCCACGTCCAAGGAGCTCGAGTTCGAGCTCGTCCGCAAGCAGATCCCCGTGCACACGGTGCGTGGCTGGAAGCGCAACGGCCCGCACGAGGCGGATTGGGACTGGTTCATCGATTCGACCCGGAAGGTCGGGTACGTGCGTCTGTCGCAGTTCGCCGAGCCCACCGCCGAGGACCTTCGCGCCGCGATCGACCGCATGAAGCAGGACGGCGTGCGCGGCGTGATCCTCGATCTCCGGTTCAATCCCGGCGGACTCCTGGACAAGGCCGTCGAGATCGCCAACCGCTTCATCGAGCCCACCCGCAACAATCAGTTCGCGGACGTCATCGTCTCAACGCACAAGAAGAACGGCGACGTCGTCGAGGCGCAGCGTGCCAAGCGCGGCGAGGCGACCCTCGCCGGGATTCCGATTGCGGTGCTGATCAACGAGGGCTCGGCCTCCGCCTCCGAGATCGTGTCGGGCGCGATCCAGGACTACGCCCGCGCCGGGCTCGTGAAGGCGATCGTCATCGGGCAGCGCTCCTACGGCAAGGGATCCGTGCAGAACGTCTGGCCCTTGCCTATCACCGGCGCGCAGGCCGCGATCAAGGTCACCACCAACTACTACCACCTGCCCGGCGGGCGACTCATCCACCGCCGCCCGGGGGCGACCGTCTGGGGCGTGGAGCCCGATCTGGCCGTCGAGATGCTGCCCGAGCAGGTCGTGGAGGCGCTCCGCCAGCGGGCCAACGCCGACGTCATTCTTGAGGACGGCACGCAGCCGAAGATCGGCGCCGACGCCAAGCCCGAGGAGCGAGCCACGGACACGGGCAATCCGCTCGCCGGCCCCGACCTGCAGCTGCAGTTCGCGCTGGTGCTCCTCCAGTCTCAGGTCGATGCGCCCGAGCGTGCGCTCAGCGAGAAGTCCGGCGAGCGCCCCGCTCAGCCCTGACCGCGGCCACAATGCAGTGTTCACCCCAAGGGCTCCCGCGTGCGGGGGCCTTTGTTTCTTTGACGTGGAACCGCTACCGTTGGGGACCGGGCATCGAGAACCCTGACCCCCACGAATCCCCAATGACCATGACACCCACCAAGCCGCTCTCCGCTCCCAAGGGCGAGGCGCGTCCCTCCTCCCTCGTTCCGGATTCCACCCTCATCGCGTGGCTCCGCGACATGATGCTGATCCGGGAGTTCGAGAACCGCTGCGCACAGCAGTACCAGCAGGCCAAGATCGGCGGCTTCTGCCACCTGTACACCGGTCAGGAGGCCGTCGCGGTGGGCACCATCCGCTCACTGGAGCCCGACGATCCGATCGTGCACGCCTACCGCGACCACGGGCATGCCCTCGCTCGAGGCATGGATCCCAAGGCATGCATGGCCGAAATGTTCGGCAAGATCACCGGGTGCGCCAAGGGCAAGGGCGGGTCGATGCACATGTTCGACAAGCCCCACTGGTTCTTCGGCGGGCACGGCATCGTCGGCGCGCAGACGCCGCTGGGCACCGGGCTGGCCTTCGCGGCTCGGTACGAGTGGGAGGTCCTCGGCAAAGCCCTAGACGGCACCAAAGCCAAGAAGAAAGTCGCCCTCGCGTTCCTCGGCGACGGCGCACTCAACCAGGGCGCCCTCCATGAAGCTATGAACCTCGCTGGGCTGTGGAACATCCCCGTCATCTACATCGTCGAGAACAACGGGTACTCGATGGGCACCAGCATCGAGCGCGGCACGACCATGGCGCAC
>CAYNSB010000060.1:0-18340 GCA_964399625.1 uncultured Phycisphaeraceae bacterium
AGGTCGCCAAGCACAACGCCAACGTCTGGCTCCTCAACACCGGCTGGTCCGGCGGCGCCTACGGCGTCGGCGCTCGCTTCAAGCTCGCCTACACCCGCGCCATGGTCACCGCCATCCTCAACGGCTCGCTCAACAAGGCCAAGTTCACTCCCGACGCCATCTTCGGCCTCCCGCTCCCCGATGCCGTCCCCGCCGTCCCGCCCGAGGTCCTCCAGCCGCGAAACACCTGGAAGGACGGCGCGGCCTACGACACCCAGGCCAAGAAACTCGCCAAACTCTTCCGCGAGAACGACGCCAAGTTCGACATGCCCGACGCCGTCCGCAACGCGGGACCGAGGGGGTAAGGACTGTTGCGAGGTTGGCTGTACAAACTAAGTCACCCGTGGCGGGTTCGCAAGGATGCGGGCAGGTTGCGAATTCGGGATTGGAAACGCTTTCCCGCCTGGGAGTTTTGCTTCGACGAGGAAGGCATCCCAGGTCAAACCGAAGCGACAATGCGCCCTTACAAGGGGACCCTTCCGATTCAGTCGAGGGAGTTCTTCGGCGGGGTCGCGTGCTCAATGACGATGAATTGCGGGAAGGTCGTGCCCGGAGTGGTTTGGGTGTCGGCATCGGAGTTTGGAGAAGAACGCACCCACGACTCGGACCTGTGGCTCGATCAACCCGCGGCGCGCATATGCAAGGTGCCGATCCCCTCGGACTACAGCCAAATCATCTATGTGGAGAGTTGGCGCATCGGTTTCAGCATTGCTGTCGAGCAGTATCTCTCAGATGAACAGGCCATGGCTCGGATCGGACTCGTTTACCGCACATTGGAAGTGAGTTCCGATCAAATGTGGCCCATCACGGTGCGGCCTCAACTTCGCATCGCGGGATGGCCGTCACAGTGGCAATTTCGCGGATGGCGCCGCGCCCGAACGAACACGCTGCTCGAGTAGCCTCATCGCCAAGAACGAAGCGTTCCGATCGCACGCACCGCCACGCACGCCTCGCCGTGAACGCCCCCTTCGCGTTTTCGCGTCCTTCGCGTTGCAAATTCTCTCTCATCGACCTTCCCCGCGCGCACTCTCGCGGTCCTGCGCCCATTCCCCCTTGCACCAGCCCGGCCGCGCTCCATCATCCACGCATGTGCCTGAGCAACACACCATCATCATCGATCCACCCCCACACCACGGCCCCGGATGCCGAATCCCGTCTCCCGAATCCCGCTCCTCCCCCCACTCCGTCTCTTCGTCTCTCCATCTCTCCGTCTCTTCTCCTCCTCGACTTTCTCTCCCCCGACTACACCCTGCCCGCCATCGCGCGCAAGCACAACATCCCCATCACCGACCTTCTCAACTGGTACGAGGAACCCCAAACCCAATCTCTGCTCGCGCGCCTGGAATCGATGCACAACCATCGCACGCGCCTGCTCGCCGCTGCGCAGGCCGATCTCGCCCTGAGCACCCTCACGCGCCTCGCCGCCAACGTCGAGCCGACCATCCGCGACGAGACCTCGCGCAAGTCCGCCGCGGCCATGCTCCGCGCCCGTTCACCCGTCCCGGCGTCGCCCCATAAGCCGAGCGCCCGCGCCCATTCTGCAAGGGCGCGCCCGCAAGCGCCAACATCTTCACCATCCGAGAATCTCGCTTCCCCCGCCAAGCCCGCCGATCCCCATCCGCCCGTCCGCCACCCAACTCCTCCCGGGTTCACCAACTCTGAACACAAATCCGACCCCCTCGATCACCCAGTTTCGCAGCCGCAGCCCTCGAACCGCGGTAGAATCAGTGCTTCACTGCCAAGAGGAGCCCGAGACGTGACCACCCTGCGCCGCGCCTTCACCCTCATCGAGCTCCTCGTCGTCATCGCGATCATCGCGATCCTCATCGGAATCCTCCTCCCCTCGCTCGCCGGCGCCCGCGAGGCCGCGCGTGGCGTCGCCTGCCAGGCGACCATGCGATCCCTCGTCCTCGCGCAGGCCGCGTACGAAACGGACAACAAGGGCTTCCTGGTCGGTCCCAACACGTCGGGCGCCGCGCTCAACAACGGCGCCGCCTACTCCGAGGGTCGCAGCACCCCATGCCAGGACTGGGACTTCGTCTCCCCCCTGCTGGGCGAGAACCTCAACTTCCCCACGGACCAGCTCCTGAAGTTCCAGGAGATCTGCATGACCAAGTTCCGTTGTCCCACCAACACCGTGCGCTACAAGTCGCGGTTCTCCGGGCAGCCGCTGCCCATCGAGCAGGCCAACGGCGACCAGCCCCTCACGCTCAGCTACCTCATCCCCGCCTACTTCCAGGTGTACGCACAGGGCGCGACCGGCATACCGCGCGGCGCCGAGACGTGCACCGCCGGCGAGCCGGTCGTCCTCCCCAAGGGCTACCAGCCCAAGGTCGATCAGGTCGGCTCCTCGCTCGCGAAGAAGATCATGTCCTTCGAGGGCGCCCGCTACTGGAACTCGTCGATCTCCGGCTTCGACTATTCCACCGTCACCAACGGCTCCGGGCTCTCGGGCACGCCCCAGGGCAACTTCCTCTCGCGTGGCAACGCCTTCATGGGCTCGGGCGAGAACTACGAGCGCGTCAACGGCGCGCCCACGGACCTCACCAAGCGCATCTCCCTCCGCCACGGCAAGAAGATGAACGCCGCGATGTTCGATGGGCACGTCGAGGCCCTGGACAACGCCCAGAGCGCCAACCCCTCGTACTACCTGCCGTCGCGCTCGACGCTCCGCGTCGCGAGCCAGTCCTGGTGGTCCGTCCTCGGGCCCACCGACTCGCCCCTGCGCAAGGACAACGCGATCATCCCGTAACCGGGAGCTCGCGCCCCACGCCCGGCGCTCCACTCACATCGCAAAGTGCCGCACGCGGGCCAGGCTCCGCCGCAGCTCCGCGCGGAAGTCCGGGTGCGCGATCGATACGAGCGCCTCGCCGCGCTCGCGCAGGCTCAGCCCGTGCAGGTTCACGGCCCCGTGCTCCGTCACCACCCAGTGCACGTGCCCGCGCGTCGTCACGACGCCCGCGCCCGGGGCCAGTTCAGCCACGATCCGCGAACGCAGCCCGCCCTTGTCCGGGCTGCCGTACGTCGAGGGCAGCGCGACGATCGCCTTCCCTCCCCGCGAGAGCGCCGCGCCCCGGATGAAGTCCATCTGCCCGCCGATGCCCGAGTAAATGTCGTGCCCGATCGAGTCCGCGTTGACCTGCCCGGAGAGATCGATCGACAGCGCCGAGTTGATCGCGACGGTCCGGTCGTTCTTGCGGATGAGCGCGGTGTCGTTCGTTCGATCGCACGGGTGGAACTCGACCAGCGGGTTGTCGTCCACGAAGTCCATCAGGCGCTGCGAGCCCAGCACGAAGCTCGTCACCAGGCGTCCCGGGTGCACGCTCTTGAGGCGGTTGGTGATCACGCCGCCCTCGACCAGCGGGATCACCCCGTCGGAGAACATCTCCGTGTGCACGCCCAGCTCGTGCTTGTTGCCCAGGCGCGCGAGCACCGCGTCGGGCACCGCCCCGATGCCCATCTGCAGCGCCGAGCCGTCCTCGATCAGGTCCGCGATCAGCTCGCCCATGCGGGACTCGATGGGGTTCGGCGGGCGCGTCCGGTGCAGGTGCAGCGGGCGGTCCGTGCGGACAAACGCGCGCAGGCCCGAGAGCATCACGGACGTGTTCCCCAGCGTGCGGGGCATGCGCGCGTTGATCTCCGCGAGCACGAGCGGCGCCGAGTCCACCGCGGCGCGGGCGGCGTCGCACGCCGTGCCCAGCGAGCAGATCGCGTGCGAGTCCGGCGGCGAGAGCTGGACGATCGCGGCGTCGAGGCGGATGGTGCCCGAGCGGAACAGGTGCGGGATGTCCGAGAGGAACACAGGGATGAACTCGGCGCGCCCCTGGGCGACGGCGGTCCGCACGGCCTCTCCCACGAACAGGGACATGGACGTGAACCGGCGCTCCATGCCGGGCTGGGCGAACGGGGCCGGGCCCATCGTGTGCAGGTGGTACAGGCGTACGCCCTCAAGGTCCGTCCGTCGGGCCAGCGCCTCGAGCAGCGGCGTGGGCGTGGCGCACGACCCGTGGACGAACACCTTCATCCCGCTGCGGATGTGCGAGACGACCTCCTCGGCGCTGACGCCACGATCCATAGACGACACGGACATCGCATGCTCCACTGGTGCGGACGCCCGTCCGGGCATCCCGGGGCACTCTAGCGCGCGGACGTGCGGCCGCGTCGCCCATACACTCGCGCCCCATGAGCACACGCAGACCATTCGTTGGCGGCAACTGGAAGATGAACACCGATCGCGGCGGCGCGCAGGCGCTGGCGCGGGGCGTGGTGGACGGGCTCGTGGGCCTGCAGGGCGTGGACGCGGCGGTCTTCCCGCCGTTCCCGTACCTGCTCGCGGTGGGCTCGATCCTGCGTGAGCGTGGCTCGGCGGTGAAGCTGGGCGCGCAGGACGCGTACTTCGAGCCCGACGGCGCGTTCACGGGAGAGGTGTCGGTCGCGATGCTCCGCGACTGCGGCGTGTCGGTCGTGCTCACGGGGCACTCGGAGCGCCGGCACGTGCTGGGCGAGAGCGAGAACCTCGTGCACCGCAAGACGAGCGCGGTGCTCGCCGCGGGACTCGAGTGCGTGCTGTGCGTGGGCGAGAAGCTCGAGGAGCGCGAGGACGGGCGGACGGACATGGTGAACGAGGAGCAGGTGCGCCTGGGTCTGCGGGACGTGCCGGCCGAGCACGTGGATCGTCTGATCGTCGCGTACGAGCCGGTGTGGGCGATCGGCACGGGGCGGACGGCGAGCCCCAACGACGCGCAGGACGCGCAGGGAAAGATCCGTCGCGTGCTGGCGGACCTCTACAGCGCGGACATCGCGTCGCGGGTGCGGATCATCTACGGCGGGTCGATGAAGGGGAGCAACGCGCGGGAGCTGATGGCCCAGGGCGATGTGGACGGGGGCTTGATCGGTGGGGCCTCGCTCAAGGCCCCAGAGTTCACCTCGATCGTGCGTGCGGCGGCGGCTCGCTCGGGCGCGTGAAGACGGGGGGAAGCGCCTATCCTTCCCTCTCTCGGAAGGAAACCCCCGGACCATGCTTTCCACGCTCGCGCAGATCAATCCGATCGTCACCAACATCCTCGTCGTCCTGTTCCTGATCGTGTGCGTCCTGATGATCCTGACGGTGCTGATCCAGCGCCCGATGGGTGGCGGGCTGGCCGGCGCGTTCGGGTCCGGGGCGGGCTCCGGGCAGACGGCGTTCGGCACCAAGACCGGCGATGCGCTGACGATTGCCACGATCACGATGTTTGTGATCTATCTCGGGTTTGCGATCGGGCTGAACTTCGCGGTGGGCACGGCGGCGACTCCACGCTCGCAGGGGTCTCAGACGCCGGCGCCAACCACGACCGCTCCGGCGGGCGCAACGACGCCAGGCGACAACAAGCCCGCGGACGGCGCGCCGGCGGAGACCAAGCCCGCGGAGACGAAGCCTGCGGAGACCAAGCCCGGTGAGTCTGCGGCTCCGGGTGGTGGTGCGGCCCAGCCCGCTCCCGTTCCGGCGGCGCCCGCTGGTGAGGCGCCCAAGCCCGCGGGGGGAACGACTCAGCCCGCCACGCCCGCGGCGCCCAAGTGATCGATGGCGCGGGTGCAGTGATCGCGGCCTTTGGGTCGCGACGGAGGTGCGCGTGATCCGGAGCATGACTGGATTCGGCGAGGCGTCGTCCCAGGTCGGCTCGGCGCACTACTTCGTCGAGGTTCGCTCGCTCAATTCGAAGTTCTTTAAGGCGGTGATCCGTCTTCCCGACGAGTTCCAGGGGCTCGAGGCGGAGATGGAGAGCATCCTGCGTGCGCGGGTGGCGCGGGGGACGATCACGGTGACGGCGTCGTGCACGGACACGTCGTCGGGCGCGGCGCACGAGATCAATCACTCGGCGATGGCGCGGTACATCGAGCAGTTGCGCAAGGCGCCGCAGGTGGCGGGCGGAGAGGTGAAGATCGACCTTGGGGCGCTGCTGTCGCTGCCGGGCGTGCTGCAGCCGCCGGCGGACGAGGAGGCGCGCCTGCAGCGTGCGCGAGAGGCGTTCTTTCCGCTGCTGGAGCGGGCGGTGCAGGGGCTGATCCGGATGCGCGAGACGGAGGGTCGCCCGTTGCGCGAGGAGCTGCTCAAGCACCGGGACCTGATCGAGTCGAACCTGTCGATGATCAAGGGCAAGGCGCCGGAGGTGGTGGCGGTGTACGAGCAGCGTCTGAAGACGCGGATCGAGACGCTGCTGTCGTCGGCGGGGATGCGCGTGGAGCCGGTGGAGCTGATCCGCGAGATCGCGGTGTACGCGGAGCGGACGGACATCGCCGAGGAGATCATGCGTCTGTCGGGGCACATGGAGCAGTTCGCGCAGTTGCTGTCGAACAACTCCGAGAAGCCAGTGGGGAGGACGCTGGACTTCCTGACGCAGGAGATGCTGCGTGAGGCGAACACGATCGCGAGCAAATCGCCCGATTCGGAGATCTCTCGGGCGATCGTGGAGGTGAAGGGGGCGATCGATCGGATCAAGGAGCAGGTCCAGAACGTCGAATAAGACGTTGAGCGGCGTGGCGTAGAGCCAGTGGCCGCGGCGAACGGTTCGTGTGCTGTTTGGAGTGTCGTGCGGTGACCTCCTCAGACGGCGAATCTCTGGAACGGCGTGCGTTCGGGCGGCGAATAGACGCTCCGATGAGTGGGGCCAAGCCGTCGAATCCGTCCGATTCCTCGCTGCCGATGGGCAGCCCAAACCCGGCCGGGGTTGCGCTGTCGTCGGGCTCATCGATGAGCGGGGTTCCGGGTTCGGCGGGCAACATGGAGACGGGGTCGTTTCCTGTCGCGCCGCTGCACGATCCGGGCGCGACGTCGATCGGGGGGAGCGCGGCGGCGGGCGCGCCGGCGACGGGGCGGCCGCCCAGGGCGACCTTCGAGGCGGGCGAGCTTGCGGTGGTGTGCTCGCACTATGACATTGGTGTGATCGAATCGATCCGCGAGTATCGGCGCGGGTCTGGGCGCGCGCCCAAGGCGGTGATCAAGACGGAGCGCGGGCGGTTCCTGCTCAAGCGTCGCCCGCTGGGCTCGCACGGGACGGAGCGCGTCGCGTACACGCACGCGCTGCAGCAGCACCTGGCGAGCCGGCACTACCCGCTGCCCAAGCTGATCAAGACGCGGAGCAAGCGTCAGACGATGTTCGAGCGGGACGAGCACATCTACGAGTTGTTCGAGTTCATTCCGGGCGAGTCGTACGACGGCTCGTTGGACGCGACGGGCGACGCGGGGCGCGCGCTGGCGTTCTTCCATCGCATCCTGGGGAGCTTCATCTACAAGAACTATCAGCCGTCGTGGGGGACGTTTCACGCGGCCAAGGGACTCGAGGCGCACCTGAAGCAGATCGAGGAGCGAGTGCCCGGTGCGGAGACGAAAGCGATCCTGGACCGATTGCGGGCGATCTCCAACGAGGCGGCGGCGCGGGTGGAGAATCTCGGGTTCTCCTCGTGGCCGCAGCAGACGATCCACGGGGACTGGCACCCCGGGAACATGCTGTTCCGCAATGCGCGGGTGGTGGCGGTGATCGACTACGACACGGCGCGTCTGGCGCCGCGTGTGATCGACATCGCGAACGGGTGCTTGCAGTTCTCGATCACGATGCAGGGGCACGACCCGGAGCGGTGGCCCGCGGCGCTGGACGAGGGGCGGTTCAAGCGGTTCGTGCGCGGGTACGACTCGGTGAAGGACCAGGTGGTGTCCACGGTGGAGCTTGAGGCGATTCCCTGGCTGATGATCGAGGCGTTGATCGTGGAGGCGGCGGTGCCGATCGCGGCGACGGGCTCGTTCGCGGGGATGTCGGGGCTCGGGTTCCTGAAGATGGTGGACGCGAAGGCGGCGTGGGTGGCGAAGAACTCGGTACGCCTGACGGCGCTGGTGGGGGAGTAGGGCGGGGGCACACGGGCGGGGCTGAGTGGTGGTCCGGCGCTCGCCTAGCATTTGGCATGTGCGGATGCGACCTGCGACGGGGGGTGGCTCGCTGGGTTCTGGCGGGTGTTGTCGTGTTGGCAGGGGCGGTGTCCTTGGCGCGTGCGCAGGGCGTTGAGGCCGAGGGCGTGCGCGAGCTGAAAAAGCTTGTCGTCGAGCTGGGGTCTGACGAGTTCGAGGCGCGCGAGAGTGCGACGCGAGCGCTTGGGCGCGAGGGTGCGCCGTGGCGGTTGCGCGATCTTGAGGAGTTGCTGCGCGGGAGCGATCTTGGGGTGGAGGCGCGGCGTCGGTTGATGGTGGCCGCGGAGGAGCGCTTTGCGCGCGAGCCACGCGCGGCGCTGGGCGTGACGTCGTCGCCGATGGAGACGCACGGGATCGTGCTGCAGAGCGTGCGTGCGGACTTTCCCGCGGCGGGTGTGCTGCAGGCGGGTGATCGCGTGGAGGCGCTGGACGGGGTGAAGATGGACGGGTTCGAGTCGCTGCGGGCGGTGGTCGTGGCGCACGATCCGGGCGATGAGATCGAAGTGCAGTTGTCACGCGCGGGGCAGTTGGTGAAGACTCGGGTGCGGTTGGGCGAGTACGGGGGGGAGGGGTTCGCGCCGCTGGAGCAGCTGCTGGGCCCGGCGTGGTCGTACCGCAGCCGTGAGTATCGGAGAAAGGAATCCACCGGCGAGGCGGTGCGCGTGTCGTTCGCGCCCGAGAGTTGGCGCGGTGTTGTGGACGAGGGCCTTGGTCAGCTCCCGCGGATTGATGAGGGCGAACCGATCCCCGTGGTGGTGGGGGGCGAGGCGCGTCGTGCGGGGGATGTGCGCGGGGCGGCGCGGGGCGATGCGGAGGAGTTGGTCATCGGGGATCGCGTGCTTCGGAGGCCGGTTCAGATGCCGGCCGAAGTCCGGCAGTTGCAGTTGCAGGGGATGCAGCAGCTGATCGATCAGACGCGTGCGGAGATTCGTCGGTTGACGCAGCTGCGGAACCAGGCAGGGCTTGGGGCGGCGGAGCGTGACATGCTGGATCGGCGGCTTGCGGCCGCGAACCAGATGCTGACGTTGCAACTCGAGAACCAGCGACAGATCGAGCGGCTGCCGGGGATGCGGCTCGTGCCTGGGCGTTGAGCCCATCGGGGGCGATCGATCAGGTGCTTGTTGACCAGCCCGTTGAGCGGGCGTAGCGGCTGTGCAGGTCTTGGGCGATCTGGGCGGGCGTGAGTGGTGATTCGCGATAGTCGATGGGGGGCAAGAACTCGAGCGTGGCACTGCTTGAGCGGAGCAGGCTCGCCCAGGCGGAGGGTGCGTCGGGCGTGCCGCGGATGATGACGGGCTGGACGAGCGCGCCCGAGCGCTTGATGATCAGGCCGATGCCCGGCTGGAAGGGGCGAAGGGTGTGGTGGGGACGCTCGATCGCGCCCTCGGGGAAGATGGCGAGGATTCCCGAGTGCTTGAGGTGGGCGATGGCGTCTCGCAGGCCGTCGGGGCGGGGCGCGCGTCGATCGACGAAGATGACTCTGAGCCAGAGCCAGATCGGCTCGAGGGCGGGGTGGCGCATGTCCTGGGCCATGACGAAGCGGAGCAGACCGGGGCACGCGGCCTGGAGGATGATTGGGTCCACGCCGGCGGTGTGGTTGGCGATGAGGATCAGCGGGCCAGCGTCGCGCGGTGGGATGAGTTGTGGGTTGAGGACCCGGAGGCGGTGGAAGAGGCGTGCGTAGAGGCGGGTGGAGTACCAGGCGAGGCCGCCCTCGACGTTTCGCATGGGGTTGTCGAGGAGCTTTCGCGCGAGGAGGCCGAGCAGAGAGAGGGCGATGAGGACCAGCGCGGAGCCGAGGATGATGGAGAGTGCGCTGGGCATGGGGTTGAGGGGCGGATGTTAGAGAGTCATGCGGGGAGGGAGGTGACCGAGGGGATTCGTCCCTTGAGGATCACACATTCAGGGCTTTGCACGGTTTGCGTGTGTCTTCGGGAGAGCGGGCCCCCTAACGTTTTCCGATGTCTGACCTTTGGGCACCTTCGCGGGCCGAGGCGCACGATCGCGTGCGGCCGTTGGCGGTTCGGATGCGTCCGCGTTCGTTGGACGAGTTCGCGGGCCAGGAGCACATCCTGGGTGAGGGGAAGCTGCTTCGGAGGATGCTCAAGGCGGATGCGATCACGTCGTTGATCTTCCACGGGCCGCCCGGGACGGGGAAGACGACGCTGGCGGAGTTGATCGCGCGGCACACGCGGCGTGCGTTCGAGCGGGAGAACGCGGCGAGCGTGGGCGTGAAGCGGATCCGCGAGATCATCGACGAGGCGGCACGCCGGCTGGAGGCGACGCGGACGCGGACGATCCTGTTCCTGGACGAGATCCATCGGTTCACCAAGGCGCAGCAGGACGTGCTGCTGTCGGACGTGGAGCGGGGGTTGATCACGCTGATCGGCGCGACGACGGAGAACCCGCTGTTCGCGTGCAACTCGGCGCTCGTCTCGCGGAGCACGCTGTTCCGGCTCGAGCCGCTGGGCAAGGCGGACGTGGTGCGGGTGCTGCGCTGGGCGATCGCGGATGAGGAGCGGGGGTACGGCAAGCTGCGGGTGCGTGCCAGCGACGAGGCGCTGGACGTGTGGGCGGTGAAGTGCGATGGCGATGCGCGGCGGGCGCTGACGGCGCTTGAGGTGGCGGTGCTGAGCCAGGGGGGGATGCAGGGTCGGAGGGACGGAGAGGCCGAGGGCGGCGGGGAGATCGTGATCGATCGGGCGGTGGCGGAGGACTCGATCCAGCAGAAGGCGGCGGTGTACGACGGGTCGGGCGATGAGCACTACGACGTGGTGTCGGCGATGATCAAGTCCGTTCGGGGGTCGGACCCCGACGCGGCGGTGTACTGGATCGCGCGGATGCTCGATGCGGGTGAGGACCCGCGGTTCGTCGCGCGGAGGCTGGCGATCCTGGCGAGTGAGGACATCGGGAACGCGGACCCGCGGGCGATCATGGTGGCATCGGCGGCGTGGGACCTTGTGGAGCGGGTGGGGATGCCCGAGTGCCGGATCACACTGAGCCAATGCGCGTGCTACTTGGCGCTCGCTCCCAAGAGCAACGCGAGCTACGTGGCGATCGAGGAGGCGATGCAGGATGTGCGCGAGGGGCGAACGGTTCCCGTGCCGATGCACATCAAGGACGGGAACGTGCGGAAAGCGCAGGAACTGTCTGCGGGGAGCGGTGCGGCGGGGGCGGAGGCGTACGAGTACTCGCACGGGGTGCGGGACGAGGCCCGACGGAGCAGCATCGGTGGGGTTTCTGGACAGGACTATCTGGGGGTTGATCGGGCGTACTACCGACCCCTGGAGTCCGGGGCCGAGAAGGTGCTGGGCGAGCGGCTCGAGGAAGTGAAACGGATTCGGAAGAGGATTCGCGGCGGGAGTTGAGGTATGCTGGCCTTCCCCCTTGACGCACCCGTTCCCGTGAGTGACACCCTCGAACAAGCCAAGATGGACTGCCGCAAGCGAGCGCGATCGGCGCTGGCGCGGCTGAGCGCGCACGACCAGGTCGAGGCGTCGGAGCGCATTTGCCGCGCGATCGCGGCGTGCAAGTGCTGGGGCGTGTGCTCGACGGTGCTGGCGTTCCAGTCGGTGCCCGGTGAGCCGGACCTGACGGAGCTGATCGTGTCCGGTCTGGCGGACGGGAAGCGCGTGGCGCTGCCCCGGATCGACTGGGCGGCGGTGTCGATGGATCCGGCGCCGATCCGGGACCTGGACCGCGACCTGATCGCGACCAAGCACGGCTTGCGCGAGCCCAAGAAGACGTGCGGGACGATCGAGGTCGGCGCGATCGACATCGTGCTGGTGCCGGGGATGGCGTTCGATCGGTCGGGGCGGCGGGTGGGTCGCGGGGGCGGGTTTTACGATCGGTTTCTGGCGCGTCCTGATCGTCGGGCGAAGCTTGTGGGCGTGGCGTTCGAGGCGCAGGTGATGGATCGCGTGCCGACGGGAGCGCGCGATATTGCTGTGGATTTCCTGGCAACAGAGACGGGTGTGCGCGCGGTGCTCAAGGGCGCGTAGGGGCGCGGGTCGATACAGTGTGCACAAGGGCCCTGATGGAACGGGGCCGACGCACGCGCGGCGGGGCAGGCCCCTCGCCGGTGCCTGGAAGGATTCACGCCCATGTCGCTGCCCTCGCAATACGCCCGCACGTCCAACGCGGGCGGGCCCGCTCGTATTCGTCCGAATCGCAATCTGACGCCGGTGCTGCTGATCGTGGCGGGGCTGGTGGCGGCGGTGGGGATTGTGTGGCTGCTGTCGAAGTCCGGGGGCGCTGGCGGCTCGCCGACGACGCCGGCGGTTTCGGCTTCGAACGGCGGGGCGGCGCTGATCGAGAAGCCGAAGATTCCCGAGCCGGTGCAGGTTCACCAGGGGCTGGCGAGCGCGGCGCCGGAGTCGAAGCTGGCGCAGCCTGCACCTTCGGAGATGGGCGGCTTGCGCACGGGCATGGTGCCCGCGGCGCAGGCGAGCGTGGGGCCGGGGAGCGGGGTTGCTCCGCCCAAGGCGGGCGTGGGAGGGTTGGGCGAGGCGGGCGCGAACGCTCCGGCGAACGCGGGGGCGCTGGCGAGCGATCTGCAGGACTTGATCAACGCGGGGCGCGCGAAGATCGCCTCGGGCGATGCGGTCGCGGCTCGCGTGCTGTTGTCGCGGGCGCTGCTGGACTCTCGCACGCCCGAGAGCGAGCGGTCCACGCTGCGGGACGATCTGACGGTGATCAACCAGGACCTGGTGTTCTCGCCGCGGGTCGATCCGCAGGATCCGTTCGCGTATGCGTACACGATCCAGAGCGGGGATCGTCTGATCAAGATCAACCAGAAGGAGAAGCTGGCGCCGGATTGGCGGCTGATCCAGCGGGTGAACAAGATGGGCGATGCGGGGGCGCTGCGTCTGGGCGGGAAGCTGAAGCTGGTGCGCGGGCCGTTCCACGCGGTGGTGACGAAGTCCGCGTATCGATTGGACATCTTCATGGGCGCGGCGGACAAGCCGAGCGATTGGGTGTACGTGCGGTCGTTCCAGGTCGGGCTGGGGGAGAACAACGCGACGCCGATCGGGAACTTCCGCGTGAGGCCGGGCTCGAAGCTCGTGAATCCGCCGTGGGTGAATCCGCGGACGGGCGAGAAGTTCGCGGCGGACGATCCGAAGAACCCGATCGGTGAGCACTGGATCGGGCTGGAGGGCGTCGGCGAGACGGCGACGGTGTCGGGCTACGGCATCCACGGGACGATCGACCCGGAGTCCATCGGCAAGCAGAAGTCCATGGGTTGCGTGCGGCTGCGTGCGGAGGACATCGCGCAGGTGTACGAACTGCTGGGCGAGGGCGTGAGCACGGTGAAGATTCAGCCGTAACGCGCGAACCTGGCGGGCGGGTTCATTGAGACGGCGATGCGGCTACGTAGATGAGCTTGTCATCGCCGGGGGCGTAAAAGTCGGGCAGGCGAGCTGCAAGCGTGCAGGCGCAGCGTTCGTAGAAGCGGCGCGTGGGCTCGTACTTCGGCTGGGATGAGGTCTCGATGTAGACGTTGCGGGCGTGGTGGATGGTGCCCGCGGCGTCGGGCAGGCCGGCGCGCATGAGGCGGAGGGATTCGTCGAAGACGGCGCGGCCGAGGCCCTTGCCCTGGTGCGCGGCGTGGGTGGCGATCCAGTAGAGGTCGAAGGAGCCGCGCGTGCAGGGGATCGGCCCGAAGCAGGCGTAGGCGATGGGGTGGGCTGGGCCGGGAGCATAGGCGAAGACGAAGTGGTACTCGCTGGCGAGGCCGCGCGCGAGGCGCTCCTGCACGAGCTCGACGGCGACGTCGATCTCGAAATCGTGGAAAAAGGCGGTCGAGGCGACGATCTCGCGAACGGCTTGGACGTCGGATTCACGGGGCTCGGTGCGGAAGGAGATGGGGATTCTCACGTCCACAGGTACTCTATGAGTTCCTCGAAGTCATACCCCTCCCGGAGCGCGGCGGCTACGAAGCCTGCGTCGGGGGCAAGACATGGGTTCGTGTTCACTTCGAGGACGAAGGGGCGGCCTTGCTCATCGACGCGGAAGTCCACGCGGGCCCAGCCGCGGAGGCCGAAGAGTCCCCATGTTTCGCCCGCGATCTCTCCGATGCGTTTGAGAAGCGCGTGATCCTCGGTGCCGAAGTCGAATCGGCGGATGGTGCTGTGGTATTCGGGCGCGGATGCATCCCACTTGGCGCGATAGCCGACGACGCGGGGCCGGTTCGGCGCGTAGTTCTGGAACACCATCTCGGCGATCGGCAGGCGACCGCCATTGAGGATCGAGACGTTGAACTCGCGGCCCTCGATGTAGCGTTCGATGAAGGCCTCGCCGCCGAGAGAGGGAAGGCGGCGCGTGACTTCGTCGAGCAGGTGCTGGCGGGACTCTGGTGTGTCGTCGATCTCGATGACGTTGTCCTCATCGAGGCCGAGGGAGGCGTGCTCCCAGACGCTCTTGATAATCCAGCGGCCGGGCGGAGGAGGGTCGATTGATCTGCGATCCACGTGGACTGGTCCGCGCCAGTCGGGGGTCGGGATCAAGGCGAGCGACATGCGCTCTTTCGCGGTGAGTTTGTTGCCTGTGGCGTGTATGGCCGCCGAGCGATTTCCTGCAAAGGGGATGCGCCAGGCCTCGAGGGCCGCGGGCACGAGATGGCAGAGGGCTCCCGTGCCCGCGAGGGACTCGACGAAGTTGAAGCAATAGTCGGGCGTGAAACGATCGATCGCGGTCTTGAGGGCGTTCAGGTCGAGCGTGCAGGGGATGCGGACGGTTTCGTGCTCCCAGCGGCGGATGACTTGTTCGATGGGCTCGATCTGCGCGAAGACATCGGCCTCGTCGATTCGGGACTCGGGTCCCAGGTCGTCATGGAGGAAGGCGACGCGCATGGCGTGAGGGTATGAGGGGTGTGACCGGATTGAGTCGATCCGCGGGATTCGCTCACAGAGCATCGCTCATCCCGGGCGTGTTGGCCGTCGTCGCGGGCGGGAAAACCATGAAGGATGCGATCGGGCGAAGCAGAGATCGAACGCGGTGGTGAAGAAGAGGGCCGCACGCCCCGCCCAGAGCGGACGGGGCGTGGCACCCTGCTCCAGAAATGCAATCGGAGCGGATGGGCGTAGAAGAGAGCGAACGCGGAGGGCGGGGAGAGCGCGGAGGATGAAGTGGCGTTGGAGCCCGAAGCGGCCAACCCGTCCCCAGCCCTGCCCTCGAGGGCAGGGGGTAGGCGGACCCGGGAGCGTCAGCGGATGAGGCCGGGCGCGAGGCGACGGCTTGGGGAGGGGACGCGTTCGAGGGCGGAGTTCACGATCTGGGTGAGGAGGGACTGATAGTCGGTGCCGGCCATGCGGGCGAGGATGGGCAGGTCGCTCTTGACGGGGTGGAGGCCCGGGAGGGGGTTGATCTCGAGGAAGTTCAGGCGGCCGGTCGAGTCGGCGCGGAGGTCGACGCGTGCGGCGTCGCGGCAGCCCAGCGTGCGGTAGACGGTGAGGGCGGCGTTGAAGGCTTCGTCGCGGAGGGAGCCCTGAGCGAGGGAGAAGGTCATGCGGTCTTGCCAGTGCTCCTTGTTGTCGAAGGAGTAGAGGCCGGGCTCGGCGCGCTCGTTGAGGTGGATCTCGAGGGCGGCGATGGCGCGGGCCTTGGGGCCGGTGCCGACGATGCCCACGGTGAGCTCGCGCCCGGGGAGGTAGGTCTCGACGAGCACCGGCTGGTGGAAGCGCTGGAGGAGGTCGGCGCAGGTGCGTTCGAGCTGCTCGCGGGACTTGATCCATGAGGAAGCGGTGACGCCCTTGCTGGAGCCCTCGGCGATGGGCTTGGCGAAGAGGGGGAGAGGGAGATCGATCGCGCGGGCGTCGGCTTCGGTGTGGACGATGGCGAAATCGGGCGTGGGGACGCCGGCATCGCGGGCGATGCGCTTGGTCATCGCCTTGTCAAGGGTGAGGGCGCAGATGAGGGGCGGGGAGAAGGTGTAGGGGATGGCGTAGAGGTCGAGGATCGTGGGGATCTGTGCCTCGCGCGCGAGGCCGGTGGAGGAGAGGCCCTCGGCGATGTTGAAGACGAGGTCCCATCGCGGCTGCCCAGCGCTGCCGCTGGCGGCGCCGCGTGCGAGAGCGGCGAGAAGGGAGCCCACGTGCCCGATGCGGACGGTGGTGTGGCCCATGGCGCGGAGGGCGCCCTCGATGGCTTCGATGACGGCGGGGGAGTCAAACTCCGCGACATCGTCGGGGGAGAAGCCCGCGGCGAGATAGTCATCCGCGAGGTCGTAGGTGAGGGCGATGTGCATGGAGGCACGAAGAGACGAAGAGACGGAGAGACGAAGAGACGGAGAGAAGGAGAGACGGAGAGACGAAGAGAGCGCGGGAAGTCCGAATCAGCGCGTGGGGAGCGGATCGGGGTAGCGGTAGGTCTTGCCCTCGAAGTTGCGGAGGATGACGTGGTTGCCGTCGCGGCCCTCGAAGTACTCGGGGAGGAGGGGGATCTTGCCGCCGCCGCCGGGCGCATCGATGACGAACTGCGGGACGGCGTAGCCGGTGGTGTGCCCGCGGAGGCCCTCGATGATCTTGAGGCCGGTCTCGACGGGCGTGCGGAAGTGGCCCGACCCGGAGATGGGATCGCACTGGTAGATGTAGTAGGGGCGGACTCGCGCGCGGAGGAGGGCGTGCATGAGCGACTTCATGGTGTCCACGTTGTCGTTGACGTGTCGCGTGAGCACGGTCTGTGAGCCCAGAGGGAGGCCAGCGTCGGCGAGGCGGGCGCAAGCCTGGTGCACCTCGGGGGTCATCTCGACGGGGTGCATGAAGTGGATGCTCATCCAGAGCGGATGGTGCTTGCGGAGCATGGCGCAGAACGCGGGCGTGACGCGCTGCGGGAGGACGGCGGGGACCTTGGTTCCGATGCGGAGGAACTCGATGTGCGGGATCTCGCGCAGGCGGGTGAGGAGCCAGTCGAGGCGATCGTCGGCCATGGTGAGCGGATCGCCGCCGGAGAGGAGCACATCGCGGACCTCGGTGTGGGCGCGGAGGTAGTCGAGGGCGCGCTCGTACTGCTTGAAGTTGAAGTGGTACTCGCCCGTTTTGCCGACGAGGCGGGCGCGGGTGCAGTAGCGGCAGTAGGTGGCGCAGAAGTTGGTGACGAGGAAGAGGACGCGATCGGGGTAGCGGTGGACGAGGCCGTCCACGACCATGTCGTGGTCCTCTGCGAGTGGGTCGGCGGCCTCTTCACTGGAGTGCACGAACTCGCTGGTGAGCGGGATCATGGTCCTGCGGATGGGGTCGGCGGGGTTGGCCGGATCGATGAGCGAGGCGTAGTAGGGCGTGATGCCCACGGGGAGGGCATCGCCCAGTTCGCGGACGGCGGCGTGCTCATCGGCGGTGAGCGTGAGGATCCGCTCGAGGGATTTGAGGTCCTTGAGGCGGTTGCGGAGCTGCCACTTCCAGTCGTTCCACTGGTCGATGGTCGCGTCGGGGAAGTGGGCGCGAAGGAACGCGCTGGAGCGGGCGGAGACTTCGAGGGGAGCCTCGGTGGGTGCGGGCGCCGCGTCGCGCGGGGCGACGGGCGCGCGGGTACCTGGTGGGTCGTCGTCGGTTCCCGTGTCCGCTTCGTCCAGGAGCTGGAGCGAGATGGTGCGCGGATTGGGAGAAGACGCGAGCGAATGGTCCTTCATGGTCGCGGGGGCCGGTCTTTGGGCCGCTCTCGTGGCGAGACGGAGGGCACCAACGCCCACGCGGGCTGCTGGTTCCCGGCGCGGTCTCGTCGCGCCGGCTGCATCGGTGCAGGTCCGGGACAAGAAAGTACCGGGGCCGGGCGCAGGGTCAAGCGACGCACGGTCGGCGGAGCAACTTATCCACAGGCGCGGCGCGATCAGGCGGGATCGGACGCGTCGGCGGCGGGCTCGGACTGGGGCGCGTCCGCGGCGGGCGCGGCGGGCAGGTCCAATTCCTCCCATGAACCTCCGGCATCGGACTCGGGCTCGGGGGCCTGTGCGTGCGACTCGGAGATGGCGGCGGGAACGAGGGCATCGCGGTCCGCGTCGGGGCGCGGGCGCGTGGCGTCGGAGAGCTGCTCGGCGGAGCGGACTTCCTTGTAGACGCTGCCGTCCACGAAGCCCTGGAGCTTGCGGGCGCGGACGGGGTGCTGGAGTTTGCGGATGGCCTTGGCCTCGACCTGGCGGACGCGCTCACGGGTGACCTTGAAGATTCGTCCGACCTCCTCGAGGGTGTAGGTGTACCCATCGCCGATGCCGTAGCGGAGCTTGATGATCTCGCGCTCGCGGTAGGTGAGGGTGCGGAGGACCTGCTCGATGCGGCTCTTGAGCATGTCGGCGCCGGCGGAGTCTCCCGGGGCGTCGGAGCGTGCGTCCTCGATGAAGTCGCCGAAGTAGGAGTCCTCGTTCTCGCCCACGGG
>CAYNSB010000061.1:0-244 GCA_964399625.1 uncultured Phycisphaeraceae bacterium
ATCCGCCGCAGCGCCGAGAACCGCATTCACAATCACACTCGCAAGCGTTTGCAGATCCACTCCGCCGTTTTCTGCGGTCCCAACATCGGAGAGGAGGACTTCATCAATCGGGATGTTCACCTCGGCGAGTTTGTCCGCGGCGCCGCCCGTGCCCAGGAGATCCACATGAACCTTCACATCGCGAATCTGGATGCTCTTGACGATGAACTTCTTCGACTCACCCGCGGGCTCAGCCGGCTTGGGT
>CAYNSB010000061.1:254-18339 GCA_964399625.1 uncultured Phycisphaeraceae bacterium
GCCTTCTTCAGGTTCTCGAGGATCACGTTGTAGTTCGACGCGCCTTCCTTCTTCTCAAGGTTCACGCGGATCGCATCGAACTTGATCAGCGGCACCTCGATCACGTCCTTCGACAGCGAGGGCAGCGTCACCTCGACCTGGCCATTGCCCATCGAGAAGAACTCCGTGCTCTTGAATCCTTGCGGATTCGCGATGTTCAGTTTGGTGAGGCCGACCTTGCCGGAGAACAAACCGATGTCGGCCTTCTCCAGTGTCGTGTTCGTGCCGAGCGCGAACGTGCCGCCCTTCTCGACGCCGACCTTCACGAGCGTGCCGACCTGGCTGAGCAGGATGACGACGCCGATCACCACCAACGCAAAGAGCACAAACAAGACGATCGCGATCTTCTTCCCGATGCCACTCTTCTTGACGATTGCTGCCTGCTCGGCCATTGGAATCCCTCCCGTGTGTGTTGTCGAATCTCGCCGGCGACCTTTCGATCGCCAGCGATTCACTTTGCATTTACGAGCCCGAAGCCCAAGCGAGGGGTCTTCCTCGTTCTTCCACTTCGTCTCTTAGTCTCTTCGGAACTATCGCCGTCCGCAGGACCGTCTCGGTTTAGTATCGGTAGTGGTCAGGCTTGTAGGGACCATCGGGCGAGACGCTGAGGTAATCGGCCTGATCCTTCGTGAGACGCGTCAACTTCGCGTTCAACTTCTCAAGGTGCAGGCGAGCAACTTCCTCGTCCAACTTCTTGGGAAGAATGTAGACCTTCTTTTCGTACGCCTTGGTGTTGGTGAAGAGTTCGATCTGCGCGAGGCTCTGGTTCGTGAAACTGTTGCTCATCACGAACGAGGGGTGCCCGGTCGCACAGCCGAGGTTCATCAAGCGGCCTTCGGCGAGGATCAGGATCGAACGGCTCTTCTGGCCCTTCCCGGCGGGGAAGATCCACTCGTCGAACTGCGGCTTGATCGTGTGCTTCTTGACGCCCGGCACCTTTGCGAGGCCGGCCATGTCGATTTCGTTATCGAAGTGGCCGATATTCGCGACGATCGCCTTGTCCTTCATCTTCGTCATGTGGGCGGCGGTGATCACATCCTTGTTGCCCGTCGCGGTGATGAAGATGTCGGCCTCGCTGATCACGTCCTCGATCAGCACGACCTGGTACCCTTCCATGCACGCCTGCAGCGCGTTGATCGGGTCGATTTCCGTGACGACCACGCGGCAGCCCTGGCCCTTGAGCGCCTGGCAGCAGCCCTTGCCCACGTCGCCATAGCCGAACACCACCGCGACCTTGCCGCTGAGCATCACGTCCGTCGCGCGGTTCAGCCCGTCGAGCAGCGAGTGCCGGCAGCCGTAGAGGTTGTCGAACTTGCTCTTGGTCGCGCTGTCGTTCACGTTGATCGCCGGGAAGAGCAGCGAGCCCTCCTTCGCCATCACGTACAGGCGCTTCACGCCGGTCGTGGTCTCCTCCGAGACGCCCTTGATTGTGGAGGCAAGGCGCGTGTAGCGCTTGGGATCATCGGCCATCGATGCCTTGATCGTCTTGAGGATGCAGCCCCACTCCTCCGGGTCGCTCTTGGCGTTGAACGCGGGAACCTTCCCCGCCTTCTCGAACTCCACGCCCTTGTGGATCAGCATGGTCGCGTCGCCGCCGTCATCGAGCAGCAGCGTCGGGCCGGAGCCATCGGGCCACTGCACGATCTGGTCCGTGCACCACCAGTACTCCTCCAGCGTCTCGCCCTTCCACGCGAACACCGGCGTGCCGCGCGGGTCCTTGGGCGTGCCGCCGTGCTCGGGGCGTCCGACGACGACCGCCGCCGCCGCGGTGTCCTGCGTCGAGAAGATGTTGCACGACGCCCAGCGCACGTCGGCGCCCAGGTCGACGAGCGTCTCGATCAGCACCGCCGTCTGCACGGTCATGTGCAGCGAGCCGGCGATCCGGGCGCCCGCGAGCGGCTTCTTGCCCTTGTAGCGCTCGCGCAGCGCCATGAGCCCGGGCATCTCCTGCTCCGCCAGGCGGATCTCGTTCCGCCCCAGCTCGGCATGGGAGAGGTCCCTCACCTTGAAGTCAACGCCATCGACGAGCGTGCGGCGCTCGCCGGGCTTGAGGCTCTTGGATGAACTGGTCTTGCCGGGCTTGGATGCCATTCGCGTCACAGTCGATCTCCTACGTCAAAGGTGTCCTGTGCTTCGTGTTTCGGTCGTCCGTTCGTCCCGCTCGAACCCCGGGCGGGGTTCGTCGCTAAATCCTTATCGTCGCGGCGCACAACCCCGGCCCCTTGCCCTCGGGGTCGCTGGGCAGGTTGGCGATCCGCGCCTCGCCCGCGAATCCCGCCTCGCGGAACATGCCCCGCAGTGTCGCCGGCGAGAATCCCAGGTGCGCGTGCCCCATCGTCTGCCGATACTCCTCGCGATCGTGCTCCACCATGTCGATCACCAGCGCCACGCCGCCCGCGCGATCGCTCCGCAGCACGCGCCTGATTTCCTTGAGCGCGGCAACAGGCTGGGGAACATGGTGCAGCACCAGCACGCACACCGCCGCGTCCACGCTCCGGTCCTTCAGGGGCAGGCTCGACAGCTCGCCCCGCGCCAGCTGAACGTTGGGCGTCTCTCCCACGCGTCGCCGCGCCGCGTCGAGCATCGCCTCGGACTGGTCCACCGCGATCACCCGCTCCACGTGCGGGGCGAGCAGCTCGCTGGCATTGCCAGTCCCGCACCCAAGGTCCGCGACCACCCAATCCGGGCGGATCAACGCGAGCAGCCCCGACGCGGTGAACGAGGCCCCGAACAGGCGCGAGCGCACGGCGTCCCACTCGCCCGCGACGCGCCCGAAGTACGTCTGGCTGTCGAGGCGGCGCTCGGCGAGGATCGCCGACAGGCGGCGCTGATCCTCCTCGTGCTCGCCCTCGGCACCCATCTGGGCCCGCACCGCGAGCCACAGGCTTCGCGCGGGCATCGAGAGATCGTCGAGGACGAGGCGGTAGAGCGTCGCCGTGCCGGCGCTGCGCTTGGTCAGCCAGCCGCCATCAGAAAGTACCTTCAAGTGGCGGCTGACCGTGGACTGAGGCAATTGCACGACCCGAGCCACCTCACCCACCGAGAGTTCCTCGCTCTCCAAGAGGCGCAGCACGCGAAGGCGCACCATCTCGGAGAGAGCCGCGATGAGGTCCGTCACCTGGATGGAGTGCCTGCGGTGCTTCATCCGTTTATCCGGATGAATGGTAGAAGCAATCCGCGTGGCGTCAAGGTGGTCGGGCGGGAGTACCTACTTCTTCGCCGGCGGAGTCATCACAACCGGAGACTCTTCGGGCTTGAGTCGCAGGCTAGGTCCGGGAATCTCGCCCAAATCGCGGAGCCGCTTGGTGAGCGCCGCGTTGTTCGGATCCAGGTACATCGCCATCCGCAGCCGCTTCTTCTCGTTCTTCACGTCCTTGATGGACTTGTAGAAGTCGGCCAGCGCCAGCTGCGGCGCGACGTTGCGACCGGCGTCGAGCTTTGCGGCTGTCAGCAGCGACAGCTCAGCCCCGTCGGCATCGCCCGTGCGTGCGAGAAACTTGCCCAGTCGGATGTGGTCCGACACGGTGCCTCGCCCATCCGCGTTGCCCCGCAGGAACTTGAAGAGCTCGTCGGTGCGCCCGGAGGCGTAGTACGCCTCGGCAAGCGTGTCGCCGTACTCCTCGTTGCTGGGCGATTGGTCGTACGCGATCGTCGCGGGCTTGATCGCATTGCCGGGCTGCCCGTTCTTGATCAGGCTCTTGGCGTACGCACACTCCACCGGCGCATCGCCCGGCTTGCGGAGCACGAACTCCTCGTAATTCTTCTGCGCTTCGGCGTAGTTTCCGGCCTCGAAGGCGCGATCACCGTGCTCCCGGAGCACGGGCAGCGGCTTGCTGGTGTTGCAACCGCTCAGCGCCGCGAGCAGCGCGGCCGAAACAACGAGCGAGCGGACGACTCGGGAACGAGATGACGCCATGGTGCCTCCGTGCAATGGTGCGCCATCGTACCGGGCGTCGGCGCTGGGGGCGCGTGTTGATACCCTGTCCGCATGTCCCGCGCCGTTTTCCTTCAGCACGCCACTCCCGACGGGGCCATGCACTACGACTGGATGGTGCAGCGGTCGGGAATGGGGCCCGGCGCGCCCCTGCTCACGTTCCGCGTGAGCGAGCGGATCGATCTGGGGCAGTCCTTCTCCTTCGAGGCCGAACGCCTGCCTGATCACCGGGCCGCGTACCTGGATTTCGAGGGGCCCATCTCCGGCAATCGTGGCGAGGTTCGCCGCGTGTGCCGCGGGCAAATGGACATCGAGCATGACGCGAACTGGCGGTGCTCGATCCGGGGCGTGCTCGGGGAAGCCGATGGTCTCTGGGAGGGTCGAGCCCGCGACGGCGGCCTGCGATGGGACTTCGTGTTCACGCGGGCGGGTTGATCAATCTCGCGCGGGCGGGGTGCGCGGGGCGCGCTCGGCCGCTTCAACCACGTTCGCCAGAAGCATCGCCACGGTCATCGGGCCCACGCCTCCAGGAACGGGGGAGATGTGCCCGGCGATGGCGCGGACGGGATCGAAGTCCACGTCGCCGATCGTTCTCATCTTGCCCGCCGCCCCGGGATCGGGAACGCGGTTCACCCCGACGTCGATCACGACCGCTCCCGGCTTGACCATGTCCGCCCTGATGAGCCCGGGCACGCCCGCCGCCGCGACGAGCACGTCCGCGGATCGCGTCAGGTCCTGCAGACCCCAGGTGTGCTTGTTGCACGAGACGACCGTCGCCTCTTTCCGCATCAGCAGCACCGCGATCGGCTTTCCCACGGCGTCGCCCGCGCCAACGACCACCGCGCGCTTGCCCCGCAACTCCACGCCCGTCGATTCAACCATCCGCAGCACCGCCAGCGCGGTGCAGGGCACGAGCGACGATTGCCCGTACACGATGTTGCCGATGTTCGCCGGGTTCACCGCCTCCACATCCTTCTCCGGGGCGATGAGGCGCTGCACGCGGTAGGGCACGACCCCGGGCGGCAGCGGGAGGTGCACCATGATCGCGCTCACATCGTCGCGCGTGTTCAGCAGCAGCACCCGCCCCGCGATGTCATCGAATGTGGCGCTCGCGGCGAACGTGTGCAGGCGATAGTCGATGCCCAGCGCGGCGGCCGTGCGCCCCTGGTTCTCCGCGTATTGACGCGACGCCGAGTCGCCAAAGTCCGCCAGGAGCGCGTCGAGAGAGACGCGAACGCCCTGGGCGTTGAGCGCGGCGACCCGCGCCGCGACGTCCCGTCGGGTCTGCTCCGCCAGCGCCTTGCCATCGATGATCGTCGCGCCCATCCGCGGATGATAAGGGATCCCGGCGCGATCGGTCATCGGGGGAGTACGCTTGCCCATGTCCCGAGCGCTCGACCCCGACGCCAAGCCCGCGACCTCCGCGTCGTCGCGCCGTCTCGCGCCGCGCGGAGCCGGCCTCGTGGGGCTGTGCGTGCTGGTCCTGATGGTGCTCGCGTGCGTGGGTTCCTTGGGTTGGACGCTCGGATCGACGACGCGCCATCTGCCGACCGCTGAGGCGGGAGTGTCTCTGCCCGCTGGGCTGCCCCGGTACAAGGCGGGTGACCCGCGCGAGGCCCGCCTTCCGCCCAGTTGGTGGAGCATCGGCGCGGACGATGCACAACGCTTGAACGCCCTGGTGCCCGCGGATGTGGTCCAGAAGCTTTCAAACGCGCACGGAATCGAGCCGGCCGAGGTTGTCCGCCAGACCAGCGGGCCGGTGGCGGACGCACTGAGATCGCACTGGCCAATGACCAAGGACCCGATCTGGTTTGGGCTGGGCACGGACGTGCTTGGGCGCAGCCTGCTGGCTCGCACGCTCGCGGGCGGGGGCATCTCGCTTGTGGTGGGGATCGCCGCCGCGGGGCTGGCTGTGATCATCGGCACGCTGTACGGCGCGTTCGCGGCCATGGCGGGAGGCACGATCGACGCGATCATGATGCGCGTGGTCGATGTTCTGTACGGGCTGCCGAGCGTGCTGCTCGTCGTGCTCATCGCGGTCGCCGGAGACGCGATCCTCGACGAGTACGTTTCAAGATCCGGTGCGCGCACGGCGTGGGTGCTCGGCCAGGCCCAGGCCGAGTCGTTGGCGCGGGACGGCGATTCCTCGCTCGCGGCGGCCCAGGCGCTGCTGGCTCGTGACGGGACGCTCCGCGCGTCCCTCGAGGGTCGGGCGCTGGCCGACCCCGGGCTCCAACCCAGGCAGCTCTCTCAGGGAGCACGGGCCGCGTACGGCATCCTCACGCTCCTGGTCGCGATCGGCGGCGTCTCGTGGCTCACGCTCGCGCGCGTCGTTCGCGGGCAGGTGCTGAGCCTCAAGGCCCGGCCGTTCATGGAGGCCGCCCGCGCGATGGGCGCCGGATGGTTCTGGCAGTTCCGAGTGCATCTGCTGCGCAACCTCGCGGGCCCGATCGTGGTGTACGCGACGCTCGCCGCGCCGCAGGCGATTCTGCAGGAGAGCTTCCTCAGCTTCCTGGGGATCGGGATCAAGCCGCCGCTGCCGAGCTGGGGCAACCTCGCGGCCGACGGGCTCGCGGAGCTCAACCCGTACCGCTCGCACTGGTGGCTCTTTGTCTTCCCGTGCGTGCTCCTGGCGATCACGCTGCTGGCGCTGAACTTTGTCGGCGAGTCGCTGCGCGAGGCGCTCGATCCCAAGCGTGCCCGCTCCCGCTGAGCCGATCCGATGCAAACGCAACCAAGGCCAATCCTTCGCGTGGAAGACCTCGCGGTTTCGTTCGCGAGCGGGCCGGGCTCGCGCGTGCAAGCGGTGGATGGCGTGCGCCTGTCGCTCTATCCCGCGCAGACCCTCGCTGTCGTGGGCGAGTCCGGATGCGGCAAGAGCGTCACGGCGCTCACCACACTGGGGCTGCTGCCCTCTCCGCCGGCGAGAGTGGATCGCGGACGGATCGAGTTCGCGCACGACCGCGAGGGCGATGGGGCGATGAATCTCCTCGAGCTCTCGCCGCGCCAGCGCCGGGCGGTTCGTGGTGGGCGCATCGCCATGATCTTCCAGGAGCCTATGAGCTCGCTCAATCCCGTGTTCACGATCGGCGAGCAACTGGAGGAAACGATCCGGGCCCACCAGTCCTGCACCCGAAGCGAGGCGCGCAGGCGCGCGGCCAGCGCCCTTACCGAGGTCGGCATCGCCGATGCCGCCCGTCGCCTCCGCCAGTATCCGCACGAGTTCTCCGGCGGCATGCGTCAGCGCGTGATGATCGCGATGGCCCTCGCCTGCGAGCCGTGCGTGCTTCTGGCCGACGAGCCCACGACCGCGCTGGACGTGACGGTCCAGGCCCAGATTCTCGATCTGCTGCGCGAGCTCCGCCGAACGCGCGGGCTCGCGATCATGCTCATCACGCACGCGATGGGAATCGTGGCACACTACGCGGACGTGGTCAGCGTCATGTACGCCGGGCGTGTCGTGGAATACGGCCGGGTCGCGGACGTGCTCGCCCGTCCCATGCACCCGTACACGCGGGCGCTGCTCGCGTGCATCCCCACACTGCGGGCGAGCCCGGGCCGTCTGCGGACCGTCGCCGAGGTCGTCGACGACGCCGCGGCATTTCGCCTCCGGGACGATCTGATCGCGTGGTGGCCCCGGCACGAACCGCCCTCGGAACTCGCTGGCACGCCGCCCCGCGATCGATACCGCCTGGTCGAGGCCGTGCCGGGCCGGTGGGTGGGCGTGTGGCGCACCGCCGGAGCAGGGGCGATCGCCGAGTCGTTCCCGCTGGTGCCACCGGAACCGTCGCGTGGCGCGCACGCGGCGGGCGCCGCCGGGTAGCATGTCCGCATGCGTGTGCTGATCCTGACCGACCCCCGCTTCGCGGTGGACGAGCAACCGATGCTCTCTCGCCTCGAGGTTGGACTCGCGGACGAGGGGGTCCGCGTTGTGCACGCAGTCCCGCGGCGCGTCGCCTCGTGGGCCCACGCGCACGTCTTTACCCGCCAGGTCGAGTACGAAGATCGTGGCTCTTCGTGGAGCCTGCGCTGGCGTGTCGCACAGCTCGTGCGAGCACTGAGCGCGCTCGACGATGAGCCCGCAGGCAAGATCGATGTCGTCCACGCCTGGGGCGAAGGCGCGTGGAGCACCGCGCTCGACCTGTCGGCCGCGCTGGGTGCGAGCGTCGTGCTGGAGGTCTGGCGACGCTCGTGCGTGGCGCCCGCGGCGGAACTGCGCCAGGCTCGTTCAGGCGAGGTCGCGCTCCTGACCTGCGAGCCCGCTCTCGAGCGGGCCCTGCGAGACGCCGGCACGATCGGCCCGGTGCGGACTGTGCCCTGGGGCGTTCACGCCGCGGGCAGCGCTCGCACGATCCTGACGCGGGAGCACGCGACGTCCATCGTGCTCCTGGCCAGCGGGCGGGATCGTGCCGCGATCGACTCGGCCTTGACGGGCCTGTCCGCCGCGGCGCCGCACCTGGGCGACTTCCTCGTCTTCGCGGCGACCGAGGCGATCGAGCGGCCCGGGCTCTGGGCCCGCCTCAAGGAGCTGGGGCTTCTCGAGCGCGTCACGCTCATCCCGGACCTCGAGGCCCGGCGCGACTTGATGCTCGAGGCCGACATTCTGATCCTGCCCGAGGCGCTGGGCGAGCAACGCAGCACCACGCTCGACGCGATGGGACATTCGATGCTCGTGCTCGCCACAACCGACTCCGACTCGAGCGTGCTCAGCGAGGGTCGCACGGCCCGCCTTCTCGAGCGCAACGCGGCCCCCGCACGCTGGCGCGAGGTGCTCTGCTGGGCGATGGACCGCCCGGACGACGCACGCGATCTGGCGCGCTCGGCGTGGGAGTTCGTCCGCACGCAGCGCCGGGCCAGCGCCCACGTCGCGGGCGTGCTCAACGCGTACGACTGGCTCATCTCGACCGACGCGATCCCCCTCCGCGCCGGCGGCGATCGCTGAGGCGTCCGAGAATGGGCGTATCGACGCCCATCTATGCGACTCATAACGACAATCCCGGGCCGCCACCGCCAATTCGCCTTGATCTTTCGAGTGGAACTGGAGAACCTGCAGAAAAGGGCGCGGCGCGAGATGTGCGCAAGCACGCGCAGGGAGCGGGTCCACGTCGGCCCGCGCATCCGCATGTGCCGGGCCCAGGGAGGGATCGCATGATCCTGTCTGGTCTGGTTGTGGCGGCGGCGGCAATGACCGCGGCCGCGGGCCCGGATGATGTCGCGCGCGACGCCGTCGCTCAATGGCCCGTCGCCAAAGCGTCCACGGGCGCGGCGCTCGGGCTCGATGATCCGCATCGCGCCGATATCAACGGAAAGCTCTGGGTCGGGCGTCCCGTCATCGGCGGCGTCGAGACCGGCGACAAGTCCACGGCCCACGCCAACGAGTACGGCGCGTACGACGCACGCAACGCCCGCGTCTATGTGTGCGTTCCCGGGCTCTTCCCGTTCCAGTCGGGCCTCGTCGCCGCGATCGATCCGTTCCAGAAGCAGAACGATCGCTCGGGCCTCCGCTCCAACTGGAGCGACCCGTACAAGAACGCGAACAAGAAGCTCCAGGATCGCCTGGAGGACGCGCGCCAGGCGTGGCTGAAGGACAACGGGTACACCGGCGGCGTGCGCACGTTTGTGAACGATGCCACGCTCTTCAAGCCGCCCGCGAGCGACAAGAAGCAGTCCGACGCGAGCGGGCAGATCGAGCCCCGCGCGACCTTCCAGGTCACCCCCGAGGTTGCGCGCAAGGCGCGCCCGTTCCGCGTCGAGGCGTACGAGCGCGTGCCCGTCAGGGCCGGCGACCTGCGCACCGCCGGGGCGGTGGGCGATCGCATCTCGGTTCCGCTGGGCGCCCGCGCGGGCACGGCCCAGGCCCTCAAGGGCGAGCCCACGACGCCCACGGTCACCGCGTCGCGCTAAGTCGATTGGTTCACGCGCGGCGACGTCCTGACGGGCGGGGAGGATGTCGGCACGCGCGAGATTCGGACCCGGAGGGGTGAGGTGGTGGGGGCGGTCGCAGGCGGAGAGAGAACCCCCTTGCAAGGCCCGTGGCGAACTCGCCGCGGGCCTTGTGCCTTTGGACGTTGCGGCGTGCTTCAATACCCCATGACCGGACGCCTGCCCTTCGATCCCAAGAAGATGGCCGCGGCCAAGCCGCGAGCGACGGAGAGTGCCCCCGCGCCCAAAGCATCCGATGCCCCGATCACCGTCTCGCAACTCGCGGGCCGGATCGGCAGCGCCATCGCAGCGGGGCTCCCCGATCGTGTTCGCGTCATCGGGCAGGTCTCGGGCTTTCGCGAGCGCACGCACTGGTACTTCGACCTGAAGGACGCCGAGTCGATCGTCAACTGCGTCGTCTTCGCGAGCGCGGCCAAGCGCATCCGCTTCACGCCGACGATCGGGCAGGAGGTCGTGCTCAGCGGGCGTGTGGAGTTCTACGGCAAGCAGGGGCGCGTCACGCTCATCGCCGATCGCGTGGAGCCCGTGGGCGCCGGGGCGCTGGACATCGCCTTTCGCCGACTCGTCGAGGAGATCCGGGCGCTGGGATGGTTCGACGATTCCCGCAAGCGCCCCATGCCCGCCTTCCCTCAGCGCGTCGCGATCGTGACCAGCCGTACGGGCGCAGCGTTGCAGGACGTGCTCGACACGCTGCGGCGCCGCAGCCCCTGGGTTGACGTGCTGCTGCTCGATGCCCGCGTGCAGGGCGAGGGCGCGGCACAGGAAGTCGCTGATGCCATCTCCTGGCTCGGGGCGCACTACCAGCGCCTTGCGATCGATGCGATTCTCGTCACGCGCGGCGGCGGCTCGATGGAGGACCTTTGGGCGTTCAACGAGCGCATCGTTGCCGAGGCGATCGTGCGATCACCGGTCGCGGTCATTGCCGCGATCGGGCACGAGACGGACACGACCATCGCCGAATTGGTCGCGGATCTCCGCTGCGCCACGCCCACCCAAGCCGCGATGCGGCTGGCACCCGATCGTGCCGCCCTCCTTGATCAGCTGTCTTCGCTCCAGTCGCACCTTCGTGCCGCGATCGCGCGCACGACCGATCGCTCGCGCGACCTTGACCAGCTCGCGCGACACCTCAAACTTGCGATGGTCGCTCGCCTGCGCGAGCGCGTTCGCGACATTGAAGAATTGTCCTCGCGTCTTGAGCGTCAGCGGCCTGTGGCCGTCCTTGCCTCGCGGCGTGCGCGTCTGGATCGCGCGGGCGATCGACTGAACGTCGCCGCGCGTGCCGCCGTTGAGCGTCATGATCTCCGCGCTCTGGATCATCGCCTGCGTGCGAGCCTCGCGATTCGCGTGCAGCAGGAGCGCTCGCGGTTCGAGGCGATCGCCCGCCAGTTGGACGCCGTCGGCCCGCAGCGCGTCCTTGCTCGGGGCTTTTCCTACACGCGGCGCGAAGACGGAACGCTCGTTCGCTCGCGTGCCGATGCGCGCCCGGGCGATCGCCTGCTCACCCGGGTTTCCGATGGCGACGTTCGCTCCATCGTCGATGGGTCCGCGCCCTCGCGCGTCCGCGAGGCAAGTTCGTCACCTCGCCCGCAGGTGTCCTCGGGCGATGAGCCGCCCCAGTTGGACCTCTTCGCCGCGGATCGGTAGGCTTGGGCGCGACGATCCTCGGCCGAGCACCTTCAACCGCCGGCCCCTCTCGCCACGCACCCCGGAGCCGCACCGTGAGCGCTGCACGTCCCAAGCCCAATCCCGCCCCCGGGGGCACTCCCGACGACATCGATTTCGAGAAGGCCATCGAGCAGGTCGAGAAGATCATCCAGCGCATCGAGTCGGGCGAGGTGGGCCTCGAGAAATCGATCGCGGAATACGAGCGTGGGGCGGCCCTGATCAAGCGCTGCCGAGAGGTACTGGACCGAGCGGAGCAGAAGGTTCAGGACCTGACGAGCCAGATGCACTCGGGCGGTTCGGGTGGGGGTGGGGGCGAGGGCGGGCGCCGTTCTGCCAAGCCGGATCGCCCTCCAGCCGATGAAGAGGCGGAGGAGTCCCCCTTCTGATGCAGACGTATGAGTGGGCGATGCTCGGGCTGAAGCTCACGTGGGCATTGTTCTGCTTCGCGTACGGGGCCTGCGTCGGCTCGCTGACCAACGTGATCGTCTATCGGATGCCCCTGGGGCAGAGCATTGTCACGCCGCCCTCGCGATGTCCCAAGTGCCAGACACGCCTGAGCTGGAAGGACAACATCCCCGTGCTCGGATGGCTCGCGCTGAAGGGGCGCTGCCGCTATTGCAAGAACCCGATCTCCGCCGAGTACCCGATCGTCGAGGCGGTCGTCGGACTGCTGTTCGTTCTGTTCTATCTCGTGTGCTATGTCCTCCCGCCCCATGCGCGCCTGCTCGGCGTGGATTGGGGCGCGATTCGTCCGCAGTGGTTCGCGAACGAGGCGGCCCACACCTGGCCCACGTTCGTGGTGCTTCTCGTGCTCGTCGGCTCGCTCGTGGCGGCGACGCTGGTGGACGCCAAGACGAGCACGATCCCACTGCCCATCGTGTGGACGCCCACCGCGCTCGCGGTTGTCGCGCACACGGGGCACGCGGTGCTTGCCGAACGACGCGGTTGGCACCTGCACGCCGTGCAGGGCTGGTCGTGGGCGATTCCGTCTCCCGGGGCGGAGGGCTGGTCGTGGATCGGGCTGGCGTTAGGCGGCACGCTGGGGCTTGGCGTCGCGATGGCGCTCCTTTCCACGCGGCTCATCACGCGGAGCTTCGCCGACTACCAGCAGTGGGAGGAGCAGGCGCTCCAGCATGGCTCCGCAGCGCACGCCGCGACGGACGCCGCTGCCAAAGAGGCGACTTCGGCGAGCGCACCAGAACCCGCCGACGCCTCGGCTCCGGGAGCCGATCGACCTGAAGACCTGTGGATCATGTATCCGCACGCGAGGCGAGAGATGGTCAAGGAGCTCGCGTTCCTTTGCCCCATCGTTCTGGGCGCGATCGCCGGGTACAAGCTGGTGCCCGGCTGGGCCGGGTCTGCTCTTGCTCCGCTCTGGCTGCAGGTGCTCGCAGGCGTGCTTCTCGGATACCTGATTGGGGGCGGGATCGTGTGGGCCGTTCGAATCGTGGGCTCGTTGGCATTCGGCAAGGAGGCCATGGGGTTGGGGGATGTTCACCTCATGGCGGCCGTTGGGGCGTGCCTGGGCTGGATCGATGCCACAGTCGCCTTCTTTGCGGCGGCATTCGTGGGATTGGGGTGGGTCATACTCGGCGCGGTCTTCGGCGGATCGCTCCGCCGAGCGATGCCCTACGGCCCGTACCTGGCGGTAGCCACGATCCTCGTGTTCCTCGCCAAGCCGCTCGTGGAGACGGCCCTCGCCGCCCTGACGCGTCAGCCGATCCACCTGCCGTAGCGGTGGAATGCCCGAGGGGAATTCCTGTCGGTTGGCGAACCTGGGCAAGCCTTCGCCTGTCGGCGTGGACGATCACAAACGTGTCGTTAGACTTGCGGCTGAATCGGCCTCAATGCCGATACTACCTCCTGCACGCGGTTCTTGGGGCGGAGCCCCTGGGCGTAGCAGGGTCCTCGCAGATACGGAGAAGCACGGATGATCGGAGCGATGCGACTGGGCGTCCGCCTTGTCGGGGTGGCGCTGCTGGCGGGCGTGATCGGCATGGGCGGCTGCAAGAACGTCTCGAAGTCTGAGTACGACCTGATTCGGACGGAGAATGACGAGCTCAGGGGGAAGCTCTCCGAGGAGCAGAAGGCGCGCCAGGAACTTGAGTCGCGCAACGCCTCCCTCGAGCAGGAGAACCGCGACTTCGCCGCGCTCAACGCGGGCAAGGGCACGGGCCCTGCCGGCGCCAAGGGCAGCCCCAACCTCGGGTTCGAGAACGGGGACGGCGTGAGCAGCTTCCAGCGCGGCAGCGACGTGGTTGTCGAGGTCGCCGGCGATGTGCTCTTCGACTCGGGCTCCGCGACGCTCAAGGGGAGCGCGAAGAAGACACTCGACAAGGTGGCGAGCGTGATCAAGAGCCGCTACTCGGGCAACGTGATCCGCGTCGAGGGGTACACCGACTCCGATCCGCTCGTGAAGACCAAGGAGAAGTGGCAGAACAACGAGCGCCTCTCCGGCGAGCGTGCCCTCGCGGTCGAGCAGTATCTCGGCTCGAAGGGAATCTCCAAGAGCCAGATCTACTACGCGGGCTTTGGCGCTGCACGCCCCAAGAGCAGCAAGAAGGAAAGCCGGCGCGTCGAGATCGTGATCCTCGGCAAGAACTGATCAGATCGGACAACGAAGATCGATTCGCACGGGCGGCCTTTCGGTCGCCCGTGTCTGTTTTTGGCTTTGCTGCCGAGCATCATTCCGTCTGAATCCGCCCCACAGGAGCGCTCGAACGCAGCGGTAACGCACGATCCACTTCGATCGTGCCGGCGGCGGGGAACGCCTTCACACATCGATATATCCCCTTTCCGGAGGTTTCATGAAAAACGTCAAGAGTGCCCTGATGTCGTCGCTGGTACTGGCCATGTGCGTGCCCGTCGCGTTCGCCGATGACGGCGCCAAGAAGAGCGAGTGCTCGTCCAAGAGCGAGTGCGCGACGAAGGCGGCCTGCGCCGGCAGCACCGAGGGGCAGACGATGAACGCCTCCTTCGACCAGCCCGCCAAGGCCCAGGACATCGTGGACACCGCGGTCGCCGCGGGCTCCTTCAAGACGCTCGCCGCGGCGCTCCAGGCGGCCGGGCTCGTCGACACGCTCAAGGGCAAGGGGCCCTTCACGGTGTTCGCCCCCACGGACGCCGCGTTCGCCAAGCTCCCCAAGGAGACGCTCGAGACGCTCCTCAAGCCGGAGAACAAGGGCAAGCTCGCGTCCATCCTGACCTACCACGTCGTGGCGGGGCAGGTTGAGGCGAAAGACGTCGTCAAGCTCAACAACGCGACGACGGTCAACGGGCAGCGTGTGAGCATCGCGACCAAGGACGGGAAGGTCGTCCTCAACGGCAACTCCACCGTCACGACGACGGACATCAAGGCGACCAACGGCGTCATCCACGTGATCGACACCGTCATTCTCCCGGTGGACAAGAACATCCTGCAGGTCGCGGGCGAGGCCGGCTCGTTCAGCACGCTCGCCAAGCTGATCAGCGTTGCGGGGCTGGGCGAGACGCTCTCGGGCAAGGGCCCGTTCACCGTCTTCGCGCCGACCGATGAGGCGTTCGCGAAGCTGCCCAAGGAGACGGTCGAGGCCCTCCTCAAGCCCGAGGGCAAGGAGCAGCTCAAGAGCATCCTGACCTATCACGTGATTCCGGGCGCGGTCTACGCGGACCAGGCGGTCAAGCTCAACGAGGCCAAGACCGTCCAGGGCTCCGCGTTCAAGATCCACGCCAAGGACGGCTCGGTGTCCATCGGGAACGACAAAACGACCGCGAAGATCGTCAAGACGGACATCCAGGCGAGCAACGGCGTCATCCACGTGATCGACACCGTGATCCTCCCGCAGAGCAAGTAAGAACTCCTGTGTTCGCCCGCGCGGTGTTCGTGCGGGCAGCGTCGGCGGCTGGGAACGGACGCCGACGCATTCCCGATCCTCGCTGGTTCTCCGATCGAAGCGCGGTCCGATGAGCTCGGGCGTGCGGAGCGTTTGCCGATGGTGGTGGCGTTACGGTACAATGCCCGCGAGAACGGCGCTCGTGTGATCCGCGAGCGTCGTGACTCTCACGGAACCAGGCCTGTGCTCGAACACGTGCTGCAACGAGTCGCGAGGGGCGATCCGAAGGCCGTGCGGGAGTGCGTGGACCGATACGCGGGCCTTGTGTGGTCGCTCGCCCGTCGCTTTGCGCGGGACGATGCCGAGGCCGAGGACGCGGTGCAGGAGGTGTTCGTCAACCTCTGGCGTAGCGCCGAGCGATTCGATCCCAGCGTCGCGTCCGAGACCACGTTCGTCGCGATGATCGCACGCCGTCGCCTGATCGATCGCGCTCGCGCGCGGGCGCGGCAGCCCTCGTCCGAGGCCCTCGAAGAGTCGGCCGACCTCGCGCCGGAGGCCAAGGTCGATCCCGTCCAGTTGAACGAGGACGCGCGGCGCGCGGGCGTGGCCCTGGCGCAGTTGAGCCCCGACCAGCAGCGCGTGCTGCGCCTTTCCGTGTATCAGGGGCTTTCTCACGAGCAGATCTCCAACGCAACGGGGTTGCCCCTGGGCACCGTCAAGACGCACATCAGGCGTGGGCTCATTCGCGTGCGCGAGATTCTCGAGGCCAAGGACGCCGGGCCCGCGGGTCTGCCGGCGAGCCCACCGGCCGGCGCTAGCGCCAACGGGGGCACACCATGAGCGTGCTGCCCATCAATGAGCGGCTGCAGGACCTGCTCGTGGACCGTGCGCTCCATGGCCTGACGCCCGCGCAGGCAAGAGAGCTCTCGGAGCTCGGGCCCGAAACGGGCGCCGACGCGTTCGAGCGAACCGCCGCGGCGATCGATCTCTTCTGCTTTGGAGTCTCGGCGTCCGTGCCCCAGGGCCTCCGCGATCGCCTGTACCGCGCGGCGGACGACTTCGTTCGCGATCGCGGTCAGCCGCCGGTATCGGTCCCGATTGCTCGACGAACGTCAGGCTTCAACGCGACCCGCGCCGCGTGGGTCGCGCTCGCCGCGAGTGTTGCGCTGGCGGGGTTTGCATGGCTCTGGCTTCCAAACAACCCGAGCCCCCGCGCTATCAGCCCCGAGGCGCTCTTGGTCCGCCAAGACACGGTCCGTGCTCCGTGGGCCGATTGGGACGGGCCCGAGATCGCGGGCGTCTCGGGCGAGGTCGTCTGGTGCGAGAAGGCGCAAAGCGGTTTCATGCGCCTCAAGGGTCTCCCCAAGAACGAGCCCGGCAAAGCCCAGTACCAGCTCTGGATCATCGATCGTCGAGGGCTGCAGGACTCCGCCGGCCAATCGGCACGCATCAGCGGCGGGGTGTTCGACTCCGACGCGGGCGAGATCGTTGTGCCGATTACACCGGCGATCCCTGTGCAGGGCGCCGCGGCGTTTGCCATCACCATCGAGGACCCGGGCGGCACGTGGGTTTCCAGCATGAAGCGCCGGGTCGCCATCGCCAAGCTCTCGCCCAAGGGCTGAGGCCGGGTCGGGCTCGAAGAACTACGGTGGCTTGGTTCGGTGCGCCGATACTGCCCGCGTGCCCTTCCTACCGCTCATTGTGATTGGCGCCGTGTGCTCCCAGCCGGGCGAGTCGCCGGAACTTCCCACGCGATCGCGCGAGATCCTCACGAGCAAGTGCGCAGAATGCCACGGTCCGGACCTCGTCCGCCCCAAGGGCAAGTTCGGCTTCGTGACGGACCTTACGCGCCTGGCCGCTTCCCCGCAGTACATCGTCCCGGGCGAGCCCGAACAGTCCGACCTGTGGAACCAGATCGACTCGGGCGACATGCCGCCACGCCGGGCCAAGAACGGTCCGCTGACATCCGCCGAGAAGGACACGGTGTTTGCCTGGATTAAGGCTGGCGCACCCGCGCCACCCGGCGATCCGCCAAAGTCCGCTGGTCCTGCAGGGACGGCAAGCCCCACCAAGACGGGGCGAGCCTCGCCCGCGAACCTCCAGGCTCGCGCCGTTGAGATGCTCGGCCGACTTCACGTGGTGGTGATCCACTTCCCCATCGCCCTGCTTGCGCTCGCGGCGCTGGCGGAGATGTGGCGTCGCGTGAGGCCCACCTCGCAGGCGGCGCCCGTGATTCGTGCCAGCCTCGCGCTGGGCGCTGTCTCCGCCGCGATCGCCGCCGGACTTGGCTGGGTCCACGCGCGCGACGCCGCCGAGGCCGCATACTCCACGCTCTGGATCCACCGCTGGCTCGGAACGGTCGCGGCGGGTGTGTCCGTGCTTGCGCTGGTCGCGCACGAGACGGGTCGCGTCCGCGCTCGCTCGGCCCTGCTCGTCACTGCGCTCATCGTTCTTGCGGCGACGCTCGCTGGGGGCGCCGGACACTTCGGCGGACTGGTCACCCACGGCCCGAACTTCTACAGCCCTTGAGCGTCAAGGGCCCCTCGCCAGCAGCACGCGGAGGTCGGAATCGCCCCTACGCGGGGGCTATACTCGGTACCAAACCGCTGGTTCGCCGGCGGAGGACATGTTCGGGCGATTGGCGCAGTTGGCTAGCGCGCCACAATGACACTGTGGAGGTCACTGGTTCGAG
>CAYNSB010000062.1:0-17152 GCA_964399625.1 uncultured Phycisphaeraceae bacterium
CGGGCGAGGCCGTCGTCGCCGCCCCGCCCAGCGCGGGGTACAGGCTGAGGAAGTTCGTTAGGAAGAACAAGGGGGCGGTGGTGACGGTGGGAGCGGTTGGTACGGCTTTGTGCGTCGGAATCGCCGGTGCAGGAATCGGCCTTTGGCGAGCGGAGCGCGCCATCGCTCTTCAGCACCAAGCGCTCGCGGCCGCCGAGCGTGCGCGTGCCGATGCCGAACTGAACTCCTACGTCGCCAACATCACCGCAGCGCAAGCGGCGATCGACGTCGACGACCTACTGGGAGCCGAGGCGCGTCTGAACGCATGCCCGGAGGCGCTTCGCAACTGGGAATGGAACTGGCTCTCGGCCCGGCGCGATCCGAGCCTGCGTCTGCTCGCGGAGTCGGATGCGTGCCGCCAGCTTCGCATCAGCGCGGATGGTCGGCGAGCGCTGGCCATACAAAGTCGCCGAAACGAGGCCTCGGGATCACTGAAGATCTGGGATGTGAGCAGCGGACATTGCCTGCGATCGTTTGGCGACGACTCCACCAAGATTCAAGCCGCCGCATTCGCCCCCAACGGCGACTCTGTCATCGCCGTGACGGACTGGGGCGCCGTGCTCTCGGTGCCCCTCGACGCAGGCGGCCCATTGCAAATCGCCGGGCAGTCACCACCCTCACCCCAAGGATTTCCTGCGACGATCTCCGCGGATGGCTCGCGGGCTCTGACGTCCATTGGTGATCGCGTCGCCCGCCTGTGCAACACGGTCACCGGTGAAGTGACGGCCATCGAACATCAGGTACCGACCACAGTGGTCAATGCGTTCCTGAACCGGGACGGCACGCGAGCGATCCTCGGCGGAGCCAACGGCACGGCGTGGGTCTTCGACATCGAGGGAGCGCGGAGTGTTGCCGTTCTTCGAGGGCACGACAAACGCATCTCGACGGTGGCATTCAGCGCCGACAACACCATGATCGCGACCGCGTCGGACGACCATTCAGCGATGATCTGGGATGCCAGATCGGGCCAGCGGCTCGCCATGGCTCGCGGGCACACATACGACGTGAACGATGTGGTCTTCAGCCCAGACGGCACGCGAATCGTAACGTCGTCTCTCGACGGCTCCGCAAGAGTGTGGGATGCCCAGACCGGCGCGCCGATCCGCACGCTCCGAGGCCACAAAGAATGGGTGCTGTCGTCCAAGTTCTCTCCTGATGGCGCTCGCATCCTCACAGCCGGTGACGATGCGACGGCCCGTGTCTGGGATGCCGAAACGGGAAAGATGCTGACGCTCCTGCGCGATCAGGCGCGCCGAATCTCGTCAGCGGAGTTTGTGAGCGGAGGCACCCTCGTGGTGACGGAATCGCTCTTGGGGATCCACGTGTGGGATGCGCAGCGAGAAACGCAACAAATCCTCGACCGCAACGAGGTGAGGCGGTATCTGCCCGAGTACACCCCCGATGGGATTGTCTGCGCAGAGGGCGAACCAGACGGCGCAATCACGCTCACGAACACGAGGACCGGCGCCACGCGCATGCTCCGGGGCCACACGGGCAAAGTATTGAGCACGGGCTTCAGCCCCGATGGCGCACTGCTCGCCTCCTGCGCCGACGACGATTCTGTGCGCGTCTGGGATCCAAGAGACGGCATCTGCCTGGCCATCCTGCGAGGGCACACTCAACCGCCCCAGGCATCGGTCTTCAGTGCGGATTCAACCCTGCTTGCCTCGGCGGGTCGCGATGGCACTGTGCGATTGTGGGATTGGAAAAGCGGTCGCTGCACCGAGACATTCTCTGATGGGCACGCGACTGCGGCCACGACGGTCGCATTCTCAAAGGACGGAAGCGTTCTGGCCGCGGGCTTCGGGGACTGCCGGGTCCGCTTGTGGGACCGGAAGACGCGAGCGTTGATCACGAAGCTCGCAGGGCACGGCACGTGGATCGCCTCGATCGCGTTCAACCAGGACGGCTCGCGCATTGCCACCGGCTCCGGCGACGGCACCGTGAGGCTTTGGGACCCATCGAGCGGGCACGAAGTGATCATGCTCCGCATGCCAACCTCGTCAACTCCCACGTGGCTCGCCTTCGAAGACAATGGACGCAAGCTCCTCACCGGGAACCACCCCGTGAACGTCTCCTACGACGGCGCATACTTCTCGGGAGCACTAGTCTGGGACTCGGCCCCATACTCCGAACGATTCCCGGAGGTTCAGCGTCTGCGCCACCTTGCGGCACGCATGAGCCAATACGTTCACGACAAACAGAGTGCTGGGCTCGCGTCCGACCACATTCGCCGGGTGTTGATCCAGGATTCGTCCCTCACCGATGACGCGATCCGCGCAGGCCTCTCGGTACTGGACGCCGAAGAGGAAAGAGTCAACAACGCGAACTCGATGGCGTGGAAGGTTGTGGTCCCCGGTTCCGATGATCCGCGCGAGATTCGGCTTGCTTTGGAGGCCGCGCGACTGTCCGTGACGGCGTCGCCGACCGACCCGGACGTCGCGAACACACTTGGCGGAGTGCTGTACCGCGCAAGAGAGTACGAGCAGGCGATCGCCACGATCGGAGCGGCGATCCGTCTCCGCGAGCCTCCTGACGCGGACCCTCTCGATTGGATGTTGCTGTCGATGAGCTACGCCCGACTATCACAAGGCGATTCTCGCGCGATCGTGAATGCCCCGAGTCTTGCGAACGCAATCCCCGCACGCTCGCTGTGCCTCGTGTTGTCCCATGCGTCGCTCGCGCGGGCACACGCCATTCTTGCGGACCCCGCTTCCAACTCGACGGCGGGCGATGAAGACACCAAGGCGCTCCTCGCCGAAGCAGAGTTGCTCGTTCTGGGCAGGCGATCGAACGACCCGGATGCCTCCGCGCCCCATCGGATCCACTGAGCCGCCAATCCCACAATCAGCATCCGGCTTTCCCTCTGATCCAATGTGCCCCTTGCGTCGCGAGATCCGCTCCACCGGACCTGCGCGTTGGCGTTTCCCGCCAGTGTGCTGGATCCACGTGCTCTGGGGGCATTGACACAACTTTCCAAATTCCCGGCGCTCGCCCCGCTCCGCATCCGCTGTGGGGGGCAAGCCGGGGCTGAGCGACGCAGGGTCGCTCTCCTCGGCAAGGCCCTTGCACCGTGGAGGCCGCCATGGACAGTGCGCTGCGCTCGCTCGTCGATTCCCCTCGCCCCCTCGTCCTGCTGCGTCGTCGTTCCGTCCGTCTCGCGATCGCGACCATCGTCGGCGTGGCCGTCATCACCGCCACGCCCGCGCTCGCCCGACCCGGCGGGCGCAACCCGCACCGCAACGATCGTCCCATCGAGTTCGCCACGGCCCCCGCGCCCGACGCACGCACCGCCGAGATCGGCATCCAGTTCAAGGACTCGCTCGTCCCCGAGGTCGTCGCCATGCTCGAGACCGAGCGCGATGCCGAGGCCATCGAGACGCTCCAGGCCGCGCTCAAGGACCGCGCCCCCGCCAACGCCAATCGCGCCGACGAGCTCAACCTCGCCCTGAGCATGGTGCACGCCCGATGCGGCAAGCCCGCCGACGCCCGCCAGCGCCTGTTCAACCTCACCCGCGCCGAGACCAAGCCCGAGCTCGCCGCCCGCGCCCTGCTCATCCAGGCCGTCCTCGATCGCGCGCCCAGGAACGGATCCTCCGTCGGCAGCGACCTGCGCAGCCGAACCGCCTGGCACAGCATCCTCATGGATGTCCGCGGCGAGCTGCGGACCAGGCTCCTCCGAGAGCACGACGACCTGAAGGAATCGATCCGCATGGACCACTGGGGCGAGATCAAGCGGCACATCACCAACACGCGTTCGCTCATGCTCCAGGGCGAGTCGGTCCGCCTGGCGCAGGTGACCCCCGCCGACATGTTCCGCGAGCACTTCATCGCGATCTCCGCCGAGGTGGACCAGGTCGGCGATCGCATCCGCGCCCACTGGCAGAAGGCGTGCGATCTGGCCAACGAGATTCGCCACGTCCCCAGGCACTTCAAGGGCGGCGACCGCAGCGGATACATCGACAGCCGCGTCGAGCAGTACAACCACCAGATCGACGAGATCCGACGCGCCCACGACGCGGGCAAGGACCTCGTCAACGAGTACCGCGAGCAGCAGAACCGCAACCCGCAATGGATCAAGTTCGCCCCGCAGCTCGCCGTGTGGCTGCCGCCCGGCGGCATGCCCACCTACTGGCTCGCACGCTGAACAACCCCGCCCGCGACGCGCCCTCCCGTGCATGCACTCCCCATCAATAGGTACCATTCCAATGATGTCCGAGCTGCACAACGCCCAACACCGCCCGCCCCACGCGGGCGCCTCGCCGGACGTGACCCACCTGCTCAACGCCGCCGGCGCCGGCGATCCCAAGGCCCCGGCCGAGCTGCTCGCGCTCGTGTACCAGCAGCTCCGCGCCATCGCCCAGAAGCGGATGAACGCCGAGCATCCCGGCCACACGCTCCAGGCCACCGCGCTCGTGCACGAGGCGTACGCCAAGCTCGTGGGTCGTGACGCAGGATCGCCCAACGCCGACGGAGCCCAGAGCAACGTCGCCTGGAACGGGCGGGCCCACTTCTTCCACGCCGCGGCCGAGGCGATGCGCCGCATCCTCGTCGATCACGCGCGGGCCAAGCGCGCCGGGCTCAAGGATGGGCAGGGTGCGCTCGGCGCGCCACGCCGCCCGCTGCGCATGCCCGCCAACGTGCTCGATCTGGCCCAGGACCAGGACCCCGACTCGGTCCTCGCGCTCGACGAGGCCCTCGCCCGCCTGTCCAAGGTGGACGAGCAGACGGCGATGGTCGTGCGCCTCCGCTTCTTCGCGGGCCGCAGCGTGGACGAGACCGCCCTGGCCCTGGGCATCTCACCCCGCCAGGTCGATCGCGAGTGGGCCTTCGCCCGCGCCTGGCTCGCCGAAGCGCTCGCCCACGCCGACCATGGTCCCAAAGCATCCTGAGGTCGTTCGCGCAGGAGCAGCACCATGAGCGAAATCAATCATCCAAGGCTCAAGGCGGTCTTCATCGGGGCGCTCGACCTCGAGGGCGAAGCGCGGGCGCGCTTCCTCGATGAGCACTGCGCGGGCGACAAGGAGCTCCGTGCAAGGGTCGAGGCGCTGCTCGTCGCGGCTGTCGGCCCCGGGTCGGGGCCGACAATCGACGCCAAGCCATCGCCCTCCGACACCAATCTGCTCGCCAGCGCCATCACGCCATTGACCGAGGGGCCCGGCACGCGCATCGGCCCGTACAAGCTCCTCCAACGCATCGGCGAGGGCGGCTTCGGCACCGTCTTCATGGCCGAGCAGGAGCACCCCGTCCGCCGGCGCGTCGCGCTGAAGATCATCAAGTTGGGCATGGACACCCGCGCCGTGGTCGCGCGATTCGAGCAGGAACGCCAGGCCCTGGCGATGATGGACCACCCCAACATCGCCAAGGTCCTCGACGCCGGACCTGCTGGGAATCACAACCCCTCCGCCAGCCATCTCCAACGGCGTGCCGCACGCGTTTGAGATGCTCGGAGCGTGAGCAACTAGGCCGCCCGGGATCGCGTGCAGCCCGAAGGAGTGACCCGACGTGCAACACCGGGCCCCCTATGGACAACCCGCACGAAACGCATTGAGAAAGCACACGAAGTCCGCGGCCGCAAGCGTTGGGGCGCTCGTGCTCCCATCACAGTTCGCGTAAGAATCGCCCGCGCGGAACCGGGCAAGGAAGCACACGAAATCGCCGGCGCTGAGCGCGGGCGCGGTCTGGTTGCCCTCGCAGTTCGCGTAGCACGTGGTCGTGTCCGAGCCCCAAAAGCCTCCCAGGCAGACCCGGCCGCCACCGGCAAGCGTGCCCGCATCGGGCTGGCCGATCGTGCCGGTGACGGCGTAAATCCCGCCGGCCGATGATTGCCCACCACCATCGATCGTGGACCAGCTCACAGCGAGCTGGGCGTGGGCTTCGAGCGAGAGCGAGGCCGCCGAGAGCAGCCCGATGAGTGTGAATGCGCGGTTCATTGAAGAATGTCCTTGGTGGAGCGCCGGACCCAGAACGCACGGCGCCTGACTATGGGTGTGGGGGTGAGACTCGCAGAATGAGTGGCTGGAACCAGCGCGACGCTATCGCGCACGCCGAGCGCCCGTGTGTCCCTCGCCCTCCAGGGCCTGCAGTCGGCGTGCGAGCTCCTCGGTCCGCGTGGTCAATTGCTCGCGGAGCCGCTCGTTCTCGGCGCGCAACTCCGAGATCTGGGCATCCTTCTCGGCACGCAGGTCCCGAAGCGCTTCCACCGTGAGCGCCTCGAAACCATGCACGCTCACGCTCTTGACGCCTTGGGCATCCTCGGACACCCAATCCGGGAAGACGCGCTCCACGTCCTGCGCGACCAGCCCCGTGCGAACACCCGCCAGCTCATGGACCGCCTGGGGGTCGATGTACTCGAAGTGATAGCCATGGATCGAGAGCAGCCCGTCCAATGCGCCCACGAGCGGAGTGATGTTCTTCTTGACGCGAGCGTCGGACGTGGTTGCCCAAGAACCGCCCCCGGGCTTGCGAGCGTTGCCGTCGAGCACGACAAACTCACCGTTGTTCTTGAAGTATCCCCGCAGAGCGTTGGCCGTGTAAAAGCTCAGACCATTGGCGGAGTCCACCGGATCGATTCGGTTGCTGGCGATCCACTCGCCGCTGTTTCCCGCTCCGAATCGGAGCCGCGGACTGCTGAAGAACAACGACGGCGTGTCCCGGTACTGTCCGGAGGCGTCGATGATGAGCGAGCCGTCGTACTGGATTTGCAGCAGCGGCGTTCCCACGACGCCGCCGTACGAGTGGAAAACACGCAGCGCATCGCCGAGCCCCTCCTGCCCGATGATCAGGTTCGCGTCGGCGCTGTTGGTGCTCGATACGAGCCCGATGCCGGTCGCATTGCTGTTGGCAACGCTCAGCGCGGCCCCGCTCAGACCTGCGCCGCCGCCCGTGGCCGTGACGCCGTGACCGGTGGCGCTCACGCCCGCCAGGCCCGTGCCCGCGCTCGACGTTCCCTTGGCCCCGTAGGTATTGCCCGTGAAAATCCCGCCGTAACTGTCGTTGCCGATGCTGGTGTTCACACCCGCCACGCCCGCGTGCCCGTTTGCGGACGTGGTGCCGTAGACGCCGTCGAGGCCGTTGCTGGTCCCAATCACGCCGGCGCCCGAGGCCGACGCCCCGTAGAGCCCGGTTCCGTTCTGCGCCTGGACGAAGACCCCGTCGGTGCCCGCGTCGGGAACGACGTGGAGCCGCGCCGTAGGGCTGATGGTCCCGATGCCGACGTTGCCCGAGCCGTTGTTCAACGTGAACCGGGTCTGCTGCCCGCCAGCGGTGGTGATGATGTTGAAGCTACCGCTCGCGACGCCCTCGCTGAAGATGCCGAAAGTTCCGTCCGCTCCTCCGTTCGCGTGCAGATCGCCAAACGCCGAATCGATGCCAAAGTACGAGGTGTTACCGGTGTTGACGTAATACCCGTCCTTGGGGTAGCCCTGCCCAAAGATCGTCTGCCACGGGCGCAGCGAATACAGAGACGCCGGAGTGGCGGTGATCTCCTGGCGGGGCGTGAGATCCGTGTACGCGCCGCCGCCCGCGGGGCGAACCTGGATCCGCATCCAGCGGCGCTGGCCCTGCCACGTGTTGCCAAAGTCAACAGGAACAGTGAACAGGCCGCCGGACACGGCGACGGCGCTGGAAGTGACGGGCCCAGCAACCAGGTTCCCCCCGCTGGCCGCATCGTACATCTCAAAGACGAAATCGAAGCTGCCCGTCGCCACCGCGTTGCTGGCCGTGAGACGTCCCTGGTACGTGAACGTGGTCGTCGCGGGCTGCTGCGCGCTCGCGAGTCCAGCCGAGAGTGCGAGTGCGAGTGCGGCGGTACGGAATCGATTGAGTCGCATGACGGAATACTCCTTGTGCAAGGCGAGGGTTGTCGTCTTCGGACCGGTCCGGATGGCTTTCTCGGGTACGGAAACAGCGCATTGACGCGTGCGCTCTTTCCGTGAGCCGAGAAGGACGATCGATCCCGAGTCCATCGCGTCGTTGGTGCGCCGACGGGGCAGCACAATCACAAAAAATCGCTCGCGAACGCGGCCAACGGCCATCTTCAATGGACCGATCGCCCTACGAACGCACGATCAATTCGAGATCGGAAGTGCCCATGTGTTGTGATTAGCTTGCGAACATCTAAAGATTGTGGACACTGTCCATTGCGAACACGAGGGAGATGTTGCCCGTGGTGAGCACGAACGACGCGATGGATGAGAACTCGCCGCGGTCGCACCCGGAGCCATTCTCGCCCCAGGGCACGGACCGTCTCATGGACGTGCTGTACGGCGAGCTCCGCGAGCTGGCGCACGCTTGGATGCGCCGTGAGAGTCCGGGGCAGACGCTCAGCGCCACAGCGCTGGTCCACGAGGCCTATCTCCGCATGAGCGAGCAGCGCCGAAGCCTGTGGACCAGCCGCGCCGAGTTCTTCGCGGTGGCGGCCACGATGATCCGGCGCGTTCTCATCGACCACGCGAGAGCTCGAGCACGCCAGAAGCGCGGCGGTGAGGCCGGACACGTCCCGCTCACGGGTCTTGGCGAGTCGGGCCCGGTCGAGCAAGAGTCGGGCCCGGACGTTCTGGCGCTCGATGAAGCGCTCACTCAACTCGCCCTTGTGGATGCCCGGGCGGCGCGCGTGGTGGAACTGCGGTACTTCGGCGGACTGGGTGTGGACGACGTCGCCAGGCACCTCAACGTCTCGGAACGCACCGTGAAGCAAGATTGGGCCTTCGCACGCGCGTGGCTCAAGGAGCGACTCTCAGAGCCGCCGACGACGGCGGAGGGCGCTTCGTGACGCGCGAGCCGGGAACGAATCTCCGGGAGCTCTTCGATGCGCTCGTGGAGCTCAAGCCAGAGCAGCGACGTGCGTTCCTTGACGCCCGTGAGATCGGTGCGGACGAACGAACGGAACTGGAACGCCTGCTCTCGCGCGCTGACGTGGAAGCAACCGCGTTCCTGGAACGTCCCGCGGTCGATCACACGGCGCTCTGGGGTTCCATGCCCCCATCCCAGCGGGAGCACTCCAGTGGGGTCCGCATCGGCAAGTACACCATCGTCCGGCTGATCGCCATGGGTGGCATGGGCGCGGTCTACGAAGCTACCCAGGACAGCCCACGTCGCACGGTCGCCCTCAAGCTCATCCGCGCCGATCTCCTTTCTGAGCCCGCGGTCCGGAGATTCGAGCGCGAGGCGGACATCCTCGGCTCGCTTCGGCACCGTGGTATCGCACAGATCTTCGAGGCGGGCGTGCACCAGCCGACGGGCGGGCATCCCACGGAGCGCGGCGTTCCCTTTCTCGCCATGGAGTATCTCCAGGGCGCGCTCCAGATCACGGAGCACGCGCGGGCGCACCGCCTCGGACTCCGCGCGAGAGTGGAGTGCCTGGCGCTCGTGTGCGATGCGCTCCAGCACGCGCACGACCATGGCGTCGTCCACCGGGACCTCAAACCCGGCAACATCCTGGTCGATCCGAGCGGCGAGCCAAAGCTCATCGACTTCGGTGTTGCACGACTCGCGGACTCCGTCGACGTGCGATCGACCGTCACGGGAACCGGAGCGTTCGTGGGCACGATGCGGTACATGAGCCCCGAGCAGTGCGGGCGTGCGCCCAGCGGAGCAACGGTGCGCAGCGACATCTACGCGATGGGCGTCGTGATGTACGAGCTGCTGGCCGGCCGCGCTCCTCTCGATCTCGACAACCAATCGCTGCTGCACGCGGCTCGCATGATCGCTGAGGACCCACCCGTCCGCCCATCGATCTACGCGCCCGCGATCCGCGGCGATCTTGAGACCGTCGTGCTCAAGTGCCTTGAGAAGGACTCGTCGCTCAGATACGCGTCCGCGTCCGAGCTTGCGCTCGATCTGCGGCGCTGGCTCAACGACGAGCCGGTGCGTGCGCGCCCGCCCAGCCTCACCCGCCAGCTCCGGTCCTTGGCCCGACGCAATCGAGCGTTCGTCGCCGGTGTGGCGGGCGTGATTCTTGCGCTCGTGGTCGGACTGGCGGGCACGAGTATTCAGCTTCTCCGAGCGCGCCGCGCGGAGCAGGCCGCCGGCGAGGCCAGGCGCGTTGCCGAGACCGAACGAGATTCGGCGCAGACGCTCGCGTACCAAGCGAGCATTGCGGCCGCGGCTTCCGCCCTCGCCGCAAACGATGGCGGAGTGGCGATGGACCATCTGTCGCGAGCGCCCCAAAGCCTCCGCAACTGGGAATGGCGATACCTCGCCGATCGCGCCGACACGAGCGAGGAAGTGCTGCCTGCTTCTGAAGGTCGTCACACCCAGTACGCCGCCGCTCATCCGACCTCTGGGAGGATCGTTCTTGCCAACGCGTCCGGCACCATCGATGTGCTCGACAAGGACGGCGTCAGGGAACAGATCGCGCTCGACGAGCCGGATCGGGCGGCGGCTGTCAGTGGCTCAATCACCGACGATGGCAACCGAGTACTCCTCTCAAGCATGGGCCAATTCTCCGTCTTCGATACGACCCAACGCCGAGTGATCCGAAGGCTGCATCGTGACGATTCTGCGGAGCTCGCGACGCTGAGCCCGGACGGCCGGTGGATCGTCAATCGATCTGCCGATGGGACATCCGTGTCGATGTGGAACGTCGAGGATGGCCGGCTGGTATGGTCGCGCGATGATGCCCCGCGAGCAGCGGAAGGAGTCTCGGCCCGGGCCGAAGTCGCACCCGCGTTCGGACCAGGCGGTTCAGTGGTTGCCAATGTGGAGAACGGGCGGTTCGTGGTCCGGCGAGCTCGCGACGGCTCGATCCAAGCGACGGCCCAGTTATGCCCCCAGGCCCGAACAGAAATAAGTGGGTGCTTCTCCCCCGACCTCGAACGCTTCGCATGTTGGTCCGGAGGAAGCGACGTGACGATTCTTAGTGTGAAGTCCGGCGAGATTGCCCGAACGCTGGCAGGTCACACTCTTCGTCCCACCTGCGCCGCGTTCGATCAGGGATGCCATCGCGTCGTGACCGGGTCCATCGACAAAAGCCTGCGCGTGTGGGACCTCAAGTCGGGAGGTTTGCCGACCGTTCTGCTCGGATTCCACTCGGCCGTGCACGGGGTCCAGTTCTTCGATGGGAGCACCCGAGTCATCGCGACGTCGTGGGGTGGTGAGGCTCGCACTTGGAGGCTGGATCGCACACCAAATCCCACGCTGCCGCTCTTCGTCGGCAACGGCAACGTCGCTCTTGGCATGGCATTCAGCCCCGACGGCACGAGCCTCTGGGGTGCAAGAAACGAGGAACCATCCGGTACCGATCCCGGTTCAACCATGGAGATCGCAATCTGGGATCGACAGGGTCAGCTCCAGGCGCGGTGCATTCTGCCCAGAGCCATCCAGGTCCCAGCGCTCGACCCCGCCCACGGGCGAGTCACCTATCAAGAGGTCACGGGTGTCGTCTCCATGTGGGGAGTGCCCTCAGGAGATCGAGTATGGACTCGGAATCCACCCTCACCCGGAACGATCGGGGTCGCGATGAGCGGCGGATCCGGTCGGCTTGTGGTCAAGGCAGAGGACGGCACACTCGAGGTATGGGACTGCGCCTCTGGAGAAACCCGCCGAAGCATCAAAACGAATGTGCATGGGACACGAGTGTGCCTCACCAGCGACGGCACCTTCGCGATCATTGGCGAAGAGCCGAGCGCGTTGGTGGTGTACCCATTGGATCAAGACGAGCGATCGACCGCACTTCGCGGCGGAGATCCAGGCCAAGTCCAGAGCCTGATCACCAGCCCCGATGGACGTCAGGTTGCGGCGTCGAGCATCGACGGCCGCGTGTATGTGTGGGACCTCGCATCGGGGGCGTTGCGGTCCAAAATCGACTCGGCCGGGATGGGCAGCGGAGTAGTGGGGCTCGCGTTCTCGCCAGACGGAACCCGACTTGCAGCGGCAGGGCGGGACCGTGTCGTCCGTCTCTTCGACACTCGGTCGTGGAACGAGGTGCTCCAGCTCCGAGACATCCCGCGCACGATGGTCAACCTCACGTTCGATCCGACGGGTGAGTGCCTCGCCGGCGGCGCCTGGTCGAGTTTCACAGACCAGCAAGCAATCGTGTGGCGAGCCCCGATCCGTTCGACGCGGCATTAGTGCGGTCTGCAGAGCCGGCCCTGCTCGGAAAGCAGTGACTCAAGGATGCGAACTCGCGCTGGGCAGGAAGCCTCTGGATAGAACCGCAGTGACGCGACTCCTTGGAGCGGTGCACGCCGTGACCCGAAGCTACCTCAACGCGCGAGCAAGAGGCTTTGAGGGTGGCGATGTCGAGTCCATGGATCCAAGGGTCATCAACTGGTTCGATGTGGCTCTCGATGTGCGCGAGCGAGGCGAGCATCGGCCCGCGCCAAAGGATTCCGGCCATCGTCGTATGGTTGTGCCGTACGCCGCCAGGCCGACCTGCAGGAACTTGGCTCGATTTCGCCAAAGAATCGCCTTGCAAAGGGTGCTGTGGGCAAGATAATCAGCCCGAGCGCCCAGTCGGCTCCGATTGAGCGAGGAGGTATCACAACCATGATGGTGCAGCCGATCCGTAGCTCACGCGCCACGCGTTGCAATCGAGCCGCGCATCTCGCCCTCCTCGCCGGTCTCGCAACCGCATCGTTCGCCTCCGGCCAGGTCATCGACGCTCAATGGCTCCTGCCGGCCTCTGGCCACTGGTTCGACGCTGCAAACTGGTCCTCTCCGGTGGCGCCGAACAACGGCACGCCTCCGGGAGCGGAGTACCGAGCGATCTTTTCAATGCCAGGTGCGTACACGGTTGACGTGCTTGCTTGGGCGCGCGTGAACGCCGTCGTGATGAACGCGACGAACGCCACGCTCCGGCTGGGCGCGGGCGGAACGCTGGAAACCACGGGCGGGCTCGACCTTCAAGACGGCTATCTGCGCTTGGACGGTGGCACACTCATCGGGAGCGTCACCGCGACGTCCGGGCGAATCTCGGCGTCGAGCGACGCGGCGAACACGTTCTACGGAGTGACTCTGAATGGCCTGGTGAACTTCGACGACAATAACGCGACGGTGCGCGTGGTGAATGGCATGAGCGTGTCGGGCACGCTCAAGATGAACTGGTTCACCCAGTCGTTCGTGTTCGACGGGAACCAATCGCTGTCCGGCGGCGGCACGGTCTCCGTGCTCGCTCCGGACAGCGCGCTGAGCATCACCAATGGGTCGACGCTCACCGTCGGGTCGGGCACCAGCGTCATCGGCAACGGGTTCATCGGTCGGCCTGTCTCAGGAAGCGCCACGCTGGTCAATGCGGGAACGATCGACGCTTCGACCAACGGCGGAACGATGAATCTCGCGGCGACGTCCACGATCAACAACGGGACGCTGGGCGCCTCCAACCTGGGCACGCTCAACATCGCCCAGGGAGCGTTGACGAACAACGGTTCGCTCCGGGCAAGGACCGGCGGCATCATCAAGCTCGACCTGGGAGCGTCGACGTTTGTCAACACCGGGACCATTAATCTCGCGGGCGGCACGCTGCTCATCAAGGGGCTCAGCCCGACAACGAACCTGGGCGCCTTCTCACGCGATGCGGCGTCCATCGTTGCCTTCGAGGGCTTCTACGACAACACGGGCAAAACGTTTGGCACTGACATCGGTGGGGGACCGTGGGCTCTGGAAGCTCCCACGGCGGTGACGCGGGCCAACACGCGGATCTTTGGCGGCACGATCGCGCCCACGGGAGCCGGCGAGTTGCAATTCTGGCTCCAGGGCGGCACGCTCGACAGCGTCGCGACGTCCGGAGCGATCACTCTCCGAAACGCGCCCAACGGAGGCGTCGCACGCCTGCAGGGTCCGATTGCTCTGGGCGGGCCGCTCCGCACCGCCTTGAACACGACCGAGCTTGCGGCGGGGATGTCTTTGAGTGGCGACGTGCTCGAGGGTGTGCCATCGGGGAATGGCAATCCGCAGATCATCAGCCTGGGAACAGCAACCATCCAGAGCAACTCGGGCATGCGAGCCGCGCCCGGCGCGGCCATGTGGCTCATGGGCAACGGCGGCTACGCGAACGCGGGCACGATCGGCGCGGATGGCGCGGGCTCCTCGCTGGAGATTCGGTCCAAGACGTTCACCAACACCGGAACGCTCCAGGCGATCAACGGTGGGACGCTCGCGATCGAGGACGCGGTTGCCAGTTCGTCGTTTTCCAGCACGGGCATCATCCACATCGACGGCGCGTCAAGGCTGAAGATCGATCGCAACACGACGCTGGCCACGCTGGGCACGCTGGTGCTCGACTCCGGCTCCGCGACCACCCTTAGCCGGACACTCACGCTCACGGGATCCACGTTCACGGTGCCGTCTGGTGCATCGTTCAAGCTGATCAACAACGGCACGATCAAGGGTGGAACGCTGGTCGCGCTCCAGCCCCTCACGATCGTTGACACTTCGAGCTCCACGACCGCGTTCGGAACGATGGACGGCGTGGCCGTGCAGGGAACGATCGTGGTCCCGACCGGAGGCTGGCTCAATGCGTTCACCTCGCTCTCGGGCGGCACATACCTCGTGAATGGCACCATGGCGACGCCCGGCGGCACACTGAGCGTGCAGAACGCGGACCTCACATTCGGGCCGGGTTCGCTCTTCAGCATGAACGCGACGAACAACACCGTCACGTTCGCGGCGAGCACCACAATTCGCGGCAAGGGAGGCGCGATCGGCGGCACAACCTCGGGCGTGACGTCGGCTGCTCTGACGTGCAACGGCCGCGTGGTTGTGGAGGATGCCGGCACCTCGCTCGCGATCGGGGGGATCACCTCCGCGTTCAATGGCTCACTCGAGGTGCGCAACGGGTCGACCCTCAGCGCCAGCGCGAGCCAGTCCGGCACGATCGGGGGCTCGATCGTGATCGACAACGCCACGCTTCGCATCGGCGGCCCCACGAGCGGCAGCACGGGTGGCATGAAGATTCTGCCCAGCGCGACCTGGTCGCGCACGGGCGGGCAGGTACAACTGTTCGGCCGGATCGACAACGCGGGCCAGACGCTGGTGCTCGATCACACGACCGGCGACTTCGGATTCTTCAACTCCAACGTCGGGACGACGCTCGCCAATGGAGCGATCGAGCTGCGCGAGGGCGCAAAGCTTCTCATCCCCAAGCGGGGCATCTCGGGGAACAACCCGATCGCCTTCGAGAACACGAAGCTCACCGGAGACCTGGACCTCACGAGCACCGTCAATGTCGGCACGACGAGCCAGTTCGAGCTCGTCGGAACCGCCACGATGTTCTCATCCATCTTCAACGCGCAATCGAGCGTGGGACCGGGAAGCACGAGCCTCGTCGGTGGCACCTATCTGCTCGACGGCACTTCGTCGACATCCGTCGTGAACACGGCGATCGAAACCGGCACCTCGACCACCCTCACGCTCAGCCCGACGACGCTGGTGAGAGGTGGAGGCAGTTCTCAAGGACTTGTGGCTCCTCCCCGCACCTACATCGGCACCAATTCGAGCGCATCGAGTCCCAACGGCGTCATCAACCGCGGCATCGTGCGTGCCGACGTGTCTGGGCGCGAGATCGCGATTTGGTCCGCTCAGGTCAGCAATCAGGGGCTCTGCGAGGCGAAGGACGGCGGCGTGCTGCGTCTCTTCTCGATGAACGCTCTCCAGAACACCGGCATCATTCGCGCCACCAACGGCGGCCAGATCTGGCTGCAGGGCAAAGTGGCGACGGCGAGCCTGGGCACGCTGGATACTGCGGGCGGCGAGCTCTGGTCGAATGCGCTGTGGGACAACACCGGCCAGACGCTGTCGCTCACGAGCCAGACCGGCAGCCTCAGCCTCTTTGATGGAACGCGTATCGACGGTGGGAGCATCGTGCCCAGCGCGTCGGCCAGGCTCCGCGTCCGCTCGGGAGATGTGCGCCTCGCTTCAGTGTCGGTTCAGGGCGATCTCTGGATCGAGGGAGGAAACGTCAGCTCGTTCGAGGGCACGACGGTGCAGGGCGCGATCACGCTCTCAGGCAATGGTGCGATCGGCTTCGGCACGATGACGCCCACGCTCAACAGCAGCATCAACTTTCAGAACGATGCCGCCACCCCGGGCGTGATCGCTGCCAATTCAAGAGTGAACCCGCTGTCGTCCTTGGTGCTCGGCGCTTCCAGCATCGTGCGCGGCGGCAACGGCGTGCTCTTCACCAACGCCACCGGGCAGATCACGAACAACGGGTTGATTAGCGCCGACCGTGCCGGAACTTCCATCACGATCTACCTGGAACAGTTCATCAACAACGGCACTATCGAGGCGATCAACGACGGGAGCATCGTGTTCGTGAGCCCGCCCGGCTCACTCCTTCCCTCCGTGCTCGTGACGCTCAACAACACGATGAACGTTTCTGGCTCGAGCAGGGTCTCTATCGCCGGCTCGTTCCTGGGCAAGCCGTCGGGCACGCTCTCGTTCGTGCTGTCGGGCGCGCGGTCCATTCCTGCCCTCGACGTGTCGGGCTCGTTTACGGAAAGCGGGACGCTCGCCATCGCCCTTGCCGATGGATACATCCCAAGCGTGGGAACCAGCTTCGTACTCTTTCGCGGCGGTAGCGTGTCGGGGCAGTTCGGGTCGGTGAATCTGCCGTCGCTGCCCGGATCGCTCTCGTGGGACACATCGCAGCTCGCGCAGGGGCGATTGTCGGTCGTCCCAGCGCCCGGCACGGCGGCATTGATGTCATTGCTGCTTGGCGTTGGTGCGGGACGCGCTAGGCGGCGGCGCTGAGAGGCCCACGCGGGTTGGGCTCTAGGCGAGCGCGATCTCATGTGGCAAGTTTGTCCCCGCGACGAAAGCGCAGGCCATCGTCGATGAGCGCTGCGCCGCCGAGCTGAACGGGGATCTGCATCGTGCGCAATCGTGCCCTACGACGCCCTCCACTCGCCGGTGAGCACGTCGAGGTACTTCTGGTAGGCGTAGACACGGTCGCGGCGCTTGCCGGAGGTCTCCTTGAGGATTCCTGTCTCCTCAAGTGCCTCGATGGCCTTGATCGCTGTGGGTTTGCTGACGCCGAGCAACTCGATGGCCAGGGGCAGGGTCACGACCGGGTTTGAGGGAAGTAGGTCCAATAGCCGAACCGCTGGCACAGTGACACTGTCATGCGCGATCAAGCGGGCCCGGTCCTTGCCGAGCAGCGCGAAGAGCGTCT
>CAYNSB010000063.1:0-17104 GCA_964399625.1 uncultured Phycisphaeraceae bacterium
ATCCTGTTCATCGACGAACTCCACACCCTGGTCGGGGCCGGCGGCGCGGAAGGGGCGATCGACGCCTCCAACGTGCTCAAGCCCGCGCTCGCCCGCGGCGAGATCCAGTGCATCGGCGCCACCACCCTGGACGAGTACCGCAAGTACATCGAGAAGGACGCCGCCCTGGCCCGCCGCTTCCAGGCCATCACGGTCGATCCGCCCAGCAACGAGCAGACCATCGAGATCTTGAAGGGTCTCCGCGATCGGTACGAGCAGCACCACCGCGTGCGCATCACCGACGGCGCTCTCAAGGCCGCCGTCGAACTCTCGGGGCGCTACATCAGCGGCCGCGTCCAGCCCGACAAGTCCATCGACGTGATCGATGAGTCCGGCGCCCGCGTGCGTCTGCGCACCATGACCAAGCCGCCGAACCTCGCCGAGATCGAGGCCGATATCGAGCGCCTCAGCGTCCAGAAGGACGAGGCCGTCCGCGCCGCGGACTACGAGCGCGCCGCCGAGCTGCGCGACAAGGCCGAGCAGCTCCGCAAGAAGAAGGAAGAGATGCAGCGCCAGTGGCGCACCAAGGCCCAGGAAGTCGACGGCGTGGTCGACGAGGACGTGATCGCCGAGGTCGTCAGCAAGATGACCGGCGTGCCCCTCCAGCGCCTCGAAAAGGACGAAGCCCAGCGCCTCCTCGACCTCGAGAAGGAACTGCACAAGAAGGTCATCAGCCAGGACGAGGCCATCAAGGCCATCAGCAAGGCCATCCGCCGCGCCCGCGCCGGACTCAAGGACCCCAAGCGCCCCATGGGCTCGTTCATCTTCGTCGGGCCCACCGGCGTCGGCAAGACCCTCCTCGCCAAGGCCCTGGCGGACTTCATGTTCGGCGACGAGGAGGCCCTCGTCCACCTCGACATGTCCGAGTACATGGAGAAGCACAACGTCTCCCGCCTCGTCGGCGCGCCCCCCGGCTACGTCGGCTACGAGGAGGGCGGGCAGCTCACCGAGCGCATCCGCCGCCGCCCGTACTCCGTCGTCCTGCTCGACGAGGTCGAGAAGGCCCACCCCGATGTCTTCAACATGCTCCTGCAGATCATGGAGGAGGGACGCCTCACCGACTCCTTCGGCCGCAACGTCGACTTCCGCAACACCGTCATGATCATGACGAGCAACATCGGCGCGGACCTCATCAAGGGAGGCGGCGGGTTCGGCTTCTCCAAGCGGACCACCGACTCCAACTACGAGAGCATCAAGGGCATCCTCATGAAGGAGATCGAACGCTTCTTCAGGCCCGAGTTCGTCAACCGCCTCGACGACATCATCGTCTTCCACCCGCTCACCAAGGACGACCTGGTCCAGATCATCGAGTACGAGGTCGCCAAGCTCGGCAAGCGCCTCACCGCCCAGGGCGTCACGCTCGAGCTCGACCAGTCCGCCAAGGACTTCCTCATCGACAAGGGGTACAACCCGGACTTCGGCGCCCGCCCGCTCCGCCGCTCGATCGGGCAGTACATCGAGGACCCGCTCAGCGAGATGCTCCTCGCCGGCGAGGTCGCGGGCAAGGACAAGATCATCGTCACGCGGAAGAACGACGCCGAGGGCAAGCCGCAAGACCACCTGTTCTTCGATATGAAGGACGCCCCAGCGGAGAAGTCCGCCGAGCGCCCGCCCGCGGCCGCGGGCTCAACGTAACTCGTCCGCGCCACCCGCGCACGACATCCCGATCTCATATGCACACCCCCGACCCGCGTCGGGGGTGTCTTTCTTGAGTCAATACTGGACACCCATGCAAGCCGCGGGCCGCGATGTAAGATGACCGCATGCCGCGCACGCTCGACAGACCGATTCGTGCTGCGTTCGCCCTGGGGATTTCGACGTGTGTCGCCCGCACAACGCTCGCGCAAGCGGGCTCGGCGTCGATCGAATGGGTCGGAGCCCCACCCTACGTGCCCCACAGCACCTATTACCCGTGGGAGCTCCGCATCGATGCGATGTCGGACAATGGTCAGATCGTCGCGGCACATGTGACAGAAACGCTGTCGCACGTCTCGATCGCGACCACGACGTATTTCTGGAGCGCCTCGCTCGGGTGGTCCATCGCCGGTCGATTTCCGAGCGCCATTGTGACTGCGCTCTCGCGCGACGCGAGCATCGCCATCGTTGATGAGTTGATCGACGCGGGAATCGCGAAGGAGTTGCACCGCCGCTGGTGGGTCGGCTCGGACTTCATCGAGGTCCCATCCTCGATTCGGATCCGCGCGATGAACCCCTCGGGAGACGTCGCCGTGGGTTACCGCACCGACCCGCTGTACCACACCACTGCCGTGCGCCTCGTACGGACCGGACTTGCGTTCGCGGTTGAGGAGCTTTGGGCCGCGGACGCCGCGCACGTTGGCATGGTGTCGGCGGTCTCGGCCGATGGTCGTGCGGCGGTGGGCTGGATCGGGCAATTCGACGGTGCGAAGATTACCACGGCGTACGACGTGCGGTGGGTCGAGGGTGTCGGAGTGGTCGACAACGGACCCTCGATCGGCGTGTTCGGCGTGGGCATCGCGAACGGCGCGCGGGCGGTGGTCGGAGGGATGCCCGGCCCAGGACTCGGCGCCGCCGGGCTTTGGGATCTGGGGCGACGGGCCTGGCCGTTTTACCAGCCTTCCAACGTGTTCGATTCGGCATCGGTCGCGATCGACGCCAACGGCATGGTCGCGATCGGCAACAGCCGCACGCTCGTCGAAGGGTGGGCCACCGGCAGCGATCCGTGGGTGTGGGATCGTGTCTCGCGTCGGCGCAGTCTGAAGGATGTGCTTGCCCCGTTCGGGGTCACGATCGGGGCAACGAGTCCGCCTTACCTGCAGAGCATGACCAGCGACGGACGCTGGGTGCTGGCGGCCCGTTCGTACATTGGATTCTCGGATCCCAACCCGTCGGGCTTCTACCGCATCCATCTCCCCGCGTTCTGCTACGCCAACTGCGACGGCGGCCACGAAGCCCAGCCGCTGAACAGCAACGACTTTGCGTGCTTCCTCCGCCGATACGCCGCGGGTGATCCCTACGCCAACTGCGACGGCTCCACTACGCCACCAATGCTCAACGTGTCCGACTTCGTCTGCTTCCTGCAGAGGTTCCGTGCCGGCTGCCCGAACTAGCACCCGCGGCCGCGGGTTCGGCGTGCGCGGACCGGACTCGACCGCGATCTCCGCACCCTCAAGGAATCGCGCGCACTCGGGCACCGTCGACACCGGCAGACCTGCTCGCGCTTGTTCGCACGTTCGTAATGGACCTCGAGCAGCGCGCCAACGCCCGACTCCCCACTTGGCGCACGCCTTGCCTTCTGGTATCGTGACGCCAGCGGAGCTCAAAGGTCAGGAGACCCCACGATGAGCTCTCCCACGTTCCGCGCTCCCGCCCTTCTCGCTCTCGTCTGCGGCACAGCCGCGGCAGTCGCCCAGCCCGTCGCGACGCTGGAATTGCTCGGCCGGCCGCCCGGCGAGGGCACGTTCGATGGGCTGGGGCCCGCCTCCGACAACGGACGCGTGGTGAGCCTGACGCGAACAAGCTCGCCCACTCCAGGACAAATCACCAGCGAAACCTGGCTCTGGCGCCCCGGGTTCGGGTGGGCACGCGCCGTGCGGTTCCCCTCGCGCCGGGTGGTCGGCCTGAGCACCGATGGCACGATCGCGATCGTCAGTGCCGACGACACCGGGCCGGCCGCGTGGTACGTGCGGGGCGATCGCATCGACCTGCCGCCGCTCGTCAACGTGCGCGCCATGAATGCGAACGGGACGATCGCCGTGGGCAGGCGCTCGTCAATCCCCACGCTCGCCAACGCGCTCGTCTCGGAGGAGGCCGTGCGTCTGGTCCGCAACGGCCTGAGCGTCAGTGTGGAGACGCTCTGGACGGGATCCACGGGCATCGCCGCAGCAACCGCGGTGTCCGCCGATGGACAGAGCGTCGCGGGGTTGGCCTACAACGCCTCCTTCCCCGCCGATCCCACGCGCTCCGCGATCCCAGCCTCCTTCGCCGTGCCACGCGTCTGGATCGCCGGCCAGGGACTCATCCCCACTCCCGAGCAGCCCGCCATCGAGTTCACCGCCATCGCGAACAACGCGGTCTCCGCCGTGGGCAACCTGTCCCCCGACTCGGCGTATCAGTGGAACCGCGGAGCGACAATCCGCGCTTTCAATCCACGCGCCTTGGAGACCACCGAGAGCACAGCCGCCAACCTGATTTGTGCCGGCATGGACGCCCTGGGAAACGTCGCCGTCGGGTCGTACGCCAGAACCGAGCTGGGCGGCGGTGATCTGCCGACGCTCCTCTATAGCCGCGCGGGCTGGATCTGGGACCGCTCGGCCGGGCTCCGGGACCTCAACTCCTACGTGCAGGTGCTGGGCATCACGATCCCCGACAACCTCGTGCTCGCTCCGACGTGGATCTCATCCGATGGCCGCTGGATCGTCGGCACCGCCGCCCAACGGAGCAGCCCCAACGGCGACCCCGCCCCGCCAACCTTCTTCCGCCTGCGGGTGCCCGCGTTCTGCTACGCCAACTGCGATAACTCCGCGACCCCGCCGGTGCTCAACGCCGCGGACGTGGACTGCTTCATGCGCCGGTACATGAACCGCGAGGCGTACGCCAACTGCGATCGCGCGACCTCACCGCCGTACTTCACCGCCGCCGACTTCCAGTGCTTCATGATGCAGTTCAACGCCGGCTGCCCGAACTAGCGCCCCATCCCCTCGCCCCGCTCGCACGCCTACTTCTTGTCGCCGTCGCCCTTGGGCGGCGCCTCGCTCGGCTTGGCCTTCGCCTCGAGCCGGCCGAAATAGTGCTTCACCGCGCCCTGCAGCTCCTTGCGCACCGTCATCGTCTCCAGCGCCTTGCTCGCGTTCTGCTGCGCGCTCGTGACGGCCGCCTCGTACTCCGCGACCGACTCGCCACGCACCTGCTCGCCCTGCACCAGGCGCGAACCGATGATCGGCCCGCTGGTCAGTTTCGTGGGCGACTTCTGCTGCGCGATCTCGACGGGAGAGTCGATCTCGTCCGGGCTCTTGCCCCCGCCGGACTGCCCCGCGTTGCCCGAGCCCTTGCCCTGCTTGCCCGCGGACTCGCCGGCCTTCCATGAGCCGGTCTTGCCCTGCCCGGGATCGCCCGAGCCCTGGCCCTTCTCACCCTCGCCGTCACCCCCGTTGCACTTGGACGAGAGCTTCGCCGACTGCTTCATCGCCTCGTCCATCGCGGCCGACGCGGACTGCATCTCCTTGTCCATCTGCTCCAGCTCCGAGAGCTGCCCGGACATGTTCTGCATGCCCTCCTGCCCCTGCTGACTCATGCCCTGCTTGGACATCCCCTGCGCCATCTGCGACATGGACTCGGACATGTTCTTGCACTGCCCGTTGGACTGCGACTGCTGCTGCGCCGCCTGCCGCAGTGCCTGCTTCATGTCAGTCGGAATGCCCGGCAGTTGATCCAACGCCTTGGAGAGCGAGTCGGGGTTCTTCATCGCCTCCTGTGCGGCCTTCTGCGCCTGCTCCTTGGACATGCCCGCCTCTTGCAGCTTCTGCTCCAGTTGCTGCTGGCTCTGCGCGAGCTTTGAGAGCTGCTCCGCAACCTTCTCCATTTGCTGCTTGGCCTGGTCCTTGTCCTTTTCGGAAAGCGAGCCGTCGGCGAGCTTCTCCTTGAGCTTCTCCAGCTCTTCCTTCGCCTGGGCAAAGTCGCCCTTCTGCAGGGCCTTGGTCATGGAGTCCATCGGGCCCGGCCCGGGCTGTTTGAGCTGCTTCATCTGCTGGCGCAGGCCCTCGAGCTCCTTCGCCTTGTCGCCCTGCTTGAGGTTCTCCAATTTCTCTTGCAGCGAGGTCAGACGCTTGATCGCGGCCCGGCGGATCTCGTCGGGCGTGAGCGGCTTGTCGGCCTGCGCGTCCGAGGCCTTGAGCTCCTCGGGAGAGAACTCGACCTTCGCCTTCTGCATCAGCTCCTTGAGCTTCTCGTCCGTCGCCTTGGCGTCGAGCTTCGCCTGCACGATCTCCGCCTCGTTCTGCTGCACGCTCGTGCGCCTCTTCAGCGCACCCAGCACATCCATCTGCGGCACGGAGAACCAGAGGATCGCCATGGACAGCGCGAGCGAGGGCGCCAGCGGCCACAGACGCGGCGCCTCGATGGGGATCGCCCGGCGCACGTCCACGCCCACGGCCCGTTGGCGGGCCGTCTCCACCACGACCCGCGCCCAGGCGTCGGGCTCGCGTTCCACGCACAGCGCGGTTGAGAGAGACTCGCGCAGCCCCGCACGCTCGTCGAGCTCCCGCGCGACGGAAACCTCGCGCCGCCGGCGCACGTAGGCCCACACGATCGCCGCGACCAGCGCGCCCGCGCCGGCGATCGCAAAGGCCCGGACCCAGTCGCGCTGGAACGTGAACTCAAAGGCGAAGATGCGCTGCGCCAGCAGGAGAGCGATGAGGACGATGATCGCGCCCGAGAGCGTCAGCGCCAGGCAGCGCAGCACGTCCAGGGCGAGCAGGCGTCGCGAGGCGCGGGCGAGGACGCGGCGGATCTCGTTCATGACCCCAATCTCCTCGGGCGACACGGGGCGCCAGAAGTGCATCGGACGACCGCCCGGGCACGCTGAGCCCATCCCATTGTACGGACGAGCAAACCCGGGGTTTCGGATTCGTTCGGGGCGTTACCGGGGCGTGACGCGCACCCTCACCCGTTGGACGCCAGGGGGCTCAGGCGGGCCCGCGCCCGCCCGGGCGAGATGCCCAGCTGCCGTCGGAAGGCATCGGTCAGGTGGCTCTGGCTCGCGAACCCGTGCGCCAGGGCGATGCCGGACAGCGACGCGCCCGGGCAGGCGATCGCCGAGAGCGCGGCACGCACGCGGAGGCGCTCGCGGAACTCGTGGATCGTCAGCCCCGTCTCGCTCTTGAAGACGCGGCAGAGATGGAACGCCGAGACGCCGATGAGGCGCGAGATGTCCGCGAGCGTGAGCCGCTCGTGGAACCGCCGCGCGAGCAGCTCCTGGGTCCAACGCGCAAAGTCCCGCGCGTCGCGCGAGAGGCGCGGGCGGGCGTGGCGCGCGGCGAGCGAGCGCCGCTCGTGCTCGGCGCGCAGCAGGCGGACCAGGCTCGAGTACGCCAGCTCCTCGGCGCCCAGCGCGTCGGCGTGCTGGGCGCAGGCCAGGGCCAGACGCAGGTCGCGGTACACCTCGCCGTCGCAGATCGCGTGGTCGAACGGGAAGGGGCGATCCGGGTGCTCCGCGTCGCGACCCGTCGCATCGCGCAGGGCCTGGGCGATGGTGGCGTGGGAAGCGCGGACGAAGAGCGTCTCCTCGCGTCGGGGCTCGATGATCTGAACGGCGTACTCGTCGTGGCGGTTGTAGATCGCCGCGCCGTTGAGCGTGCCCACGCGCGGGTCGCCCTTCTCCCGCCACAGGCGGACGGCGGTGCGACCGAGCGTGACCGCGAGGAAATGGGACCGCGCCGCGTCGCGCCGCACCCAGGCGGGGTCCTGCGGCTCGCAGGAGAACACCCCGATCGACAGTCGCGGGGACTCAAAGATGACTCGTTCGTCGATCCTCGCGATCACGGGCACGCTCCTGCGCCTGAAAGCCCACCCAAGCGGGGCGTGCGGACGATACGGAAAGGAGCATCAGGATGTTGCGGTCGGACAGAACACTCGTGCGATGGACGGCTTGTGTCAGGTTATGTTACATGCATGAATATAGGGAAAGTGCATGGTGCGCAGGCGTTGCGATGACACACAAATGTGTCTAACATCACCCCCCTCCGCGCCCGGAACTGGAGAACGCCGGGCGGCCGGATTGTCCGGCGGAGAGAGGAACAGCCCGGGGCTCGGCGATTGCGTTTCGACGACCTCAGGGCGAATGGAGGCTGTGATGGGTCGTCGTCCGAATGCGTCGTCGGTTCAGGGTGCGTCGCTGGCGGTTCTGCACGCGGAGCTTCGCCGCCGCGAGAAGCTGGTGAGTCGTCTTCGTCGCAAGCACGCGACCGCGATGAAGCGGGTCGCGGCGATCGAGTCGCAGATGGCGGCGCTGGGGGCCGGGCCCGGCGGTGGCGGCGGGCGGGGGAGCGGCGCGCGGACGCGTGCGCAGAACAGCATGAGCCTTGTCGACGCGCTGGTGAAGGTGCTCACCGGCAAGACGATGGGCGTGACGGAGATGGCCGGCGCGGTGCAGAAGGCCGGGTACCGCACGTCCTCGCCGAACTTCCGCACGATCGTGAACCAGACGCTGATCAAGAACACCGACAAGTTCAAGCGCGTGGGCCGCGGGCAATACACGGCGAAGTAACGAGCGAGCCGCAACTCGTCCGCGTTGGCCGGACAACGCTTTGAGGTCGACCGCCTTCGTGCGGGGCCGGGCGCTGCCGCGTGCGCGCGTCGTGAGCGACATTGGGCCTTGCGCCCGTCGTTGGAGGGAGGGGGCGCGGCTGGCGCGATGCCAGCGACCCCGGGGCCGATCGAGGCGCAGTGGTGGCGCGCGCGATCGCGACGGCGGTCTTGCGCAGCGTCTCGCGGGCGCGCTGGCGCGTGGCCCGGGCGCGCGGGTCGGGGGCGATGGGCGTGTTCAGCTCATCGTCGACGAGCGCTTCGGTGAGGGTGTTGAGGGCGCGCGTCGCAGCCGGTGCGTGCTGCGCGGCGATGAGACGCGTGCGCCGGGCGAGGACTCGCTCCAAGCGCGTCAGCATCGCGTCGACCTCGGGCGACTCGAGGAAGGCGATGAGTTCGGGCACGCTCAGGCCGTGGTCGCTGGCGATGGCGCCCATGTCGTCATCGCCTTCGATGTACGCGCCGAGGATGGCGGATTGTTCGGCGCGGGAGAGGGATGGAACGGGCGGGTTCAGCGCGTGGGAAGGTGCGGGATCGGCGGAACAGGGCTCGATGTTGGAAGCACGGTCCGGCCCCTCCCCCACTCTGCCCTCATTGGGGCGCGGGCGGGAGATGTCGTCGAGCAGATTGGCGATTCGGTTGGTCATGCCCCGAGTGTGGTGCGCGGTGGAGCGGAAGGGAAGAGGGAATCGGCGGAGGGACGCACACGTGCGCGCGCGGGAGGGAGGTGCGCGCAGAAATCAGCGATGAGGATCGATGCAGAGGCCGGGGGCTTCACGACTCCCCGCCCCGCCCACCCTCCCACCTCCCCCGAACCCCCACCACCAAGTCATCAAGCAGGCGCTGCCCTCGCAGAGCCGAGTGCAGCGGCGAGGAGAGCGTTGCGACTGAGACGCTGGGCTCGGGCGTGCGACGAGACCTCAACGGAGGATGCAACTGACCGCAAGTGAAGCGGGCGTGGCGCAAGAAGCCATGCCGCATACCAATCCTCATCGCCGTACCGCGCTCGCGATGATCATCGATACGAATTCGAGCACGAAGACGATGAACAAGACAAGATTGATCCTCGTGAATCGTTTGCTGCCCTGGAGGGGCCCGACCGTCGCGTCGGCGACGAAGAAGAGGACTAACCCAAGGAACGCAAGTCCGAAGCCCGTGAATCCGACGACTCGAACGATCTCGCCGGCGGCGTACACGCGATGGCTCACGACTGTGATGCGACCATGACTGATCAGCTCGTAGTGATCTGGGGTAGATCCGGACGGATGAGGCTCGCCTCCGAATGTCTGACTGAACGCGGGAAATGTGAACGCAAGAACGCAGCCGATCATGGTGACGGTTCCGCACCATGTCTTCATCACGACCTTCAGGCGATCTTGCGAGATCATGGCGAATCGTAGGAAAAGGCGCGCCCCAGCGCGATAGATATCGCGGCTACTTGCCCTTGCTCGGGTCCTTGCCATCCTCGATCGCGGTGATCTTCTCGAGGCGGCGGGCGTGGCGGCCACCCTCGAAGGGGGTCTTGAGCCAGGTGTCCACGATGGTCTCGATGAGGCGCTGGCCGAGCAGGTCCGCGGAGAGGCACAGGACGTTGGAGTCGTTGTGCGAGCGGGAGATCTGGGCGGTGAGCTCGTCGTGGACGGCGGCGGCGCGGACGCCCTTGACCTTGTTGGCGGCGATGGACATGCCGATGCCCGTGCCGCAGATGAGCAGGCCCAGGTCGGCCTTGTGATCGGCGACGCTCTTGCCGACCTGGTAGGCGGGCTCGGGGTAGTCCACGGCGAGGGAGTTCATCTCGCCGACGATGGTGACCTCGTGCCCGTCGCGCCGGAGCTTGTCGGCGAGGAGGTTGGCGGCGGAGGCGCCGCGGTGGTCGGCCGACATCACGATGCGCATCGTCGATCCCTTTCGAGCGCGGGCGGCGAGTGGGGCCTGGTGGGGCGCGAGTCGCCGCGGGCCAAGGGTCAGTCCGCGAGTTCGTCCAGGCGCGTGCGGATGAGGGTCCGCAGGCGCTCGGCGGTGGCAGTGTAGACCTTCTGAGGGCCGCCGATGGGGTCGGGGATGTCCTTGCCGGCGGGGTCCAGGAGCTCGACGTTGGCGTTGGGATCGATGGCGTGGATGGCGGCGGCGTGGGCGCGTGTCATGGCGTAGATGACGCTCGCCTCGGCGAGGGTCTGGCGGGTGAGTTCGTGGGCGCGGTGGGATTCGGCGGGGGCGCGATCGAGGCCCAGCTCGACGAGGGCTCGGACCGCCTCGGGGGTGATGGGCGCGCCCTCGGCGGCGGAGAGCCCGGCCGAGCGGACGCGCGTCGCGACGGAGCGGTCGTCGGCGGGCGTCTCGGCGATGTGGCGCGCGGCGAGCTCGTGGCGGGCGATGGCGGCGGCCATGGGGCTTCGGCAGGTGTTGCCGGTGCAGACGAAGAGGATGGTGCGGGTGAGGTGCTTGCGGATGAAGCGTTCCTCCATCGCGCCGGGCGCGGCGATGAGGAAGGAGCCGTCGGGCTCGAGACGGATGGTGGTGGACGGCGTGCCCAAGCGCGTTGGGCCGTCATCCAGGACGAGGGCCGGGGTGCCGGAGCGCGAGGCATCGACGAGGGACTGGGTGATCTCGCGTCCATCGCCGAAGCCGGCGGCGGCGATGGAGGGCGCGACGGCGGGGTGGCCCTTGGCGAGCGCGGCATCGAGGATGGCGATGGTGAGCGTGTGATCAGGGACGCGGAAGCCGAGCGTCTTGGTGTCGTGGATCGTCCCGGGCAGGGCGTGGAGGCGCAGGCGGATCTCGTCCAGTTGCGGGGGCGTGCGGACGAGGCGGAACTTCACGGGCGCGGGCGAGAGCTCGCGGATGAGGCGGCGATGGACCGGGGCGGATGGGTGCACGGCACCGAAGATGGACTGCACGGACGGCGCGTGCCAGGCCCAGTGCTGGGGGAGCGGATCGGAGCCGGCGGCACGGATGATCGCGGAGAGGCGGTCGATGCCCTCGCGCGAGGCCGCGGACGTGAAGAGGCCGTAGACGGTGTCGGTGGGCAGGACGACGACGTGCCCGGCGGCGAGCAGGTCGGCGGCTTCGACGACGATGTCGGCTCGCTGCGTCGGCGTGAGCGCCGAGACGCGTCGGACGGGCGTGGTCGGTGCGGTTGGCACGGGAGAAGTATCGGGAGCGCGGGCCTGCGAAGGCAAACCGGGGGCGCGGGAAATCCTCATCGTTCCGGGGTGGCGGGACGGGAGATGAAGCAGAAGGGCATGAGGGTGAAGAGGAGTGCGGCGGTCTGCTGGTTGATATGGACGACATCGAAGAGGCCGGCGAGCGCGAGGCCGAGGATGGCGAGCGCGGGGCCGCAGGGTTGATCGGGGAGCCCGCCGCGGAGGAGGAGGACGAGGACGGCGGTGATGAGGATGAGGCCGGGCAGGCCGAGGGTGGCGGCGATGTGGAGTGGCGCGGAGTGGGCGTGGGCGTGGACGGGGGCCGCGGTGGCGCCGGGCGCGTGCTGCTGGGCGAAGGACTTGTACCCGCCGGCGCCGACACCCTTGAGCGGATGAGCGGCGACGGCATCGAGAGCGCGATCCCACATGTAAAGGCGGGCGCCGGTGTCGGTGGTGTAGTTGCCGGCGCGGGCGGCGGTGAGGTCCTGCTGGGCGAAGCGGATGCGCGTGGAGAGTGTCGAGAGCGTCAGTGCGAAGGCCAACGGCATGACCATGAGCATGAGTGGAAGGGCAAAGCTTGGTGGGAGCGTGACAGATGGAAGCTTGGGCACGCCCCGCGAAGCGCGGGACGTGGCACCCAGGCGCGGACGGATGATCTCGATCGCGAGAGCGAGGGTGACGAGCGCCGCCGCGGCGATCCACGCGCCGCGGGTGCCGGTGGCGAGGATCGCGAGGAGGGTGGCGCACGCGCCGAGGGCGGCGATGGCGCGTCGATACGGGGCGACGGCGCGCGAGAGCGAGGGCCCGAGCCAGAGGCCCAGCGCGGCGACGAGGAGCGAGCCGCCCGCGACGGGGTCCCACCAGCCCGAGTCGCGGTGGGTCGGGCGGTGGAAGAGGTGGAGCGTTGCGGGGAGGTAACCGCGTGCGGCGAGGGCGTTGATGAACTGCACGCCGATGCCGATGAGCAGGCCGATGAGGATCGCGCGGAGCAGCGTGCGCTGGTGGGCGACGAGGGGCCAGAGCATCCAGGTGGCCCAGAACCAGCGGTTGCACGAGAGCTCGTGCAGCCCCTGCTTCACGTCGGGCGACCACGCGAGCGAGATCGCCTGCCAGGCGACGAAGCAGGCGAAGACCATCACGGCGGGCTGGATGCCGAAGGCCTTCCACGTGCGCCACATGTGCGGGATGCGCGCGAGGAACATGAGCACGAGCGGGATGCCGGCGAACTCGACGACGGTCGTGGGGAACGTGCACAGCACGCACCACAGGCAGGCGAGGACGAGGTGGATGCGGTGGCCCAGCGGGTCGCAGCGCGCGGCTTCCTGGAGTTCGTAGGCGGCTTCGGCGGGGGAGATGTCCCGGTGCCAGGCGAGGCGCATCGGGGGATTGAAGGCGGGGAGGAGCGTGCGCACGATGGGCCAACCCAGCCCTGTCCTCCCCTGAGGGGAGGGAGCGGACTGCGGAGGGTGGCGCAGATCGCTACGCTGGGCGCATGATGAGCAGGGCGATCGCGATGGTGCTCGGGTGCGGGTGGGCGGCGCTGGGGCTGGGCGGGTGCTCGACGTACTCGGCGCCGGCGCTGCGCGTGGCGAAGGTGGAGGTGGGCGAGCAGACGAGCGATGGGCTTGTGCTGCGGTTCGCGATCGACGCGGACAATCGCAACGACATCGAGTTGCCGCTGCGGGAGGTGAACTACACGCTGCGCCTGGATGGCAAGGACGTGTTCACGGGTGTGCGTTCGCCCGAGGCGAGCCTGCGCCGGCTCGGGACGCAGCGGATCGTGTTCCCGGCGGTGGTGCCGCTGGGGCCGGGCGTTGCGGCGCCGAGTGGGCTCGTGCGGTTCGAGATCGCGGGGAACCTTGAGTACACGACGCCCGGGCAGGTCGCGGAGATCCTGTTCGATGCGGGGCTGCGCCGGCCGAGCGTGTCGTTCCGAGATGCGGGGGAGATCGATCTGGGCGCGAAGTGATCGCTAGACCGGCACGCGGGGGGAGATGTCGGCGGTGGAGACGATGACGTTGAGGGTGGGGAGCATTTCGCGCAGGCGCGAGGCGAGGCGCGGGAGGTAGCCGCGCTCTGTGTTGGTGTGGCCGGCGAGGAGCAGCGACATGCCCATGCCCAGGGCGTCCATCATCTCGTGGTGCTTGGCCTCGCCCGAGACGAAGAGCTCGCAGTGGTCCGCGGCGGCGGCGGGGATGAGCGAGGCGCCCGAGCCGGGCACGACGCCGATCGTCTTGATCGTGCGCTGCGGGTTGTTGTTGGGGTCGGCGATGTTCACGACGGATATGCCCAGGTGTTTCTTGAGTCGCTCGGCGAGCGCGGCGAGCGTGGCGGGCTGATCGAGCACGAGTCGGCGGCCCGCGCCGATGCGGCGCGAGGGCTGGGGGAGGAGCTCGTAGACGTCGATCGCGGGCGTCTCGTACGGGTGGAATTGGCGGAGGGACTCGAGCGCGAGCGGGAGCGCGCTGCGCGAGCAGACCATCTCCAGGCGCAGTTCCGGGGCGGATTCGAGGCGTCCGGGATGCCCGATCGTCGGGTGCGTCGTGTCGTCGCCCAGGAACGTGCCCGATCCGGGCGCGGCGAAGGAGCAGACCTTGTACGAGCCGATCAGCCCCGCGCCGGAGGCGGCGAGGGCGTTGCGGATTTTCTCGGCGTCCTTCTCGGGGATGAAGGTGACGATCTTGACCTCCTGCGTGGCGGGGCGCGTGGAGGAGGGCGTGAGGGCGCGGCAATCGCCGAGGACCTTGGCGGGCGTGGTGCTGGCGCTGAGGCCCTCGCAGAGCCAGTCGGTGATGCCGCCGGGGATCGCGTCGAGCGCGGTGTGCGGGGAGTAGATGGCGATGCGGTGCTCGATGGCGCCCAGGAGGATTCGTCCGCGCGGCGTGTCGGCGGTGAGGCGCGAGATGGGCTCGCGGCTGCTTGGGAAGATCGGCGGGTGGTAGGCGACGATGGCGGAGACCTTGGCGCGGATGGCCTCGTCCAGGACGCGCTCCGTCAGGTCGATGGTGAGGAGGACCGGGCCGGTGAGCGGGGCTTCCTCGCGCCCGATGAGGAGGCCGACGTTGTCCCAGGGCTCGGCGTGCTCGAGGGGCGCGATGGAACGGAGGGCGGACAGGAGGGAGGAGAGGTTCATCGGGGGATCGTAACGGGCGCGGGGGATCGCACGGATTCGGACGCGCGCGTCATCTGAATCGATCGGCCCATCGCGGGACATCGGCGTGGCGTGTCAGGTCGTAGCTGAGGGGTGTCACGGTGATGACGCCGCGGAGGAGTTCGTCCACATCGGACCCCGGCTCGGTGTGGTGGAAATCCAGCCCATTGCCCGCGGACCAGTAGTACACCTGCCCGCCCGGGGCGACGCGCCGCTCGTACTTGTCCACGAGCCCGTGCGTGTTCATGGGGCACACCTTGATCGCCGGCATGGCGGGCATCGGGGGCATCTCCGCTGCTCCGCCGCCCGTGCCCTCGGATTCCTTCCAGTCCTTGGGATACTCCGTGACGGGGATGTTGATGGAGATGCACTCGTGGGCGGTGGGCAGACCCGCTTCGATGAGGCGCTCGATGGTACGGCGCGCGAAGCCCGCGGCGGCATCGAAGCGCGGGCGCCCGCGCCCGAGTTGCAGCGAGACAGCGATGGAGGGGATGCCCAGGAACGCGCCCTCGATCGCCGCGGCGACGGTGCCCGAGTAGATGACGTTGATGCCGCAGTTGGCGCCGGCGTTCATGCCGGAGATGAGCAGGTCGGGTCGCGAGGGTGTGCCATCGGGGTTCGCGCCGAAGCGATCGGGCCAGAGGTTTGAGATGGCGAGCTTGACGCAATCGGCGGGGCGGCCATCGACGGCGATGCCCAGCACACCCTCGCGGATGGACTGCTCGGAGGTCATGAGGGGTGTGTGGAAGGTGACGCCGTGCGAGGTGGCGGACTGCACGGTGAGGGGGGCGATGGGGAGGATGGTGGTGGGCGCGCCGGCCTTGGGGCCGCGGATTGGGCCATCGAAGCGTCCGCGCGGATGCCCGCGGATGGGGAGATCGGCGAGCGCGTTGTAGAGGGCGAGCAGGCCGGGCGCGCGGAGGCCGTCGTCGTTGGTGAGGAGGATGCGCATGGTCGATCTTGGCAGTAGCATGGTGCGGCGTCAATGTCGGAGGTGCACATGGTGAGGTGGGTCGCAGTCGTGCTCTTGGCGTCGGTCCTGCTCGGAGGCGGGTGCGCGGTGCGACTGCCGCCGCACGGCGAATTGGCGGCGATGCTGCCGGAGGAAACGGACGGGATCTGCGTGGCGCGCTTGAAGGACCCAGGAGAGCCGCGGGGATTCAGCGGCGAGATGGCGGGGGCCGTATTTGGGGACCCTTCGAGTGGGATCTTCGGTTACTACCGATGGCTCGTGCGGCCACAAGAGGGCGGCGATACAAAGCAACTGTGGCTCGGGTGGGGTGTGATGGGAACGCGTACACCATCAAGCCTTCCGAAGGTTGGTAGTCAGTGTGAGTGCTTCGGGACACGGCCTGTGCTGGTCTTTCGGGCTGATGAACCCGTGTTCGCGCTTGAACCAAACTCCGACAATGATGAGTGCAGAGTCTCGAGGGTCGGGGAGATTGGCGCGATCGGGATTTTCGCGTTCGATCGCAAGGCGCCCGATGAGATCGACGTTCACGCAGAGAAGGCGTATATCTCCATCATCGATCGGCGAATTGTGGTCGTCGCGCTCGAGCGTGAGGACTTGGAGGAGGCGTTGCGCCGCGCCCGTGCGCCGAGTCCTCGGTTGCCCGCGCGACTCTCGAAGATCGGGAGCGTGATCCCCGACGACGCGGACTTCTATGTGCTGCGCGCGAACAGTGGTCTGCGTGCCGACGGCTCCAAGGGCTTGTCGCTCTTGGCGCGACCACTGACGATCGAGGGTGCGATGGCGCTGGCGCACCGCGCTTCGGAGGGCCCTGCGTTTCGCTACTTCGTGGAGCCGGGACACGATCGTGACGCTGCCGCGATAATGGACGCGGTGAGTGGACAAATGAGAACGACCGCGATCGGAGGCGATTCTGAGCCGATGCAGACCTGCACGCTCGAGGGCGAAGGCTTGAAACAGAACGTTTTCTGGCAATTCAACCTCGATGCAATCCGACGCCACCCAGGATGGGGTGAGGGTTTCGGAATGATGACTGTGTACCTGACGTGGCAGTTGCTCTCGGGCCTACAGCCAGAGCCCTTCGGACCCGAAAGGGACGGGGGTTCCGGGTAAGCGTGCACGACTTCCTACCATCTTTCCCCATGCAATCGCGGTGATGTTCCGCGACGCGTGTTGGTTCTGGAGCCCCCCCATGTCCTACAAGAACTCAATCCTCGACGCCGTCGGTCGCACGCCCCTCGTGAAGCTGAACAAGGTCGTGCCCGCGGGCTCGGCGACGGTGCTCGTCAAGTGCGAGTACATGAATCCGACGGGGTCCATCAAGGACCGCATGGCGGTGCACATCCTCAACGAGAGCGAGAAGCGCGGGATGCTCAAGCCGGGCATGACGATCGTGGAGAACACGAGCGGGAACACCGGCCAGGGAGTCGCCATGTGGGCGGCGGTGAAGGGGTACCGGTGCATCTTCACGATGCCCGACAAGATGTCGCAGGAGAAGGTGAACATGCTCCGCGCGTTCGG
>CAYNSB010000064.1:0-16999 GCA_964399625.1 uncultured Phycisphaeraceae bacterium
GCCGAAGAAGTCCTCCTCGCCGATGATGTCGGTGACGAAGAGCTCGTTGCGATCGTGATCGTCCGCGAAGCGCCCAACGGAGATGCCCGCGACGGCCGCGCGGATCGGAACGCCCGCGTCCATCAGCGCCAGCGAACCGCCGCAGACCGACGCCATGGACGAGGATCCGTTGGACTCGGTGATGTCCGAAACGACGCGGATCGTGTACGGGAACTCATCCGGACCCGGCAGCACCGCCAGCAGCGAGCGCTCCGCGAGGGCGCCGTGCCCGATCTCGCGCCGCCCGGGCCCCGTGATCCGCTTGGCCTCGCCCGTGGAGAAGGGCGGGAAGTTGTAGTGCAGGGTGAACTTCTTGGAGTACTCGGGGATGAGCCCGTCGATGATCTGCTCGTCCTTGGACGTGCCCAGCGTGCAGGACATCAGCGATTGGGTCTCGCCGCGCTGGAAGAGCGCCGACCCGTGCGTCCGGGCGAACACGCCCACGGCGCACTCGATCGGACGGATCTCCGTCGCTTGGCGACCGTCGGCCCGCGTCTGGCTCTCGACGATGAGGCGCCGCGTGATCTTCTCCTCGAGGCGCTTGAACGCCTCCTTCGCCTGCGTGCGACGCTTGAGCGACTCGGCGTACTGCCCGTACGTGCCGCCCTCCACGAGCGCGAAGTGCTCCTTGAGAACGCGATCGCGGATCTCGTCCGTGCGGTCGCCGCGCTCCTTCTTGCTCTTGATCTTGCGGGCCTCGGTGAGGTCCTTCTCCGCGGCCTTCTTGACGATCTCCGTTACCTCAGGCGACGGGAGCATCGCCTCGCCGGCGACCTTGGGCTTGCCGGCCTTGGCGACGAGCTCGTTGATCATCGCGAGGACCTGCTTGATGTTCTCGTACCCGAACTCCATCGCGGCGAGCATGTCCTGCTCGGACACTTCCGCGGCGCCCACCTCGATCATGTTCACGCCGTCCTTGTGCCCGGCGAGGACGAGGTCAAGGTCGGAGTAGTCCATCTGCGTGATGGTGGGGTTGACGACGAACCGTGCGCCGTCGTCGGTGAGGACGCGCGCGACGCGGACGGTCGCGGTCGGGCCCTCGAAGGGCGCGTTGGAGAGCGCCAGCGCCGCGGACGCGGCCGTGCCCGCGAGCACGTCGGTGTCGTTCTCGCCGTCGTGGCTCATGACGAACACCTGGACCTGGATCTCGTCGACGAAGCCGTCGGGGAAGAGCGGACGGATCGGGCGATCGATCATCCGCATCGTGAGGATTTCCTTCTCGTTGGGGGCGCCCTCGCGCTTGCGGAAGCCGCCGGGGAACTTGCCCGCCGCCGCGGTCTTCTCGCGGTAGTCCACGGTGAGGGGGAAGAAGTCGAGCCCCTCGCGCGGCTTGGCCCGGACGACGGTCGCGAGCACCGTGCTTCCGGCGTAGTGGGCGAACACCGCCGCGTCGCAGAGCTTGGCGATCCTGCCCGTCTCGAGGATCAGCGTGCGTCCACCGATCTCGCGCTCCACGCGAACCGAACCCAGAATGCTGGTCATGTCGAACGTCCCTCTGAGGGTCCACACGCGGGGAACGCGCGCGCCCATGTCCGATGCACCGGCGGGCCCGTGCCCGTCTCAATCAGGGCGCCCCAGAGGCAGACGACACGGAGCTCGGAGTCGGGCCCAGAGCCGCGTGTCCACTGCCACCGGGCGGGACCCGCCGGAAAGACAACCCGCGTCGTTTCCGACGCGGGTCGTGGAGTCACTTCCTCAAGCCGAGCCGGCTCACCACCGACTGGTACCGCTCGCGATCGCTGCGAGCCAGGTACGCCAGAAGGCGGTTGCGACGTCCCACCTTGGAGATCAGCCCGCGGCGGCTGTGGTGGTCCTTCACGTGGCCCTGCAAGTGCTCGGAGAGCGAGTTGATCTCCTCGGTCAGCACCGCGATCTGGACCTCGGGGGAACCCGTGTCCTTCTCGTGCTTCCGGTATCCCTTGACCGCGCTCTGACGACGCTCTGCGGAAATGGCCATGCGACGGAACCGTCCTTACCTGGGCGCCGGCGTTGCCGGAGCCGCCATCTTTCTTGGGCACGCCCGGAGCGCGGCAACCGCGCCCCGAACAACGGATCCGATGTTAGGTTCCGACGGAGCGCGGATCAAACGATCGGTCGAACCCCCACACCCCCGCCTTGATCAGCGGCGGGCCCGACAACCCGCGTTCGGACTTCGCTATGCTCCCCCACCATGCCTCCCACTGCTGCGCCCGAACTGTCCTCCAAGGCCCTGACCCTCTCCAAGCGGGCCCAGAGCCAGAAACCCCCGGCGACCCTCGCCATGTCCGCCAAGACCCGGGCGCTGGTCCAGCAGGGCATCGACGTCATCAGCTTTGGGCTGGGCGAGCCCGATTTCGACACTCCCGAGCCCATCCGCAAGGCCGCGATCGAGGCCCTGAACTCCGGGCAAACGCACTACATGCCCACGCTGGGGGATGCGGCGACGCGACAGACGATCGCCGAGAAGCTCGCCCGTGAGAACCGCATCACCGGACTCACCGGCGACCACGTCGCGATCTCCACGGGCGCCAAGCACTCGCTCTGGCTCATCTACCAGGCGCTGCTCGATGAGTCGTCCACGTGCAACGAGGTGCTCCTGCCCGTGCCGACGTGGGTGAGCTATCGCCCGATGATCGAATTGTGCGGCGGCGCGGTGACCGAACTGGGCACGAGCGTTGAATCGAGTTTCAAGATCACGCCCGAGCAGTTGCGCAAGGCGATCGCGCCCCGCTCGCGCCTGTTCATGCTCAACACGCCGAGCAACCCCTGCGGCACGATGTACTCGCCCGACGAGCTGCGCGCACTGGCCCGGGTCATCGCCGAGGCCGCGGCGAGCATCGCGCCGCAACTCGTCATCGTCGTGGACGAGATCTACGAGAAGATCTGCTACGGCGGGATCGAGCACTTCTCGATCGGCTCCGTGCCCGAGGTCGCGCAGCGCACGATCACGGTCAACGGCATGTCCAAGGCGTTCGCGATGACGGGCTGGCGCGTGGGCTACTGCGCTGCGCCGGGGGACTTTGGCAAGGGCCTCATCAAGGCGATCGACGCGCTGCAGGGGCAGCAGACCTCGTGCATCACGAGCTTCGTGTATCCCGCGATCCGCGCCGCGCTCACGCAGGGCGGTCCATACAGCGCCCAGTTCTGCGCCGCGTTCGCCAAGCGCGCCCAGCTCGCGTACCAGCACATCGATCGCATCCGGGGCATGCGCTGCGCCAAGCCCACCGGGGCGTTCTACCTGTTCCCCGAGATCTCGTCGTACTTCGGCAGGAAGACACCCCAGGGCAAGACCATCGGCTCCGCGCTGGACTTCGCCGAGGCGCTGCTCACCGAGGGGCACGTGGCCGTGGTGCCCGGCGAAGAGTTCGGCGGATGCGGGAAGAACCACATCCGCTTCAGCTTCGCGTGCTCGGAGGAGAAGATCAACAAGGGCATGGAGCGCGTGGCGAAGTTCGTCGCGAGCCTGAGCTAGACCGACCGATACCCCGGGGGTCGAGCCCCTCCAATGCACGGCACGCGCATCGGCGTGCGCGGGTTACCAGCATCGGACGCTGATTCCGGGCGGTTTTGCATCGCGATTCCTGCGGCCAATCGATACGCTGGGCATTCCGAACCTCGCAGGAACTCCACGATGCAGCGCGTCCGACTCCATGCCCGCTCGTCCGCCGCGATCGCCCTCGCCATGTGCTTCATCGCGGGCAGCGCCGACGCGGGCGGGATCCGCGTCGTCACGTACAACATCAACGCGGACACGGGCACGTCCACGCCCCAGCCCGGGCTGGACACGGTGCTGCAGGCGATCGGCAACGCCAACCTCGCGGGCAACACCCAGCCCATCGACGTGCTCGCGCTGCAGGAGCTGTACTTCACACCCTCGACGACGCTGCAGCCGCTCGTCGCGTCGCTCAACGCGATCTATGGAAACGGCGCGTACACGTTCGACCAGTTCGTGGGCGCGACCACCGGCAACCTGACGGGCAACGGTCCCAACGGGCTGGTGTACAAGACCTCGACGATCCAGGTGCTCAGCGCCGTGGGGATCGGCACGGTGAGCGGTTCGGGTGCGCCGCGTCAGCCCGTGCGGTACAAGCTGCACCCGATCGGCTACCCGAGCTCGGCCGACTTCTACATCTACGTGAGCCACTACAAGGCGAGCAGCGGCAGTTCCAACGCCACCCGTCGGAACATCGAGGCCACGACCATCCGCGCCGACGCGGACGCGCTGGGGCCCAACGTGCACATCATCTACGCGGGGGACTTCAACCTCACGGGCGGCAGCACCGAGGCGGCGTACCAGACGCTCATCGCCGCGGGCAACGGGCAGGCGAAGGACCCCGTGAACCCCGCGGGCAACTGGTCGAACACCGCGCCCTTCGTCAATCTGTGCACCGAGTCGGCGACCACGCTGAACGCACGCTTCGACTTTCTCATGGTCAGCGGCGCGACGCTGAATCAGTCCGGCTTCCAGCTCGTGCCGGGAAGTTACACAGTGTTCGGCAACAACGGGAGCACGGCGTTTGGCGGCAACGTCAGCGCCGCGAGCAACACGGCGCTGCCCGAGCTGGCCAACCGCACCCAGGTGCTGAGCCTGCTCACCACGGTGACCGACCACCTGCCTGTCGTTGCCGATTTCACGATCGCGGGTCTCGGCGTTTCCCCCCCCACGAACCTGATCGCTTCGTCGAACCCGGTGTGCAGCGGCAGTCCCACCACGCTGTCCGCGAGCGTGCCCTCGGGGCAGACGGTTGACTGGTTCACGGGGTCCTGTGGCGGAACGCTCGTCGGGTCGGGGGCCTCGCTGCCGGTGTTGCCAGCCGCCGCGACGACGTACTTCGCGCGCGCGCGTGATCTGACGAGCGGTGCCGTGAGCGCCACGTGCGCGAGCGTCACGGTAGGCGTGAGCCAGCCACCGACGATCGGGCAGCAGCCCGCCTCCCAATCGATCTGCTCGACGACGACGGGCAGTTTCTCCATCGCCACGAGCGGCGGCACGGGCCCCTTCACGTACGACTGGCAGATCCAGAACGGAGCGTCCTGGGTCAGCCTGGATATCAACCCCGTCGCGCTGTCGTGCGGCGGATCGGCCGTCGCCACCTCTCCCAATCTGAACCAGACCACGATCGCCATCACGCCCTGCCCCGGCGTGATTGGATACCAGGTGCGCTGCGTCATGTCGAACGCGTGCGGGAGCGTGGCCAGCGACGCGGCGACGCTCAGCGTGTGCTACGCCAACTGCGACTGCTCGGCGGGCACGCCGGCGCTCACGGCCAACGACTTCTCGTGCTTCCTGTCCAAGTTCCGCGCGGGCGATGTCTATGCGAACTGTGACGGAAGCACGGGCTCGCCGAGCCTGACGGCCGTGGACTTCTCGTGCTTCCTCAGCGCGTTCCGGGCGGGCTGCCCGTAAGGCTCATCGGGCGGTGTGCGCCTCGTTCTTGCGTCAAGGATGTGGAGCGGTTTCGGGCGCGTGGGGCGCGGGCTCACCCTCTCGCAGCCCGATCACGATCTCGCCGCCCACCGTCTCCTGGCGCAGGCGGATGGCGCGGCGGCGCACCAGTTCCAGTGTCGCCAGGAAGAGACCGATCATCTCGCCGCGCTTGCGCCCCGTGAAGAGCCCTTGCAGCGGGATGCCGCGCCAAGGCGGCGCGTCGCTCGTCGACTCCGCGAGGCCCAGCGATTCGCGGACCGCCCGCGTCTCACCTGCCTCGAGCGCGCGCTTGAGCCGATCGAGGATGTCCTCCGCGTGCAGCTCGATCGGCGTGTCGTCGTAGGTCACCTCGTGCTCGCCCAGGCGCTCGAAGTTCACGCTCGCCGCAATCCTCGCGAACGCCTCGGCCAGATCGACCAGGCTCAGGTCCTCGACGTCCAGCTCGCCCGATTGCGAGAGAATCGCTTCGCGGATGGCCGCGCTGTCCGTGCCGGCCTTGCCCGACGGGAAGCGTCGCTCCCATTCCAGCTTTCGCTCCTCCAGCGAGTTCGCGGCGTCGCGGAATCGCTTGTACGCGAGCAGCTGGCGCACGAGCTCCGCGCGAGGGTCCTCCGCATCGCCCTTGACCACGGCCGCCAGCTCGGCCGCGGGGTCCGTCCCCTCAGCCTTTGGCGTGAGCATCCGCGACTTGATCTCCATGAGCGTCGCGGCCATCACGAGGAACTCGCCCGCCGTGTCGATGTCGATGTGCTCGACGCCGCCCCGAGAGAGAAACTCCAGGTACTGGTCCGCGATCACGCCGATGGGGATGTCGGTGACCTCCACCTCGGCGCGCCTGATCAGGTAGAGCAGCAGGTCGAGCGGACCCTCGAACGAATCGATCCGTACGCGATAGTCCACGGGATCCTCCCTGACACCCTCGCCCCGGCCTCGGATACCGGACGCTCCATCGCCCGTCCCCGGCGTCGTCGCGGCGGCGTTGCCATCGTACCCTATCGGCTCATGGCTCCCAAGGCCCCCCAGTCCAGTGCAGCGCCCGCGTCCGAAATCACGCCCAAGGGGCCCGCTCCGTCGCGCGCCTCGGGCGAGCTTGCCTTCGCCAGCGACATCCTCCACGAGGAGGGGCAGGCGCTCGTGGGGCTGGCCCATGCTCTGGGGCAGTCGGGCGACGGCGCGTTCGCGCGGGCGGTGGACCTGCTGGAGCGATGCGCCGAGACGGGCGGCACGGTCCTCGTGACCGGCCTGGGCAAGTCCGGGCTCATCGGCGCGAAGATCTCCGCGACGCTCGCGTCGCTCGGAATCCCATCCCACGCCGTCCATCCCGCGGAGGCGGCACACGGCGACCTGGGACGTTTCCGCCCGGTGGACACCGTGATCGCGCTGTCCTTCTCGGGCGAGACCGATGAGGTCGTGAATCTCGCGGCGCTGCTGCACCAGGACAAGCTGCCGATCATCGCGATCGTCGGCGGAGCCCACGCTTCATCCGCCGCCAGCGACGAGGGCGCGAGCAGCCTGGAGCGGCTCGCGAGTGTCACGCTCCGCATCGGCGTCACGAAGGAGGCCGGCGGAGGCGGGTACAGCGCCCCCACCACCTCCACGACGGCGATGCTCGCGCTGGGCGATGCGCTCGCGCTGTCGGTCGCACGCCGACGAAACTTCACGGACGAGGATTTCGCCAAGCGCCATCCGGGCGGCTCGCTGGGCGGTCTGCTGCGGTGCGTCACCGACGTGCTGCGGTTCCGAGTCGCGCCGGGCGGGGCGGGCAACGTGCCGCTGATCTCCGAGCGTGTGAGCGTGCGCGGGGCCTTGGCGCAGGCCGCCACGATCGATCGACGCCCAGGGGCCCTGCTCATCGTCGATGAGACCTCGGGACGCCTCGCGGGCATCTTCACCGACGGCGACCTGCGCCGGCTGATCCTGCGTTCGCCCGACGAGCTCGATCGCCCGATCGGGGACGTGATGACCCGCGCGCCCAGGACGCTCCCCGCGGATGCGCTCGTTCGCGACGCGGTGCGCCTGATCCGCGAGCGCCGGCAGGACGAGATTCCCGTCGTCGATTCCTCCGGGCGGCCCGTGGGCATCCTCGACGTGCAGGACCTGATCGCGATGAGGCTGGTGCGGGAATGAGCATCGGCCAGACTTCCCCGCTCCCGCCCGAGCGCCCGAGCTTGCCCTTGACCACGGACGAGTACGCCGCGATCCATCTCCTCGTGCTGGATGTCGACGGCGTGATGACCGACGGGTCGATCATGCTCGACGATCGCGGCGTTGAGACCAAGCGGTACCACGTGCGGGACGGATTCGCCATCAAGCTCTGGCAGCGTCTTGGGTTCCAGGTGGCGATCATCACGGGGCGCTCGGGCCAATCCATCGAGCACCGGGCCAAGGAGCTGGGCATCGTCCACCTCGTGCAGGCCTCCAAGGACAAGGGAGCGGAGCTCTCCGCCTTGCTCGCCCGCCTCGATCGGCGCGCGGACGAGGCCGCGTTCCTGGGCGATGACTGGCCGGACCTTCCCGCGATGGCCCGAGTGAAGTACCCAATGGCCGTGGGCGACGCCCACCCGGACGTGCTATCGCGGGCGCGGTTTGTGGCGCCCTCCCCGGGCGGTCGCGGCGCGGTCCGGGACGCCGTGGAGCACATCCTTGAGCGCAAGGGCCTCCTCGATCAGGCTCGACGCCTCTACACTGGGTGAACTATGGGGTCATTGGAGATGCCCTCGTCGGGGCGCAAGCCCCCGCCACGCCAGGTGCGCACTCAGGAGGAGCGAGCGCGTCTGGGCGTTGCCATCGCCTCGGGGCTCGCGCTCCTTTTCGTCGTGATCCTGGCGTACGTGTTCCTCACGTCCAGCGGCGCGCCGACGCGTCGGCGCGACCAGCTCCCCGCGCCGCCCGAAGCGCCCCGCATGGCGGGCAGCGCCGCGACAACAGCGCCCCAGGGCGAGCTCGTGGGGCTGAAGAACTCGCGTCTGGAGTTCCTCGACAAGGACGACCCGACGCGGACCGCGGGGCGGCTCGTCTTCCAGAGCATGGACCCTCTGGAGGCGCGCAACTACGCGATCGATCTTCCGGAGTTGTGGTTCTTCCCCAAAGACGGGAGCAGCATCCGTGTGCGCGCGCAGTCGGCACGCCTCTACATGCCCGATCGTGCGAAGGAGCCGGAGAGCGGTCGCCTTGCCGGGGATGTGCTCGTCGAGGTCTTCCAGCGAGCGTCGCAAGGACGCCCCGTCGATCCCGAGAAGGACAAGCCCGCCCTCACCTTCAGGACGCGGGCGCTGAACTTCGACGGCGTGATTGGTTCCGTCACGACGAGCGACCCGTTCACGATCAACTCCGAGCAGGCGGATTTCTCCGGGGTCGGGCTGGACATCTTGTTCAATCGCTCGGCCCAGCGCCTCGAGATGCTGCAGATCGCCAAGGGCGATGCGCTCACGATCCATCCCGATCGCGTGCGTTCGGGGCGCCGCGAGCCGCGCACGCCGAGCGCGCCCGCCCCGGGCCCTGGCCCCGCGGCGCCGACGGGGACGCCCGTTGCCGCGCCCGCAACGGACGTGCACTATCGAGCGACGTTCGCGCAGACCGTCACACTGACGCAGAACGAGCGCACGATCGAGGCCGATGCGCTCACGCTCTGGACCCGGCTTACTAACGGCAAGCTCGCCCCGGACGCGATCACGCCGATCCGATTCTCGCGGGCTGCATCTCCGCAGGCGGCTCCGGGAAGGACCACGAATCCCCCGCCGTGGCTCGCCGCGCCCGACTTGGGCTCGCCCGCATGGGTGCCGACGGCCACCGATCCGTCCGCGCTTCCGATTGCCTTTGCCCCCAGCCCCGCGATCGCTCCGGGGGCCCCGGCAGCGCGCACGCTCGCGGACAATCCCGACGCGCCGATCGTGCTCCGCTGGGCGGGCCCGTGCGTGGTGCAGCCGCTCGATGCCCCGCCCGAGGAACTCGCTCGCGACCAGATGGCGTTGCGGTTCTCGGCCGATGCGGGCGGGAGCGTGCGCGCGCGGGATGCCGCTCGCGGCGCCGTGCTGACGGCGTCGAGCTTGCAGTATGGGGCGACGTCTCGGACCCTCGCCATCGCGGGCGAGCCCGCGAGCGAGGGTGTGCCCGCGCGGGCAGCGACCCTGGAACTGCCCGGCGCGGGAGAGGCGAGCGCCGCGCGGATCGAGGCGGACCTCGCCCACGGGCTGATCCATATGCCCGGGCCCTCCACGTTCACCGTGGCAGCGCGTGAGGCGGGCACAGCGACGGAGGATCGCCCGCGACTGTCCTGCGCCGAGCAGGCCGATCTGACGCTGGACGTGGTCGATGGAGAGCTCACGAACACCCTGAAGCAGGCGACGTTCGCGGGAGATGTCCGGATCGTGGATCGGGCGTCGTCGCTCACGGCGCGCTTCGTGCGTGCCGACTTTGTGCGCACGCCCTTGCGTCCGGCGGCGCTGACACGCCTGATCGCGCAGGGCGCCGCGGACATGCGCTCGGATAAGGAAGGCAGCGCGGGGCGGTTGCGGGGCGAGTCCATTGATATCGCGTTCGACGCCGGCGCGAGCGCGGTCGAGCCCACGTCGATCACCGCCCAGCGCGAGGTGAAGGTGGAGCGCGGGAGCGATCGCGTCGGCGCGGGCTATCTGGAGGCGACGCTGGCGCGCGGCCCACGCGGCTCGACCGACGTTGTCGCCGCGCGGGCACTCGACGGCGTCACGTACGCCAACGAGGCGCAGAACCTCGCGATGACGGCCGACGAACTGCAAGCGGACCTGGCGTCCGACGCTTCGCTCCCCTCGGGTCGGCGTCAGGTCGTTGAACTCGCGGGGCAGAAGGTCACGCTCGCGCGCGCTCAAGAGACGAGCATCTCGGGCTTGAGGATGCGCCTCGACGGCGTGGGCCCAAGGATCGAGGTCTTTGGCCCGGGCGAGTTCTCGCATCGCTCCATGTCGCCCGGTCAGGGCGGAACGGCGGGGGCCGTCGCGAGCGAGGCGCACGCCACATGGACCACCGGCATGACGTTCGATGATGCGGCGGGGGTGGTCACGTGCGACGGCGAGGCGGTCGCGACGGCGTCGCCCGACCCCCGGACGCGGGATCGCTTCCAGGGTGAGCACGTGACGATCACGCTCGCGCCGCGCGAGGCAGGAGCCACCGCGCCCGCGGCGGGGGGCGAGCCGCTCGACCGCTCCCGCAGCGAGCAGCGTCGCGTGCTCAGCGCGCGGGCCCGCGGATCGATCCTGGATCGGGCCGATGGCACGAACGCAAAGGTGGAGTCGCGGCGGTACGCGGCGTCGGCGGGCGAGGGCGCGGCTCCCGCGCTGGAGCAGGCGGTGTACCTCGAGGGAGCGTCCATCTCGGCGGACCATGCGCAGGGCACGCTCGAGGTGCCCGCGGCGGGGCGCCTGCTGCTGCGTGACGCACGCGAACGCCCCGAGCGCACCGACGGCTCGGCTTCGCCCGATGGCAGGGGAGATGCGCTGTTCGACTGGGACGGATCCATGCGCTACCGGCGAGAGTCGGGGCAGCTCGAGCTCACGCGGAACGTCCGCATGACGCACCGGCGGCTGCAGGACGCGATCGTGACGAACCTTCGCTGCGATCGCCTCGTGGCGGGCGTGAATGTGGGCGCGCCGGGGCAATCGGGCGCGAGCGAGGGCAAGGCGCAGCTCACGAGTGTGAACGCCACGGGCTCGGTCTCGGTGTCCTCGGGTCCGCCCGTGACGCCCGGGGCGACGCCGCCGCCCCAGCGCGAGCTCTCGGCGGACATGGTGGAGTACGACACGGCGCGGTCCGTGATCGCGGCGCGGGCGAACCCGGGCGGGCACGTCTCGTTCATCGACACGGCTCGCGGGGCGCCGGTGAACGCGGCCTCGATCCTCTGGAACCTGGTGGACGATCGGATCAGCGTGGACTCGCCGCAGCCGGTGTCGGCCCCGCGTTAGCGCCCGCGCTCCGCGACGCATAACCTTCGCCCGATGGCACGAAAGCCCGCTTCCAAATCGGACTCGACCGCACCACGCAAGCCGCGGGGCGCCGCTCGCCCGCGCGCACGAGCCCGCGCGGAGGCGCCCTCACCCCTGGGCGCGAGCGAGGCGATCGCGACGGCGCGTGCGAACCAGCGCGAGCGTGCGCGGGCGTTCGCGATCGAAGCCGCGAGGCTCATGAGCGACGACAAGTGCGAGGACGTGGTGGTTCTGGACGTGGGCGAGAAGAGCTCCGTGACGGAGTTCCTCGTGATCGGGTCCGGCACGTCGGACCGGCAGATGCGCTCGGCGCTGCACCACGTGGAGGAGCTGGGCTCGCGGACGGGGTACGGCGTGCTGCGCTCGAGCAGCGACGATCGCGCGACCTGGCTGCTCGCGGATTTCGTGAATGTCGTCGTGCACCTGTTCGAGCCCAACACGAGGGCGCACTACGACCTTGAGATGATGTGGGGCGACGCGAAGCGGCTCGCGTGGCAACGCCGGGGTGTCGGGGCGGCACGCGTCGCGGAGGAGTAGGCCTTGTCGCAGCCCGTGCGTGTCGAGCTGGGCGAACGCTCGTATGACGTGCGCGTCGGCGCGGGCGAGCTCGCGCGGTTGGGCTCGCGTGTGCGTGGCGTGCTGGGCGCGGGGCCGGCGCGGGCGCTGCTGGTGGGCGACGCGGGCGTACCCGAGGCGTCCCTGGGCCCGGCGATCGACAATCTGCGTGCGCACGGGTTCGCTGCGACCATCGTTCGGATCGCTCCCTCGGAGGCGGTCAAGTCGCTCGCCACGCTCGAGCTCATCCTGAGGGAACTGACGCGGACGCGCCATGAGCGCACCGACCCGGTGATCGCGGTGGGTGGTGGAATCGTCGGCGATCTGGCGGGCTTCGCCGCGGCAACTTACAGACGGGGCGTTCCGGTCGTGCAGTGCCCGAGCACGCTGCTGGCGATGGTGGACGCGGCGGTGGGCGGCAAGACGGGCGTGAACCTCGACGCGGGCGACGGGGGAGGTCCTCGCAAGAACATGGTGGGCGCGTTCTGGCAGCCGAGGCTCGTGATCGCGGATGTCTCGCTGCTGCGTTCGCTCCCGGCGCGCGAGCTTCGCGCGGGGCTTGCCGAGTGCGTCAAGCACGCGCTGATCGCGGGTGGATTCGGGGATGCGGGACTTTTCGGCGAGACCATGTCGCTGCTGCCGCGCGTGATGGCGCTCGACGGGGCAGCGCTCGAGTCGCTTGTCCAGCGGAACGTGGCTCTGAAAGCGCGGGTCGTCGCGGGCGATGAGCGAGAAGAGTCGGACGAGGCCTCGTCGGGCAGGGCACTCTTGAATCTCGGGCACACGTTCGGGCACGCGATCGAGCCGCTGCGCGGGCTGACGCTGAGCACCGGCGAGCGTTCGCCAATCCTGCATGGCGAGGCCGTGGCTCTGGGGCTGATCGCCGCGAGCGCGTGCGCCGCGAGCATCGGGGTCTGCCCGAACGAGGTGCCGGAGCAGGTTCGAGCGGCCCTCACGTCGTGCGGGCTTCCCACCAAGGTTGGGGGGTTGCCGTCAAACTCGGTACTCCTTGACGCGATGATGCACGACAAGAAGGTCGTCGGCGGGCACCTGCGGCTCGTGTTGCCCGCAGGAGCGTTCGCTGCACGAGTGGTACGAGACTTGTCTCGGGAGCGGGTCGAGGCCGCCTTGGAAGTGATTCGCCTCTGAGGCGCTCGAGGGGCTCGCCCAGTCAGGCTGGCGCGTGACGGCGCTCCGTCGAACCAGAACCCTGACTGAACCCGACCCGTGGGGACCGGGTTCAGAACTGTTGATTTGGGCAAACTTTCTCCGATAACCCACCTGACGCGCAAGGTTCGCCGGGTGTATTCCGGCGTGCCTGCTGCTCGCGGCAGGAGGCCGGCGATGCACATCGTCTCGATCATCAACCAGAAGGGCGGATGCGGCAAGACGACCACCGCCATCAACCTCGCGGGGATTCTCGCGCGGCGCGGGTTCCGCACGCTGCTGGTGGACATGGACCCGCAGTCGCACTGCGCCGCGGGGCTGGCGATTCCCGAGCAGCGGATCGATCAGGACATCGGGGATGCGATGCTCGCCGAGCCCGAGTCGATCAATCCTCAGCGCCTGCTGTGGCGCGTGAGTCGAAACCTCGATCTCGCGCCGAGCCGGATGAAGCTCGCGGGGCTCGAGGCTCCGCGCGGCGGGCTCGCGGAGCGTTCGGACAAGGAGCAACGCCTGGCGGGCGTGCTCCGCGTGCTGTCGCCCAACTACGACCTGTGCCTGGTGGACTGCTCGCCCTCGATCGGGCTGCTTACTTACAACGCGCTGGCGGCGGCGACCGACATCCTGATCCCCGTCGAGACGAGCTTCTTCGCGCTCCAGGGCGCGAGCAAGCAGATCAACACGATCAAGACCATGACGCGGAGACTGGGGTCTTCGCCGCGGACCTGGGTCGTCGCGACGATCCACGACGACTCGAGCGTGCTCTCGCGGGACCTTCTCGCGGAGCTGCGCCGTCGCTTCGACTCGAGGGTGGCGCCCGTGGTGATCCGGCGCGACGTGACGCTCAAGGAGGCGGCATCGTTCGGTCAGCCGATCGTCGAGTACAACGAGCAGAGCGTGGGCGCGAGCGACTACGGCGCCCTGGCGGACTGGCTGGCGGGGGCGATCGGGCTTGCGCCCGGCAGCACGCCGGCGGTCCAGAGCGACTCGCCCGAGGATGGGGCGGGGCTGACGCCGACGCTCGTCGAGGCGCCCGCGCCGGCGACGCCCGTGACCACACCCGCGGCGAGCGACTTCCTCAACGCACGGGTCGAGGAGATGGCGCAACTGGCACGCGCGATGCTCTTGAAGAAGTCCGCGACGTCGATGGAAGAAACCTCGGCGCAGCTGGCCTCGTCGCTCGCGAGCGCGTCGCGTTCTGGCGAGGCGTCGCCGCTGGTCGCGGCGGAAACGAGCGTGAGCGTGGCGGCGACGCTGGAAACCGAGATTCCCACGCCGCGCATCCCCGCGCCGGGCGTCAATCCGCTGGTGCTGATCGAGGACAAGCCCGCGCCCGTTCCCACGAGCGCGGCGGGGCGCGAGCTCCTGGGCGTTCGCCAGACGGCGATGGGAACGCTGTTCGTGCAGCCGCTATCCATCGGGCGGCGGGTGTCGATCGCGGGCGACTTCAACAACTGGTCGGCGACGACCCACCCGATGCGGCGCAACGAGTCGCACGGGATCTGGGAGCTGTGCATCCAGCTCCCGCCCGGGCGGCGGCAGTACCGGCTTGTGGTGGACGGTCGGTGGATCATCGATCCCCACAACCCGAGCACGGAGCCGAACCCGTACCACGAGACGAACAGCGTTGTGGTGGTGGGCGAGCCGGCGGTGGCCGGGAACTAAGGGGTCGGCGCCTCGCGCCGTCGTGAAGATCGGGCCCTGCGAAGCGGCCCTCGGGGAGCAAGCATGAGCCGGAGCGCCGCGAGCAAGCTGAACCTTGAAGTGACGCGGAGCGTGCGCGGATCGATCGCGCCCTCGCCCCGCGTGGGTGCGTGGGCCGATTTCGAGAAGCCGCATGACGACGGCGGGGCCGGGTACGACGCGCTCGCCGACCTGTTCCTGGGCGATGTGACGCCCGCGATGACGCGGAGCACCACGACGGACGACGGCTCCGGAGATTCGTCGTCGGTGCGACGCACGCGCGTGCGGGGGCTGGTCATCGGGCATCTGCCGGTGATGGCGTCGGCGTGGGTGCGCGAGTATGCGCGGCACCTTGCGCGGGAGAACGGGCACCCGTCCGCGCTGCTGCGGTGCAGGGACGATGAGGCCGCGATCGAGCTGATCGGCCCGGAGGCTCCGGGCGGCCACGCGGGGTCGCTGGTGGGCGCGATCCGCGAGGCGGATCGCCACGCCGGGGCGTGGATCGTGAGGGTTGACGATGCGAGCGAGCACTGCCTGGTTGGGTGCGAGGCGATCGAGACGCTCACGGTGCTTACCGGCGCGGACGAGGCGGCGATCGTGGGCACGTACCGTTCGGTGAAGGCTCTGGCGCCGCAGGACGGCGGGCTCGATCGCCTGCCGCCGGTGGAGCTGGTGATCATGGGCGCTGCGCCCGAACGAGCCAAGGCCTGCGGCGAACGCTTGTGCAAGACGATCGAGACGTTCCTTGGACGCGGCGTCCGCGTTTCGGCGATCATTCCGCGGATCAACGCGAGCGCTGGCGACCGGGTGGAAACGCTCTATGGCGGTCCCGCCGGCGACGTCGCGAGCACGCTGCGGGTGCTCAGCGAGGCGCTGGACGGCGAGGGGCCCGTCGAGGGCTCGACCTCACAGGACGCGATCGCGAGCCCGACCGAGGATGTCCGCGAGTTCCCGCACGAATCGCCCGAGGCCGAGCCCGATCCTGTTGTCTCAAGGCTGGGCGCGGTGACCATGGCGCCACGCGAGACGGCCGCTCGGCGTTCGATCGCACCTCCGGAAGCACCGCGCGTGCACGTCGCTCCGGCCGAACCCGCGGCGGTGACGTCGGCACGGCCACGGTTGTCGGGGATGATCGGGGGGCTTCGCTCGCTGGGGATGATCTGCCCGCTCGCGGAGGACGTTGAGGTGGCGGTTGACGCGCGGGGCGTGTTGCACCTGCTCGCCAGCGGTGATGAGGACGCCTCGCCCCAGCTGGCCCTGGCCCGGGTGACGATGGCGTCGGCGTGGGCAACGCAGCATCGCAAGCTGCTCTCGGTGCTGGCGGAACGCGAGGCGGCGAGCCTGGACGCGGACGCCACGCCTGCGTGCCACGTGTTCTCCGAGGACGCCCGCTCGCTCCGCCCGCTTCCGGATGGCTCGGCACGGCTGCACCTGCTTGTGCCGATCCGCGTGAGCGCGGACACGCACTGGCACTGCTCGGACCTGAACTGAGATTCCAAACGCGATGTGCCACAACGCCGACGCACGCTCATCGCGGGCGCGTGGCGGTGTGCGCAGGCCTGCGGGAAAGCCTGCTCAGGCGGTTTCCTTGCGCTTGACGCGCAGGTCGGCGAGCTGGAACACGGTGGGGTTGCGAACGACCGCCTCGTCGATCACGTACTCGATGCCCTGGTTGTCTTGATCGGGCAGCTCGAACATGAGTCCCGTCATGATCTCTTCCATGACGGCGCGCAGGCCGCGGGCGCCCGTGTCGCGCTTGTTCGCTTTCTCTGCGATCGCGACCAAGGCCTTCGGCGTGAAGGTGAGCTTCGCGTCCTCGAGCGTGAAGAGATGCTGGTACTGGCGGACGATGGCGTTCTTGGGCTCGGTGAGGATGTGGACCATGGTGTCCACGGTGAGCGGCATGAGCGGCGCGATCACCGGGAGGCGCCCGATGAACTCGGGGATCATGCCGAACTCGATGAGGTCCTCGGGCGCGACCGAGCGGAGCAGCGCCTCGCGCTGATGCTCCTCGGACTGCACCTCGGCGTCGCTGGTGAATCCGATGCGCGACTTGCCCAGGCGGCGGCGGATGATGTCTTCCAGCCCGACGAACGTGCCGCCGCAGATGAACAGGATGTTGGTCGTGTCCATCTGGATGTACTGCTGCTCGGGGTGCTTGCGGCCGCCCTGCGGGGGGATGTTGGCGATCGTCCCC
>CAYNSB010000065.1:0-16830 GCA_964399625.1 uncultured Phycisphaeraceae bacterium
GTAGGGACTCCAGACAGGCTTCGAGGCGATGAGCCTCATTACGCCCGATGGCGACGGCTCCGATGGAGGTGGGCGAAGACACTGGATGAATGTACCGATTTGCTGACTCGCGTGGGCAAACTTGCACGCTGCGCGGATTTGTGCAGACGTTCGGGTGACCGCGATGCAGGACGGCATTCCCAGCTTTGCGTGCGTTCGACGAAGCGTTGCCCCATCAGCCGGCTGTTGGCTTGACCGTCCAGCAGGAGCACCAAATGCCGCGGCGGGCCGCTTCATCAGTCACCTGTATAACGGTTGTTCGAAGCGCCGACTGCCTCCAGGCCAACCCGGTGTCTCTGACACCTCCAACCGCCCATGAAGACACCGGTTCGAGCATGTCGGCAATGACGGCCCCTCGGCCGCGCACGGCCACATCCGCGCCCGATCAGGCGTCGCCAGTCGTCACGAAATGTGCCCCGATTCCCGCGGAAAGCTCGCGATTCCGAGCTCCCCAGCGGGACTCAAAAGCGGAGAGGGGGGGATTCGAACCCCCGATACGGCTTTAGGGCCGTATAACGGTTTAGCAAACCGTCGCCTTCAGCCTCTCGGCCACCTCTCCGGCATCGAACCCGAAACAGTAGACCCGGCCCTCGCGCGGAACAAACGACGACCCATACCGAGTTCACGCCCGCACCCCGCACGCGAACGTCCAGCGCCGCGCACGCCTCCACCCCACACGCGAAAAGAGCCGGCGCAACGGGAGTGTCGCGCCGGCCCCCAAGGAGACTGGTTAAGCGCGGTGCTCCAACGGAGACCTCAACCCGTGCCATGCCGCGGCACGCGCGAGGCCATCGACGTCGGGTCCGGCTCGGGGTCACTCCTGCTCGGGCTCCTGAGAGTCCTGCGGGCGGCCCGTGTGCCGGTCGAGCAACTTGCGGAGGTACTGGTTCTCACGCCGCGTCGCCTCGAGATCGAACACGAGGTACTTCACGCTCAGGCGGAGATAGTCGAGCGATTCCTGGAGGTCGTTGATCGTCTTGCGCATGCGCTCATGCCGGTCCCTGGTCTCGGCCGCAAGCTTCAACAGCTGGTCGCGGTCCGTCTCGGGCATGGCGCCGATGTTCACCATGAGCTCATCGAGTCGCGCCTGAAATTCCTGCTCGTTCATGTCTCTCTCTCCTTGTTTGGGCTTGTCGCCCGCCCTCATGGGCGGACGCAAGAGAGAGAAACAACGGGCGTGCCCGTGCCGTGCCAACGCCGCCCCGCGCCCCAAGGCCCGAGAAACAACGCTCCGGCGCTCACGCAGCCCCGTTCGCCGCGACGCACGCCCCGCCCCGCGCCCCACGCCCCATCCACATATGACGAGTGATGCGAAACCTCAACGCGAGGCGTCGAAGCGACGCATCGCCTGTTGCGCCGCGGCCGGCGCCCCGGGCAGCAACTCCGAGATCGCACCCGGATCCTCGCGCTTGATCTCACCCGCAAGCTTCCGCAGGTGGGCATCCCGGTTGAGCGCGAACCGCTGAAAGAGCAACTCCAGGTCGTGCCGGCTGAACCGCGTGAGCGGGTCCTTCAGCCCCGTCTGCGTCGCCGCCCAGTCCAGCAGCGAGGCCCCGACGCTCGTGAATCGATACAGCCCGAGCGTCGCCTTCAGGCGCGAACGCTTGGACGAGAAAGGGTCCGTCGCCGCATCGGGCAATTCCGCGATCCGTTCGTTCACCGCGCCCTGCTCGGCCGTGTCGAGCCAGCTCGCCTCTTCCGCGATCGGCTTGTCCAGGTGCGCGACGTCCTCGGGCGCGCGAAGATCCGCGAACGCCGTGGACAGCGTCTTCACGCCCGCGCGCTCAAACCGAAGCGTGAGCCGCTGGCAGCGCGTGCCCTCCTGCGTCACCTGCTCCGCCGAGCGAACCTCGCCCACTCCCCACTCCGGCTTGCCCACGTGCACGACCCGATCGCCCATCTTCCATTCACGCACACCCATGCCCGCGTCCTTCGCAAAGGAGCACCCTCGCCCAGCAGCGAACTCCCGAGATTCGGGCCTCGCCACGCACGCCCGCCCCGGCCTCACTTCGGCCGGATGAGCCCACGCTCCACGAGGATTGTCGCACCCCACCCGACGTGCCTAGTATAGACCGAATGCACGGGTGCGTCCCACCGAGTCGCGGGCCTCGGAGGCGATGTCCTCGCATTCTTCGCAAGGGCTACCGATGATCGAAGCGCTCAAGAGTGATGCCATCGTCGAGAAGGCGGGGGGACGGTTCAAGCTCTGCACGCTGATCCAGCGTCGACTCGTGCAACTCATGGACGGCGCGCGCCCGCTCGTCGAGCGCAACGGCCGCACCGACCTGGAGATCGTCATCGACGAGATCATCCAGGACAAGATCACCCTCGAGTACGCCCCCTCGGAGCAGCCCTCGCTCCCCACCGGTGCGCAGGTCGAGGAAGAGCAGCCCCTGCTCACCTGATCGAGCCGAAACATGACCGATCGCGCGCCCATGCCAGACCTCGGCGTGCTCAACGCACGCCGCATTTTCGTTGGCGTGTGCGGCGGCATCGCGGCGTACAAGGTCGCCACCGTGGTCAGCCGCGCCGCGCAGGCCGGGGCCGAGGTCACCGTCGCCATGACCGACGCCGCGACCCATTTCGTCGCGCCGCTCACGTTCCAGTCGCTCTCGGCCCGCCCCGTCTACACCTCGCCCTGGCAGCACATCGAGAGCAACGACCCGCAGCACATCCGCCTCGCCGATGCCTGCGATCTCGCCCTGGTCGCCCCCTGCACCATGGACTGCCTGGCCCGCCTCGCCACGGGTCGGGCCGACGACGCCATCACGCTCATCCTCTCAGCCATCGACCGCCGGCGCACCCCCGTGGTCCTCGCTCCAGCCATGAACGAGGTCATGTGGAACCAACCCGCCACCCAGCGCAACATCCGCACCCTCCTCGACGATGGGTTCCGCCTCGTCGGCCCGGGCGAGGGCTGGCAGGCCTGCCGCCACGTCGGCGTGGGCAGGATGAGCGAGCCCGAGTCCATCCTCGCCGCGATGGTCGATCTGCTCAAGCATCAACCGCCACGGAACCCTCCGCGCCCCAGTTGATCCGCGCCCATTCGAGGTCAACCATTGCCCGCCGCCGGAGAGGTGCCAGAGCGGCTGAATGGGCTGGTCTCGAAAACCAGTAACGGGCTTGTCTCGTTCGGGAGTTCGAATCTCCCCCTCTCCGCTTGTCCTGTTCTCTCGCCCGGGCTCGCCCGGCGATCTTGGCCCACGCCCTGAGGGCCCGCGGCGCTTCACACGCGCTGCACAAACCAGACCAACGCCACAAGCGCGATGACGATCGACACGGGAATCGACACCCGCGAGCGGTACCACGCCCTCCCTCGCCACCAACCCAGCAGCAGAAACGCCCCGGCCAGCACCGTCAAGTGTCCGCCCTCCACCCCGACATTGAACGCGACCAGGCCCGCGGCCAGCTGCCCCGTCGGAAGCCCGATCTCCATCAGCCCCGACGCAAATCCCATCCCGTGCACGAGCCCAAAGACGAACGCGACCAACGTCCGCCAGGGGTGCACCCGGCGCACCACGAGGTTCTCCACCGCGATGAACGCGATCGACACCGCGATCGCCGGCTCGATGATCCGCGCCGGCAGCGTGACAACGTGCAGCGTCGCCAGCGTGAGCGTCATCGTGTGCGCGAGCGTGAACGCCGAGATCTGCCACAGCACCGACCCGACCCGCGGCGTGAGCAGAAACAAGCCCAGCACGAACAGCGCGTGGTCCGCGCCGCGCGGAATGATGTGCAGATACCCGAGCCGCGCGTACCGCAACGCCACCTCAGCGAACGACGCGGGACGCGCCGGCGCTCTCTCTCCCCCGTCACTCGTGCTCCGCGCCGCGCCGCTCGCCCCCCGCACGTCGATCGCCGGCGACCGCTCCCCCGCGGACAGCGGCAGCGCCTGCGGCTCCACGCCGGGGCGATCCACCGAGAGCAGCACCTCCGAGAGCACCGCGGGAAACCTGAGCGTCATCGCCGCGGCGCCCCGCGGCAGCACAGCCGAGATCCCGAACTCCATCTTCAACGGCAGCGGCTGTCCCGGGTTCTGCTCCTTCCAGAGGCGCACCGCGTCAACGCGCGGCTCGTCCACGATCTCGAACGCCACGGCCGCGCCATCCGCGCTCAACTGAAAGCCTCCCTCCAGCCGCTCGCGAGCGTCCTTGAACGCGTCCGCCAGCTCGCTCTCAGGTCCGGAGAGAAGCGCCCGCATGTCCGAATCCGAAACCCGCGCCGAGGTGTCATTGAGTGCGTATGCCAGCGCATCATGAACGAGCGTGATCCTCACGCGCCCGTCCTCCGTCACCTTCACAAGCGCCACCGTGGGCAGCGTGGGGTGCGCCCACGCAACGCCGGCGCACAACGCGATGCACAGCAGCGCCGCGATCAGGTGCCGCACTCGCCTCTCCATTCGTGCTCCAACTCCCACGCTCTACCTGGGCGTCCCGCTGCGGAGCGCGGCGAGCGAGTCCTCGCCCAGCGCCGCGTTCCAGATCGAGAACCCGCGGATCTCTCCCGAGAACTGGTACCGGTGGTCCCACGGGTCCTTGGGCGCGATGTGCACAACGCTCTCGTCGTCGATGAACGAGACCTCATCCTCCGCGATCTTCTTCCCATCCTGGTACAGGCGAAGCGTGCGCCCGTCGTACGTCGCGCTCAGCATCTGCCAAGCGTTGAGCCCCAGCGCCGCCCGGCTCTCAACGTCCTGGTTGTCGCTCCAGAAGTGCACGCCGTTGGCGAACTTCGCGATGAACCGACCCCCGCGCATCTTGCCCGTGGCGCAGGCGCCGAACCCCGCGAAGATCGTGTGATTCGCCGGCTGCGCGCCGGCCCGCACGAACATGTTGATCGTCCACGCGTCGCGGGCCTTCGTCGGGAGCCCCGCCACATCACGCACAACCGTCCCCATTTCCTTCACTTCGTCCAGCGAGAACACGGGCCCCGCGGGCGTCACGTCCATTGTCAGGCTCGTGAGCGCGTTGCCCGCCGGCGCCATGTCCCGCACGCCCGATACCGTGAACTTGAACGCCCCGTTGGCCTGCAGTGCGTTCGCGAGCGTGAGCGTCGCGCGCGTCCTGTCCTCGGAGAGTTCCACCGACCTCACCTCCAGGGACGGCGACAGCGAGAAGTTCGCCGCCGTCACCTCGGCCACCGGCTCCGAGAAATCCACCAGCACCCGCGGCGAGGTCGCCACCGCCGCCACGCGCGTCACGCTTGGCGGCGTGCGATCGTCCACGCGAACCTCCGCCGATGCGATCTGCCCCATCGCGCCGCGCGCATCGAGCATGCCAACCCGAATCGTCGCGGTCTTGCCGACCCAGATCGGCCCTGCGTACGCCGCGGAACTCGCGGTGGGCGCCGAGCCGTCCAGCGTGTACCGGAACGCGCCCGCCCGCCAGTACATGCCCGGCTCGATCGCCACTCTCGTCGAATCGTGGTGCGTCCGAGCGTCCGAAACGATCTTGATCTCATCGTCCGCGCTCTCGGGCAAAGCGTCAAAGAGCGGCGCCGCAGGCTTGGCCTGCGCGGCCCCCGAACGCACCGCCGTCGCAGCAAGGATCTTGATCCGCGGCTCGTTGGGCAGCGTCAGCGTGCTCGCACCCTGGCCCAGATCAATCGAGTGCACGTACAGGTAGCTGTACTCGTAGCACGCATCGCCGCCACTCGCGTGCTGGTGCGAGCAGAACCACGCGACCTCATCGCCCTTGATGAACCCACGCTCCAACCCCGCGATGTCGTTGGACCAGGCGTACGTCGATTCGGGCGCCTCACCGCGCCACAGCCGCCGATCCCATTGCCCGATGTACCCGCCCCAGCCCTGCACGTTCCATCGCTGCTCGCGACCGTCGAGCGCAAGCGTCGCGCTCACGTCCACATCGGCCGCCACCAGCAGGCACACGCGGTCCGAGCCCGCAGGAATCGTGATCTTCTGACCACGGCACGCGACCGCGTTCTTCTCCCCATCGACCGAAGGCCCAAGATCGAAACGCACCCCATCCACCCCAACGGTTCTGGGCAGCTGCTCAGCCGGAATCGCTCGCCCCTTGCCGTCAAAGTCGCCGTCCGCTCGATTCGCGTTGGTGCTCACCACATCGACGTTGAACTCCAACGGCAGCGGCGTGCTCGTCGGCCGCTCGGCCTTCATCGGCGCTGGCCCAGGCGTGATCGCGAACGCCCGCAGGCCGAACCCGCGCACATCAGCAACAAGCGCCCCATCCTCCACCTTCGCATCCCCGATCGCTCGCTCCTGCCCATCGATCTCCCGTGCGCCCGCGATCGGGCGCGCCATCGAAACCTTCGAGCCCCGCGCGCCCACCCCGGGAATCTCGCGCAGCCGCACGACCAGTTCGTCGCTGCCCTCGGCCTTCTTGATCGCCGAGATCAGCACGCTCGGGTCGCTGATGCGCATGAGAGAGAACGACCTGCCCAGCGCCCCCGGGTGCGCCGTTGACACGAACGGAATCAACGGCTGATTCAGTCGCGCCGCGTGCTGCGCGCCCTCGCCCTTCTGCCAGGGCCCGCTGTGCCCGTGCAGCGCGTACCGCACGTGGTGCCGCCCGATGTCCTGGCTTCCCTGATCCTGATATCCGCCCCGCGTCCCGGGCGTGTGCAGCAGCGTCAGACGCACCGTGCGATCGTCCGGCTTGTCCGACCCGTACTTCGAATCGCACATTACCGTCACGCCGTAGTCGCCCCGCGCGTCCGTCACATCGAACCACTGGTGGAACGAGTACTCGAACTGCTCCTTGTGGCTGTTGGGCCGCTCGATCGCGCCCGCCTGGATGTCGTACGTCGCGCTGGAGTTGCTCACCGATAGCGGAAACGCGGCCCGCAGGCTCCGCTCGCGGCTATTCCACAGAATGTCGTTGTCGAACTCCACCCGCGCCACGCCCGCTGTCAGCGAGATCGTCTGCGTGAACGTGGATCCTTCGGCCTTGCGACTCACCTCAACCGCAACCCGCGCGGGTCCACGCTCCACCACCCGGAAGCTCGCCGGCCCCGCAACGTACGCCTTCGCCGGCTTCACGCGATCCTCCCAGTCCTGGTTCCACGCCGGCCAGTTCGATGGATTCTCGTAGTGCAGCCCGAGCCGCGCCGGCGCCGAGAGCAGCTCGCGCTTCGCCCCCTTGTCGACGATCGACGCCACATCCCCGTTGTCATCGAGCTTGACCGCGTAGCACTCGTTCTCCAGCGATCGCTCGGACACGCTCAGCGCATGCGCCGCGGGGGCCGACGCGCCGACGAACGAGACCTCGTACGCGGCAAAGCCCACCGGCGGCGCGGACGCGACGAACGCCACGCTCGCCGCTCCCTCGCGCACCTCAAGCACTTGCGCCGCGACCGGCTTTCCGTCCGGACCTTTCACGACAACCGACCGCCCCGCGGGGTCTCGCGCCGGTACCTCCGCGACGACCAGGTCCGTGCGATCGATGGAGGTCGGGTTGTACACGACCACCGGCGTCGCCTCACCATCCACGCCCGTGTCCATCCCCGCGATCACGCCTGCCGCCGAATCCGCCAGCACCGCCGCGAACTGATTGCCCGCAAGCACCTCGTCGTTCCACGAAAGGTCGTACGCCCTGGGCAGGCTCGTCCCGGGCAGGATGTCGTGCATCTGCGATCCCAACAGCAGATACCACGCGTCCTCGAGCCGCTTCGACGGGTACTCCCGCGCGCCGAGCCACGCCGCCGCCGCCGCGGCACGCTCCGCGGCGTCCGCCAGCAGCTCGTTCTTCCGGTTCCACCGCTTCACATACGCCTGCGACGTCACCGACCCCGCCGAGTGCTGCGTCAGCTCAAGCTCCCCCTTGTACTTCGGAAGCCGCGCCCTCATCTCGGGCGTGATCGCCTTGAACATCTCGTCGGCCTTGCTCGAGATCACCTTCACCGGCCCCGATCCATTGATCCCGCGCTCAACCATCGCCACCGACGCGTCCTTGGGCGCTCCGCCCTGATCGCCCGTGCCAAAGTAGTGGTAATCGGCGTACACGCCCGAAAGCTTCCCGTTGGCCACGATCCGGTTCAGCCACGCGTTGCTGCTCGACAGATCCTCCTTCACCTCTCCCGTGTACGTGCCGGGATCGAGCGCCGCGATCACGCCGCTCCCGTCGGGCCCCTCCCACACACCCACCTTGAACGGGATCGGCACGCACGCGTTCCACGTCAGCTTCTGCGTGGAGAAGCCCTTGATCCCGCAGTGCGCCAGCACCTGCGGCAGCGCCGCAGGGAAGCCAAAGCAGTCCGGCAGCATGTACTCCTCGCTCGCCACGCCAAACGTCCGCTGGAAGTACCGATTCCCGTAAAGCACTTGGCGCACCAGCGACTCGGCGCTGGGCACGTTCGCGTCGTTCTCATCAACCGACGAGCCGCACGGAAACCAACGTCCCGCCGCCACATACCCCTTCAGCCGCTCGAACTCCGATGGGTAGTACTCCTCCATCATCGCGTAGCGCCGCGACCCCGAGAAGTTGAAGATGTAACCCGGATACTTCTCGAAGAGCGCGAAGTTCTGGTGCAGCGTGTTCGCGATGAACTCCCGGATCGTCTGCGGATACGCCCATCGCCACTGCGTGTCCAGGTGCGCGTATCCCACGACGAACAGCGTGGGCTTGGTCAGGTCCGGCGTCGCACTTGCGGGCAGCGGGCTCGCCGCACGCTCCTGCGCAGCGGGCTTCTCACCCTGCGCGATCGCCATCGAGCCAAGAGCCAGAGACGCCGCCATGATCACGCGCTTCATCACACGCTCCCATCTGAATCCGCCCATCTGAACCCGCCGACCCGCCGCGGGCGGCTTCGCCTCGACGCCCCTCCGCTCCAGGCCCGAACGCTTGCCACAGCCTACTCGATCTCCAACTCCGCTCGAACCACATCGCGAATCTCGTCTCGCGTCTTCGCCGCCAACACGCGCTCGCGAAACTCCTCGTGCATCAGCCGGCGCGCAAGCTTCGCGAAAACCTTCATGTGCCCAGACGCTCCTCCGCCCGCGCCCTCGGACGCGGGCATCGCCAGAAGCATCACGACCCGCACCGGCTGACCATCCATCGCGTCCCAATCCACGGGATTCCGCAGCTTGAGAATCGCCAGGCTCGGCGCGCCCACGCCCTCCGACTTGCAGTGGGGCACCGCAAACCCATGCCCAAGCCCCGTCGAGTACGTCGCCTCGCGCGCCCACACCGCGTCCTCCACGCTCCGTGGGCGATCCGTCCTTCCGCCCACCAGCAGCAGATCCACGGCCTCCTTGATCGCCTCGTCCTTGGTCAGCGCATCGCTCGCGTCCTCGATCAGCTCCAGATCCAGAATGGGCAAGGTCCTCGCATCGCGCCACGAACCGCCGCGAAGCAATCCCTCGACCTCCTCCGCCGTGCGGCACTTCACCGCCGCCTCGACCAGATCCCGGCATCGCCCTGCATCCGCACTCGACACCGCGCTCTTGACCCCCGCCACGCTCCGCGAAGCAACGCTGATCTCGTCCAGCCCCAGCCCGATCATCAGCGGCAGATTGAACGGATCGCCCGCCATCTCGCCGCACACCCCGACCCACGTTCCCTTCTCCTTCGCCCCCCGCACGATCATCCGGACCAGCCGAAGGAACGACGGCTCCCGCACGCTGTACCGCCTCTCGAGCGTCCCGTTCGCCCGGTCGAACGCCATCGAGTACTGCGACAGGTCGTTCGTCCCGATGCTGATGAAATCGACCTCGTCGCACAACTGATCGATCACCAGCGCCAGCGCCGGCACCTCAACCATCACCCCGACGGGCATGCGTTCATCGATGGCGATCCCCTCACGCCGCAACTCCGATTGCACGCGCCGCACGCGCTGGCGGAACCATCTCGCCTCGTCAGGAGTCGTCACCATGGGCGCCATGACCTTCACCGGCCCCCGCGCAGCAGCCCGCACGATCGCCCGCAACTGCTCCTCGAGCAGCCCCTCGTGCCGCTCGTACAGCCGCAGCCCCCGCACGCCCAGAAACGGATTCTCCTCGCGTGGCATCTTCAGGTACGCCGCCGGCTTGTCCGCGCCGATGTCGAACGTGCGGATGATCACCGCCCTTCCCGCCGCGCCCGCGAGCACCGACGAATACGCCTCGAACTGCTCGTGCTCCGTCGGCGCTGCGGCCCGCTCAAGAAACAGCATCTCGGTCCGCAGCAATCCCACGCCGTCCGCGCCCATCGCCGCCGCCTCGGCAACCTCGCTCGCCGTCGAAGCGTTCGCGCCCACCTCCAGGCGCACCCCATCCCCGCTCACGGCGGCCCGACTCGCCGCCGCCCTCAGCCGATCCGCCACGCGAGCGCACGTCCGCCGATGCCGCGCGTAGTACCTCGAAACCTCCGGGCCCACGGACGTCACGACAAAGCCGCCATCGCCATCCACCACCGCGAGCTCTCCCTCCCGCGCGATCTTCCCGGGTCGCTCGACATCGATCACCGTGGGAATGCCGTGCGTGCGCGCCAGGATCACGGTGTGCGATGTCGCCCCGACGCGCCCCAGCACTATCCCCTTCAGAAACGTCCGATCCATCCGCAGCAGCTGGTTCGCGGTCAACGCCTCGGCGAACACCACGCTCTCTCGAACCAGCTCCGGCGCCGGAATCACAAGCCCCGGCACAAGGCGCAGCAGCACCTGCGTGCACACGTCCTGAACATCCAGCACGCGATCTCGGATGTACGCGCTCGTCGCCCGCCGCAGCCTCGCCGAAAACTCCTCCGCCGTCGCCTCCACCGCCCGGGCCGCCGTCGCCCCGCCGTTCACCGCTCGCTCGATGCACTCCCAGAGCGCGGGGTCGCTCGCCATCTCCGCGTGAGCCCGCAGAAGCTCGCCCTCCATCCCGTCCGCGCCCGCCGCGCGCGCCTCCAGATCCTGCCGAACCCATTCCACCGCGCGCCGAGCCGCCTCCCGCTCGTCCGCCTGCGAGCCCCTCCGCACACCGATCGCCTCGCGCGGCAGCGTCAACCCATCCACCATCACAGACACGCCCTCGCCCACGCCCGGGCACACCGCCCGCCCGAAGACGCACGAAACGCCCGCGTTTCTCAGCCCCCGCGGCAGCAGAGCCTCCACCGCGCGATCGCCCCCGGCCACTGCCTCCTCTTCCCCCTCCATCCACGTTGTGTCGATCAACTCGCGAAGCGCCGCGATCGCGCCCTCAGCGTCGTCCCCCTCGGCCTCGATCACGCACGCATCCCCAAACCTGACATCAAGCCCCACGACCGACAGCACGCTCCGAGCGTCAACGCTCGCGGCGCCGTCCTTACTCATGCGCACGGACGACACAAACCGCCGGCACGCTTGCGAAAGCATGCTCGCGGGTCGCGCGTGCAGCCCGTTCCGCAAGCCGCAGGTGAATCGGTGCTCCTGTCCCATGACCCTCGACTCACCCCGCTCAGGCCCCGGCCCGCGCCAGAACTCCCTTGGGGTTCTTGATCGCCTCCGACACCGACACCTGCACGATCTTCTTCCCGTCGAAACGATCCCGATGCTCGACCTCGATATCGACCGCGAAGATCGCCACGTCCGCCGCCGCGATATCCGCCGCCGGAATCTCGTTCTCGATCCCCATCGCTCCCTGCGTCTCCACGCGGATCGTGTGCCCCGCCGCCCGCGCGGTCCGCTCCAGCTGCTCCGCCGCCATGTACGTGTGCGCGATGCCCGTCGGGCATGCCGTCACGGCCACGATCCTCATCGCGATCCTCCCTTCAAGCCCTCCCGCACGGGAGCACCATCACGCCGCCGCGCTCACCCGCGTCGACATCTTCTTGAGCGTATTCACCGCCAGCGCCGTCACCACCGTCCCCGCAAGGATCGCCACCACGTACATCAGCCGATTGTCCACGACCGGCAGCACGATCGGCCCGCCGTGCGGCGCGTGGTTCCCCACGCGACCGAGGATCGCCACCGTGCTCGCCGTCATCGATCCAAGCATGATGCACGGAATCACCCGCAGCGGGTCCGACGCCGCGAACGGAATCGCCCCCTCCGTAATGCCGATCATCCCCATGCCCAGCGCCGCAAGACCGGACTCGCGCTGCTCCTCGCTCCACTGCCGGCGAGAGATCACCGTCGCCAGCCCCATGCCCAATGGCGGCGTGCAGATCGCCGCCGCGACTGGCCCCATCACCGTGTAGTTCCCTTGCGTGATCAGCCCCGAGGCGAAGAAGAACGCCACCTTGTTCACCGGGCCGCCCATGTCAAACGCGATCATCGCTCCCAGGATCGCCGCCAGCACCACCGCGTTGCCGGTGCTCATCGCCTGCAGCCAGTGGTTCATCGCGTCCATCGCGCCCGCGATCGGCGGCCCGATCACCAGAAGCATCAGCACGCCCACCGCCACCGACGACGCGACCGGAATGAACAGGATCGGCATCAGCGGCTTGATCAGCTTGTGCGTCGGAACGCTCTTGATCGCCTGGACCAGATACCCCGCGATCAGCCCGCCCACGAGCGCCCCCAGGAATCCCGCGCTCACGTCCCTCGTGACCTTTTCCCCATTCACGAGCAGCGTGTACGTCCCAAGATGCCCCGAGAGCCAACCCCCAATCATCCCCGCCACAAGCCCCGGCTTGCCCGCGATCGAGTACGAGATGTACCCCGCGAGCACCGGAAGCATCAACGTGAACGACGTCACACCGATGTTGAGCGTCAGTTTCAGCGCTTCCCGCAGCCACTGCGGCTCGATCCCATCCATGTTGGGCCCGCTTGCCGTCATCGGCGCAAACGCGAGCGAGAACGCGATCAGAATCCCGCCGCACGCGATGAACGGGATCGAGTAAGACACCCCCGTGAGCAGGTGCTGCCGCAGCTTCTTCAACCATTCCATCGGGGTCCTCTCCGAATCACGTCCGCGGGGCCCAGAACGAGCCCGACAACTCGATAAGACCCCGATCTTACTGAAGGCCGCGCCCCCGTGCAGCGATCCGCCGCCCGCGCACGACCGCCCGCCGCCCGGACACACGCCTCCCCCAGATTCCCAGCTACCGCCCTTCCGCGGCCCGCCGCGCCCACGCGCCCTCAGACGCGCTCCCCGCAAAGACCTTCGCCACACGCGCGGCAAACTCGCGCCGCCCCGCCTCGCTCGTGCCCCGATCGCCCACCAGGTCGACCCAGCACTCCTCTCCAACGCGCGACGCTCGCTCGATCTCGCCGTTGCGCGCAAGAGCGTCCATGAGCCATCGCGCGATCGTGAGCGTGTCCGGAAACGTCCGACCCCGTGTCTCGCGGTACCCGCCCAGCACGCCCTCGTACCCGCGGATCGCGTCCGCCAGCCGCCCCGCCCGCTCGTTCAATCGCGCGAAGTTCGCGCCCGCCTCCAGCGTGCGCCAATGGCGCTCGCCCAGCGTGAGCTGCATGCGTGGAATGATGTCCGCGTAGATCGGCCGCGCCCCCTCATACTCCTCCAGCCGGTTCAAAAGCGACGCATACTCGCTCGCCGACGAGAGCGCCCATTGGCTCGACTCACCAAACGTCGAGCGTGCATCGTCCCACACGCCCTTCATCGCCGACGCCGCCGCCCGGAACAACTCTCCCGCCCGCGCCGCATCACCCTCCGCGTCCCGCGCCCTCTCGCCACGCTTGAGGGTCAACAGCGCCAGATTGAACCGGGTGATCAGCGTGTCCACGTGCCGCGGCCCCAGCGTCCGCGACCGCCTCTCCAGCACGTCCGTGTACACCCGCTCCGCCTCGTCCAGCAGCCCAAGCCGTTTGAGCGAGCCGGCCATCTGGTTCTTCGCGTTGAGCAGCGTGCGATCATCCGCCCCAGCCGTCCGCGCTCGATCCTCAATGAGCGGCGTCAAAAGCGCCTTCGCCTCGTCATTCCGCTCCTGTCGCCACAGCGCCTCCGCAAGCCGCGACGCCGTCTCCAGCACCCGCGCCTCCCCGGGCGCACTCGAGCGCGCAATCGCCAACGCCTTCCCCAATCGCACTTCCGCCTCTCTGGGCCGCCCCGTCGCCAGATACGCCTGACCGATCGCCGCAGAAACGCGCTCCAGCACCTCCGGACGCGACGCCAGGTCCGTGTCGCCGTCCAGCCGCGCCGCCGCGCGATCCAGCACCTCCGCGAACCGCAGATTCGGCGCATCGTGCTCATCCGATCCCATCCCCAGAACGTCGTTGCTCAAGATGCGCGACACGCTCTCGAACTGCTCCCGCTGACGCACCGCCTCCACCAGCGCCGCTTCCTGCGCACGCCGCGCGGACCTCTCGCGAACCGCGAACCAGACGGCCACCCCAGCCCCGAGCACGAGCGAAAGAAGCACCGCCGCCGCCGCCGACACCAGCCCGCGGTTCTTCGCCACCAGCTTCCGCGCCCGGTACATCCGGGACTCGGGCGCCGCCTCGATCGGCAGCCCGTCCAAGTATCGCCGAAGGTCCTGCGCCAGGTCGAGCGGCGTCGCGTACCGCCGCGCGCGATCCTTCCGAATCGCCTTGAGCGGGATCCAATCCAGCTCGCGCCGCAGCACGAACGACAAATGCTCGCGCTCCTCGCTCCGCTGCCCCGCGATGCCCCGGCTCCGCGCCTCATCCAGCGTGCTCAGGCGCGTGCTGGGCTTGGGCGGGTCCTCCTCGCGGATGATCCGCCGGATCGCATCCAGCCCCGCCGACCGGAGCGTCCTCGGATCGAACGGCAGCACGCCCGCCAGCAGCTCGTACAGCACCACGCCCAGCGAGTACACGTCCGTCCGTGTGTCGATGTCCGACGCGCCCATCTCCGCCTGCTCCGGGCTCATGTACTCGGGCGTGCCGATCAACTGACCGTGCTCGGTGAAGAACGTCTTCTCCGTCAGCGTGTGGCTCACCGCCTTCGCCACGCCGAAGTCGATCACCTTGGGCACCGCCCGCCCGTCGTGGAGCGCGACCAGGATGTTCCCCGGCTTCAGGTCGCGATGGATGATGCCCTTGTGGTGCGCGTGCTGCACCGCCTCGCACACATGGATGAACAATTCCAGCCGCTGCGCGATCGTGTACCGAAGCCGATCGCAGAACGTCGTGATCGCATCCCCCGCCACGTACTCCATCACGAAGTACGGCAGCCCGCGCTCCGTCATCCCCGCGTCGTACACCGCCGCCACGTTCGGGTGGCTCATCACCGCCAGCGCCTGGCGTTCCTGCTCGAACCGCGCCAGCACCTGCTTCGTGTCCATCCCCTGCTTGACGACCTTGATCGCGACGCGCTGCACGATCGGCTCGCGCCGCTCCGCGAGCCACACCGTGCCAAAGCCCCCCTCGCCGATCACCTCGATCAGCCGGTACGCGCCGATCCACTCGCCCGTCCGCTCGCTCCCGCGTGCCGGCGCTCCCGCCACCGGAACACTCGGCGCCCCGGCCGTGGGCGCATCGGGCCCGTGCGCGTACGGCGGCGATGTGCCGCCAGACGAACCAGCCACCGTTGGATCACTCGCCACGGGACGATCGTAGTCGATTCAGCGCAAATCGCCGCACGCCACATCCCACGCCCAGCACGCAACGACGCGACATCACGGGCACCCGGCACGGAACTTGTTCAAGTAGCACACGAAGTCCGCCGCGCCAAGCACCGGCGCGCTCGTGCTCCCGTCGCAATTGGCGTACGCGTTCCCCGCGCGGAACTTCCCAAGGAAGCACACGAAGTCGCCCGCCGTCAGAAGTGGGGGGCTCGTGTTCCCGTCGCAGTTCGCGTAGCACGGCGTGCTCTGCGGCGTCAGGCTCATCGTCCAGTTCGTCGCCGCCGACGCGTAGTACCCGCTCGCAAGCCCCGTGAACCCGGGAAAGCCGGACACAAAGAAACCAAAGTCCGTCTGGTTTCCCGCGACCACCACCGCCTTGATCCCGTAGTCACCCGCCGCCAGCGTGCCGCTCGATGTCACGCTCCCGCCGATGCTCCCGCTGATCGACCGGAACACGATCGGGTTGATGCTCGTCACGCCGATCGTGCTCGTATTGCTCACCGTGAAGTTCATCGGCTGCGTCAGGTTCAGCACGATTTCCGTGTCCGTGTACGCGCCCGTGAACCCGAACTGGTCGTTGCCGTGCGTCGCCGTCCCCGTGATCGAGACAGAGAACGCCCCATTCGCGCCCGCCGTGTTCTGCGCCTGAATCGTCGCCGAGCCCACCAGCCCGCCGCCCGTCTGACCGCCGCCCGAGCCGCCATTGGTCGTCACCGTTCCCGGCGCCAGCACCAACGGCTCAGGAAACCCCGCCCCCGTGATCGAGCCGGACTTGAAGCTGACCAACGCCCACGCCTGCCCAGCCGAAGCAAGCAACATCGCCACCATGATCCGTGCGTGCATCGGGCACCTCCTCAGGATCGCGCCGCCCGCAGATCGGCCCCCGCCCATCCCCTCCGACCCGCGGCCTGCAACCTTCGAAATTGATACCACCCCTCACCCGCCCTTGCAATACCCGCCTCGGGATTCACATCAACTTCGCGCACCCCACGGGGCTCGCGGCACAAAAACACCTCGCGCCATTGCCCCTTCGCGTCCACGGGCACCCCGCCCGGAACGCATCGAGGAAACAGATGAAGTCCGCCGCCGATGGACGTGAACGTGTCCCCGCGACCAATCTCCTTACCCAGATTGAGGAACACAGAATCTCGTACGCGATCGCCGCTGGCATCCCGCAGCGCAGCGCGGCCGCCTTCCACTCCGCGCCCTTCGCGTCGTACCCCTTCCGCGTTCCGTCCAGAATCTCGGCGCTCGCTCCCTCCCGCGTCCGCTGTGGAGCCCAGCAGCGCTCCGATCCGACCCAAGGCAGGGGCGCTGGGCGGCCCAGTCCTGTACAGTGTGGACCGACCTCGGGCCGCGAGGAGTTGAGTTGTGGGCGACCATC
>CAYNSB010000066.1:0-16539 GCA_964399625.1 uncultured Phycisphaeraceae bacterium
AACGCCGTGAGCGTGCCGCCCCAGGCGACGATGGGCAGGGCGTGCTCGGAGGACTGGAAGAGCGGGTACGTGCGTGCGATGAGATACACGCCCGCGGTCACCATTGTCGCCGCGTGGATGAGCGCGCTCACCGGCGTGGGGCCTTCCATCGCGTCCGGGAGCCAGACGTACAGCGGCAACTGCGCCGACTTGCCGAACGCCCCCACCATCAGCAGCATCGGGATCAGCTGGACGGTCCAGGGGATGCTCGACCACTCGCCGGCCTTGGCCAGCTCAAGATAGTTCTTCAGCTCGGCGCTCGCGAAGAGCTCGCGGTACTCGAGCGTGCCGAACTTCACGAAGATCAGCATGATCCCCAGGGCGAGCCCCAGGTCGCCGATGCGGTTCATGATGAACGCCTTCTTCGCGGCGGCGACGGCGCTGGGCTTCTTGTAGAAGTAGCCGATGAGCAGGTACGAGCAGAGCCCCACGCCCTCCCACCCCAGGTAGAGCATCAGGAAGTTGTCCCCCATGACCAGGCACGCCATGGAGAACACGAACAAACCGAAGGCCACGAAGAAGCGGCAGTAGCCCGGGCCCACGTCGTGGCTCATGTACTCGCTCGCGTAGAGCGCGATGAGCGTCGCGAGCCCCGTCACAAAGAGCATCCACAGGCACGTCAGCGAGTCCAGGTAGAACGAGAAGTTCGCGACCAGCGATTGGCCCGCGGCGGGGGCGCCCGGCTTGGCCCAGCTGAAGTTGATCCAGTCGAACGCCTTGACGGAGACCGCGCCGCCGTGCAGCCCCTGCACGTGCTGGTACATGCCCAGCGTGAGAAGGAACGAGATCGCGAGGCACGCGACCGTGACAAACGCGGGGAGTTTCGAGCGGACCTTGAAGATCGCGCACAGCGTGCACAGCAGCACGCTCAGGATCGGGAGCGCCGGAATGAATCCGGCCAGACCGGGGAAGGAGAACGCGCCCGGCGCCGCGCCGCCCTCGGAAGCCGCCACCGCCCCGCCCAGCAGGTTCGTCAGTCCCGAGATGCCCTCCGCGATCGTCGCCACTGTCGTCCTTTGTGCTTTCCTCTGTGCCTTCGTGCCCGAGTGCCTTGGTGCCCGCTTCTACCCCTTCATCTGCGTCCATTCCTCGGCGTTGAGGCTCTCGCGGCGGCGGAATAGCAGCACCACGAGCGCCAACGCCATCGCCGCCTCGGCCGCGGCGACCGTGATCACGAAGATCATGAACGTCTCGCCGTGGTGGTTCAGGTGATAACGTGCGAAGGCGATGAGCGCGATCCCCGCCGCCTGGAACATCAGCTCCGTGCACAGGAACATGATGATCAGGTTGCGCCGCGTCGTGAACCCCACGAGCCCCAGCGCGAACATCGCCGCCGAAACGAACAGGTAGTGGGCCAGCGTCAGCCCGTGCATGGGCACGGGGAAGTCCGACTGGGCGAGGGCGAGGATCGTGCTCACGCGATGCCCTCCGCGTCCGATCGCGCGCTCAGCAGCGCCGCGTGCCTCGCCTTGGCATCCTCATCGAGCTGCACCTGCTTGCGGGCCAGCACCACCGCCCCGAGCATGGCCATGAGCAGGATCACGCCTGCGATCTCGATCGTGCCGGGATGCTCGGCAAGCAGCGACCACGCCACGCCCTCCACGTTCTTGGGAAGCAGCTCTCGCGGCCAGTCGGCGCGGGCGATCTCGCGGACCTTTCCCGACGCGTTGATGACCTGGATCGTCCCCCGCTCCCAATCCACACCCAGTTGACCCGTGGTCTCGATGCGCACGACGTTCTCGTCGGGCTGCAGCGAGCCGGCCTCGCGCAGCGATCGCTCGATCTTGCCCGGCAGCACCGACAACAGCTGCTCGTCGGCCCCGGCGGGGGCGGGCGCCGGGAGACCCGTGCTCACGCCCCGGAACATCATCGTCGTCAGAACCGCGAGCAGAACGAACGCCGACGCCGTCGCGGCGATCGGTTCGCGGGCCACGGTGTCGTAGTCGGGGGTCGCCTCCGGGTCGTCCTCCGTCGGCGCCTGCGTCGCGAGCATGATCACGAACAGGTACGTGATCAGGATCGCGCCGGCGTAGACGATGATCAGCGCGAACGCCAGGAACTCGGCCGAAAGAATCACGAACAAACCCGCCGAGGCGAGAATCGTGAGCACGAAGTACAGCGCTGCATACACCGGCTTGGGGTGGGTGATGACGCGGAGTGCGCCCCCCAGTGCCACGACCGCGAAGACGTAGAAATAGATATTGGGCAGTCGGTCCACGCCCGCCTTGAGGCTCAGCGCGAGGATCACCAGTCCCGCCGCTGTCGCCGCCAGAAGCCCGCCAAAGACCTGCGGGCTGATCCCCTTGCGCGGCAGCGCCACGCACACACCCAGCCCGCCCAGGGCGATGAGTGAGTAGAGCAGGATGGGGTTGACGATCTGATCCAACGCCGTCCCCGAGCGGTGCAGGTGAGCCGAACGAACTTGTCCACGCCCGCCCTTGGGCGAGCGCGGTGAGGTCGTGAGGATAGAGCGGGGCGCATGGACCTTCAACCCACGGGGAGGTGGGGACAAATCCGGTGAGCCCGCGAACGCGGGCAGTACCATGGCCCCAGTGGAACCCTCGGCGCTGCGGCGCTCCATCCCCAACGCGTTGACCCTGCTGAGGGTGATCCTCGCGGTCGTGTTCGTCGTGCTGATCAGCACCACGAGTTTCCAGAGTTCTGCCCGCTACACACCGGTGCTGGAGGTGGGCCACGGACCGTTGCTCTGGACGGTGCTTGCGGCGGCGGTCATCTTCGTCATCGCGGCGGTCACCGACGCGCTGGATGGCTTCCTCGCCAGGCGTTGGCGCGTGATCTCCCAATTTGGGCGGGTGATGGACCCGTTCGCGGACAAGCTCCTCGTGCTCGGCGCCTTTGTGCTTCTCGCCGGCCCGGGGTTCTGGGTGCCCCGATCGTCCCTTGGTTCTTCGTACTCGGGCCCGCTCCAGGTGACGGGCGTGGAGCCGTGGATGGCGGTGGTGATCCTTTCACGAGAGCTGCTCATCACCTCCCTCCGCGGGGCGCTCGAGTCCTCGGGCGTCGATTTCTCCGCCACCGCGTCCGGCAAGCTCAAGATGGTCCTGCAGTCCGTCTGCGTCCCGGTCATCCTGCTGATCGTCGGCGCGGGCAACCCGTTCGCCGAACTATCGCGGCAGATCATCACGGCCCTGGTATGGACCACCGTGCTCATCACGTGCTGGTCGGGGCTTGTCTACGTCGCGCGGGCGATCAGGGTGAAACGCGGGCCGGATTCGCCCTAGCAAGACGCCCACACCGGCACCGGAGTACATTCCCGCCCATGCCCGCCACTCACCGCCCGCAATTGCGATGGATCACCACGTTCGGCCTGGGCCACATGCGCCCCTTCCCGGGAACCTGGGGCTCGATTCCGTCGGTTCTGTTCGCGGCCGCGCTGGTGGCGAGCGGCGTTGGGCCGAACCATCACCCGCTGCTCTACAACGTGCTCATGCTGCTCGTCGCGATCATCTTCACGGCCGGATGCATCGCCCAGGGCTCCCACGCGGAGGCGATGTTCCTGAAGAAGGACCCATCGCCCGCGGTTGCCGATGAGACGGCGGGGCAGGCGATCACGCTCTTGTTCCTGCCCGTTGCGGGGCTCGCCACGCCCGCGCGAGCGGCGATCACGCTCTTGGCGGCGTTCGTGCTGTTCCGACTGATGGACATTTTCAAGCCCTTCCCCGCCTACCAAATGCAGAAGTTCCCCGCGGGCTGGGGCATCGCGCTCGATGATCTCATCGCGGGCGTGTATGCCCTGGCGGCGTTGCAACTCGGGGCCTACTTCCTGCTCCGCTAGGTCGCACGCGTCCTCGCGCGCCCACGGATGAAACCGGCGAGCCGAACGCCGAACAATACAGCATGCACTGCCTGCTCGGACTCATCGGCTTCTTCTTCCCGCGCCTGGCGATCGTTCTGCTCTGGCTCTTCTCCGATTACCTGGGCCGGGCGTTCTCCGCGGGGCTGTGGCCCGTGCTGGGTTTCTTCTTCGCCCCGTTCACGACGCTCGCGTATGCCTGGGCGAAGAACTCGCACGGCAGCATCGACGGCATGTACCTCGTCGTCGTGATCGTGGCGGTGCTCATGGACCTGGGCGTGTTCGGCAGCGGGGCGCACGCGCGCCGCAAGAATCGCGCACGCTGAACGGCGTGATCGCGGTCGCTAGCGTCGCCAGGTGTTGTTGGAGCGATCGGTGTCCGGCAGCGCCTCGTCGGGATCGACCGTCACCTCGCGCACCGTCCGCGCCGTGCCGTCCGCGCCCTTTGTGTCCCAGCTCGCGACCCACTGGTTCGTGGTCGCCCACGCCTCCGCGGGAAGGCGACGCATCTCCTCGGTCCCGTCCGAGTACCGCACGCGGTACCTGAACGGCAGCACGAGCGCCCCCTTGTTCGTGAACGTCACCCGCGCCTGGGTGCCCGTCTCGTCGCTCTCGACGCGGGTCACCGCGGCGTCAAACGTTCCCGTGCCGTAGAACCACCCACGCCAGAAATACGCCAGGTCCGCTCCCGCGGCGTTCTCCATGCACCGGAAGAAGTCCCACGGGCGCGGGCTCTTGAACGCCCACGAGGCGATGTACCTGCGGAACGCGGGGTCGAACCGCTCCGGGCCCAGGATCTCCTCGCGCAGGATCTTCATGCCGATCTGCGTCTTCCAGTACTCGAGATTCCCCAGTCGTCCGCGCCACACCTGGTCCGCGGCGGTCTCGATCGGCTGCTGCTGCCCCATCGTCATTTTCTGGATGAAGTCGTCGAGCGTGCCGCGCTTGGGCGGGTCAGCGGGGTACCGCTCCTTGCCCGAGTAGATGTTGATGAACGAGTTGAAGCCCTCGTCCATCCACGCGTGCCGGCGCTCGTCGGTGCTCACGAGCATGGGGAACCAGTTGTGCCCGATCTCGTGCGTCGTGACGCCGAAGAGCCCGCGCTCGTCCTTGCGCTCCCTGCAGAAGATCACCATGGGGTACTCCATGCCGCCCACGACGCCGTTCACGTTCGTCGCGACGGGGTACGGGTACCGGTGCCACATCTTGCTGTAGTGCTCGATGGAGAACCTCAGGTCGTCCGTCGCCTGCCTGCTCCACAGGTCCGCGCCCTCCCGCGGGTACACCGACTGCACGAACGTCCCCTTGGGCTTGCCCTTGTCGTCGAGCGGCCCCACGTCCTTGAGCGTGCATCCATCCCACAAGAACGCCTTGGAACTCGCCCACGCCACGGTCCGCACACTGTCGGCCTTGAAGTGCCACGTGATCGCACCCTCGCCCGCCGGGCGCGTCGCGGGCGTGCCCACCTCGTCCTTCCCGATGATCGTCACGGGCTTGTCGCTCTCGCGCGCCTGCACAAGGCGATCGATCAGCACGTCCGGCAGCGTCTCGAGCGGATTCTGAAGCACGCCCGAGCACGCCACGATGTGGCTCCGCGGCACGGTCAGCCGGATGTCGAAGTTCCCGATGTTCGTGTAGAACTCGCCCTGCCCAAGGTACGGCAGCGTGTTCCACCCGTAGACGTCGTCGTACACCGCCGCCGCGGGGAACCACTGCGCGATCTGGAAGATCACGCCGTCCTTCACTTCCTCGATGCCCATCCGGTCCGCGCCGAAGGGCGGCACCTTGAATGACCACTGCATGTCCAGCGTGATCGTCCCCCCCTTCCCGCGCAGCGGCGCGGGAAGTTCGACGCGCGCAACCGTGTCGTAGACATGCACCTCCAGCGCCTTGCCATCCTTGCCCTGTGTAGAGATGGTGACGTTCTCGATCCCTCCCGAAAAGCCCCGGAACCCGAAGCGCGTGCCGGGCTCCGTCGAGAGCGTGCCCAGGCTGTCCCTTTTGTACAGGTTCTGCTCGAGGTGCAGCCAGAGGAAGTCCAGCGTGTCGGGCGAGTTGTTGGTGTAGGTGATCGTGCCCTTGGCGGTGATGGTGCGCGACTCCTCATCGAGCGTCGCGTCGATTGTGTAGTCCACCTTTTGCTGCCAGTAATCGGGCCCCGGCACGCCCGAAGGTCCGCGCACCGTGTTAGGCGCGGGCCAAGCCAACGGCGAGAAGAGCGTCGTCGCCTCCCCCACCGCCGGCGCGGGCCCGGGCTCGCGGAAGAACCGCTCGTCGACCGCCCCGGCCTTGGCATCGCCCGCGGCGCGCACGCGCTCGCTGAGCACGCCCGAGGAGCAGCCGGCGGAGATCACGCTCGCCATCGAGACAACAACCACGCACGCACGGTACATCGCGTTGACCACGGATCGACCTTTCGCAGGACGGCAAGCGTAGCCAACGCTTCCTCAAACCTTCCGATCCAGCAGGCGATACGCCACCGCCTCCGCGACGTGCTCGTTCGTCACACGCTCGCTCTGGGCGAGGTCCGCGATCGTGCGTGAGAGCCTGCGGATCTTGTCGTACGCGCGGGCGGAAAGGCCCAGTTCCGTCATCGCCGCGCCCAGCATCGAGCGTGCCGCCTCATCCATCGGCGCGAGCTGATCCAGTTGCTTCCCGGACAGCCTCGCGTTGGGCACGCCCGCACCCTGGCGCTTGATCTGCCGCTCGCGTGCGCGCGCCACCTCGGCCCGCATCGCCGCGGAACTCTGTCCCGCGGGCGCTCCCGACAGTTGCTTGAACGGTACGGCCGGGGCCTCCACGTGCATGTCGATGCGATCCAGCAGGGGCCCGCTCAATCGCGAGAGGTACCGATCCATCTCGCGCTTGCCCACCTCGCCCGCGGGCATGTCTCCCTTGGGCGTCGGGTTCATCGCCGCGACGAGCATGAAGTTCGCCGGGAACCGCACCGCCGAGTGCGAGCGCGCGATCGTGACGACGTGGTCCTCCATGGGCTGGCGCAGCGTCTCGAGCACCATCCGCGGGAACTCGGGCAGCTCGTCGAGAAAGAGCACGCCCCGGTGCGCGAGGCTGATCTCGCCGGGCTTGGGCACCGCCCCACCGCCGACGATCGCCGGCACGCTTGCGGTGTGGTGCGGCGCGCGCACGGGGCGCGTCGTCACGAGCCCCTGCCCCGGCGCGAGCGCGCCCGCCGCCGAGTAGATGCGTGTGATCTCCACCGCCTCGGCGGGCGTCAGCGGCGGCAGCACGCCCGGCAGCGCCTTAGCCATCATCGTCTTGCCCGTGCCCGCGGGCCCGAGCATGAGGATGTTGTGCCCGCCCGCGGCCGCGATGACGATCGCGCGCTTGACCGACTCCTGCCCGCGCACCTCCGCGAAATCGATCGGGGCCGCAGCGCTGGAGAGCATTCCTTCGATGTCCGCTGGCGGGTGCGGGCGCGACTCCAACCGCCCGGTCGCGATCCCGACAAGCTCCGTGAGCGTGCGCACGCCGATCACCTCGATGCCCGGCACGACCGCCGCCTCGCTGGCGTTGTCGGCGGGCACGATGACGCCCCGTTTGCCCTGGGCCTGCGCGAGCGCCGCCATCGCGATCGCGCCCTTCACGGGGCGCACACGCCCGTCGAGCGCGAGCTCGCCCGCGACGAGGTACGCGCGAAGGTCCAGCGGCTCGTGCTCGGGCGCTTCGGGGTGGGTCGGAAGTCGAGCGCCCGTTCGTGTCACGCTGGCGCCGGCGGCGCGCTCAGACTGGGGTCGGGTGCCCTGCGCGATCACGCCCTGAACGCCCAGCAGCCCCAGCGCGATCGGCAGGTCGTAGAGCGGGCCCTCTTTGCGCACGTCCGCGGGCGCAAGGTTGATGAGCGTTCGCCCACGCGGGAACACGAACCCTGAGTTACCCAGGGCCGAGCGGACGCGCTCGACGGACTCCTTCACCGCGGCATCGGGGAGCCCCACCACGGTGTGCTTGGCTTCGTCACCCTCATCGAGATCGACCTCGACCTCGCACGGGAGGGCGTCGATGCCGTGGAGCAAATAGGACTGAACACGAGCGAGCATGGGTTCGCAGCGTACCGAACAATGAGCGTATACGCCTGTGCCAGAACGTCCTATAACTTGCGGGTCGGGCACGTCACAGGACGCGTTGAGTCGCCCGATGGGGCATGCACTGCGGGAGCCCTCCCCACGCTGCGGCATGACGCCGCCGCGGCGAAAGCACGCCCCCGCGCCGCTCGATGTTTGCAGCATGGTCTCAACCCGACGCTGGATAACAGTGATGGTCTGCGTGCTCGTGGCGGCGCTGACGCCCACCGCACGCGCCGCGGTCGGAACGGTTCTGCTCGTGGTGAGCAACTCGGCGAGCCTGTCGTCGAACGAGTCGGCGAAGAAGACGCTCATCGAGGGCTGGGGATACACCACCTCGCTGATCTCGGCCTCGTCCACGCAGGCGACGTTCGACACGAGCGTGCGCGCGGCGAGCGTCGCGTACGTCTGCGAGAGCGCCAGCTCGGCCTCGCTGGGCTCCAAGCTCGCGGGCGCGCCGATCGGCGTCGTCTTCGAGCAGATGGGCTCGTCGAGCGCCTTTGGGACATCCTCCACCGCCACAGCGCTGACGGACACCAAGATCAACATCACCAACACCACGCACTACATCACGAGCGTGTTCCAGAGCGGGAACGTGACGATCGCCAACAGCACGCAGCCGATGTGGAAACTCACCGGCACGCTCGGCGGGATCACGACCCTGGGCAAGGACTCGCTGACCTCGACGCCGGCGCTTTGCCTGGTTGATTTCACCGGCACGATCACGCCCTCGGGCTCGGCGCAGGGGCGGCGTGTGACGATCCCGTTCGGCACGGGCTTCGACATGACGCAACTGACCGCGAGCGGCAAGACGCTGATCCAGCGGTCGATCGAGTGGTGCCTGCTGCCGGTCGCTCGCTGGAGGCTCGACGAGGGAACGGGCAGCGTCGCGTACGACTCGATCGATGTCGATCACGGCACGCTGGTGGGACCGACGTGGACGACCGCGGGCAAGATCCGCGGGGCGTTGACGTTCGACGGCGTGTCGGATTATGTAACCATCCCGGACGCGCCGCAGTTCGATGTGACCAAGGCGCTCACGGTCGCCGGGTGGATCAGGGGATCGTCGTGGAACGCGGGTGACGTGGACTGGGCGAACGTCATCCTGCGCAAGGGCGAGGCGAACCCGAATTGCTGGGAGTTGCACGTGGGCACGGCCAAAGCGTCGTTCGTGCTCGACGACTACGACGCGTATTCCTATCGCGGAAACACGACGCTCGCGACCAACACGTGGTACCACGTCGCGGCCACCTGGGACGGGGCGACGGTGAAGATCTATGTGAACGGCGTTCTGGACATGACGCCCGTGTCGCGGACGGGCACGATCAGCACCGACACAAGGCCGGTGTACCTGGGCGGACGCTGGGGAAACACCGACGTGACCAACGGCTCGGTCGATGACGTGCGCTTCTACAGCCGCGCCCTCACGCAGCCCGAGATCGCGGCGCTGATGATCCCGCAATGGATGGTTTCGAATTGGAAGGATGTCTCGCCCTGAGCGGTCGTCCCGGGCGTAGATGCCGCCTTCACACGCCGGGCGTCGCGCGCGCCGATGATTGGGGCATGAACTCGTCCAGCCGCGGCTCTGGCGGATCTCGGATCGGCTCCCCAGCCGCGGGAGCCCTTCGCCCGACGGGGCGGTCGATCGTGGCGAGTGCGCCCGTCAGCAGCGCGACGGGGCCCGTGCAGCCGGCCGACTCGAAGTTCTACGCGATCGATCCCCACAGCGGCAACGAGATCCCCACGCTGTTCATTGCGGCGTCGTCGGACGACGTGGAGGCGGCGGGTTGGGCGGCGTGGCAGGCGTTCCACTCGGGCAAGGGACCGAATCTGCGCCCGCGCGAGGATCGGGCCACGCTGCTCGAGCGGATCGCCGATCACATCGCGGACCTGGGCGAGTCGCTGCTGGCGCTGGCCGCCGACGAGACGGGGCTGGGCCCCTCGCGTCTGATCTCCGAGCGCGATCGCACGGTGCACACACTCCGGATGTTCGCGCAGGTCGTGAGGCAAGGGGATTGGGTCGAGGCCGCGATCGACTTGGCTCAGCCCAGCCGGCGCCCCCTGCCGCGCCCGGATCTTCGTCGCATGCTCCGCTCGCTGGGGCCGGTGGCCGTCTTCGGCGCGGGCAACTTCCCGCTGGCGTATTCCACGGGCGGGGGTGATACCGCCTCGGCGCTCGCGGCGGGCTGTCCCGTGATCGTGAAGGGGCACCCCGCGCACCCGGGCACAGGCGAGGCCGTGGCGCGGTGCATCGCCGACGCGGTCACGGAACTGGACTTCGAGCCCGGCACGTTCTCGTTCCTGCATTCGGGCGGCCCGCGCGAGATGGGCATCGGCCAGCAATTGGTGAAGCACCCGGCGGTCCGCGCCGTCGGGTTCACTGGCTCGGTGCCCGGCGGGCTCGCGCTCGCGCGCCTTGCCTCGGAGAGGCCCGACCCGATCCCCGTGTTCGCGGAGATGGGGAGCACGAACCCCGTCTTCGTGCTGCCCGGCGCGGCCGAGGCGCAGCACGTCGCGATCGCCGAGCGGCTTGCGCAGAGCGCCACGAACTCGGCGGGGCAGATGTGCACGTGCCCGGGTCTGCTCTTTGCCGTTCGAGGGCCCAGCGCCGAGGACCTGCTCAAGTCGCTCGCGCTCCATTTCAACCAGACGCCCCCGCTCACGATGCTCTCCCCTCGTACGCGTTCGCTCTACGCGCAGCGCGTGAGGGAGGTCGGCGCGGTGGCGGGCGTCGAGATCCGCGCCGGCTCGCCCAATCCCGGGCACGCGCCCACGTTGGACCACGCCGAGGAATGGAAGGTGGGCTCTCCGGTCCGCTGCTCCCCGGCGCTCTTCAAGACGGCGTTCGATACGTTCCGGCGCTCGCCCACGCTCCACGAGGAGGTCTTCGGGCCCGCGCTGCTCGTCGTGCTTTGCGAATCGACGGACCAGCTCCTGGATGCCGCCGCGAGCGTGCACGGCTCGCTCACCGGCACGATCTGGGCGGGTGCGGCCGACGCGGACCTGGCGATGGGCGTGCAGTCGGTGCTCGAGCAGCGCGTGGGACGGCTGATCTACAACGGCGTGCCCACCGGCGTCGAGGTCGCGGACGCAATGGTGCACGGCGGGCCCTACCCCGCGACCAATCAGGCGCACACCACCGCCGTGGGACCCCAGGCGATCCGCCGCTGGTGCCGCCCCGTGTGCTACCAGAACACGCCCGAGGCGTTCCTTCCGCCCGAGCTGCGTGCAAGCAACCCGCTCAACATCCGGCGCCTCGTCAACGGGCGCTGGCAGGACCCGACGCTGGAGACATGAGTGCGGCGAACGCGCGCGATTCGTCGGCGCGCACCTCGCGGATCCTGAGCGTGGGCCCGCTCGGGCCCGTGCCCAGCACCGCCAGCCGGCGGTATCGGGGCGGCACATCGAGCGAAGCCTCGTCCGCGACCACGCCACGATTGGGATAGGGCGCGAAGAAGCTCACGCGATTGCCCGCTCCTGCGGGAACGGCAACCTGGTCGGGCCATTCGAGCGTGCGCGCACCAAGCGGCGAAAGCCCGCCCGGCGCATCCCACACCAGCAGCGTGTCCTGCCGCGGAACGTCCCTCAGCAGCGCCGCGACCTGCCGCCAAACCGCGTCCCGGTCCTTCACCGCCCGCGCCGTGATGCGATAGAGCTGCTCGGGAAGCCCACGCGGCGCGAGGAAGTACGCGCCCGTGTGCCCGAGCGTGATCGCCAACACCGCGGCCCAGCCAAAGACCTGGTTGCGCGCGAAGAGACCCCGCAGCAGCGCCATCGCGCACACCACCCCAACGCCCGGCAGCACGATCAAGAGGTAGCTCGGCTTGAGGTAGTACACGATGGCGTAGAACCCCAGCGGCATGAGCATGCCCAGCAGGACGATCCGCAACGCGTGCGTGCCGCCTTGATCCTCGGGCCAGCGCCGGGGCGGGCGCGCGATGCGTGCCGCGATCCCGGCGAGCACGCCGATCGCCAGCGGTGGCCCGGCGACGATGAGGAACCACGCGAAAAGCTTCTTCAGCATCGCGATATGCGCCGAGGCCGGCGCTCCGCCCAGCACCGAATTCGCGCGGAGCGCGAAGCCCATGACCTTGTCGCTCGCCGCCTTGTACGCCGCGAACCCACCCGCAATCTGCGCCGTGAGCGCCCAGGCGCACGCTGCGCCGATCACCGCGATCAGGCCGGTGGCGAACGCGAGCCGCCAGGAGCGGGGCCAGGCGCGCACGAGTACGCACGCGCCGGCAAGCCCCGAGAGCATCGCGCCGCTCACGGGGCGGATCATCCCCAGCAGGAAGAACAGCACGAACACGCCGGGCAGCAGCGTGCGCGGACGGCGCGCCAGCGGCACGCACCACGCCATGATGAGGCACGCGAACATCGCATCCGCGACGTAGCACTCGGCGATCACGCTGGTGGACCACACCAGCGGATGCGAGAACGCGAGCAGCGCCGCCGCGAACCCAACCGCGCCCATCCCCAGGGAACGCATCGCTCGCGTGAGCGCGGCCCCACCGATGAGGAGCATGACCAGATTCACCAGTTGGTACGCGTGCGCGGGTCCGACGAGGCGGGCGGCGCCCTGCGCGAGCGCCACGTACAGCGGATACCCGGGCGCGTGCGGCGCCTCGTCGGCAATGCTGAAGTGGCTCAGCGCGAGCGTGAAGTTGATCGGGTCCGCATCCGGCGGAAAGTCCGACCACGCGCGCACGTGCAGCGCAACGAGCAGCCCCACCAGCAGCAACGCCGGACCCCGAAGCACGCGTCCGAGCGCGCCCGGATCGGTACCAGATTCCTCGCTCATGCGACCAAGAGCCTAGCGGCGCTCACGGCCACTCGCTGGGAATCTGGGCAAGGGCACATGCATGTGGTTCGTACAGCGTTCGCGCCGTGCGTGGTCCATTCGTGCGGCCGAACTCCGAATCTGACGGGCCGACTCGAAATCTGCGGGTTGCTCACGCCGTCGTGTGGTAAATTGGGACTCGAGGACGCGCTGGACGGATTCTCCGTTCGCCGGTCTCGGATCGCGTTTCGTTCCACACACTCGAGGAGAACCATCCATGCGCACCAGAAGCCTTGTCGCCCTCGCCGGGCTTGCCTGTGGGCTGTCCGCGGCTCAGGCCCAGTCGCTGCAGACCACCTTCGCCGGCGGAAACACCTTTGCAGGAAACACATTCAACCTCACCGCCGCCAAGCCTCTCACGATCATCGGGTTCGACACCAATATCTCGAACTTGACGGCGTTCCGGCGGAACGAGTCGGTTTCGCTGTACTACCGCAACGGAACCGCCGTGGGCTTCGAGAACAACGCGGGCGCCTGGGCGTTCTTCGGCACGGACACGAGCGTGAGCAATCAGGGCGAGGGAAACCCGTCGCTCGTCAATCTTTCGGGGCTTGAGTTCGCCCCAGGGCAACTCCGCGGCATGTACGTGGACCTCGCGAGCTATCTCGACGGTACAAACCAAATCAATTACACGAATTCTGCCGGCCCCACAAATTACGCCAACGGCGACTTCACGATCACGAGCAACTCGGGGCAGGGCAGCCCCGCGTTTGTCGGCTCCACATTTCCAAATCGAATCTGGAACGGGCGGGTGTACTACAAGCCCACCGCCGCGTGCGTGCCGCTCACCACGACCTTCATCAGCAACAACGGACAGGCGGGCAACACGTTCAACCTCGTCGCGCTCAACCCAATCACGATCACGTCCTTTGACATGAATTTCGAGGTGGCCGGTTCCAACAAGATCGTCGCGGTGTACTACAAACTTGGGCCAGCGCAAGGCTCGGAGACTAACGCGGCCGCGTGGACACTGCTGGGTCGAGACACCAACGTCATCAGCTCCGGTGCGGCTGATCCCGCCCGGGTCAAGATCGGCGGGCTCGCATTGACGCCGGGGCAGGTTTATGGAATCTATGTGGACGTCGAAACATCCTCGACGACCGGCGGGCTGAACTACACCAACGGCAGCGCGACGTACGGTAATGCCGATCTTCGCTTCAGCTCAAATACCGGTCAGGGCTCGCCGGCGTTCGTGGATGTCTACTCACCGCGCATCTGGAACGGAAACATCTACTACGCGCCCACGCCGACGATCGAGAGCCTCACGACCCAGTTCGCGCAGAACAACGGATTGGACGGAGCCATGTTCGATGTGACACCTCAGAAGGACATCGAGATTGATGGGTTCGACGTCAGCGTCGATGCGGGCACACAGGACATCGTCGTCTACTACAAGTCGGGCACTTCGTTTGGATTCGAGACGAATGCCGCAGCGTGGACGTTCCTGGGCCAGGACACGAGAGTCCAGGGGGCCGGGGCGAATGTTGCGGCTCCCGTGCGCGTGCGCGGTGCTCGTCTGAAGGCCGGCCAGACCTACGGCTTCTACGTGAGCAAGAACAGTGAGACAGGCACATTCTGGTACACCAATGGCAACACGATCTCCTCGAACTCGGACCTGCAGATCACGCCCAACGCGGGCACGGCGTTCCCGTTGTTCTCATCGAGCATTGCCGGTCGCATCTTCAACGGCCGCATCTACTACCACAGCGCCACCTGCTACGCCAACTGCGACGGCAGCACGAACAACCCGCTCCTGGGCGCCAGCGACTTCGTGTGCTTCCTGAACAAGTTCCGCAACGGCGAGGCGTACGCCAACTGCGATGGCAGCACGGCCGCGCCGGTCCTCTCGGCGGGCGACTTCGTCTGCTTCCTCAACAAGTTCCGCGCGGGCTGCCCATGAGCCGCGCCTGACATCCGGATCGGAGTCCGCGGGCCTCGGAAGACCAGACCGGGGCCCGCGGCGTTTTTGAGGGACGCTCACGACGCTCACAAGCCCCGAACGTGCCCACGCCACCCCACACGATTCGCTCGCCCATCGCGCGCTCAAAGGCCGATAGACACTGGATATGGGCAAGTCGAATTCATCCGTCGCTCGCGGTGCGCGCCGCACGAGCCAGACCCCGGGGTTGGGGCGCCTGGCGTGGTCCTTGGCGCTCGTCGCTCTGGGCGTGTTCCTGTTCGTGTCGCTCGCCTCGTTCAACGCGGGCGATCCGCCGACGCACCTGGTCTACCCGGCGAACAGCCCGACGCGGAATCTGTGCGGGCCGGCCGGGGCGTGGGCCGCGTACCAGCTCGTGCGGGCGCTGGGCATCGGCTCGTGGGTGCTCGTGCTGGCGGTCGTGCTGCACGCGCTGCTGACGCTCACGGGACGACGCGTCAGCTTCCCCGCGCTGCGCCTGGTGGGCGTGATCATGTTCGGGGCGGCGGTCGCGGGGCTCCAGGCCGCGGTGCTGCCCAAGTCCGGCACGCTGCCCAACCTGACGGGCGGCGTGGTCGGCGCCTCGGCATGGCAGGAACTCTCGTTGCGCTTCGGCCCCGTGGGCGCGGGCGTGTGGCTCCTGCTGCTGCTGGCGGTGGGCGGGATCGTCGCGTTCGATCGCTGGATGTACCTGGCGCCGGCGTGGATCATCGGCATCAGCGCCCCGGCCGCGAAGCGCGCGGGCTCGGCGGCGCTGGCAACGGCCGGCGCCACGGCCAAGGTGGGCGGCGGGCTTGCCGGCGGCATCGGCTCGCTGCTACGTCGCGAGCAGCCCACGCGGGTTCGCATGAACGATCTCGACGAGGAGGCCGAGGCCTTCGCGAATCGGCGCAAGAAGAAGGCCCTGGTCACGGAGGACGCCCCGAGCGAGATCGGCGCCAAGCCCAAGACGGTCAAGAAAGCGCCCGCGAACGAGGACCTCGTCTCCGAGGTCGTCGAGCCCGAGGCCATCGAAGAAGCCGAGCAAGCCGCTCCCGCAAAGCCCCGAGGCAGCCGCAAGCAGCCCGAGCCGGAGGACACCGAGAAGGCACAGGCCGAAGAGGATGAGGCTGCGGACTCCGCGGGCGCGGACGAGCCCCAGGCGGACGAGGGCGAGGACGACACGCCCGGCGCGCCCCAGGTCTTCGACGCCGACGCCCTGCGCGAGAAGATCGCCAAGCTGCCCATCGCGTTCGGCAGCGCGAGCAAGACCATCGCGACCGAGGAGAACCTGCGCGATCTGCAGAACGTCGCGGACCTGCCGGGGTACAAGTTCCCGGGGCTGGACCTGCTCGAGGAGCCCGAGGCGAACTTCAATACCACGCTCGAGGAGTACGTGCGCGAGCAGGCGACGGCCCTGGAGAGCGCGCTGCAGCAGTACGGGATCGACGGCACCGTGGACTCCATCGAGTCCGGGCCCGTCATCACCCTCTACCACATCAAGCTCGCCCCGGGCACCAAGGTCGCGGCGCTGGAGGGCGTGAGCAAGGACCTGGCCCGCGCGCTCAAGGCGGTGAACATCCGCATCGTGCCCAACATGGTGGGACGCGACACCGTGGGCATCGAGGTCCCCAACACGCACAAGGAGAAGGTCCGCCTCAAGGAGCTCATGTCCAAGAGCGACCTCTTCGCGAAGATGAAGCTGCCCATGTTCCTGGGCAAGGACGCCGCGGGCCAGCCGCTGATCTGCGACCTGACCAAGGCCCCGCACATGCTCATCGCCGGCACGACCGGCAGCGGCAAGTCCGTGTGCATGAACACGATCATCATGGGCTTCCTGTACACCAAGAAGCCCAACGAGCTCAAGCTC
>CAYNSB010000067.1:0-15481 GCA_964399625.1 uncultured Phycisphaeraceae bacterium
GTGCCTCCCCCGTTGTACAAGATCATTTTCGCAGTCGTCTCTGCGCAGTTCATCCCGGCCGCGTACGCCGCCTCGACCGGCTCCTCCAGCAGCCACGTCCTTCGCGCCCCGGCGCGCTCCGCCGAATCGAACACCGCCTGCTTCTCCACCGCCGTGATCCCCGACGGAATCGAGATGACCACGCGCGGACGCACGATGCGGCTCTTGCCCGTCACCTTGTGGATGAAGTACCCGAGCATCGCCTCGGTGATCTCGAAGTCGCTGATCACGCCCTCCTTCAAAGGACGGATCGCGCTGATCGCGCCGGGAGTCTTGCCCAGCATCTCCTTGGCCACCCAGCCCACCGCCGGACCGTTGCGCGTCATCAGCACCTGGTTCGTGCCCTTGCGCACCGCCACCACGCTCGGCTCGTTGAGCACGATCCCCTGACCGCGCACCGCCACCAGCGTGTTGCACGTGCCAAGGTCGATCCCCATGTCGACGGTAAAGAGATTCAGAAGGCGATCAAGCAATGCAAAGTCTCACGTCCGTGTGTCCGCCGCGCAGGCCCCGACCGCCCGTCCCCACGCCGCGCCACGGCTCCATCGTAGCGGGCAGGATACCTGCGATGACCAGACTCCGCTATCACATCAGCCGCGGAACCCGCCTCTTGCCGCCAACTTGTCCCCACTCTCCCAAACAACGCCGCCGGCCCCAACATGGGTACCGGCGGCCGCGGAGACTCTTCACTCAGGGCCCGAGCCCCAAGCACCTTCCATCGTTTCGCGTCACTTCTGCGCGACCGGGCCCGTGGGCACGGCCACCGGTCCGGGCAGCGCCTTGGCGTCCTTGGGCCCGATCTCGAGCACGCTGGGACGGATCTCCAGCGTCTTGGCCTTGTGCGACGCCTTGCCGCTCGTGAGCGGCGCGTTCTCGCTGTCCAGCAGGTACTTCGCCGCGTTCTCGTAGTTCTTGACGTCCGTCGCCTGCCCGAACGTCTCGAGCTTCGCTTCCTGCTTGGCGCGGATGTCCGCCAGGCGGGTCTTGACCTGGTCGATGCTCGCGGCGCGGTAACGCCCGTGGTGGTCGATCTGGGACTGACGCTTCTCCATCAGATCGATCATGCGATCGTTGCGCTGGATCGCCTCGACCTGCTGGTTGAGCCCGAAGAGCTGGCTCTGGAACTCCGTGTGCTCCGTGTTGAGCTGGTCCAGCATCGCCGTGAGGCGCTCCTTCTGCTGGTTCAGGTACCCCAGGTCGCGATCGATGTCGCTCGCCTTCTGGTTGTACGCGTTGCGCAGCTGCGTCACGCGATTGGCCTTGGCGTACGCCTCGTCGATCGGGCACGCCGAGCGCGACTCGTCGAAGCGGACGCGCACGACCTGCGCCTCGCCCGTCTCGCGGGCGGCCTCGGCGCGAGCCAGCACGGACTTCATCCCGTCCAGGTCCGCGTCGGCCATCGCGACGACCTTGCGGGCGACGGCCTGCTCACGCTCGAGCTGCGCGATCTGCTCCGTCAGCTCGCCCAGGTCCCCACGGACCTCGGCGATCCGCTGCGGATACTGCTCCGCAAGGGATTGCATCTGGGCGCGGAGCGCGACAGGGTCGCTGATCGCCTTGCCCAGCGCCTCTTGCGCGTTGCTCCGGGCCTGCTTGAGGAACGCACGCACCGTGTCCGGGCCCGCGACGGCGACCGCCACGCCACCCGCCACCGCCGTGATGAGCCCCGCACGAACGACCGTCTTGGTGATGCCGCAGAACATGTGAACCTCCTGATCCGTCTCCGCCCGCACGGGTCTCCGTCCGTTTGGGCACGCTTGGGTCGGACCAGTCCTTGGGAGGTCGCCCGCGCGGGTTTCACGCCGGCCCGCCAACGCCAACGCGCCACCCTCGGCCCGCCCCCGCGCCCGACCGCCACTTTGACGCACCAAGAGCGCCCCGCAAGTCCCGGATGCCCGCGGTCAGCCTCCGCACGCGCTCTGAACAACGCCCCTGCGTGCTTATCGCCCTCTCGCACGGCACATTCGTTGCACTCCCGACCCGCTCCACCCCATATCCTTTTCCGAACGGTTCCCGCCCGAAACCCCGCACAGGCCCCGCCAAACCAAGCCCCCGTGAAGCCCAGCCATCGGAGCCACGCGGAGACTCCTCATGCTCACCCAGCTCTCCACCAACTTCGTCGGCCGACTCAAACGCAACGACGAAGCCGCGTGGTTCGAGTTGTGGGAGACCTTCGGCCCCGTCATCCGCGCTCAACTCACCAAGTGGGGCAAGGGGCGTATCGGCCCCGAAACCGTCCGCGACCTCTCGCAGGAAACCCTCGCCGCGCTCTCGGATTCCATCGATCGCTACGACCCCTCGCGCGGCGCTCGCTTCTCCACGTGGCTGCTGGCCATCGCCAAGCACGTGCTCGGCGATGAGATGGACCGGCGCAACGCCGCCAAGCGCAACTCGGGCAAGAAGGCCGCGGACTTCGATGAGTCGTGGATGGCCTCGTCCCGCGCGCTGGGCGTGGACGATCGCTACGAGGCCGCCGTCTTCCGCGCCAAGGTCGAGAAGGCGATCCGCCTCGTCGAGAAGGAGGCGGACTTCATGGACTTCTCGATCTACCGCATGCGCGTGCTCGACGCGCAGCCGGGCAAGGGCGTCGCCGCAGCGCTGGGCATCTCCGAGCCCACCGTCTCGCGCCGATTGGCCAAGATCCGCGATCTGCTCCGCGAGCGCCTGCGCGAGGTCATCTCCACCTACTCGTTCACCCAGGACGAGATGGACGAGCCCACGCGAAACGGGCTCGACCTGAATCCCACGAAGGAGGACGACGCGGCGTTCGATCAGTGCATCCACGAGATCTACCACATCCAGGCCCAGCTCCGACGCGAGGAGCAGGCCTCGATCCGGGACTGACCGACGCCCACGCGGAGAGGAACGGAACACGCCATGGCGATCTCACCCTGGGTCCTCGTGCTCGCGACGCTCATCGCCATCCCCGTGGGGATCGTCGCCGTCATCTACCTCATCGTGCCCGTCTTCAAGGCCATCGGATGGACCATCCGCCAGGTCTTCCGCTTCGTCTTCGGAGAGATCGGCGACCTGCTCCGCATCGTCGGCTCGCTCATCACCGGCCTGGTCTTCATCCCGCTCACCGTCATCAACGTGCTCATCGGGCGATGGTCCGCCGCAGGGCACTACGGGCGGGCGATCACCGCCGAGGGCAAGTCGATCGGCGCCGCCCTCTACCGCGTCGCGATCGGGCACCCGGCCCGCCTGCTGTGCCTCACCGCCCTCACCGAGGGCATCGAGCAGCGACTGCCCGAGGCCGTCGCCCAGGCGCCCACCAGCGAGCGCCCCGCGCGCGCCAAGGGGCAGTTCGAGGGGTACACGCTCGTCGGTTCGCTGCCCGGTGGCGGCTCGGGGGGCAAGCTCTACATCGCCGAGCCCGACGCCATCCGCCGTGCCGCCTTCGAGCGCTCGGGGCAGATGGGCGTGCGCCAGGTCGTGATCAAGGTCTTCTCGCTCTCGGACGGCTCGTCGCTCCCGCAGATCGTGCGCGAGTCCCGCGCCCTTGAGGCCGCCAAGAAGCTCGGGCTCGTGCTGGACCACGAACTCAACAACGAGCGGTTCTTCTACGTCATGCGCTACGTGCCGGGCGACTCTCTCTCGCTCGTCACCCAACGCCTGCACGCGCTCTCGGGCTCCGCGGGCCTTGCCGGCGCCCAACTGCGACTGGCCCTCGGCTACGCCGGCGATCTGCTCTCCACGCTCGCCCAGTACCACCAGGGCGGGCTCTGGCACAAGGACGTCAAGCCCGACAACATCATCATCGACGGCGACAGCGCCCACCTCGTCGACTTCGGGCTCGTCACGCCGCTCCGCTCAGGGATGACGCTCACGACCCATGGCACGGAGTACTTCCGCGATCCCGAGATGGTCCGCATGGCGCTCAAGGGCGTAAAGGTCCATCAGGTCGATGGCGCCAGGTTCGACCTGTACGCCGCCGGCGCCGTGCTGTACTCCATGGTCGAGAACTCCTTCCCCGCGCACGGCGGGCTCTCGCAGATCTCCAAGCAGTGCCCCGAAGCCCTCCGCTGGATCATCCGTCGCGCCATGACAGACTACGACAAGAGGTACGCATCGGCGGCGCAGATGCTCGCGGACCTCGATGTCGTTCGCCGTTCCGCCGATCCCTTTGCCCTCAAGCCCGTCGATCTGCCCTCGATGCGCGGCGTGGGCGAAGACCCGATCGCGCCCGCGCCCGTGGAGACGCCCGCGTTCGAGGCCGTCGCCGCGCCCGCGGCGGGCGTCGCCGCGGAACCCGCGCGCGCCGCGTCGCCCGTGCCCCCACCGTCGGACACCGGCGCGTTCCGCCGTCGCCCCAACCTGCGCGTGACGAACTGGTGGTCCGGTCGCTACGAGCGCGATGGCGACGCCCTCCAGCCCCAGACGCCGCGAACCCCGGGCTTCGTCGGCTTCCAGGCCCCCGGGATCAAGATCGGCATCGCCGGAAGGGTCGGCTCCTCGCGCCCCGCGCACGAGCAGCTCGCCGCCGCTCGCGAGCGCGTCGAGGCGATGCGCAATCGCGCCCGCGCCCGCGCCTCCGCTCGCCGCTCCGCGTCGCGCGGCTCCCACAAGCCCGTGAACTTCGGCGTGCTCTTCGCGTCGCTGGTCTTCGTGGCCCTCATCGTCGGGCTCGTGAACTATCTCTCCAAGCGGCCCGACGGCCTCACCTTCACCTTCGGCGATGACGAGCCGACGCACGACGCGTTCTCCATGCTCGCGGAACTGCCCGAGATCGAGCCGCCGTCGCCCGCCGCCGCCCCCACCACCGACCCCGGCGAGGTGATCCCCGCCTCCAGCCCGCCCCCGCCGGTGCGCGTCAGCGATCCGTCCCGCCCCTCGCCCCGCGTCGTGGTCTCGGGCGTCGCGGCTCCCACGGATCCAAGCCTCGCGATCAAGGGACAGCGCGTGCTGATCATCAGCGACGTGCAGCCCCACACGCCCGCGATCGCCTCCGCCATCGAGCGCCTCCGCGCATCGGGCCTCGACCTCCAGGGCAACTACGCCGGAAACCCCGCGTCCCCCGAGAGGCTGCAGAAGCAACTCGATCTCGACGCGGAGGCGAAGATGGTCCGCGCCCTCGCCCCGCTCGATGACCCCACGCTCGGGGCCCGCCTGTCGGACTGGCTCGGTGGCTCCGATCTCTCCGGGCTCGTGTGGTTCGCACGCGACGCGGGCGAGAACGGCACGCCGGGCGCGACGCGCCTCCTGCTCGTCACGCCCAGGAACGATCGATCCTCATCCACGGGCGCGTCCACGAACCAGGCCCTCCGCTCGGCGATCTCCGACATGCTCGCCAACCGGAACTGACCCGCTCACGACGCCGAGATCTGGATCAGGCGCTCCAGCGCCCGAGCCGCCGAACCGCTCTCGATGCTCTGCCGGGCGATCACGATGCCCTGGGCCAGGTCCCGTGCCGCCTGCGCCGCAACGAGCCCCGCCGCCGCGTTGAGCACGACGATGTCGCGGGCCCCTCGCGCGCCGTCGCTCCCCGCGCCGATCGCCGCCCGCACCATCGCCGCCGAGTCGTCCACATCCCTCGCCGAAAGCTCGCCCGGCGACGCGCCCGTCAGCCCCAGCGCTCGCGCCTCGACCCGTTCCGGGCGCACCGCCCCGCGCTCCACGTGGGCCAGCAGAGTCGAGCCGTGCGTGCACAGCTCGTCCATCCCCTCTCCGTGCGCGACGACCGCCCGCACCGCGCCCAGGCGCGCCAGCGCCCCGGCCACGCGCTCCACGAGTTCGGGCGCGTACACGCCGATCAACTGACGCTGCGCACCCGCCGGGTTCGTCAACGGCCCGAGCACGTTGAACACGGTCGCGAACCCCAGCGAGCGGCGCGCGCCCGCGGCGTGCCGCACCGCGGGGTGGTGATGGATCGCGAACGAGAAGCACACGCCCGCCTCACGCAGACACCGCGCCTGCACCTCCGCGCTCGCGTCCACGTTGACCCGCAACGCCGCCAGCACCTCCGCCGAGCCCCGCCCGCTGCGGCTGCGGTTGCCGTGCTTGGCGACCAGCACCCGCCGCACGCCCGCCGCGCCCACGTCGGGCGTCGCGCCCGCGATCACCAGCGCCGCCGCCGTGGAGATGTTGAAGGTCTTGGGCGCTCCGCCCGTCCCGCACGTGTCCAGGAGCACCTCGCCCGAGCCGGGCTCGATGGGCACGCGCGTCACGTGCCGGCGCATCGCTCGCGCCGCGCCCACCAGCTCGTCCACGCTCGCGCCGCGCGCCTGCACCAGCGCAAGCATCGCCCCGATCTGCGCCGCGTCCATGCCGCCCGCGAGCAGCGTCTCGAACGCCGATTCCGCGCCCGATTCGCTCAGCGTTCGTCCCGACACGAGTTCGGCAAGCATCGCGCCCACGTCCATGCGAACACAGTATCGCCCATCCGACACCGCAGAAGCACCCCGCGCCGGAGCACGAGGTGCCCAGAGACCTCATACGATCGATCGTGCGCAACGCCGCCGCCTCACGATCGCTGGCCGTCGCCCGCTCGGTCGCCCGCCGAGCCTGCCTCGCACGCGGCGTCTCAACGCTTGCGCCCGCGCTGGCGGTCGCCGGCGTGGTCGCCCTGGCGCTCGCGATCGCGGACAAGGCCCTCGCCGAGCGCCTCTCCCGGCTGGCCCCACGCGCCGTGTGGCTCGCCGCGCCGTTCACGATCGCAGCCCTGGGCGCCCTGGTGCACGCCATCGCGACCGCGCCGACGCTCATCGCCGCCGCAGCGCGGGCGGACGCCTCCCTCGGACTGAAGGACCGCCTCTCCTCCGCGCTGGAGCTCGGTTCGTCGAACGATCCCTTCGCGGCCTGGACGATCGCACAGGCCGAGCAGCTCGCCGCGCAAGCGGACCCTCGCCGCGTCGTTCCCGTGCGTCTGCGCTGGGCGCACGCGATCGCGCCCGCGCTGGCGTGCATCGCGATCGCCGTGACGATCTGGATGCCCGCTCGGATTCCCTCGACGACCCAGCCCGATCCCGCGACGCTCGCCGCGGCGCGCACGTCCACCGCGCAGCAGATCAAGTCCGCGGCCACCGCCCTCGCGTCGCAAGCCCCGGCCGCGACCGCAACGCCCGCCCGCCCCGAAGAACTCCGCGCCCTGGAGGACCTCCAGAGCGAACTCGCCGAGTCAAGACTCTCGCCCGAGGACGCACGCCTCGCCGCGGCCCAGCGCGTCGAGCAGGCCGCATCCCGCATGGACACCGAGGCACGCGAACGCCAGACATCGCTCGATCGCGCCCGGGAGGCGCTCTCCGCGGCCGCACGATCGGCCGATCAGGGCTCCGCCTCGAACCCATCAGGAACCGACGCGGACGCACCCTCACTCACCGAGGCGCTCCGCGAGGGTGACCTGGCCCGCGCCGCGGACGCGCTGCGTTCGATCGATCGCCAGCGCAACGACATGCTCCCCGAGCAGCGCGAGGCAATCGCCCAGCAACTCGAGGAACTCGCGCGGCGCATCGAGAACACCGAGAGCGCCCGGAACGACCGCGAGTCCCCCACCCAGCCCCCCAACAAGTTCGACGCCAGCCCCGCGACGAATACGAACGCCGACAAGCCGGAATCGGGCTCGCAAGAGCGCGACCCCGCACGCGCGCCCGAGGCCGCACAGCCGAAAGACTCACCGGCCGACACGCCCAAGCCCGAGTCTCCCAAGCCTCCCCCACCTTCCAAGCAGTCGCCCCTCGATCGCCTCCGCGACGCGATGCGCGAAGCGGCCCGACAGATGCGCCCCGATGCTCCGAATGAGGCGAAACCACGCGACCAGTCCGGCCCTGCCCAGAAGCAGCGCGAACCATCCACGCCGTCCTCGCCCACGAACTCATCCTCAAAGCCGACATCGGACCCGAAGGACGGTTCGCCGCGCCCACCGCCGAATGAGCCCACTCGGAATCCGCAGGAGAACTCCGACCAACCCTCGGAGCCCAAGGCTCCATCCGAGCGTCCCGCCCCATCCGACCAACCCTCCCGTCCCTCGCCGTCATCGCCGAGCGGCCAGAGCCCTGGCAACACCGCGCCCGACGCCGCGCCGCCCAAGAACGCCACTCCCAAGGATTCTCCAACGAATCCCGCCGACGGGCCCGCGCCAACAACTCCATCGCAAGATCCGTCGGCCCCAAAGGGCGACGCCCAACAGAGTCAGGCGCCGCGCCCGTCACCGTCCGGTACATCGCCCCAAGGCCAAAACCCGGCCCCCAGCGACAACCCGACCCCGGACGCCACTCCCCAGCGCTCGCCAAGCCCCACGCAGCGCGATAAGCCCGCTCCCCAGCCCGGCGAGCAACCCTCGCCCCAGGGCAGCGACCAACCCGATCCATCCGCGTTGCGTCGCGCCGAGCGGGAGCTCCGCGATCTTGCCGACCAGCCCAAGGACGCTCAGGAGCAGCAGCGCCGCGCCCAGCGCCTGCGCGATCTCGCCCACGAACTCCAGAAGCAGATGACGCCCGAGCAGCAGCAGGAAGTCCAGCGCCTCGCCCAGCAGATCGCGCAGGAAGCACAACAACGGCGCGACGGCGCCGCGCCCGACCAGAAGCGCACGGGTCCCGGCGAGCAGCGCCCCCCCACCCCCACTCCCGGCGTGCAGTCCGGCGCCGAAGGCGCGGATCACTCCAATCCCGCTGGCAAGCCATCGCCCGACGGCTCCGCGCACGGGATCAACCCCGACATGAGCGGCGTCCAGAATGGCTCGGGCTCTCTCGGGCCCGGCGTGCCTCCCCGCTCGGGGCCCGCCGCCTCAGAGCCCCAGGCCTCCGATCGAACGCTCGATGCGCGGCGCGCACCCGAGGGCCGTCCCCGCGAGCGCGTCATCGCCGAGTGGTACTCGAACCGGCCGCCCGCCACCGGCGAGCACGCGGCCCGCGCAACCCCCGCCGAAGAGGTCCGCCGCGCCGCCGACGCCGCCGACCGCGCCATCGAGCAGCAGACCGTTCCCGCGCGGTACTCCGACCTGGTCCGTCGGGTGTTCAAGCGGTACGCCGAGCAGGTCGCAACTCCCCCGCCCGCGAGCGAGGTGCGCCCTGCCCCGCGATAGCACCGCTCGCGCGACACCCGATCCATACGCTTGCCCGTGCGCGCCGCGCTGAACGATCCAAGCTGGCTCCTGATCCTGGTCCCGGGCATCCCCCTGGCGCTCCTGGGATTCCGCTGGTTCGCCACGATGGCCCTTGCGCGACGTGTCTCGGCCGTGACGCTCCGCGTCCTTCTCATCGCCCTCCTCGCCACGCTGCTCGCGGGCGCTTCCTCCGTCCGATCGACGAACCGCCTCGCCGTCATCGCGCTCGTGGATGTGTCCCAGTCGGTCCGCCTCTTCGCCGACGCGGGGCTCGATGCGCAATCCCGCCCGCGCGATCCGATCGACGCGGTGCGCGCGTACCTGGCCACCGCGTGCGCCGATCGCGGACCGGAGGACCTCCTGGGCATCGTTGCGTTCGACTCCCGCGCGATCGCCATCGCCGCGCCCACGACCGCCGACCTCTCCGCCCGCACACTGGAGATCCCTCCCACGCAGGGCACGGACCTGGCCGGCGCGATCCGCGACGGCGCGTCGCTCGTGCCGCCCGACGCCGCGGCACGCTTCATCCTCTTCTCCGATGGCAACCAGACCCAGGGCGATGCGCTCGCCGCCGCCCGCCAGGTCACCGACTCCTCCGTCCGCGCCCGCCGTGCCACGCCGATCGACGTCGTGCCCCTCACGCTCCGCGCCGACCACGAAGTGATCGTGGAGTCCCTCGACGCCCCACCCCGCGCCGCGGCCCAGGCGACCATCAACCTCCGCGTCACGCTGCGCGCCACCGCCCCCGCGACGGGCACGCTCCGCATCCTGCTCAACGACCAGCCCGCGACGGGCGTGCCGCCCCGGAGGGTCGAGATTCCCACCGGCCGCACCGTCGAGATCATCCCCGTCCCCCTCCCCGTCGGCCGCGTGCACAACTTCCGCGCGATCTACGAGCCCGACACCCAGACGCTTCCCGACGGCTCCGTGCGCGTCCTCGCCGACACCCGCGCAGAGAACAACACCGCCGACGCGTTCACCCTCACGCCCGGCCGCGGCTCAATCCTCCTTGTCGATCCCACGCCCGGCGCTCCCGACTCGCAGACCCTCGCCCGTGCACTCCGCGAGAGCAATCTGAACGTCTCGATCGTCACCCCCAGCGCGATCCCGCCCACCAGCGTGGACCTGCAGGCCTACGACCTGCTCATCCTGAACAACGTACCCGCCGAGCTCGTCCCCGAGCCCGCCCAGCACGCCATCGAGTCCTCCGTGAAGGACCTGGGCCTGGGCCTAGTCATGGTGGGCGGCCCCGACTCCTTCGGCGCCGGCGGATGGAAGGGCACGCCTATCGAGCCCCTGCTTCCCGTCAAGCTCGATCTTCCCGAGAGGCTCGTCCAGCCCGACGCCGCGGTCATCCTCGTCATCGACAACTCGGGCTCGATGGGGCGGGGCGTTCTGGGCACCGCCTCAACCCAGCAGGAGATCGCCAACCAGTCCGCCGCCCTCGCCATCCGCTCCCTCGACAAGAAGGATCTCGTCGGCGTCATCGTCTTCAACAACGACTACGACGTGCTCATCCCACTCGCCCCGAACTCGGACCCCGCCGCCTCCGGAAGGCGCGTGCTCTCCATCAGCGCCGGCGGAGGCACCGTCGCCCTGCCCGCGTTGCAGGAAGCCCGACGGCAACTCAAGGACGCCAAGGCCAGCGTCAAGCACCTGATCCTGCTCTCCGACGGCGTCTCGCAGAATCGCGAGGCCCTGCCGGACCTCGCCCGCGCGATGTGGAAAGACGACAAGATCATCGTCTCGGCGATCGGCATCGGCAACGAGATGGACGAGCAGACCATGGCCGCCCTCGCCGCCGAGGGTGGCGGCAAGTTCTACCCCGTCACCAACGCGCAGCTCCTCCCCCGCTTCCTGCTCAAGGCGGTCCGCATCGTCCGCTCGCCCCTCATCCGCACCGGCCTCTTCACGCCGATCGTGACGCCCTCGGGCTCGCCTCTGACCCTTGGTCTTGCGCCGCTCCCGCCACCGGCGCTCAACGGCATCGTGCTCACCCAGGCACGCCCGGAGCCCACGATCACCTACGCGATGCTCCACCCGCAAGGCGAGCCCCTGCTCGCCCACTGGGTCTGCCAACTGGGCCAGGTCGCCGCGTTCACCTCCGATGTGGGCCCGTGGGCCTCGGCGTGGGTTGATTGGCCCGGCTTCCGCCAGCTCTGGTCCTCGATCGCACGCACGATCGCACGCCCGCAGACGCCGGGCCGTTTCGAGCTCACTTCCTCGAGCGACGCCTCGCGTGCCACGCTACGCCTCGAGGCCGCGGGCGACGACGCGCGCCCGCTCGACGGGCTCAGCGTCCCCGCCACGCTCTATCCCATCGACGCGCCCGATCGCCCGATCTCGCTCTCCCTCTCGCAGACCGCGCCGGGCGTCTACGAGGGAACAACACCCGCGCTCGCGCCCGGAAACTACATCGCCACTATCACGCCGCGCGCCGGAGACCAGCGTCTCTCGCCCGTGGTCGGCGGCGTCGCCATCGCCGCGGGCGCCGAACTCCGCGACCTCACGACCAACACCGCGCTGCTCCGACAGATCGCCGCCTCCACGGGCGGGCGCGTCCTCGACCTCAACGATCCGCGCTCCGCCCGGCTCTTCGACCGCGCGGGCCTCGAGCCCACGCTCGCACGCACGCCCCTCTTCCGACCCCTGCTCGTGCTCACCCTCATCGTCCTGATGCTGGATATCGCGACCCGACGCATCGCGTGGGACCGCCTCGTCTCGCCCGAGTTCGGCTCCACCCTTCGCGAGCGCGCCATCGCCGCCATCGAGGACCGCGGCCCTGCCGCCTCGCGCACCGCCACCCGTCTACGCCAGAGCACGCCCGTCGTACGAACCGCGCCCGCGGAAAGCTCCCTCTCGGACGCCGATGCCCAGCGCATCATCGAGGAGCAGCGTCTCCGCCGTGCCCAAGCGCGCTTGGATGCCGCACGAGCCATGCGCGAGGCCGAACTCGAGGCGCGCGCCGCGGACGCGATTCCAGACCCTCCCGCGGCCCCGCCCACCGAGGACCCCGCCACGGGGCTCCTCGCCGCCAAGCGACGCGCCCAGCAGCGCCTGAGCGAGGGCCAGCCACCTCAAGGCGACCGCTGATCCGTCCGATCCATCGTCCGATTACTATTCCCGGTTCTCTTCAGAAACCTTCCCAGAGGACCCATGCCCTTCGACCTCATCACCGTTGCCGTGTTCGGCGCGCCCAGCGCCGAGTTCGTCCAGTCGATCCGCGTCGCGGGCCTGCCCAAGACCCACGCCGATTCCTTCGACCTCCACACCTACCCGGACGACACGGCACTCTCGCGCATTCTGGTCGAGGTTCGTCCCCACGTCATCCTGACGTTCGGCCCGCCCAGCCGCTACCGGGCGCTCATGGGCTCGCCCCTGGAGGTCCGCAAGCGCTGGGTGAGCATCGACACGCCCTCGCCCGATCCGGCCGCCATCGCCTCGCAGATCGTCGATTGCTTCGTGCTCAACGCGACCTCCGAGCGATTCCCCGATCATCCCCTCGTGAGCGTCTTCACGCCCACGTACAAGACCGGCGACAAGATCCAGCGCCCCTTCAAGTCCCTGATGGCCCAGACCTACACGAACTGGGAATGGGTCCTGCTCGACGACTCGCCCGACGACGGCGCCACCTTCGCGAGCCTCCGCGAGCTCGCCCGCGCCGACTCGCGCATCAGCGCCTTCCAGCCCGATCGCCCGTGCAACATCATCGGCGCCGTCAAGCGACGCTGCGCCGGCCTCTGCCGCGGGTGGTTGCTCGTCGAGCTCGACCACGACGACGAGCTCGTCCCCGACGCGCTCCTGCACCTCGTCCAGGCCGCGGCACGCTTCCCCGAGGCCGGCTTCTTCTACTCCGACTGCGCCGAGGTCTTCGAGAACGGCGAGAACGCACGCTACGCCGAGGGCTGGGGATTCGGGTTCGGCTCCTACCGCGAGGAGTTCCACAACGGCCGCACCCTGCTCGTCTCCAACTACCCGGACATCAACTCCAAAACCATCCGCCACATCGTCGGCGTGCCCAACCACTTCCGCGCCTGGCGACGCAACGCCTACTGGGCCGCGGGCGGGCACTCTCCCGACGTGCACGTCGCCGACGACTACGAGTTCCTCGTCCGCACGTTCCTCACGACCCGCATGTGCCACATCCGCAAGCTCGGCTACATCCAGTACCACAACAACCAGACCTCGGGCAACACCCAGCGCGGACGCAACAAGGAGATCCAGCGCCTCACCGACGCCTTCATGTTCCGCTACAACGAGCTGATCCACCAGCGCTTCGAGCAGCTCGGCGTGCTGGATTTCATCTGGCGACAGGGCGGCCGCCTGGACTGGAACATGCCCAACCCCAAGGACGCGCCCCACGCGAACCTGATCTACCCCTGATCGCACGCCCGAGCGGCCGCGCCCAACGCCCCGCGCACACACCCGCGTCCCCAATCGAAAGAGGGCCCCGGCTCCGCGCCGAGGCCCTCCTGATTGATCACTCGCAGCCGCCGAAGCGGGTCAGAACTTGCCGGCCTTGATGAAGCTGTTGCTCAGCACCTGCGTCGCGTTTCCGTTGCTGCTGTTCTGCGACCACTGGAACTGCAGGTTGCCCGCGTTGCTCCCGTTCGTCACGACGCCACGCACGCGGATGATGTCGTTGCTTCCGGCGGTGATCGCGTTGTTCACGCTGGTGCCGCTGGACGTGACGATGTTGTTATTCGTCAGTCCGCTGCCCTCCTGGAAATCCGAGACCCAGGTGATCGTCGCGCCCGTGGGCACCGTGAACGTGTACTTGATGTCGGGCGTGCTGCTGCTCGAGGTGCACAGGATGAACGCCTCGAATTCCCACGTGTCGTTGGCCGCCATCGCCAGCACCAGCGCCGTGTCGTTGGTCAGCGTCGTGCTGCTCGTGATGCTCTGCGTGCTGGTCTTGCGCACAAGCGTGTGACCGGCCCCGGTCGCTCCCTGAGAACCAGTGGCCCCCTGAGCACCCGTCGCGCCTTGAGCCCCAGTTGCCCCCTGAGCGCCGGTCGCGCCCTGGGAACCCGTAGCGCCCGTCGCACCCTGGGGTCCAGTCGCACCCGTCGCGCCTTGGGCACCGGTAGCGCCCTGAGGACCGGTCGCACCCGTTGCGCCTTGAGGACCAGCCGCGCCCTGAGCACCCGTAGCGCCCTGAGCACCGGTCGCTCCCGTCGCGCCAGCCGCACCTTGTGCGCCAGCGGCGCCAGTCGCGCCCTGAGGACCCGTCGCCCCCGTGGCTCCCACCGCACCCTGCGGCCCCATCGGGCCCTGAGCACCCTCGGCACCCTGCGGGCCGGCAACGCCCTGCGCACCCTGCGGCCCCTCAGCGCCCGTCGCACCCGCCGCGCCCTGCGGTCCCATCGGACCCTGAGCGCCGCTCGAACCCTGCGGACCCACCGGACCCTGAGCGCCATCGTTTCCGTTCGCACCGGCCGGACCCTGAGCGCCCGTGGCACCCTGCGGACCAGTGGCTCCCGTGGCGCCGGTAGCGCCCGTCGCTCCAGTCGCTCCCGCGGCGCCCTGAGCGCCCGTCGGACCAGCCGGGCCCTGATCGCCCTGAGGCCCTTGATCACCCTGCGCTCCGGTCGCGCCCTGAGCACCAGTGGCTCCAGTGGCGCCCGTCGCGCCCTGAGGACCAGCGGGGCCCTGAGCGCCGTCATTTCCGTTCGCACCGGCCGGACCCTGAGCGCCGGTCGCACCCGTCGCACCGGTTGCGCCCTGCGGACCCGTGGCTCCCGTCGCGCCCGTGGCACCAGTCGCGCCCTGAGCGCCGGTCGGACCGGCCGGGCCCTGATCGCCCTGCGGCCCCTGGTCACCCTGAGCCCCCGTCGCGCCCTGAGCACCAGTGGCACCAGTGGCGCCCGTCGCGCCCTGAGGACCAGCGGGACCCTGCGCGCCATCGTTGCCGTTCGCACCGGCCGGGCCCTGCGCGCCGGTTGCGCCCGTCGCACCAGTCGCGCCCTGAGCGCCCGTGGCACCAGTCGCGCCCGTGGCGCCCTGAGCGCCCGTCGGACCGGCCGGACCCTGATCGCCCTGAGGACCCTGATCACCCTGAGCGCCGGTCGCGCCCTGAGCACCAGTGGCTCCAGTGGCGCCCGTCGCGCCCTGAGGACCAGCGGGACCCTGCGCGCCGTCATTTCCGTTCGCACCGGCCGGCCCCTGAGCACCCGTCGCGCCAGTCGCACCCTGCGGACCCGTCGCGCCCGTTGCTCCCGTTGCGCCGGTCGCACCCGTCGCGCCGGTCGCGCCCGTCGGACCAGCCGGGCCTTGATCGCCCTGCGGCCCTTGATCACCCTGAGCGCCCGTCGCGCCCTGAGCACCCGTGGCGCCAGTTGCACCCATCGCACCCTGAGGACCAGCGGGACCCTGCGCGCCATCGTTGCCGTTCGCACCGGC
>CAYNSB010000068.1:0-15147 GCA_964399625.1 uncultured Phycisphaeraceae bacterium
TCTCGAGCACGTGCGTCAGGCGCGCGAGCAGCCCCTTCTCGATGCGCTCGTCGAAGAACTTCATGTCGTCGGGGCGCTCGATGAGGCACGCGTTGATGAGGTACTTGATGAACGCCTCGGCAAGGTCGGCATCGTCCGAGAGGTTTGCGAAGGCGATCTCGGGCTCGATCATCCAGAACTCGGCGAGGTGCCGCGACGTGTTGCTGTTCTCGGCGCGGAACGTCGGGCCGAAGGTGTACACGCGCGAGAGCGCGGACGCGTACGTCTCGACGTTGAGCTGCCCGGAGACGGTCAGGTGCGCCTCCTTGCCGAAGAAGTCCTCTGAATAATCCACTTGCCCATACGACGATCGCGGGATGTTTGGATTCTTCGAGAGTTCCTCCCTGACTTTGCGTGCCGCGTCGGATTCTCCCGCTCCCAACACACGTCCAAGAGGTCTGTTCAAGTCCAGCGTGCTCACGCGGAACATCTGCCCCGCGCCCTCGCAGTCGCTGGCGGTGATGATCGGCGTGTGCACGTAGAAGAACCCGCGCTCATGGAAGAAGCGGTGCATCGCCATGGAGAGCGTGTGCCGGATGCGCGCCACCGCGCCGAACGTGTTCGTGCGGACGCGGAGGTGCGCGTTCTCGCGCAGGAACTCCATGGTGTGCGCCTTGGGCTGGATGGGGTAGTGGTCCGGATCGTCCACCCATCCCACGACCTTCAGGGAGCCACCCTTGTCGGGATCGACCTGGATCTCGTTGCCGCCCTTGGGCGTGGGGGCGATGACGCCGGTCACCTCGACGGCGCAGTGCGTGGTGAGCTTGGCGATCTCGCTGGCGTAGTTGGGGAGCGAGCCCTTGCACACGGCCTGGATCGCGTCGAAGCACGTGCCGTCGTGCACCGCGACGAAGGACAGCCCGCCGTCGGCCTTGGAGTCGCGCCGGGTGCGGACCCAGCCCTTGACCGTGACCGGCGACCCGACCGGGGCCTTGGAGTGATTGAGCGCATCGCGGACGTGAAGCCAGGGCATGGGAAAGCTCCGTAGAAACGAGAGGAAGCGTAGGAAAGGGCGCGCGCGAAGACGCCGGCACGGACCGGCCCGCGTCGGCGTCGCCCCACCTCCGGCCCGCAATTGTCGGGGGCGCTCACGGCCGAGCGCTGATCGTCCTCAGGATCGCCTCCATCGATGGATCGCGCCCAGCCGCGTAGTCCGCGAACGTCATGGGTGCGGCGATCTGTGGCGCGACCCACGTTCGCTCGTCGGTTGAGTCCAGGATCTGCCAATACCGCGAGGAGGCGTACACCCTCGTCTTGCTGTGCGGCAGCACGAAGTACGTGCTCTCGCCCGTGAACTGCGGGCGCGAGCCGGTGGGCTCGCCCACGAACGTCGCGCTCGTGAACTTCTCGATGAGGTTCACGGTGTTCTGCGCGGCGGAGAACGTGTCGCGCCCGATGATGACCCACAGGTGCCCGGGGCGGTTCACGCGCGCCTCGCGGATGAGACCCTCGAAGAGCGGACGGATGAGCCCCGTGTTCCCCCCGCCGTTGGCCCGCATGTCGATCACGAGCTGCTGGGCGTCGTGCTCCTTGATCGTGGCGAACACGCGCTCGAACGCGGCGGCGAGCTTCTGCCCCGGCGTGTCCTGGATCGACCCGAAGTAGAAGTACACGAGATTGTGCGCCGGCTGGTACTCCACGCGGACGCCGTCGCGATCGCCCGCGAGATACGCCGGCGGCGTGGCGAGACTCTGGTGGACGTACGTGAAGCCGGGCAGTTCGCTCCCCGATCGCCTCACCGGCACCTGCACGGGCGTGAGCGTCGTTGTGCCGGTCGCGCCCTTGGCGTCCACAAAGGTGATCTCCGTGGAGGACTCGTCGCCGGTGGCGCCGATGGCCGCGAGCAGCGTGGGCACCGCGAGGAGCAGCGGCCCCCACCGCCGATGGCCCATCGCGTTGTCCACGCTCGCGTACGGGCGGGCGGCGTCCAGGGCCGCGCCGGCCTCGATCGGGCCGAACTTGAGCACCCGCGCGCCCACGAGCTCGGGGTGGTCCTTGGCGCCGATCACGAAGAGCCCATCGGGGAACCAACGCATGTGCAGCGGAAGGCGGGACAGCGACGTCGCGCCTTCCTGCTGGAGCGCGACGGTGGTGTGCCCGTCGCCGATGCGTGCCGTGAGGCGCTTGAGGCGAAGACGGAGCTGGTCGTCCGTGAGCGATGGGATGTCGCGCTTGATGGCGGCGAGCTCCTGCGCGAACGCGTCGGGCGAGACGTGCGCGTGCAGGCTCCAGTGCATCTGGGCGATGCGACGCGCGTAGAAGTCCAGGTCCCACCGCCAACCGTCGTCACGATTGGCGGCCGGGGGTTTGGCGAGCTTGGCGATGAGCCCCGTCAGCTCCGCGAAGCGCGGGTCGGCGCGGAGGCTGTCCAGGTCCGTGTCGTTCTCGAGCGTTTCCTGCTCGGCGAAGCGCGCGTCCAGCGCGGCCCTGAGGCTCGCGAGCGCTTCCTCCGCGTGCCCGGTGACGGCGTGAACGCAGCAGATGTTGTAGAGACAGCCGGCGGGCGCGAACCCGAGATCCAACGCCCGACGCCACGCCACGATCGCCTCGTCGCTGCGCCGGATCGTGTGGAGCGAGAACCCGAGGTTGTACCACGCGCGCCCGTCGTCGGGGTTGGACCGGAGATAGCCCTGGAAGGCGTCGATCGCCCGCTCGTGCTGCCCGGCCTGATCCAGCTTCAGCGCATCGTCCACGGGCGTGAGGGATTGGGCGCGGGCCAGTGCGCCCATCACGGCGAGCCCCAGCGGCACAAGAGCACGGACGGCGCGCATGCGGTGCATCCTTTCTTGATATTGCGAATCGTTCTATGGAGAGGATGCGCCACAAGGACCCGTCCGTCCGCCGGCGCGTCGATCCGCCTCAGGGCGTCAGCAGCCCGATCAGCTCATCGTGCACGAGCCCGTTGGTGCTCACGGCCCCCAGGGCGCCCGCGCCCGCGGGGTTGCCCCGCCAGTCGCTGATCCGGCCGCCCGCCTCGATCAGGATCGGCTCCAGCGGCGCCACATCCCAACGCCCCACCTTCCCGTTGATCATCGCGTCCATCCGACCCGTCGCGACCATTACGTGCGCGTGGCAATCCCCCCATCCACGCACGTCCTTGGCGGCTCCCAACAGACGCGTCACGCCCGCGTGCAGGGAGAGTCGCTGGGCGTCGGTCTCCGCGCTCGCCGGCCTCGCGGGTGCGAGCACCTGGAAGGGAGTCCTTGGCGTGGACATCGTCACCACCGCCTCGCCAAGGCTCTTCACGCCCGACACGCGCGCCCGGCGTGCCGCCCCCGAGCCGATCACATGCCAGCACCCCTTGCCCAAATGCGCGTAGCAGGACTCGTCCAGAGCGGGGAAGTCCACGACGCCGGCGATCGCGGTGCCCACGTGCTCGAGCGCGATCATGCACCCGAAGAGCGGGATGCCGTGCGTGAAAGCCCGCGTGCCATCGATCGGATCGAGCACCCATCGCACGCCCCCACCTCCCACGCTCCCGGGCGTGTCGCCGAACTCCTCGCCCAGCACCGCGTCCTGCGGGCAGCGCTTGGCGAGCTCGCGCCGGATGAACTCCTCGGCGGCGCGATCGGCGATCGTCACAGGCGAGCCGTCGCTCTTGGTCTCGAAGCGCACGCCCGCGGGCGAGTAGTGCGAGAGGATGATCCGTCGGGCCTCGTGCGCGAGGTGGCGGGCGAGCTCGAGGCGTTCACTGAGGTCGATGGTCATGCCACATCGAAGGCGCGGCGGAGGCCCGCGTCCCGATCGAACGGCGCGCCCGATCCATCATCGCCAACAAAAAACCGGCCAACCCGCGTGGGCTGGCCGGTCCGTAGTCAGATACTCAGGAACAAACTCGAAAGGGTCGGGCTCGAAACGGTCGGGCCGAGCACAGCGCTCAACGCTTGCGACGGGCGGCGGCGAGCCCGCCCAGCCCGAGCAGGGCGATCGAGCCCGGCGCGGGGATGGCGTTGAACCTGAAGTTGTCGATGGCGATGCCCGCGTCGTTGCCCGTGTCGTTCACATCCGTCCAGCGGAGGTAGAGGCTGCCGCCGACGGGGACCGCCGCGACCAGGTTGATCGTCGCGGTGACGTTCGTGATGATCGAGGGTGGGGCGAGCTTGCCGTTGGTCGTGACGAACGCGTCGCCGACGAGGTCGCCCGCGGTGTTCGCCACGAGGGAGACGTCGGTGAGGAAGTTCGAGCCCGTCGCGGTGCCGCCCGACACGCCGTAGGCGAACGCCATGGTGTTCGTCGTGACGGAGGAGCTGCGGTACTGCTCGCGATCGAAGGTGATGGTGAACTGCAGGAGCGGGAACGTCCAGTTGTTCACGATCTCGACGCCGAAGCCCATGATGTTGCTGCCGGAGGCGAGCATGCCCAGCGAGCGGTCGGCATCGCCCGTCACGCCGTAGTTGAAGATGCCGCCCGAGTTGGACGTGCCGTCATCGACGGTGAGCGCGGTCGCGGTGGCGCCCGTGCCGCTGAGCTTGGCGCCGACCCATCCGTTCACGCCGCTGATCGCCGCCTGCGTGCCCGAGACGTTCGAGAACACGCCCGTCTGGGTGGTGGCGGGCAGCCCGTTGAAGTTCTCAGTGATCTGGGGCCCCGTAAAGCTGATCGGCGCTGCAAGCGCCGACCCCGCCGCGCCCATGAGGGCGAGCGCAATCATCACGTTCTTCATCTCGTCTCTCCTATGCAACGACGTGGTCTCTCTGTGCCTCCCCGTGCGCGGAGCGCCCGGGCCCTTTCGGGGACACGACCATAGTACAAATCGCCCCCCTGTCCACGCGAGAACCAAACAAGATTTGATCAAGGAATACGACACCAGCCAAAACAGACTGGTTTTGTTTGGTGCAATCAAACACCAATCAAACAACCAAATCCGTTCCCGCGCTCCGGCGACCGCGATCAGAACCTCTTGTGCGTCGCACGGTTGTCGGACCCTCGCACCCCGAGGATCGAACGGGCCAGGCCCAGGTCCATCGGGCGGGTGATCTTCAGGTTCCGGGCATCGCCCTCGACGATCGTCACGGGAATCCCCAATCTCTCCACAAGCTGCGCGTCGTCCGTGCTCGTCAGGTCCTTCTGCGCATAGGCCCGGCGAAGCACGTCCGCCGCGAACACCTGTGGCGTCTGCACGGCGACCAGCCCCGAACGATCGATCGTCTCGCGCACGATGCGCGACTTGGCCGTTCCGCCGCTCTCCGAACCCTCGCTCGGCCCGAGGATCGCATCGAGCGGATCGACCTCGCGCGGCACATCGACCTCCTGCGCGCGCTTGAGCGTGTCGCCCACGTCGAGCGCGGGGATCACCGCGGGGTTCTTCTCGGCCGCGTGCAGCACGCGCTCGATGAGCTCGGGCGGCGTGCAGGGTCGCGCGGCGTCGTGCACCGCGATGTGCGTAAAACCACCTCCTCCTGCGTCCCCGGGGACGTGCGCGAGCGCGGCCTGGACCGTTTCGTAGCGGTGCGTTATGCCGCCGCGCACGAGCTTGACGCCGTAGAGCGCGAGCTTGTCGCCGTGGCGCTGCTTGAAGGACTCGAAGGCCTCTGGGTCGTGTGGTCCGGCGACGATGACCAGAGCGGTCGCCTCCACGCCGGCGTGATCGCCCTGCGTGAAGAGCTCGACGGTGCGATGGAGGACGGGGCGCCCGCCCAGGTCCTCATCGAGCTTGGAGCGTGCGAGATCGACGCCCTGCTCGGCCTTGAGCGCCTTCGCGTAGCGCGCGGAGAACCCCGCGGCGGGGATGATGAGGGCGAGCTTCATGGTGTCATTGAACGCGGCACCCGCGGGCCGAACCAGTCCCTGTCGCGCCGACAATCGCGAGTACGAATAGTGCGGGGTCGTTCGCGCCGGGGCGCTACGATTGCCCGATCTTTGACAACCCGGGGCCGATCTGGTTTCGACCGAGCAGGGAATGCATGTCGTGGCGCGTCGTGGGGCGTGTTGGCCACGTAAAAAACACGCACACTAATAACTGCCAACCGCGGTTATGCTCTCGCAGCCTAAATAAGGCTGCATGGCACGCTCTCAACGCCTGATAGAGAGCGGGCCACACGCTTCAGGCTGGTCCGTCGCGCGAGGTTGCCGGGCGCGACGGACGAGAACTTACCGGGAGCTGGGCCGAAGGGGACAACGCTGGTGGTGGACCCGAGGCCGAGATCAATGCACCAGACACACGCGTAGAGGCGGCACGCGGACTGTCTCGGGACGGGGGTTCGATTCCCCCCGGCTCCATTCCAACCCTTTCCACAGCGCCGGGTGCGCATCGCACAACGCGCCCCGTGCATGACGTGGCGCGCCGGCAAGTCCGCGCACAACCTCGGCCCTCCGCTCAGCACCCGCCGCGGAACTTGTTCAAGAAGCACGTGAAGTCGCTCGCCGTCAGCAGCGGCGTGCCCGTGCTGCCGTCGCAGTTCGCGTACGCGTCGCCCGCGCGGAACTTGTTCAGGAAGCACGTGAAGTCACTCGCCGACAGGACAGGAGAGGTCGTCGTCCCATCGCAGTTGGCGTAGCACGCCGGGATGCACCCCCATTGCGCCCAGCGCGTCGACGAGGCGCCGTTGGCCTGCGTGAAGTCGCCCCCGACCGCGAGCAGCCCGTCGTGCACCGCGAGCGCGTTGACGACGCTCACGTTGGTGCCGCTCTGGAGCGTGGAGTACGACGAACCGTTCCAGCGCCCGACATGATTGAACGAGATCGCCGGGAAGAACGAGCTGACAAAGCGTCCGCCCAGGAGCAGCTCGTTGTTGTACACGACCAACGACGTCACGGTGTTGTCCAGGAGTGTGGACGGGTTCGACCAGGACGAGCCGTTCCATATCCCCACGCCCGCGGCCCCGATGATGCCCGGGAATCCGCCGGCATAGAGCGAGCCCTGGTAGAACGCGAGCGCGTTCACCTGGTCCGACAGGCCCGGGCCCAGCGCCGACCACGCCGAGCCGTTCCACCTGGCGACGTTCTTGGCCGTGACGCCGCCGATCGAGCTGAAGAAGCCGCCCGCGTAGAGGTCGGTGCCGTTGGCGGCGAGCGCGTAGATGCTCCCCGTCGTGCCCGTGCCCAGCGTGCTCCACGCCGTGCCGTTCCACGTCGCGATGCCATTCGCGCCGCCCCCGCCCGCGTGGGTGAAGAAGCCCGCGACGACGAGCACGCCGTTGTAGACGCACATCGCGGTCACCTGCCCATCGACGCCGTTGGTCCCCGACCCAACCGCGGACCACGACGAGCCGTTCCAGCGGGCGATGTTGTTGACGGAGACGCCGCCGGCCGTCGAGATGAACCCGCCCGCGAAGAGCTGGTTGTTGAACGTGGCCAGCGCCGCGACCTGGGCGTTCGCATCGAGGCCGGTTCCCATCCCGGTCCACGAGAAGCCGTTCCACTGCGCGACGTGCGAGGCGCCGGCCGAGCCCGCGGTCGTGAAATCGCCGCCCGCGACGAGCACGGGCTGGATCGGGCCCGAGCCGTCCGCATCGAACGACGCCAGAGCGTGCACCGTGTTGTTGAAGCCGGAGGACGACGTCGTCCACACGCCCGCGCACGGTGATTGCGCCGACGCGGCGCAGCCGGATGCAGCGGCAATGATCGCGGCCGCGGATCGCTCGAACGAGCTACGGGTCTTCATGATGCACCTCTCCTTGGTGTTCGCGCTTCGAGCACGCGACGCGCACTCGATGCACAGGGTTCGGGCGCAGCATACAGCATCCGCGCATGTCCAACGCACGAATTCTCGGCATCGCGTTTTTGGAGCGTGTTCGCACTCGCGCGCTCGCGCACCTCATGAAGAGTGGACCGGCGCTGACGAAAAAGAGCACTGCCGCGAGCGTTCACGCCGATCGATCATCGGGTCAGGAACGACAGGCCGCAGCCCTCGTCCACGCCCTCTCGTGAGGAGCCTTGCATGGCACGCGCCGTTCCGTCGGTTCGTCTCGCCGCCGTTCTCCGGCGTCATCTGCGACGGCTCCACGACTCCTCCCCTCCTCTCCGCCGCCGATTTCGTCTGCTTCCTCCAGAACTTCCGTGCAGGGTGCCCGTAGCGATCGTGCACGCCCCGCTCGCACAGGTCGGGCGTGCTGCCCCGCCCCGGCCCCCGCGGTGAAATAGACTTGCCGCCCCTCGCTCCGCCCGAGCGATCGAGGGGCACGCATGCCCCCACCCGCCCCGCACGCCGATCCCGCCGTCCACGCCGTCGCCCTGGCGCGCCAGCACCTGGCGAGCGGCGATCCCGTCCGCGCCCGCGATCTGCTCGAGCCCATCCTCGCGCGCACGCCCACGCACCCGCTGGTGCTGCCCATGGCGGCGCTGGCGTGCGCGCTCTCGGGCGCCCTCGACAAGGCCGCGCTCTACTTCGAGCGCGCCCTGCTCGCGGCCCCGGACGACCTCAACCTCCTCATCAACTGCTCGCGGGTCCTCGTCGAGCGCGGCGAGCACGATCGCGCCATCAGGCACATGGAGCACGCGCGGGCGATCGCGCAGGCCCGCGGCGTGCGCGAGCCGGCCGTCGCCATCAACCTCTGCGTCGCCTATCGCGGCGCGTCGCGCCCGGTCTCGGCCCTGCACGCCATCGAGACCCCCGGCTCCAGCGACCCCACCAACCCCATGCTCGCGGTGCCCCGCGCCACGTCGTGGTTCGTGCTGGGGCACCCGGACATGGCCGCCGCGGCCCTGCGCCCGGCCATCACGGGCAACCCCGATCGCCACGACCTGCGCACCTTCCTCTGCGCCGTCACCAACTACCTGCCCGATCTCTCGACGGGCGAGGCGCTCGAAGAGCACCGCGCGTACGGACGCACGATCGCGTCGCTCTGGCCCGCGGGCCCGCGCCCGCCGATGGTGCCCCGCACCCCCGGCACGCCGCTGCGCGTCGGGTTCGTCTCGCCCGACCTGCGCGAGCACTCGGTCGCGGCGTTCCTGCTCCCGCTGCTGGAGCACCTGGACCGCACGCGGATCGCGCCCATCGCGTACTCCGCGTGGCACGCGCCCGACGAAGTCTCCGCGCAACTCCGCGCCCACTGCGAGCGATGGCACGACGTGCCCGGCGCCGACCTGAACGCGCTGCGACGGCTCGTGGCGCAGGACCGCATCGACATCCTCATCGACCTCGCCGGGCACACGATCCTGCACCGCCTGCCGCTGTTCCAGTCTCGCGCGGCCCCGGTGCAGATCACCTACCTGGGCTACCCCGCGACGACGGGCGTGGGCGAGATGGACTTCCGCATCGTGGACTCGAGCACGGACCCCGCGGGAAGCGAGGCCCACTCCTGCGAAGCGCTGCTGCGCCTGGACCCGTGCTTCCTCTGCTACCGCCCCGTGGCGGGGCGCCCCGCGCCGGGCGTGCGCGGAGCGGACGGGCCGATCCGGTTCGCGTCGTTCAACACCTTGCAGAAGCTCAGCGAGCGCGTGCTGCGGACGTGGGCGCGCGTGATCGAGGGCGTGCCGGGCTCGACGCTCACGCTCAAGAGCCGCGAGCTCCGCGCCGAGGAGGCCCGCACGCACACGCTCGAGCGATGCGTGGGCGCGGGGCTTCCCAAGGATCGCGTCCGCATCCTCCCCGGCACGGACACCAAGCTCCAGCACCTGGCCGCCTACGGCGACGTGGACATCGCCCTGGACTCGTTCCCCTACTGCGGCACGACGACCACGTGCGAGGCGCTCTCCATGGGCGCGCCCGTGGTCACGCTCGCGGGGGATCGCCACTCGCGCCGCGTGGGCGTGTCCCTCCTCTCGGCGGTGGGCCTGGGCGATCTGGTCGCGCGCGACGAGGACGAGTACGTGCGCCTGGCGGTGGCACTGGCCAAGGACCGGGCGCGCCTGAGCACGCTCCGCGCCGAACTGCCCGAGCGCCTGCAGCGCTCGCCGCTGTGCGATGCGCGGGCGTTCGCGGCCCGCTTCGCCGACCTGATGGAGCACGCGTGGGACGCGACGCTCGCCGCCCGGGGGCCCGCGTCGTGAGCTCCGTCGATGAGGCGATCGTTCGGGCGCAGGGGATGATCCAATCGGGGCAGCTCGGGCCGGCGATCGAGCTGCTGTCGCGCGTCCTGGCGCACGACGCGAACGAGTTCCGCGCCCACACGCTGCGCAGCGTGGCCCTGTCGCTGGCGGGCGATCACGAGAGCGCGATCGAGTCCGCGCGCCAGGCGGTGCGCCTGCGCCCGCAGGACGCGCGCCTGCGGGCGCACTTGGGCAAGGTGCTTATCGACGCCGGGCGCGCGCCCGAGGCCGTCGCGGGGCTCACGCCGCTGGTCACCTCGCACCCCCACGAGGAGCTCGCGTGGCTCCGCCTGGGCGAGGCGCTGCTGCTCACGGGCAAGACGGCCCAGGCGCTGCGCAACGCGACCCGTGCCCTGGGGCACCACCCGCGGAGCGTCGAGCTTCAGGTGCAGCGAGCGGGCGCCGAGCTCTCTATGGGCGATGCGCCGCGCGCCGTCGCCGCGCTCCGCACCGCGATCGAGCGCGACCCCGACAACCTCAGCGCCCTCTCGCAGTTGTGCGCCTCGCTGAACTACCTGCACGACGCGGACCCGCGCGACGTGCGCGAGGCGCACGTGAACTACGCCCAGGCCCTGGAGCGAGCGCTGGGTCCATCACCCCCGGCCCCGCCCGCGCCCGCGGGCGATCCCGCGCGCCCGCTCCGCCTCGGGCTCGTGTCGCACGATCTGGGCGGGCACTCGGTCGCGAGCTTCCTCGAGCCGCTGCTCACGCACCTGGACCGGCGGGCGTTCACCATCATCTGCTACGCCTCCGCGACCAACGAGGACGCGACGACCCAGCGCCTCAAAGGGCTGGACGTGCAGTGGCGGCGCGTCACTCCGCTGCACCTGGAGCCGATGAGCAACCTCGTGCGCGCCGACGCGATCGACATCCTGTTCGACCTGGGCGGGCACACCGCGTGCCATCGACTGCCGCTCTTCCACGCGCGCGTCGCCCCCGTGCAGGCGACCTACCTCGCGTACCCCAACACCACGGGGCTCTCGAGCATCGACTTCCGCATCGTGGACTCCCTCACGGACCCGCCCGGCAGCGAGGAGTGGAACACCGAGCGCCTCATCCGCCTGGACCCGTGCTTCCTGTGCTATCGACCATCGGGCGAGCGCCCGGCGCTGGCGCCCCGCCCCGCCGACGCGCCGATCGTCTTTGGCTCGTTCAACAAGCTCCTCAAGCTCAGCGAGCCGGTGCTGCGCCTGTGGGGGCGCATCCTCGCGCAGACGCCCGGGTCCACGCTCGTCGTCAAGAGCTGGGACCTGACGAGCGACGATGCGCGGGATCACCTGCTCGCGCGCTGGAAGAAGCTGCGCCTGGACCCCGCGCGCCTGCGCATCCTCCGGGCCACGCCCACCCAGCGCGAGCACCTGGCCCTCTACCAGGACATCGACCTGGCGCTGGACACCTTCCCCTACCACGGCACCACGACGACGTGCGAGGCCCTCTCCATGGGCGTGCCCGTCGTCACGCTCGCCGGACGCGTGCACGCCTCGCGCGTGGGCGTCTCGCTCCTCTCGGCGGTCGGGCTCGAGGACCTGGTCGCCCACGACGAGGACCAGTACGTGCGCCTCGCGACGGACCTCGCCCGCGATCGGGCACGCTTGGCGCGCCTGCGCGGCGAACTGCCTCAGCGCCTGGCCTCCTCGCCCCTGTGCGACGGGCCGGGATTCGCCCAGAGGTTCGGCGATGTCCTGCGCCAGATGTGGCAGACGCGCGTCGGGCCCGGCCCAACCTAAACTTCGCCCATGCCTCCGTTCCTGCGCTGGCTCGCGCGACTCGGCCCCACCAACCCCATCGCCGTCCGCCTCGTGCAGAACGGCTCGCGCCGTCCGCGACACCTCTACATCCGCTCAGGCTATCTGGCCGTCCTGATCCTCGTGCTGCTGTGGCTGCTGCTGCCCAGCTCGGGCGGGGCGCTCTCGTACCGCGCGCTCGCCCAGGCCGGCGCGCAGGCCTTCGAGTACACCGCGTACCTGCAGATCGGGCTCATCTGCATCCTCGCGCCCGTGTTCATGGCGGGCGCCATCGCGCAGGAGGCGAGCCCCCGCACGTGGGAGGTCCTGCTCACCACGCCCCTCTCGGCGTTGCAGATCGTCCTGGGCAACCTGCTCGGACGACTGCTCTTCATCCTCGCGCTGCTCTTGAGCTCGCTCCCGCTCTTCGCCCTCTCCCAGTACTTCGGCGGCGTGCCGGGCTCCTCGATCTTCGCGAGCTACGCGATCGCGGGGTGCGCCGCGCTGCTCGTGGGCTCCATCGCGATCGCCCTGTCCGTGTCACGCCTCGTGGGCAACCGCGCCGTCTTCGCGTTCTACGTGTCGGTCGTCTCGTACCTCGTCGCGACGATCGCGCTCGACTACTGGCTCCGCTCCAGCGGGCTGGGCGCCGGGGGCAAGGGCGTCACCTGGCTCACCGCGATCAACCCGTTCCTGGCGCTCGAAGCGCTGCTGGACCCCTCGGGCTACCCGCGTGCCGAGGGGCTGCCCGCGGGGCTCCGCTCGCTGTTCTTCGAGCGCCCCGTGACGACCTGGTGCGTGGGGAGCGGCGCGCTGAGCGTCGTGCTCATCCTCGCCTCGGCGATCACGGTGCGCCTGGGCGGGTTGTCCACGGTCGTGGGCGGGTCGTCGGGCGTCCCCTGGTACCGCCGCCTCTTCGGGCTGGGCGCCGCCGGCGCCGAGCACCGTCCGCCCCGCTCCGTCTGGTCCAACCCGATCGCGTGGCGCGAGGCCGCCGCACGCAACAGCACGCTGGGCAAGATCGTCTCGCGCTGGATGTTCATCCTCTCGGGCGCGGGCTGGGGCGTGGCGCTAATCGCGCTCCTGCACACCAAGCGCATGAGCGCCAGCGAGTTCCAGCTCGCGCTGCTCGCGACGACGATCGGCGAGATCGCCGTCACCACGCTCGTGGCGATCAACATGGCCGCCACCGCCGTCTCCCGCGAGCGCGAGGACGGCACGCTGGACCTGCTGCTCACCACGCCCATCCAGCCCTCGCAGTACCTCTCGGGCAAGCTCCGCGGGCTCGTCGCGTACCTCATCCCCATGCTCGCGGTGCCCGTGGGAACGCTCGCCCTCGCCGGGCTCTACGTCATCACCGATGGGCTGGGCATGGCCGCGAGCAACGGGCTCTCCCTGGAGATCCAGCACTCGATCTCCACGAGCACCACGACCGTGGGAGCGCCCATCCTCCTGCCCGAGGCGGGGCTGCTCGCGGCGCTCGTGCTCGTGCCCTTCATGGCGTTCGTCGTCATGATCGGGCTCCAGTGGTCGCTCAAGAGCAAGGGCACGCTCGCGAGCGTCGTCTCCACGGTGGGCGTGGTCGGCGTCGCCAGCGGCGCGATCGGGCTCTGCGCCTGGCAGGCGGGCTCGGGCGTCGCGATCGTCGGGCCCGTGCTCGCGGCGCTCTCGCCCGCGAGCCTCCTGCAGGCCGTGGTCCATCCCGTCGAGGGCCTCTACGACACCGTGAGCAAGGAGCAGGCGCTGACCGGCGCGCGCGTGGGGCTCGCGGTCGGGGCGATCATCGCCGCGGCGGTGTACGCCGGCATCGTGTACGGCATCCACGCCTCGCTCGTGCGCACCTTCGACATGACCGTCCGCAAGCTCGCGGGGCAGCGCTGATGATCCGGCGGGCCATGCGCGGGACGACGCGCCTGCTGGCGGGTCTGGGTTTGGGGCTCGCCTGCGTGTGGGCCCTCTCTCGCCTCATCACCGACTCTTGGCGCTGGTCGCAGTACCTCTTCTGGGTGCCCCAGGAGGTCTACCTCGCCGGCGTGCTCGTGCTGCTCGCGCTCGCGAGCATCATCGCCCTCGCCGGCGGAAGAGCGGGCGCACCCCAAAGGCGCCGCGCCGCGTGGCGCGAGCGCACCGCGCTGGGCGCGCTCGCCGCTCTGATGATCGCGCACACGGGCCTGGTTCGCTGGCGCGCGCTCAACGCCCTCACCCGCACGCCCGCCGGAGCGGCCACGAACGCGCTGCGCGTCCTGAGTTGGAACTGCACCTCCGCGGACACGACCGAGCGCGTCGTCGCCCCGATCCGCGCGGCCGACCCGGACCTGGCGATCCTCGCCAACCCGCACTCGCGCGTGCGCTGGAGCGATGTCGCGCTCGATTTCGCCCGCGCCGACGATCCGCAGGGCGCCCGCCCCGCGAGCGATCTGCGCGAGAACGCCTTCGTCGTGCTCTCGCGTTTCGCGATCACCCGCGCCGCGTCGATCTCGCTGGGCATCCCCAGCGCGCCCGACCTCGATCCCGACGACAGCGGGCCGGCGCGAACGGATCCGGGGCGAGCGATGTTCTTCGAGATCGACACCCGCGAACGCCTGGGCAGGAGCACCATCGTCTGGGTCATCGACCTGCCCTCGGACCCGCGACTGCACCGGCGGATCGTCACGGACCTGGCCGCCCGCGCCATCGCCGAGTGGTCCGGGCCCGTCCGCGTCCGCGACGAGCAGGGACGCTGGCGCACGGAATCCTCGGGCCTCCACGGCTTCCCCGCGCCCGATCTCATCGTGGGCGATTTCAACATCCCCCGCGGCTCGGGGTCGCTAGCGCGACTGACCGGCGGACGCCCGCACGCCTTCGATCGCGCGGGGCTGGGGCTCGCGATGACCTGGCCCCGCGCGCCGCTGCTCGTGCCCCACGTGGGCTTCTGGCAGACCCCCGTCTTCCACCTCGACCATATGTTCCTGGGGCCCGCGCTCGACGCGGCCCGCTACGACATCGTCGATCCCGGCGCGGGATACCACCGCGCGCAGGTCGCGGAGCTGGTCGCCGCCCGCTGAATCGCGCCGAGCGCCCTACTGATCGTGCCCGCGCGTCTCGACGAGCTTGTGCCCCGCGTCGCGCAGGGTCTTCTCGCGCCGGGCGATCTCCAGGTCCGTGTCGACCATCATCTTCGCGAGCTGATCCACGCTCGTCTTGGGCTTCCACCCAAGCTTCTTCATCGCCTTGGAGGGGTCGCCCAGCAGCAGGTCCACCTCCGCGGGGCGGAGGTAGCGCGGGTCGAACTCAACAAAGTCCTTGTAATCCAGCCCGACGTGCGCGAACGCGATCTCGCAGAACTCGCGCACGCTGATCGTCTTGCCCGTCGCGATCACGTAGTCGTCGGGGCGCTCCTGCTGGAGCATCAGCCACATCGCCTCGACGTAGTCGC
>CAYNSB010000069.1:0-14852 GCA_964399625.1 uncultured Phycisphaeraceae bacterium
GTCGAGAGCGTCGGCTGGTATCCGACGGCGCTGGGCATGCGGCCCAGCAGCGCCGACACTTCCGAACCGGCCTGCGTGAAGCGGAAGACGTTGTCCACGAAGATCAGCGTTTCCTTGCCCGACTCGTCGCGGAAGTTCTCCGCCATCGTCAGCGCGGAGAGTGCGACGCGGAGACGCGCGCCCGGCGGCTCGTTCATCTGCCCGAACACCATCGCCACCTTGTCGAGCACGTGGGCCTTCTGCCCCTTCTCGTCGGTGTACTCGGCTTCCTTCATTTCGCGCCAGAGGTCGTTGCCCTCACGCGTGCGCTCGCCGACGCCGGCGAACACGGAGTACCCGCCGAAGTTCTTGGCCACGCGGGCGATCATCTCCTGGATCACGACCGTCTTGCCCACGCCGGCGCCGCCGAACAGTCCGATCTTGCCACCGCGGACGAAGGGGCACAGCAGGTCGATGACCTTGATGCCCGTCGCGAGGATTTCCGTGTTGGGGTTGAGCTGGCTGAACTCAGGCGGAGCGCGGTGGATCGGCTTGCGCGTCACGCCCTCGGGCGCGGGGAGCTTGTCGATCGGATCGCCCAGCAGGTTGAACACGCGGCCCAGCACCTTCTCACCCACGGGAACGGCGACCGGGGCACCCGTGTCGCTGCAAGACATGCCGCGCTTGAGCCCGTCCGTCGAGCCCAGCGCCACCGCTCGCACGCGCCCGCCCCCGAGGTGCTGCTGCACCTCGCCCGTGAGCTTGAGGCGCCCGACCGGCGTGTCGGCCTCAACCTTCAGGGCGTTGTAGATCTCGGGGAGTTTGTCCTCGGGAAACTGCGCGTCGAACGTCGAACCGATGACCTGCGTGATCGTGCCATTCGTGGACATGAATCGCCTTCCTTGCCCGTGCGAGCTTGCCCGAGTTGACTCCGAACAAAGCCCTTGCGGCAGGGCCGCCGATCGGGGGCGAAAGGATAGCGACCCACCCCGACTTCGACCACTGGCACGCCGACGGATCGGCTGCGGCAAACGCGGCGGTTCCCGGTCGCCTCCTAGTAGTCTCGACCCCGGACGCCATCGGGCGTTCCGTTGATCGGAGATGCCCGCCCGCCCCACATCACGTTCTCGACGCCGGGCGTGGCCTTGGTGGGCTCCTTCACGTCCGCGTGCCCATCGGCAAAGGCCATTGGCGTCGGCGCGTCGTAGAACCAGTCGTTGAGCCGCTTGGGGAGCTTCTTCAGGTACGAGACATGCTGATCCCACAGCATGACCTTGTTCGCGGGGAACAAAACCTCATCGGGGCGGACCGCCCCCAGAAGCTTGTCGCTCGCCTGTGCCCCGGCGCGGAAGAGCTCGGGCCGCGCCACGAACGTGTTCGAGTACAGCACGGAGATGAGATCGCGGATCTCGGATTGATCGCGCAGTTCGTCGATGTTCGTCGTGCGACCCGGAGAGATCCACGTGCGGAACTCCTCGGGCCAGTCCTTGATCGGCTTGACGATTCCAGGCCACAGCCACGACTGCGAGAAGTGGTCGTTCGTTGCCACGAAGGCCCCCTCGGGCCACCACGCGGTCATCAGCAGGTCCGGGTTGTTGCCCAGTATCGGCGGCGCGCCCTCGGGCGAGACGCCGCGTGCTCGGTACGGGTACGACCTGTTCTGATCGGCATAGATCTGGAACGCCTGCCCCACGCTCCGCAGATTGGCGAGCGCCTGGGTCTGACGGGCGGTCTGTCGCGCCCCCGCGAGCGCCGGCAGCGCCAGAGAGATCAGAATCCCGATCACGCCGATCACCACGAGCAACTCGATCAACGTGAAACCCCGCGCGGTCCCGCGACCGTCACGGATCTCGCGCGGTGCGTTGTTGCGATCGCTCACGAGCCACCTCCACCGGTCTTGGCCGGCCTCGCCTTCTGCGCCGCCTTCCCGATCGTCTGCAGAGCCTTGACGTTCGATCCGCCGAACGAATATGCCAGGGGCTCCCAGGCGCCGCTCGCGTTCTTGATCAGATCGACGGCCAGTTCCATCTCGCCGTCCTCGGTCTTGGGATCCTTGAGCTTCACGGGCACGCGCACGTGCACGCCGGGACCCTTGAGCGCGTTCGGGTCCTTCGCCGCTTCCGAGGCGACCATTTTCATCATGCTCCCGCCGCGATTGAACGAGTTCAGGTCCTTCGCCTCCCCCACCTTCACCACGGCCTTGGACCAGTCCACCTCGGCATCGCCCAACACCGGGCGCAGGACCTCGGTCAGGCGCGCGCTCCGGGATGGCTCCTGACCTTCTTCCAGTTTCGGCGCGGGCTTCCAGAACGCAAGGAGCGCGTCCGACGCGGCGCTCGCGACTTCCGGCGCCGCGATTCCGATCTTCGCATCGCCCCGGGCCTTCTCGTCCACGATTCGGCGCAGCGTCTCATCGCCCGACGTCACGCCGTCGCCCTTGACGCGCGCGTACTCGAAAGGCCCTTCGATCGCGCCACCCCCGCCGATGAGCCCACGCACCCCTGCGGGCAACTTGTCCGGATGCAGGCCACTCGCGTCGACCTGCGCCTTGCCGTCCTTGATCTGCACTTTCGACGGGTCAACGCCGAGCTTCTTCGCGACCTCTTCCTTGATCTGCTCGGGCGTCGCGTCCTCCTTCAGCCCGAGTTTCTCGCCCGAAATCGATGTACCGTTGCCCGCGCCGCCGAGAGTCAATCGCGTTCCGTCCGATCGCGTGCGCTCGGCGTTCGGATCGCGCATCGAGGCGAACTGCCACACCGCGGCCCCAACTCCGGCCGTCGCCACCACGCCCGCGGCCACGTACTTCCACGCCTGTCCCATGCGGAGGGCTCCTGTTTCCCCGGTCCAAACTTCCCCGCTGCTGGATGCGCGGGGCCACTGGCTCCGTCAGGTTCTGCCGGAGTGCGACGCTCAAACACCGACGATTGCGCCTTATGGGATCGCCGGCTCGACCAGCGCCGCGAGCATGACGAGGGACTCTTGCCATCCCATGTAGCACATCTCCACCGGGATCACCGCGGGCACGCCCTCCTGAACGATCGTCAACTCCGTCCCGCAGGTCACGGGCCGCAGCGTGACAGCGACCTGCATCTCGCCGGGCAGATTGGGATCATCGAACCGATCGGTGTACCGCAGCCGCTCGCCGGGGACCAGGTCGCGGTAGGTGCCGCCGAAGGAGTGCGTGTGCCCCGTGTTGAAGTTCGTGAAGGACATCTTGTATCCGCCGCCGACCCGCGCGTCGACGGCGTGGACCTCGCCCACGAAGCCGTGCGGCGGCATCCACTTGACCATCGCCCGCGGATCGAGGAGAGCGCGATACACGCGCTCGGGTGGGGCCCGCAGAACGCGATGCAGACGGACCGTGTTGGTGCTCATCGTGATGATTCCTTCAAACCCTACGGCATCCAATTCATTCCATCACACAACACAAGACCTACTTCACACCCGGAAGTACTCAGGCTCGTTCCCCTTCTTCCACTTGATGTTGCACCCGATGCTCGGCCTTTGCTCCGCGCTGACCGGCTTGCCCGCGAGCACCGCATCCAGGGCCGCGCGCACGTCCTTGCCGGTCACCGGCAGGCCCGTGCCCGGCGGAGCGCCGCTCCGTCCCGTGGGGCGCGACTCATCCAGTTGCCCGCGATACGCGAGCCTGTGCTGCCGATCGAACACGTAGAAATCCGGCGTGCACGCGGCCTTGTACGACTTCGCCACTGCCTGCGTCTCATCGTACAGGTACGGGAACGTGTACCCCGCTTCGCGCGCCTCGTCCTTCATTTTCGCCGGTGAATCGTCCGGGTAGTTTGCCACGTCGTTGCTGCTGATCGCGACCACCGCCACGCCCCTCCCCTGGTACTCCTTACCGAGGCGCGCCACCTCCGCACGCACCCACTTCACATAGGGGCAGTGGTTGCACAGGAACATCACGAGCAGCGGCTTGCCCGCGAACTCGCCGAGCGACACCTTCCGCCCGCTCGTCGTGTCGGGCAGCGCGAACTGGGGCGCGCTGGTGCCCAGCGCGAGCATCGTCGATGGAACCGCGGCCATGGCTGCCTCCTTGGTTGATTTCGCCCGCGTGGACCCTACACCAGCACCACGCGCAGTTCCTCCCGGTGCTCGGCCCCTTCGGGGCGCAGCAGGCTGCTCATCAAGAATACCGACTCCACGCGGAACGCCGGCAGAGGAACTCGCAATTCGACGGCTGGCGCGGCTCCACCGGACCCGAACCGCCACAGCGTCAGGTGCGGCACGAGCCGTTCCTTCTCGACGTCCTCCCGGCCGCGCTTGGGGCGCGCGAATCGTGCCGCGAGCCGGCGGTGCAGTTCCATCAGAGCCGGCGGACGATCGGTCTCGAGGGCGACGAGGCGCGCCCGCACGCGCGGCGACTCCAAGGGAAACGACACGAGCCGCGCCGGGGCGAGCGCGAAGGGTCCGATTCCGGCGCAGGCCCGCGAGACGGACTCGCGCACGTCGTCGAGCTGGCGTGTGTCCGTGTCGCCGATGAACTGCAGGGTCATGTGCACCTGCGCCTCGGGAGTTGCGTGCCCGACCGAATCTGGTCCGAGCACGCCCGACTCGCGAAGCGTGCGCAGCATCGCCCGGGCCGCATCGCGTGGCGGCGCGATCGACACGAACAGTCGTAGCGAGCGAGCCACAGGAGGGCCGCGGCTCAGTAGTTGGGCGTGGGCGCTCGGAACGATTCCATGTCGATCGAGCGGAAGTAGTCGATGGTCTTCTTGAGCCCCTCGCGCAGTGGGACCTTGGGCTCCCATCCTCCCAGGTGCTTCTTGGCGAGCTCGATCACGGGCTGGCGCTGCATCGGGTCGTCCGCCACCGGCGGCTTGTACACGAGCCGGGACCTGGACCCCGAGATCTCGACGACCAACTCCGCCAGTTGCTTGATGGTGAACTCGCCGGGATTGCCGAGGTTGACCGGGCCCACGAAGGAGTCCGCCCCGTTCATCATGCGGATGATCCCCTCGACGAGGTCATCCACGAAGCAGAACGAACGGGTCTGCGCGCCCGAGCCGTAGATCGTGATGTCCTCGCCCTTGAGCGCCTGGCGGATGAAGTTGGAGACCACCCGTCCGTCGTAGGGGTGCATCCGCGGCCCGTACGTGTTGAAGATCCGCACGACGCGGATGTTCACCTTGTTCGAGCGGTGATAGTCGAAGAAGAGCGTCTCGGCGGCGCGCTTGCCCTCGTCGTAGCAGGCGCGGGGACCGATCGGGTTCACGCTGCCCTTGTACGACTCGGGCTGGGGATGCACCTCCGGGTCGCCGTAGACCTCGCTCGTGGAGAACTGCAGGACCTTCGCCCGACATCGCTTGGCCATGCCCAGCACGTTGATGGCCCCCATGACCGAGGTCTTCATCGTCTTGATCGGGTTGTACTGGTAGTGCCCGGGCGCGGCCGGGCACGCGGCGTTGTAGACCTCATCGACCTCGAGGAAGATCGGATGCACGACGTCGTGGCGGATGAACTCGAAGTTCTTGCGCCCGAGCAGGTGCTCGATGTTGCTCTTCTGTGACGTGAACAGATTGTCGAGGCAGATGACGTCGTGCCCCTGGGCGACGAGGCGGTCGCACAGGTGCGACCCGACGAACCCGGCCCCGCCCGTGACGAGAATGCGCTTGATCTTGGACATGGGCACAAGGGTAGCCGGACTCGGCCCGCCGATCGCCCCTGTGCACCGCCTCAGGACCTGCGGGTCTGGTCCCCGAGGTATCGAGCGTACTCCAGCAGCGCCTCGCCGGGCCTCCACGCGGGGCGCCAGCCCAGGCCCGCGACAGTCGCGGACATGTCCGCGCACGTGTAGTCCTGGTAAAAGGCGCGGATGCTCGCGGGCATGTCGAAGTACTCCGTCGTCAGATCGCGTGCGCCCGGACCCAACCCCTTTCGCATCGCATCGACGATCTCGTTGAAAGTCGTTGCGACGCCAGATCCCAGGTTGTACACGCCGGGCTTCACGCCCGCGCCGGCGGCGTCGCGAGCCGGGGCGCTCGCCCCCTTGTCGCGGATGCCCGCGCCGGCCAGAGTGCAGGAGACGACGTCGTCCACGTAAACCTGGTCGCGGGCCTGCTCGCCCTCGCGGAAAATGCGCGGACGCTGACCCTTGAGCATCTGCTGTGCGAGTTGGTACGGCATGGATGCCATCTTGCCCTTGAACCGCTCGCCGGGCCCGAACACATTGAAGTAGCGCAGGCCCACGATCCAGGGCTCGGTCTTGCCCGCGTCGCGAGCGGCCTGCGCCGCGCGGCGGTGCTCGCACTCCATCAGCCACTTGCTGAACCCGTAGACGTTGTTCGGGCTGCCCGCGGCGGATTCGGGGAAGGGCACGCGATCGCGCGTCTGCGGAGGCGTGCCATAGGTCGCCGCGCTCGAGGCGTACACGAGAGGAACTCTCCGCGCGGCGCACGCGTCGATCATGGAGGCGAAGCCTTCGACATTCTCGCGGAGCATCTCGCGCTCGTCGGCGAGCGTCGTGTCCGTGATCGCTCCCAGATGGAAGACACCCGCCGGCGCGAGGCGATCGAGCAGCGGCGCCCACTGGATATCCGCGGAAGACGAGGAAACCACCTCGCCCGAGAACGCCCCCGCACGAGCACGCTCGCACGCCTCCACGATGTTGGCGAACGAGCCGCTGCGAAATGAATCGACGACCGCGACTCGCGCGCCCTGCGTCTGCAGACGCGCCACAAGGTTCGAGCCCACGAACCCGGCTCCCCCGGTCACGATGTACGTCGCACGCGCCATGAGCCTCATTGTAGGGGAACGCGAGCGCGGGCCGCTCACTCCCCCTTGGGAGGCAGGCGCAGCCGCTGCCCCACGCGCAACGCGTTCGGATTGCTCAGCGTGTTGAACTTGGCGATCAATGAAGCCTGCGTGGGAGTGCCGTAGCGCGCCTGAGCGATGGAGCTGAGCGTGTCGCCGGGCTTCACGATGTACTCCTCGGCCGATGCGCCGCGATCATCGTTACGCTGCGGAGCTGCATCACCCCTTGCCCCCGCGGGATTCTCGCTCGGGCCTTTCGCGGGCACGACGATGGGCTGCGGCTGGGGCTTGCCGGGTTTGGCGTCGCCGGGCGAGGCGTCCTGGGGCAAGCGGAGCACCTGCCCCGCGCGCAGCTTGGTCAGGTCACGGAGCGGGTTGGCCCGAGCGATCACCTCGGCGTAGCCCTCCGAGCCAACCTCGCGCGCCGCGATGCTCGCGAGCGTGTCGCCCGGCTTCACGATGTACGAGCGGGCCCGGGCCGGCACGCTCACCGGCAATTGTGCCTTGGGAGCCGCGCTCGCCGCGCGTTGCGGGGGCACGAACTCGGGCTTCCTGGCCTCGGGCGGGCGGGTAACCTCGACCGCCGCGGGCGACAGCGTGCTTCGCACGGGCGAGGGCGGTGCGAGAGATCCATCGTCGAAGGTGACGCGCGGAGCGCGGGGGCTCCACGTCCAATAGGCAAGCACCCACGTCCCCGCGAGCGCACAGCATCCGACCAGCACCCGGCCCCATCGATCCCTCATGGCTCGGCCTCATCCGTGATTCCCGGCAATCCTTTGCCGGGGGGTCTGCTCCGCTGCTCCAGCCTACACGCGCGCGGGCGCCGCCGCCAGTGCCCCACCGCTGCCCGACCCGCGCGAGAGCGACTCGGCCTCGGCCCGGTCCGCACGGCGCGACCAGACGAGCGGGGCGGAGATCGCGATCGAGGAGTACGTCCCGATGAAGACGCCCAGCGTGAACGCGTAGGCGAATCCACGGACCGCCTCCCCACCCACGACGTACAGGATCGTCGTCGAGATAAGGGTCGTCCCGGACGTGATGAGCGTTCGCGAGAACGTCTGGTTGATCGAGTCGTTCACCTGGTGCGAGGAGGCGTAGACCATCTTCCCCTTGTTCTCGCGGATGCGGTCGAGGATGATGATCGTGTCGTTGAGGGAGTAGCCGGCGATCGTGAGCATCGCGGCGACAAGGTTCAGATCGATCTTGAACGGCAGGATTCCCAGAGAGTGGGCCACGCCGGGGGCACGCTCGGAGATGATCTGCGCCACGGCGATGAGCCCGATGATCGACAGGATGTCGTGGAACAGCGGGAGGGTCGCGGCGAGCGCCCAGCGGGCCGCGCCGAACCGGACCCACACGTAGATCGTCAGCAGGAGCAGCGAGAGCGCGACCGCCACCACCGCCTGGGCCACGAAGGTCGCGGCGATGGTCGCGCTGAACGACTGCACGTTCGCGAGCTGGCTCGCCTCGCCCAACGCGCGGTTGGTCAGTTGCCACTCGCGGGCCGCGACCTCGACGTTCCAACGCTCCTCGTTCTCGAACGCCGTCACGCTATCGTCACGCACGAGCACGACCGCGCCGCGCACGGCGTCGGGCGTGCCCTCGATGACGCGCACCTCGCGCTTGCGCGAGATCGTGTCCGCGAAGTCCTTGTGCAAGCGCGTATCGTTCAGTCGTTGCTCGATGGATTTCTTGTCCACCGGCGGATCGATCTTGTCCAGCACGATCGCCACGCCGCCGAAGAACGGCGAGACATCGTCCCGCAGGCCCGGGCGGTCCACGTCCTCGCCCAGCACGTTGCTCAGAACCTTGTACACGGGCGCACGCTGCACGCTCGCCTCGCCCCGTGCCGTGAAGTTCAGCGCCGGGCGGCTCTCGATCAGGTCGGCGAACTCGCGGGTGATCGCCTCGCGCACCTCGCGCTCATCGATCTTGAACGTGCGGATCTGGAACCGGCCCGACGTGACGCCGTCGTCCTTGGGGTTGACGGGAAGGATCTCGGACTCGGCGAGACTCCGCAGCGAGTCCCCCGGGGCCGCCTTGCTCGCGATCGCCTTGACCCGATCCTCGATGTCCTGCCGGCGCATCTCCTGGGGCTGCCCGGTCTTGGGGTCGTTCCGCAGCGTCAGTTCGATCTGCGTGCCGCCACGGAACGCCGTGTCGAGCATGACGGGACCGCGCATGTACGCGAGCACGACGCCCGCGCCCACGAGCGTGCCCGAGACGATGATCCAGGCCCAGCGGAGTCGGATCCAGTCGATCTTGGGCGTCAGGAATTCCTGGAAGTGCGGGATCGCCATGGGCAGCATGCTCGTGCGTCGCCACCCAAGCCGGTCGACGAAGATCTCGAACAGCAGGCGGGAGACGACGAGCGTGCCGAACAGGGTCGCGAGCACGCCGATCGCCAGCGTGATCGCGAAGCCCTTGATCTCCTGCGAGCCCACGTTGTACAGCACGGCGCACACGATCAGGTTCGATACGTTGCCGTCCACGATCGAGCTGAACGCCTTGGAGAACCCCAGGCGGACCGCGGCCCTCATGTCGTGCCCGCGCCGGAACTCCTCGCGCATGCGCTCGTAGACGAGCACGTTGGCATCGACCGCCTGACCGAACGTCAGCACCACGCCCGCGATGCCCGGGAGCGTGAACGCCGCGCGTTGCAGCGCCATGATGCCCAGGATCATCAGCAGGTTGCACCACAGCGCGAACACCGCGATGCCGCCCAGCGCGGGGAAGTAGTACACGCACATGAACACGCTCACCACGACGAACGCGATGAGGCCCGTGCGCAGGCCCTTCTGCAGATTGTCCGCGCCAAGCTCGGGGCCCAGCGTGGATCGAGAGATCGGCTCGGGCGAGAGCTTCGCCTGCAGCGAGCCCGCCGCGAGCACACGGATGATGTAGGTCCGCTCGGCCTCCGAGAAGTTGCCCACGATCTGACCGCTGTTGGAGATCGCGTTGAGCAGATTGGGCGCGGTGTAGATCTTGTCGTCGAGCATCACCGCCATGTGATGCCCCACGTGCTTGGACGTCATCTCGTTCAGCAGCGAGGCGCCCCGCAGGTTCATCTCGAAGCTGATGTTCGGGCGGCCCTGCTGGTCAACGCCCTGGTGAGCGCCCGCGACGGCCCAATCACCCTCGGCCCGGGTGAGCCGGCTTCCCCGCACGTCCCAGCACAGGATGTAGTACTCGCCCTGGTACTCCTCGCCGACGTAGTTGCCCCGCCCGAGGAAGAACGCCGAGGGGTTCGACTGGAGCAGCGCCAGGTCCTCCACGCTGTCGTACCAGGTGTCGATCTTGTGCACCTGGTACCAGCGCGCGTCCGACGACTGCACGTTCTTGGGCCCGCGCTCGCGCAGCTCGCGGCGCAGGCGGTCCTCCTGAGGGTGCATGCCCGGATCGACCGTGATGCGGAAATCCAGCACGCCCGCGCCCGAGAGCAGACGCTCCAGGTCCGCGGGGTCGTCCAGCAGCGTGCGCTCCGCGGCGAACGCCTCGTACGCCTGCAGGGCCCGGTCGATCTGCGCCGCCTGATCGGGATGACGCTTTTTCAGGTCCGCGAGCGCGGCCTCGCGCTCACTGGGCAGCGTCTGGATCGCCCCCGTCTGGCGCGACATCAGCCGGCGCGGGTCGCCCGAGAGCTGGATCGCCCTTCGCACGGTGTCGGGCGAGAGCGCGGCCTCGAGCGAGCGGCGCCGTGCCTCCTCGTACCGCAGCTCGACGTCCGCCGCGCGTGTGACAAGAGCCGTGACCTTCCCCTCGAGCTCGGCGAGCTTCGCAGCGTCCGCCTGCGCGGTCTTGGCCTCGCTCAGGGCCTTCTGTGCCGTGGCGAGCTCGCTCCGGGCGGCTGCCGCCTCATCGGCCGCCGCCGCCGCTTCACGCAGCGTCTGGGCCCGCGTCGCCATCCCTGCCGAGTACGTCGCGATCTGCGCTTCGCGCTCAGCGGCGGGCTGGCGCATGATGCGTTCGAACGTGTCTGTCTCGAGCGAGAGCGTCGCGAGCTTGGAGAGCTCCTCCTCGAACGCCTTGCGCAGCCGCTTGACGCGCTCGTTGGGCAGCGGCATCGTCACTTCGATGCGGTTGCCGCCCTGCTGCACCATCGAGATCTCCGCGAGGCCCTTGGGGTCCACGCGGTCCTTGAGCACCTCGATGACCTTGCCGATCGTCCCCGCGTCGTCGCCGGGCTTGAGCAGCACGGTGTACACAAGGCTCACCCCGCCGCGCAGGTCCTTGCCCAGGCGGAGCTGCTTCTCGGGGGGCGAGATGAAGTACCCGCAGAGCGCGAGCACCGCGACGACCAGACAGATTCGAGAGAACAGAGTTCGCATACGACGTTGGATCCCTTGTCCCGCTCCCCCACGCTGACCCACTCGGACCGCCCCGATCGACCTAGTTGCCCGCGCCCACCGGCTCGCCCTTGGGCTTGCCCTCGACCGCGCCCGCGGCGCCGTCCTTGCCCTCGCGCAGGATGTTGCTCAGCGCCGAGCGCTGGAAGCGGATGCGCGTGTTGCTCGCCTCGTCCACGCGGAGGACCATCTCCGTGTCGTACAACTCGGCGACCGTGCCGATCACGCCCGCCGTGGTGACCACGCGATCGCCACGCTTCACGCCCGAGAGCAGCATCTCGCGCTGCTTCTTCTGCTTGCGGCCGGCGAAGCTCGTGAACACGATCATCACGACCATGATGACCAGCAGGATCAGGAACATGTCCGGGAACCCGCCTCCGGGCCCGGCGCCGCCCGTGGGCGCCGCGGGGCCGCCGGTCACGCCACCGGCCGGTGCCGCCGCCTCCGCCGACTTGGGGGCACCGGGAAGAGTCGCCTGCGCGAGCGTCCAACCCGCGCTCGCGTCACCAACAAACAAGTTCGTGCTCATGCAACCTCTATTCATGGGGCCTGCGATCGCCCCGCGTCGTGATCCGATGGCGTCGCCGGGCTTGCCTCGGCGCTGGCCACGGGCCAGCGCGAACCAAACCCGACCCAGTCGCCTTCCAGAATGGTCCTTCGGAGATCCGCCATCAGCCGCTGGAAGTGGCGAACATTATGCAGACTCACAAGGATTGGCCCGAGCATTTCTCCGGCCATGAACAGATGCCGGATGTACCCCCGGGAGAACGCCCGGCCCTCGGGGGTTCGCCACCCATGCTCCGACGGGTTGCACGCGGCACAATCGCACCCCGCCTCGATCGGCCCCGCGTCCTCCGCGTGGCGCGCGTTGCGCAGGCGCACCTGCCCGGTCCGAGTGAACGCGTTGGCGTTCCGCCCATTGCGCGTCGGCAGGACGCAGTCGAACATGTCCACACCCGCGCGCACCGCCGCGACGATGTCGCGCTCGTACCCCACACCCATGAGATACCGCGGCTTGTCCACGGGCATCAGCGGCGCCGTGAACCGGACGACGCGCGCGATCGCCTGCGCGTCCTCCCCCACCGCCACGCCCCCGATCGCGTACCCCGGCAGATCGATCGCGCACACGCGCTCGAGCGACCACCGCCGCGCGTCCAGGTCCGTTCCGCCTTGCACAATCCCAAACAACGACTGCTCATTGGGACGCGCGTGCGCACTCTTGCACCGTTCGAGCCATCTCACCGTCCGCTCGTTGGCGACCCGGAGGCGCTCCGCGTGGTCGTACGCCCGATCGCGCCGGAGCACGCGGGACAGTCGCGGATCTCCCTGTGGATGATCCTCCCCATCCTCGGACGGCCCCAGCGCGGGCGGGCAGTCATCGAACGCCATGATGATGTCCGCGCCGAGTTGGTTCTGCACGCGCGTCGCTCGCTCGGGCGTGAGACGAACGTCGCTCCCATCGACGATCGACTTGAACGTCACGCCCTCATCATCCACGGCGTTCAGGTCCGCCATGGAGTACGCCTGATACCCGCCCGAGTCCGTCAGGATCGGGCGATCCCAACCCATGAAGCGGTGAACGCCCCCGAGCCGCTCGACCACCTCCGGCCCAGGCCGCAGCAAAAGGTGATAGGTGTTGTTGAGCAGGATCTGCGATCCCGTTCCCTCGACGAGATTCGGGAGGAGCCCCTTGACCGTGCCGCGGGTGCCCACGGGCATGAACGCCGGAGTGTCGAACGAGCCATGGCAGGTTGTCACGCGTCCAACGCGCGCGTGGCACGACGCCGAACGACCCAGAACCTCAAAACGCAGTGCGCCGCTCATCGGGCGATCATTGGATGGATCACTCGGGCGGGGCGCCCGCTCGCCGACGCTGTCGGTCCGTCGCACGCTGCAGCGCGCGGCGCTCCCGCCCGCTGAGACTCCCCAGCCCGCTCCGCGCCACCTTGTCGAGGATCCGATCCACCTCCGCCCGTTCGTCCGTGTCGCCACGATCCGAATTGGTGCGGTCGCCGCTCGGCCCGAGCACATCGAGGAAGTCGTTGAGCACGTGGCTATGGCGGATCAGGAAGAAGCCGGCGATCGCGCCGCCGACGTGGGCGGCATCTCCCCCGGCGTTTTTCCCGCCCAGGATCAGGTTTCCCGCGGCGATCGCCACATAGCCGTACGCCATGTACTTCAGGCGCAGGGGGATCGGCGGGAACATGAGCTGGACGATCTCGTTGGGCGCGATCTTGGCGCACCCGATGATGACGCCAAAGACGCCCGCGGACGCGCCGACCAGCGGCGTGTGCGGGTCGCCACGCAGCGAGGCGGGGATCCATGTCCCCGACCATGAGAATTGGCTGCCGATGAAGTTCAGGGCGAGGTAGGCGATCGCCCCCGCCACTCCGCAGGCGAGATAGAAGCCGAGGTAGCGCCGACGTCCGAGCTGCTGCTCCACCATGCCACCGAACACCCAGAGCCCAAACATATTGAAGAAGATGTGCATGAGATTGGCGTGCAGGAACTGGAACGACAGGAATCGCCAGACCTCCAGCCCGAAGATCGTGCCCCCGCCCGTAAAGTGAACGAAGGCCTTGGCTGTTGAGAAGTGCCCGAACGCCTGCAGCGGAGTCATCACCTGCACCTGGCGCACGCCCGCGAGTTGGTTGGTCGCCGGGTCGAACACGTTGAGCCAGATGGTGTTGCCGACCGCTGGCAACGGCTTGGGTGGATTCTCAACCGCGAGCGTCTTCGCGTGCGGCGCGGCGATTCGCTCCTGCACGACCACGGCCCGGCGCAGCGCGGCCAGCGTGGGGTCGATCAGGAACACCGCGACGTTGATGATGATCAGCCACGTGTTGATCGAGAGCGCGCCGATGCGCCCCAGCCCGCTCCCGCTCCGCGGGCCAACTCGCAGGTATTGCCGATCGAAGAAGCCCATGGTGTTCCGCGAACCCTTCCTCGCGCCGTGACCCCGGGGCGCGATCAGTCCATTATCGTCATCTCGCACGTTACGACTGCTGTTGAACGGCCTTGGGCGCTCGCGGGTGATGCCGCCGATCGGTCATACCCGCCTCCCAGTCAAGCCCGAAGCACCCCCGCACGCACCGCCCACAGCATCACGAGCATGGTCTTGGCGTCCGCGATCTCGCCTCGATCGACCATGGAAAGGGCGTGAGAGACCGGCAAGGGCTCGACGCGGATGAACTCGTCTAGCTCCGGCCTCTGCGACGTTTGATGCAGGCCCCGCGCCACGAACGCGTGCATTCGTTCATCGGTCAGCCCGGGAGCGGTCCAGAACGAGGCGAGCGGTTCAAGACGCTCGGCCCGGAATCCCGTCTCCTCCTCCAGTTCCCGGGCGGCGCAGGCCGCTGGATCCTCCCCTGGGGAACGTGTCCCCGCGGGCAACTCCCAGATTTCGCGCTCCAAGGACGCACGGAAACTCCGGATCATCGCGAGGTGCCCATCATCCAGGATGGGCAGCACGATCACCGATCCCGGATGCCTGAGGAACTCGCGCCGTACCGGCACGCCGTCACGCCCGGCGTACTCGAGCATCTCCATGTCGAACTTCACGCCGCGATGCAGCCTCGTCCGCCCGACTCGCGGCAGGCCCCCGCCCGATCCTTCCGCAGGGTTGTGCATGGGGCACGGTACGCGGAAGACGGGCCAAGGGCCTCTTGCCGGATCGTCCACGGCGACTAGACTTGGGCGATCGCCGAGGTAGCTCAGCTGGTTTAGAGCGCTGGATTCATAACCCGGAGGTCGGCG
>CAYNSB010000070.1:0-14073 GCA_964399625.1 uncultured Phycisphaeraceae bacterium
GGGCAGGTCGTCGCGGCCGACTGGATCGTGATGCCGCGCTCCTGCTCGTCCTGCAGGAAGTCCATCGTGGCGGTGCCCTCGTGCACCTCGCCGATCTTGTAGGTCTTGCCTGTGTAATACAGGATGCGCTCGGAGACGGTGGTCTTGCCGGCGTCGATGTGGGCGCAGATGCCGATGTTGCGGATGTGGCTCAGGTCGGTGGACATGGGTCGTTCTCGTGCGTGGTTCAGGGGTGCGGGAGTCGGGTCGGGAATCTCCAACTCGCCCCGAAGGTCGGGCGAGGGGAGTGTCACGGGCATGGGCTTTGGTGTTCGCCCTCAGCGGTCGGGCGTGCGAGGTCCGGCGAGATGGCGAGCCCGCGGAACAGGCTCGAGCCGAGTCGCTCCGCCTGATCGGGGCCCGGGGTCTTCCTGCGAGTCCATCGCGAGGCTCCTGGGGCCGAAACACCTGACCGACGCGACGGATGATCGCGACCTGTCAGGGTGGCAATAGTAGACCGAGCAGGCAGGAGTGTCGAGACGTCAGGGCCCCCGACCCAGGACCCCCTCGATCTGCCGACGCTGCTCGTCCGTCAGCCGGCGCAGCGGGTCCAAGCGTTGATTGGTCTCCCCCTGGAGGCACGCCCGGGCCCAGCGAGCGGCCAATTCCTTGTGGCCAAGGGCCTGGGCCGCGACAAAGGCACGCCAGGGAACGCTGGACCCGAACGGATCCAGGGCCGCGGCCTGCTCCCACACGGACAGCGCGTCCTCGAGGAATCGTGGATCACGCTCGATCTCGGACCGCGACGCGAGCGTGTTGCCCCGGAGCAGCAGCCCGCTGGACGTGCGCGGGCCCGCGTCCGCACCCTTCCACGCGCGCTCACACTCCGAGATCGACCCCGGACGGTCGCCCACCGCCAGGAGCGCCGCCGCCCGCGCCAGCCGGACCCGCACGAGCGCCTCAAGCGTGGGCACGTGCGACGGGAAGACCTCGGACGCCGCGGCGAGGTGCGCGGACGCCTCGAGCGCGACCCGCGCCGTGAGCGCCCCCATCGCGCGATCGAACTCGCTCTGGCTTTGAGCCGGGTACTCGTTCAGCAGCGCGCCAAGGTCCGTGGCGATCTTGCCCATCGAGTCCTCGGCCCGCGCCGAAGCGCCCGCCGCCGCGATGACGGAGAGTCGCTGGCGGATCGAGGCCAGAGGCTCCACGGCTCGCGAGGCCTCGCGAAGACCCCGCTCCCAGCGCATCACGGGCACCACGCCGCGCCACGCCACCACGCTCGCCATCGCGATCAGGCACATCCCGCACACGATCGCGACGCTCCGCGACCTCCGCGCTTCGCGCTCGACGCCCGCCGCCGGCGCAGCGCCCAGCCCCACCATCAGCATCGCCAGCGGCGCCGCATTGCACCAGATCGAGGTCACCTCGATCTGGCTGTGCAGGCAGACCATGAGCGCCCCCAGCGCCATGGGCGCTCGCCAGGCGAACGCGCCGACGCGTGTGCGCATCAGGGCCAGGGCGGCGAGCGAAACCCCGATCCACCCGAAGAGCCCCAGCACGCGGAAGATCGCGCCCTCGGGCGCGAGCGCCACGATCTCCAGCCTCGTGGAGATGATCAGCGCGATCGACGCGATGATCGCGACGAGTCGGGCCTCCATGCGCGCCGGACCCGACGCAAGGCTGGAGGGCGAGGCCGGGGCGGCATGTCGAGCCTCGTCGGCTCCGATCACGCCCGACGCGATCGTTCGGCCCAGTCCCCACACCCACCGCGCCCACAGCACGCCCCACGCAAGCCCAAAGACGCCCAGCGTTGCCCACCAGTCCAGCAGCACGCTGTGCGGGCTCGTGACCTCTTCAGGGCTCAGCGCGGGCTTGGCGAGCATGTACGCCTCTTTGAACCCGGCCGGGCCGACGCCCCACAGCCAGTGCGACAGCGCGATGCGGACCGCCCCCACCATGTAGAACCAGCGGAACCAGAGGCTCAACTCGCCCAGGCGTTCGCCCACCACGCCACGCGCCACGACCGCCAGCAGCACCAGCACGACAAGCGACGTCGCGATGACGCCCCCCGCCAGCCGAGCGCGAGATGAGCTCGGCGATCGGCTCGGGCTCCTTCGCACTATTCCCCGCGCAAACGCGAGCGCCCCGATCAGCCCGACGCCAAGCGCCGTGACCACGAGCCCGCCCTTGGACCCAGAGAGCCACACGCCCCCGAGCCCCGCGCACGCGGCGAGCGCCAGCACCAGCGTCCAGCCCTCGGACGGTCGATCGAGCGGGTCGTGAACGCGCCGGCGCGCGAGCAACGTGAGCCCAAGCAGGGCGATACCCAGCCCCGCCGCGAGCGACGCAAAGACATTGCTGAGCCCGAACCAGCCCGTCGCCTCGGGCTGCGAAAGGCGCCGCTCGAACGTGCGTGCCGCGACGCTGCCGGGCGTCATGCCCTGGCTCGCCAGGAACGCGTCGCGATTGCGCCGGAACTCGTCGAGCGTCTGCGCGTGCTCCAAGAAGTACTGCAGGGCTCCCTTGCCCGCGAGCAGAACGACGAGCCCCAGACACGCCGCCGCGACGATCCGCGCGGTCCTCGGGTCCCGGGCGGCGTGCACCATCGCGAGCGCACCCGCAAGACTCGCGGCCCACGCCGAGCCGGTCAGCAGGTCATCGATCGAGGGCCCACGCAGCACCCACGCGTGCGCGCCGATGCCCACCGCGCCCAGCGCATAGAGCACGAACATCCACGCGTGCACCCGCCGCCCCGCCGCGGCCTCCCCCAGCAGCGCGATGCCCGCGCACGCGAGCGTCATCGCGTCGAGCATGAGCGCCCACACGGGCGAGAGCCCCGTCTGCGGCGTCACGCTCTGGAGCGGGTCCAGCGACCAATACGGGAACGGATCGAAGGTCGCGCACGCGCGGAGCAACGCGATCGTCGCGATGGCGAGCGTCGCGCCCAGCCCCCACCACGGCGTGCCCCGCCCTGCGCCATCGATGGGATCGGTCATGGGCCGCCCCCGCGCGGAGGGTTCGGGCGGTTCATCGCGCGGGCGTACTCGAACATCGCGATCACGATGAGAACCATGAGCACCTGCGCCGACGCGAGGATCGCCTGCCACGGGTGGAGCGTCCCGAGCACGACGCCCGTCACTCCCGTGATCGCCGTGAGCCCATAGATCACCCCCACCGCGGCGCGACGCGAAAGCCCCAGATTCACCAGCCGGTGCGAGAGGTGCTGCAGATCGCCGACGAACGGCGAACGCCCCTGCGAGACGCGGATGATCACGACCGACGCGAAGTCGTAGAGCGGCACCGCGAGCACCACCAGCGGCATGAGCACGCCGTACCAGCGGACCTCCGACGCCCACGCGCGCAGCGCTTCGCCCGCGTGCGCCGCTCCCTCGTGGGGGGTGTACGTCGTGCGCACCGTGAGGAACGCGAGAAAGAAGCCCAGCACGAGCGAGCCCTTGTCGCCCATGAAGATCCGCGCCGGCCCACGCGCGGGAAAGTTGAACGCCAGGAACCCCAGGCACGACCCGATCAGCATCGACAGGCACGACGCCACGAACCACTGCGGGTGGGGCTGGATGAGCGCCGCGACAAGGAAGAACGACGCCGCGACCGTCGCAACGCCCGCCGACAGCCCGTCCATGTTGTCCATGAAGTTCATCGCGTTGGTCACGACGAGGAACCACAGCACCGTGACAAGGATCGACGCCCAGGCCCCGCCCAGCGGCGCATCGAGCAGCGTGAGCAGTCGCGTGTCTGGGAAGAGCAGCGGAATCGCTAGCGCCGGCGCGAGCATGATCGCCAGCTTGATCCACGGGCCCATGGGGCGGCGATCATCGAAGATCCCCAACACGTGCAGCACGCCCAGGCACGCCAGCAGTACCAGCGCCAGCGGCGTCTGCTCGCGCGCGCCGGCCAGATACGTTTCCGCGCCGAGCCTGAGCCGCGCCAGCGTCGCCGGATCGGCCAGGTTCACGATCGCCAGCCCCCCAAGCAGCGGGAGGGCGATGCCCCAGAAGATCGCGTGCCCGCCGGTGTTGGGCACCCGGCGCGCCGGCGCCTTCACCTGCCCCGCGACTCCCGGCGAATCGAACGCGCGCAGGCGGTGCCCAAGGCGGATCATGAGCAGCGTGAGCGGGAGTGAGACTCCCATCGCCGCGGGGATCAGCAGCAGGCACAGCTGGAGCATGGATCGAGTTTACTGGGGCGGGCGGGGCTCGGTGGGCGGCCGGCGTTCCTCGCGGGTCAGCCCCGGGATCTGCCACACCGCCCACAGCAGCGTGAACACGCTGATGACGATGGCCACGACCACGAAGATCCGCTGGGGCCAGGGCCCGAGCTTGTCGATGAGCGTGGGATTCAGCGGCTTGGTGTTGCCCAGATAGGCGTAGTTGGCGTGCACGCCCTCGGGCAGCAGCCCGGATCGATCGAGGATGAGGTTCACGCCGATCGCGACCAGCGTGTACAGGATAGAAACGCCGATCGCGACGCCCAGATCTCGCCGCGTGGGGCGGTAGCGATGCACGATGAGGTCGTACAGAGCGCCGCCGATGATCGCGGTGTGCCCGAGCCAGAACGTCCAGTACCGCACGGACAGATAGCCCTGCCCCTCGCGGATGATCGGCGTGAAGAACGCCTGCGTCGAGAGCCCGATCGCCCAGAAGTACAGAACGGTGCGCAGCGTGCGCGTGTGCCAGATCATCGCCGCCCCGGACACCAGCGCCGCCAGATCGCACAGCATGAGCGGGAACGAACGCTCCCACGTGAACGGACCCGGATAGAAGAACCGTGACAGGAACCACAGCTGGTACGCCAGAATCACGTACCCCACGACTTTGCGGAAGCGGCGTTCGTCCGCGTGGCGCCGCTTCATAAGCCGCAGACCGACGACGCACCACACAACCATCAGCGCGCCAAAGGCGAGCACGGAGACAAGGTGGAACGCCGAGAACGGCTTGAAGTCGCGCGACCAATCGAGCGGCGCGAGCGCGGGCGTGTCGGCGGCGAGCAGCGTCAGCATGGATGCAATCATCGGCGGTGAGCCCCCCAGAAGAGCAGGAGTCGCGCGAGCGCGGTCACGGATTCTTGCCCCTCCGACCCAGCACGACGCGATCGAGCCCCTCCAGATCGCGCAGGACCTCGGCATGCTCGATCGCGGGGTGCTTCGCCAGCAGATCGCGCGCGGCGTGCGCGTTGCACGACGCAAGCTCGACCAGCACGAGCCCGCCCGGGCGAACCAGCGACGGGGCCTGCTCGATCAGCGGCCGCACGAATTGCATTCCGTCGGGCCCGGCGCGCAGCGCCGTGTGCGGCTCGAAGTTCTTCACGTTCGCCTCCACGCCGTCCCACTCGTGATCGGGGATGTACGGCGGGTTGCTGACCAGGTAGTGAAGCGAACCATCGGCGCGCGTGAGCGGAAACTCACGCAGCGGCGCGAGCAGATCGCCCTGCAGCAGGTCGAGCCGGTCCAGCACGCCGTGACGCGTCGCGTTCGCGCGGGCCACCTCGATCGCGTCCGCGTAAAGGTCGCTCGCGACACCGTGCGCCATGGGCAGGTTCTTCAGGAGCGCGATCGCCAGGCACCCCGAGCCCGTGCACACATCGCCCAGGAGCACGCCCTCTCCCGTCTTGCCCCCGAAGCCGGGCTCGGCACGCGCGTGCCGGAGCACCGCATCGATGATCACGCCGCTGCATTGGCGCGGCACGAGCACGCGCCTATCAACCAGGAACGGGAGCGAGTAGAACCACGCCTCGCCCACGAGATACTGGATCGGCTCGTGGTTGAGCGCGCGGGTCACGAGGTCGCGCAGGCGTGAACGCTCCAGCTCGCTCGCGGGGCGATCGGCCTCCATGTACAGGCGCAGACGCTCGACGCCCAGCACGTGCGCCATGAGCAGCTCCGCCATGAGGCGCGGCGAGTCGAGCCCGCGCTTGGTGAAGGCGTCGGACATCCACGCGAGCAGGCGGCGGGTGGTCCAGGTGTCCGGTGCGGTGTGCACGAGGAGAGGGTATCGTGGGCGCACCCATGGAAGAGGCCCAGCAGATCCTGACTCCCGCGCAATGGGCCGAGCGCCTGCAGGGGCCGCCGGGAAGCACACCGTCGGCGTGGGATGTGGTGGTTTGGACTTCGCCGTGGCTTGAGCGAGTGCAGGTGCGGGTTACCACGCCAATGCCCGTGGTGAGAATGTGGGTTCGGACGCAAGAGGTCGAGCGGGCGGCACGCGCTGCGAGCGGCGAGCTGGCTTCGAACCACGCGCCGACGATGGAAGAATTGGCTCGCTTGCTTCGAGCGCGCGAGGACACGGTGCGACACCTTCAGAAGCGGACGCGAAAGGCCTTCTGGCCCGCGCTTTCCACCCGCATCTCGGCATACATCCTCTTGTTGATGATCCGGCGCGTGTGGGGTGCGGTGTTCGTAGTCGTCGTGTGCGCCATTGAACTCGCCCGGGCGCTCCGGCGTTCGAACATGAGGCGTTCACTGTGGCAACGCGAAATCGGGCGATGTGGCTGCGGATATGACCTGCGAGGCCAACCCGGCGCGCTGCCGAGCGTCGAAGCACTGGGCGTGATCGTCGGCCCACGCATCTGCCCCGAGTGCGCCGCGGCATGGCCGCTCGTCCCGCCGCCCGTGGTGTAGGCACCCTCTCTCGATCACTTGCCCTCGAACCAATTCCCCGCGATCGACGAGTCCACCTTCAGCGGCACCGTCAGTTTCATTGCGCCCTCCATCCGCTCCACGATGATCTGCCGCGCGGCCTCGGCCTCGCCCTCGGGCGCCTCAAAGACCAATTCGTCGTGGATCTGCAGCAGCATGCGGGCCGTCGGCCCCGCCGAGCGAGCGCCCCCCGCACCGCGCCCCGACGCACGAAACAGGCGATGCAGATCGACCATCGCGATCTTGATCAGATCGGCCGCCGAGCCCTGCACGACGCTGTTGATCGCGACGCGCTCCGCGAGCGATCGCTCCGCGGGGTTCCTCGAATCGATGCCCGGTATCAACCGGCGGCGCTTGAGCATCGTCTCCACGTACCCGTATCGCTTGGCCTGCTCGATGCACTCCTCGAGGAACGTCGTGATGCCCGCGAAGCGCTGCTTGTACCCCGCGATGATCTCCGCGGCGGCGCGCTCGCCGATCTGCAGGCGCCGCGCCAGCCCGTACGCCGTGATCCCGTAGACGATCCCGAAGTTGACCATCTTCGCGCCGCTGCGTTGGTCCTTGGTCACCTTGTCGAGCGGCACGCCGTGGATCTGCGCCGCGACCGCGGTGTGGATGTCCTGGTCCTGGTGGAACGCCTCGATGAGCGCGGGATCGCGAGAGAGGTGCGCAAGGATGCGAAGCTCGATCTGCGAGTAGTCGGCCGAGATGAGCCGGTGCCCGGGCGGCGCGACGAACGCCCTGCGGATCTCGCGCCCGATGTCCGTGCGGATGGGGATGTTCTGCAGGTTCGGGTCGCTGGACGCCAGGCGCCCCGTCGCGGCGACCGTCTGGTTGAAGCTGCAGTGGATGCGCCCCGTGCTCGGCTCGATCGCGTCCTTGAGCGCCTCCAGGTAGGTGCCCACGAGCTTGCTCAATTGGCGATGCTCGACGATCAGCGCGGGGATGGGCGTGGGCTTGGCGTCGTCACCCTTGGCGTGCGGCGGCGTGGAGAGCGCCGGATCGCCCGCGAGCTTCTCCAGCACCTCGATGTCCGTTGAGTGCCCCGTCTTGGTCTTCTTGATGCTCTTGAGCCCAAGCCCGGGCTCGGCGTCGCTGGGCTTGTTGAAGAGCGCCGCGGCGAGCTGCTTGGGCGAATCGGGGTTGAACGTGCGCCCCAACCGCGTCATCGCCTCGTCGTCGATCGCGTTCTTGAGTTCCGCGATCTTCCTCAGCAGGCGCTCGCGCTGGCGATCGAGCTCCGCGGGATCGACGAGTATCCCGTTCCACTCCAGCTCCGCCAGCACCTCCACGAGCGGGAGCTCCACGTCCAGCCACAGGTCGATCAGGCCCATCGCGCGCAATTGGGGCAGCATGATGTTGCGGAGGCGCAGCGTGACGTCCGCGTCCTCCGCCGCGTAGGGCACCGCCTGCTCCAGCGGAACGCTCTCGAAGCTGCGCTGGTTCTTTCCCGAGCCGATCAGATCGCTGATGGGGATGTTCGTGCGCCCGAGCAGCGCCAGGCACAGCGCGTCCTTGGAGTGGCTCGAGCGCGACGAATCGATGAGGTAACTCGCGACCATCGTGTCGCCGCCGGGCCAATCCTTGGCAGCGCCGCTTGTGGCGCCGTACGGCACAAGCCCGCCCATCTCCACGCCCGCCGCGCGAAGCACGAGCAAATCGAACTTCAGGTTGTGCCCGCACTTGGCGCGGGCACCGTCCTCCAGGATCGGACGCAGCGCGCCCAGCACCGCCGCCTCATCAAGATGGTTCTCCGGCGTGGGCGATCGCATCGGCACGTACCACGCGCGACCCTCGGCGACGGCGAGGCTGATGCCGCACAGCTTCGCGCGTCGCGGCACGAGGCTCGTCGTCTCCGTGTCGATCGAGATCACCTCCGCGGTGCGAAGCTCATCCACGACCCGCGCCAAGTGCTCGCGCGTGAGCACCGCCTCGTACTCGCCATCCGCGGGCGCGACGGCCGCGGCCTCCGGCGGCGCATCGAACAGCCCGCCCGAGAAGAGCCCGCCGAGCTCCTCCGCGCGACCCCGCTTGGTCACGCTGGGTGAAGCCGCGCTCTTGGGCGGCTCGACCCATTGCTGGCGGGTCGGCTCGAACATCTCTTTCGTGCCGCCCGAGGCTCCCGCGCCCGTTGCGCTCGCCCCGCGCTCGCCGCCCATGAGCGTGCGCACCTCGTCCTGATAGCGATTGAACCCAAGCTCGCGACAGATGGGGATCAGTCGATCGAGCTTGATCGCGCGCACGTCGGCCTGATCGAGCCGCAGATCCACCGGCGCATCGTGACGCAGCGCGACGAGCGAGCGGCTCAGCGCGAGCAGGGACGCCGCCTCGCGCAGCTTCTCGCCACGCTTGCCCTTGATCTCGCCCGCGTGCGCCAGCAGATTCTCGAGCGAGCCGTACTGCGCGATGAGCTGCGCCGCGGTCTTCTCACCCACGCCCTCGACGCCCGGCACGTTGTCCACGCTATCGCCCATGAGCGCGAGCATGTCGATCACCTGCCGCGGCTCAAGGCCGATGTCCGCCTTGAGGCTCTCGGCGGTCGTCAGCGTGTCCGTGTGGATGTCGTACATCTCCACGGGCGCCCTGCCGCCGCCCTCCAACAACTGCTTGAGGTCCTTGTCTTTGGAGATGATGCGGATGCGCAGGTCGGGGCGGGCCGCGCGCAGCTTCGTGACCAGCGTCGCGATCGTGTCATCGGCCTCGAAGCCCTCGACGCCGACGATCGGCACGCCGATGTCCCGCAGCATCGCCAGGCAGCGATCGATCTGCGGCGGAAGCAGTTCCGGGATCGGCGGGCGGTGCGCTTTGTACTCGGGATACAGCGTGGACCGGAACGTCTCGGTGTCGCCCGAGACGTCGATCGCGACGGCGAGATAGTCCGCGTGCCCCGCCCCGCCCTCGCCGCCGTTCATGTGCTGCCCCTCGCCGCGAAGCAACTTGAGGAGCATGCCCAGGAATCCGAACGTCATGTTCGTGGGCTCCTTGGTGACGGGCGAGCTCATGGGCGTGCGAATGGCATGGAACGCCCGGAAGAACTGCGCGTACCCGTCGATGAGATAGAGCGTGGGCATGCGATCCATTCAACACGGAGGTCCACGGAGCACCACGGGGAGGATACAGCGGCTCGGTTCAGAGCGCGCGGCGGACGAAGCCATCCATCAGGCGACGCATCCCGAAATTGATGATCAGGCCCACGCGCATGCCGCTCAGGCGAAGGTACGTCAGGAGTTGAGCCTCAAAGATCGGTTCAAGGCGTTCGGCCGACTTCACTTCAATGATCACCGCGTCGTCCACGATGAGATCGAGGCGATACCCAGCATCCAGGCGCACGCCCTTGTAGGTGACGGGCAACTCGACCTGACGGCGAACTATCCGCCCACGCGCGATCAACTCATGCTGCAGGCACGCCTCGTACGCCGATTCAAGCAGTCCCGGTCCGAGCGTGGAGTGGACCTCGATCGACGCGGCAAGGATCGCGTCGGTGATGTCCTTGTGCATCAGCGTCATGCGTGCACGCTCCCATCAAGCCTTGGGCCGAGGCGATGAATCGCTCGCCGCCCCCCCCGCTCTTCCTCAGTGGCTCTCCGTGGCTCTCCGTGTTGAATGCACGGCGTCCAGCCGCCGCCTGTACACCTCGCTGGGCTCCACGGCCCTCCGCTTCATCGCCGCACGCATCACCTCCACGAACTTGTCCAGGCGGTACCGCGTGCGCCCCTCGTCCGTGCACCACGCGAACGCGGGAATGCACCCGCTCGCCGGCCCGCTCGTCGCGATCATCGCGCCCGTGCCGATCACGCTCCCCGTCATGATCCGCGTGCCGATCGCGGTCTTGACGTGGTCCCCCACCATCGCGCCCACGAACGCCTCGCCGGTGCGCTCCGTGCGTCCCTCGGGCGTGGCCCGCGCGAGGACCTCCCCGTAGGTGTTGAGGAGGTTCGATCCGGTCGTTCCCGCGCCAAAGTTCACCCACTCCCCGATCCAGCTGTCGCCAAGGTACCCGTCGTGAGCCTTGTTGGAGTAGGCCTGGAAGATCGTGCCGCCGACCTCCCCGTTGACCTTGCACCAGGGCCCGATCGACGTGTTGGGGCGGATCGTCGCCCGCTCAAGCACCGTGGCGTGCGGGCCCACGTAGGACGGCCCGATGACGATCGCGCCGGGGCGAACGACCGCGTGCTCATCGACGTAGATCGGCCCGCCCTCGCTGTCGAAGATCGCGCTCGCGTGCACCTTGGCGCTCCCGGCGATCCACACGCCCGGGCCCACCTGGCGAGCCCGCGGCGCGCCCGAGGAACTCGCCGCTCGCACCAGCAGCGACAGATCGTGCGTGAGCAGCAGATCACGCGCGAGTCGAGCATGCCACGGGCGCGACATGAGCACCGGCCCGCTCGCGGGCGCAATGATCGCCGCGTTCGCCTTCGCCAGCTCGATCGCTCTCACCGCCGACAAACGCCCCGCGATCACGTTCGTCGCATCCGCCGGTCGCACGCACGCCGCGACCGTGTCGCCCTCGTGCACGAGCGCGACGCCCGGGCCAGCGCCCAACGCCGCGGCGACGAGTGTGCCCGGCGAACGCAGCAGACGCGCATTGAGGAGGACGATCGCTTCGTCAGGCTCAGGCGCCTCGGCGCCACCCATGAGGTCCGGCGCCACGGGTATCTGGTGCCGCTCCCTCGCCAGCTCCTCAAGCCCCGCCCGAGGAAAGAGACCCGTCGCGGGCGTTCCCTCGCCCAGCAGCCGTTCCACGAGCGTGAACGCGCCGGTGCGGACATCGAACGCGCTCCGCAGGTCCGTCTGAACGCCCAGCTCTCCGCGGCCATCCTCGAAGACATAGATCGCTCGCATGCACGCAGTCTACGCGAGAATCGGCGTTCCTGGGCCTACGCTGCGCGATGCCCGACGCGCAGGCCCTGGTCTTCGATTTCGACGGCGTGCTGGTGGACTCCGAGCCCGCCCACGCCCGCTCCATGGCGATCGCGTTCGAACGCATGGGCCTCACCTTCGACCCCCGCCACTACGACGGATGGCACGTGTTCATCGGACGGGGCGATCGCGAGTGCATCATCGAGCTCGCCGCCGAGAGCGGTCGCACGCTCAGCGACGCCGAGCTCGAGCGCGCCATCGCGTTCAAGGCCGAAGCGTTCCAGCTCCCCGAGGTGCAGACCCTGATCACCCCGATCGACGCGACCATCGCGCTGCTGCGACAGGCCGTCGCGCGCGTGCCCGTCGCCGTCTGCTCGGGCTCGGTGCGGGACACCGTGATCCGCGGGCTGCGTCGCCTGGGCGTCGCTCCGGCGTTGAAGGCGATCGTCACGTGCGACGACGTGCCGCGCAACAAGCCGCACCCGGACCCCTACATCGAGGCGGCCCGACGCCTGGGCGTCGCTCCCCAGCGTGCGATCGCCATCGAGGACTCGCCCACGGGGATCGAGTCTGCGCGGGCCGCGGGGCTCTACGTCATCGGCGTCGCCCACTCGTTCCCGCGCGAGCGTCTGTCCCACGCCCACGAGTCGCACGACTCCAGCGCCCAAATCGATCTCAATCGCCACCTCGGGCCCGCCCGCTAGCGCCGTCCGTACGCCCTCACGCCCGAGCCGGGCAGCCCGAAGAGGCCCGACATCGGCACGAGCACGAGCCCCATCGCCAGCCCCGTGCCGCCCGTGAGGATCGCCGAGAACGCGCGCTCGAACAGCTCGTGCGTGGCGTTGAACGCGAACGAACTGTCCACGACGCGATGCACGACGAGCATCGCCGTGACGCAGATCTGGCACACCAGCCCGCTGAGCATGCTCATCGCCATCACCGTGAGCGGGTTCCGCCGGATCACCACGCCCCGCACCACCAGCACCAATTGGCACGCCAGGACCATCCCGATCGCGTAGGGCCCGACGATCGTGATCGCCTGCCCGTTCGCCTGGCTCCGACCCGCCGTGAGGTCCATCGCCGCGCCCAGCGCCAGCGACGCCCACAACGCCGCGCCGTTGGGCGCACAAAGACCGATGAACGCGACCAGCGGCACCACGAAGCTGGGCGTGCCCGTGAACGAGCCCGCCCGCACCGACAGCGTCTCCTTCAGGCCCGTCTCGAGCCCCATCGCCACCCACCCGCACAGCAACGCCACAAGACGGTTCATCGCGACCCCCCCGCGGCGGGCTTGGCGTCCACGCTCTTGCGGGGCGGAGCGTCCCCATCGCCCGGCTCCGGGTTCGTCCGCACCACGACCTCGCTCAACCGCTCAAGGTCCCGCGTCGGGCGAACCTTGATCTTCTGGTGCTGCCCCAGCGAGTCCTCGGCGCTGACGATCTCCCCGATCACCAGCATCGACGACGATCGCGGCCACTGGTCGTCCCGCAGGCGAACCATCTGCCCCACGCTCACCTTGCCCCCGTCGGACTGCCCCTCCACGTACCCCAGCAGCACGTCGCCCGAGCTCGACGGATTGAGCATGCACCCCGGCCCGAGCGATCCGTCCGCGTTCATCACCACGCCCAGCAGCTTGCCCGTCGAGGGCGCCGTCAGCAGGCGCACCTGCGACATGCGCGAGCCCGCGCTCGTCACACGCCCCACGATCTGCACGCCCCCCGCCGTCACCACGTTGTTCGGCTCCACGCCCTGCCCGGCGCCCGCGCGGATGATCACCTCGCCGCCCGGCTCGCTCGCCAGCCCCACCACCGTCGCGGAGACCTGACGCACCGGGACGTCGCTCGCCAGCACGCCGCTCTGCAGCTCGGCGATCCGCCGTTCGAGCTCCGCGGTGCGCTCACGCTCGCGCAGGTACATCGCCTGGTACCGCTCCTTCTCCTCGCGCTCCTTGCCCAGCAGCGGGTCCTCCACGCGCGTGCCCCGCCCGGGCGACAGCCAGCGTGCCAGCCGATACACCGGCTGCTGCACCGGCGCGATCGCGAACCACGCGACGCTCGACACGCCCGTGAGCCAACCCGTCACACGCGACGGGAGCACCGCGAGCACGCACGCCACAACCAGGCACGCCGGGAACGCGAACCGCCTGGGCGAGCCTTGCTGGGAGTACCTGCTCATGCGGTCGAGGCACAGGCGTCCCGCCTGTGTTCCGTCATCTGGACATGTCCGACTCGAGCGTCGCCTTCCACTCCTCGATGTTCTCGAGGAAGATCGCCGTCCCGCGGGCCACGCACGTCAGCGGGTCCTCCGCGAGCTTCACGTCAAGCCCCGTGGCCTTGCCGATCACGATCGGCAGGCCCCGCAGCAACGACCCGCCCCCCGCCATCATGATCCCGTTCTCGACCAGGTCCGCCGCGAGCTCGGGCTCGGCACGCTCGAGCGTCCGTGTCACCGCCGCCGCGATCGCCTGCACCGGCTCCTGCAGCGCCTCGCGGATCTCCTCGCTCGTCACCGTCGCCTTGCGCGGCAGGCCCGTGATGAGGTCCCGACCACGCACCTCCATCGTCGACTCGTCCCCCTCGGCC
>CAYNSB010000071.1:0-13426 GCA_964399625.1 uncultured Phycisphaeraceae bacterium
CAACCTCTACGGCTGCCGGCACTCGCTGCTCGACGGGCTCAATCGCGCCACGGACGTGATGCTCAGCGGCAAGACGTGCGTCGTGCTCGGGTACGGCGACGTGGGCAAGGGCTGCTGCCAGGCGCTCAAGGGCCAGGGCGCCCGCGTGCTCGTCACGGAGATCGACCCGATCTGCGCCCTGCAGGCCGCGATGGAGGGCTACCAGGTCGTCACGCTCGAGGATGTCGTGGACTCGGCGGACGTGTTCATCACGGCCACGGGCAACAAGGACATCATCACCGTTGAGCACATGGCCAAGATGAAGGACAAGGCCATCGTGGGCAACATCGGGCACTTCGACAACGAGATCGACATGGCCGGGCTGAGCAAGCACCCGCTCGTGTCGCGCGTGAACATCAAGCCCCAGTTCGACGAGTTCGTGTTCGCGGCGGGCAAGGGGATCAAGGCGCACTCGGTGCTGATCCTTGCCGAGGGCCGTCTGATGAACCTCGGGTGCGCGACGGGGCACCCGAGCTTCGTGATGTCCGCAAGCTTCACGAACCAGGTGATGGCGCAGCTGGACCTGCACTTCAACGCGACGGGGCAGGAGACGATCTCGGGCTTCGAGTTCGAGAAGGGCAAGGTGTACGTGCTGCCCAAGCGTCTGGACGAGGAGGTCGCTCGCCTGCACCTGGACAAGCTGGGCGTGCGCCTGACGAAGCTGAGCAAGGACCAGGCGAGCTACATCGGCGTCGATGCCGATGGGCCGTACAAGCCTGATCACTATCGCTATTGAGTGAACCGTCGGAGTGACAACCTCACTCCGTCATGAGCGATCAAGAGAGCCCTCGGCGCGAGCCGGGGGCTTTTCTCTTACCGTGCGGGCGCTCGCCGTTCCACGATGAGCTTCCAGACCGAATACACCGGCAACCCGAGCAGCAGCACACCGATCCACGGCAGGGTCTGCATGCCGCGGGACTTGACGTCGTTCACATCGGTCCAGATCGAGAGCCCTGTCATTGCGATCGCCGAGAGGACAAAGAGCGCGGGGACGATCGGGTAGCCCGGGCAGCGGAAGGGCCGCGGGGCGTCGGGCTCCCTCGCGCGCAGGATGAAGATCGCGATTCCACCGAGCCCGTAGAAGATCCAGATCGTGAACACGAAGCCGCTGGCAAGGTTCTGGAAGGATTCGAGGAGCCAGAGCACGATCAGCGAGAAGATGAGCTGCTGGATCAGCGCGATGTGCGGCGTCTGGAATCGCGGGTGGATGCGCCCCAGCCAGGAGAAGAGCAGTCCGTCGCGGGCCTGGGCGAAGGTGACGCGAGCGCCCGTGAGCACCGAGGAGTGCGACGAACCGATCGTGGAGACCAGGATGACCACAGTCACGATGAGCGTGCCCGCATCGCCCGCCAGGCGTTGCATGACCGCGGGCGCCACGGTGTCCGTCGCTCGCATCTCGCTCATGGGCAGCAGCCAGTGGTAGACCGCGTTCACGCCCACATAGAGCAGCGTGACGGCGAGCGTGCCCGCGATGTAAATGCGCGGGAGCGCGCGCCCCGGATTCTCGACCTCGCCCGCGATCGCCCCGACGTCCGACCAGCCGTCGTAGGTCCACATGATCGCGGCCATGACGGGGGCGATGGCGGCCCACAGGGGCATCGTCGGCGCGACGGGCTGGAAGTTCGCGGCCTCGCCCTTTCGCAACACCAGCGCGAGCACCACGATCGCGGCGAGCGCGCCAAACTTGAGCGTCGTGAGGACCTTGGCCAGGCCCGTGCTGGGGCCCACGCCGACGATGTTGATCGCCGTGAGCCCGATGAGAACGACGGATGTGACGATGCGCCCGTCCCACTGGACGTGGAGCAGGCGATTCAGGTGCTCGGAGAAAATGACCGCGATGCCCGCGGCGGCAAAGGGCTTGGTGAGCAGCATGTACGTCCAGCCGAACACGAACGCGATGCGCGGTCCCAGGCCCTTGCGCAGGAAGACGTAGATGCCGCCGGACTGCGGATGCATCGCGGCGAGTTCGGCGAAGGTGAACGCCCCCAGAAGCGCCAGCACGCCACCGAGAAGCCACATCGTCAGGATGAGCCCGGGGCTCGAGAGCTGCTGGGCGATTTGCGGTGGCGTGCGGAAGATGCCCGAGCCGATGATGACGCCGACCATCACGGCGGTAGCGCCCCAGAAGCCGATGCGGCGGGGCAGATCGCGTGGCTCCGTGGGCATGGCGGGGAGTGTAGCGATGGGCCCGATCGCCGGGCCATCCTTCACTGCCCGGCGTTCGAAAGCACCGCGACGATCTGCTGAGCCTCCGCGTCCGTGCGCGCCCGCGCCCTGGCAAGTGCGTCGCGCCCCTCGCTATCGATGGCGTTGGGCTGGGCCCCCGCGTCCAGGAGCGCGAGCACCATCGCCAGATCGCGGCGCTCCGCGGCAAGCATCAGCGGCGTGCGCCCCTTCCCATCGGCGCGGTTGACGCTCGCGCCGGCGCTCAGCAGCGCGCGAATGTCATCGGTCGAGCCGAGTTCAACGGCTAGGCGAAGGGCAGTGCGGCCGTTCTCGTCCGACGCGGAGTCTGGTCCGCCCCATGAGCGCGCCAGTTCGATCGCTCGCCCGTGATTGCCGGCTTGCAACAGCGCACGAAACTCGTCGATGGGTCGCGCGACGTTGGTCGCGGGGAGAACGTCCGTTGCTCCAGCTCGACGGACATTGGAGGCGGCGAAGAACATCGCCAGCCCGCCGGCAAGCGCGAGCACGCCCGCGATGGCGACGAACGGCCTGGCGTTCGGGCTCAACGGTGTGCCTCCAACCGGCTTACTTCTTGGCCTTGGCAAGGACCTCGGCGACCTTGGCCCCCGCATCGTCGCTGCGCTGTTGCGCCCAGTCGATCGCGCGACGGCCATCCTTGTCCTTGAGCTCGGGCTTGGCGCCGGAGTTGAGCAGCAGCACCGCCTTCTCCGCGTCGCCACGCTCGGCGGCACGCATGAGCGGCGTGACGCCCTCGTTGTTCGCCGCGTCCACATCGGCGCCGGCGGTGATCAGGGACTTGAGCGTCGCGACGGAGGAGTCGCCGCCCGTGGCGCGAGCAAGAACGGACGAGCCTTCCTCGTCCACGGCCTTGGCGTTGGCGCCCGCCGAGAGCAGGAGCGTGACGACATCGCTCTCGCCGGCCTGCGCGGCCATCATCAGGGCCGTCTGCCCCCACTTGTTGCGGATCTCGACGCGTGCCTTGGCTTCCAGCAGGGCCTTGACGATCGCGGCGTCGCCCTTGGCCGAGGCGAGCATGAGCGGCGTGATGCCGGCGCTATCCGCCACATCGGGCTCGGCGCCAACTCCCAGCAGTTCCTTCACGCCGTTCACGCTGCCGTGCATCGCGGCGAAGGCGAGCATCGACATCTGCCGGCGCGATCCCTCCATGAGTTGCATCTGCGCGTTGGGATCAACCTTCTTCTGCGTGATCTCGCCCTTGAGCGCGGCCCAGTCGCCCCGCGTGATCGCGTCCCGGAGCGTGGACACCTCGACGCCGCTGCCCGCGACGCCCGTGTGCGTTCCGCCCTTGGTCGGGGCGACCGCGGCGACGCTGGGCGACGCGCCCATCTCGCTCCCGAGCCGTTGGATCGCCCACATCAGCGTCCCGCCCGCCAGGAGGAGGAGCACCACGGTGAGCCACAGAAAAACCGGTTGCTTGCTGGTCATCGATGCCTCCCAAGAGCGCCGCCCAGCGGAGCCGGCAATGGACACGGTCCGGCTGGGCTCGAACGAGGATATCCGATCCGCCGGGACGCTGCGCGGCGAACGCGGTTCGCCATCGGTTCAGTCTTCCTCGTGCCTTGGCTTGAACGCGGCGACGATCTCCTGCTGCACGTTGTTGGGCGTGTGCTCGTCGTGCGAATAGTCCATCGTGTACGCGCCCGTTCCGGCGGTGAGGCTCTTGAGCTCGTTGGCGTAATTCTGGAGCTCCCCCACCGGTGCGATGGCGCGAACGATGCAGCTCTCGCCGCCGATCATCTGCGTGTCCTGCACGCGCCCGCGCTTCGTGGAGAGGTGGCCCGCGATGTCGCCCAGGTACTTGTTGGGCGCGGTGATCTCCACCGTGACGTAGGGCTCGAGGAGCTTGGGGCGGGCCTTGCTGACCGCGTCGATGAACGCGCGCTTGCCCGCGGTGACGAACGCGATCTCCTTGCTGTCCACGTCGTGGTACTTGCCGTCGTAGAGCACGCAGCGCACGCCGCGCATCGGATAGCCCGCGATCGCGCCGTCGGCCATGATCTGGCGAACGCCCTTCTCGACCGCTGGCCAGTACTGACGCGGGACCGTGCCGCCGACGACCTCCGACACGAACTCGAAGCCATCGGGATGGTCCAGCGGCAACGGCTCGATGCGCAGGTACACCTCGCCAAACTGCCCGGCGCCGCCGGTCTGCTTCTTGTGCCGATGGTGCCCGTTGGCGGGCGTGGTGATCGTCTCCTTGTACGCAGTCTTGGGCGGGCTGGTGATCAGATCGATGTTGTACTGAGCCTTGAGCTTCTCCATCACGACGCGCAGGTGCAGCTCACCCAGCCCGCGGATGACCGTCTGCTTCGTCGCGGCGATGCGCTCCACGTGGAAGCAGGGGTCCTCCTCCTGCAGCTTCTGGCACGCGTTGGCGAACTTCGTCTCGTCGGCGTGGTTCTTCAGCTCGATCGCGAGCCCGAACATGGGGCGCGGGAGCGCCAGCGCACGCAGGTGCACGCTGTCGTGCTCGTGCGAGTCGTGGAGCACGCCGTTGAAGTGGAGCTCGTCCAGCTTCGCCACGGCGCCGATGTCGCCGGGCCCGACCTCGTTCACCTCGACGTGCTCCTTGCCCTGCAGCTTGAACAGGTGCCCGATGCGCAGCGCCTTCTTGTGGTCATTGAGGAACAGGTCGGCCTTGTGCTTCACGGTGCCCGAGTGCACGCGGAAGAACGCGAGCTTGCCCACGAACGGGTCGGCGGTCACCTTGAACACGTGCGCGATCACCTTGCCCGCGGGATCGGGCTTGGCCGCAAAGTCCTGCTCCTCGCCCGGCTCGCCGCTGGGCGCGATCGGGCGGTACTGGAACTCGGGGGGCGTGACCTCGATGGGGCTGGGGCAGAGGTCGGCGAAGATGTGCAGCAGGTCCTCCGCGCCCACGCCCGTCTTGGCGCTGACGAAGCAGATGGGCACGAGGTGCGCCTGCCCCAGGCACTTCTCGAACGCCCCGTGCAGGTCCTCTGGGCTGAACGCCTCGCCCTTCTCGAGGTACACCTCCATCAGGCGCTCCTCGACCTCCACGATCTGCTCGATGATCGCCTTGTGAGCCTCGCGGACGCTGGAGAAGTCCGCCGAGTCTCCCGCGCTGTCGCTCCCGTCGTGATCGAAGACGTTGATCACCTTCTTGCCGCCCTCGGCCGGGAGGTTGATCGGCAGGCAGATCGACCCGAACTGCTCGCGGATCTGCGCGACGAGCCCTTCCAGGTCCGCCTCCTGCGAGTCGATCTTGTTCACGATGATCAGGCGCGGGATCTGGCGCTCGCCGGCGATCGTCATCAGGCGCCGCGTGCCCGACTCGATGCCGCGCACTGCGTCGATGACGACGGCGACGGTCTCCACCGCGGGCATCGCGGCGATCGCGTGCCCGATGAAGTCGCCGAGCCCGGGCGAGTCGAGCAGGTTCACCTGGTGTCCGTGGAAGTTGAAGTGGAAGAGCTTGGTCGTGAGCGAGTGCTTGTGGTGCTTCTCGCTCTCCGTGTGGTCCGAGAGGCTCGTGCCGTCGTCGGGCGAACCGCAGCGCTTGAGGTGGATCCCCGCGGAGGCCCCGCCCTGCTCCGACGCGGTGAACAGCAGGCGGTCGGTCAGGAACGTCTTCCCCGATCCACCGTGCCCGCACAGGAGGATGTTGCGAATGTCGGCCGGCTTCGCGGACGATGAGGCATGCACAGACATAGCAGACTCCAGAGGTGTAGTGCCCGTGCATCGGGGCGAGTCGCCGAGAGCGCGGGCGATCGACTCAGTGTACCGCGCTGGTGGCGGAATTCGAGGGGCTCGCGTTCGCAGACGGTTTGGGTGAGATGGGCGAGCCGCACTCCGGACAGACCGAGGAACTCAGGCCACGAAGGTCGTAGCGGCAGGAGGGGCATTGGTGAGGGCGCGGGCCGAAGAGGCGGCACACTGTGAAGCGCAAACCGATCGCAAGAGCGAGGGCACAAGTCGTATTGATCGCGAGGCCCAGGGGAATCGGACGAACCGGCACGTGATAAATCCTTCCCGGCGGTCCTTGCTCCGCCGTCAGACCTCCCGAAATGCCGTGCCAGCGGATCGAATATCCAGACCGACGGAGAATCGTGTTGGGAATGACCCGATTGCCTGAATCGTTTATGGAGGTCCACTCGATCGCACGGCACGGCCACCCAACTTGCGTGCGCCAGACCGTTCTCAAGGTTGGGTGATCAGGCTTCGAGAGCTCGTCCTGATCAGGAAAGCCTGCAAACACACTTGATGCACCAAATCCCGCGTCCTCGATGATGGTGGAAGGCACGGGCCAGTCGCTCGGCACTCTTGCTGGCCAGCCGATGACCGATGCCTCACTGCCCTTGACATAGCGAATCTGGAACTGCTGGCTTGAGGCGAGTAAGGCCCACCCCATCGGCCAATTCAGCAGCACCAACCCGACCACGAGCGTCGCCCACTTCACCACTCGCCATCGCCGTTGCGTGCGCCGCATGCCGCTAGTCTACCGACCATGCCCGAGCACACATCCCGCTCCCCCGCTATTCCGGATTCCAAGATCCGCCCCTGGCACGCCGAGCCCGCACGCGAGGTGCACAGGACACGCATCCTGTCGCTCCAGATGCGTCGCTTCACGTCCGCGACGAATCCCAATCGCGGCGGCGACTTCACGATCATCGAGTGCCCGGACTGGGTCAACATCATTGCGCTCACACCCGAACGGCGCATCGTCATGGTGGAGCAATTCCGCTACGGGACCAATCAGGTCACGCTCGAGATTCCCGGCGGCGTCGTGGAAGCAGGCGAGGAGCCCGCCCGCACGTGCGAGCGCGAGCTGCTCGAGGAAACGGGGTACGCCCCCGCGCCCGGCGCTCCGCCGATCCGCATGATCGGTCGCGTCTCGGCCAACCCGGCGCTCAACACGAACTGGGTGCACACAGGTCTGCTGACAGACGTGCGGCGTGTGCGGGACAACCTCGCCCTCGACGAGCACGAGGAGATCGCGGTGCATCTGGTGCCGCTGGCGGACATCCCCGGGCTGATCCGCTCGGGCGTGATCCACCACAGCCTCATCGTCGCGGCGTTCCACGCACTGCATCTGCACGGCGATCGCTGAACGCCACTTTCTCGCTGTTCCGGCGCCGTGCAGCGTTGGTGCCCGCGTTCTGATATCCTCCCAGCCTCGTGAAACCGCTCGTCGGCATCATCATGGGCTCGGCCTCGGACTGGGAGACGCTCGCCCACGCCGCGGAGACCCTTCAGCAACTGGGCGTCGCGCACGAGGTCAAGATCGTCTCGGCCCATCGCACGCCGGACCTGCTGATGGAGTACGCGAGCGGCGCCGAGGCTCGGGGGCTCGAGGTGATCATCGCGGGCGCTGGGGGCGCGGCGCATCTGCCCGGCATGTGCGCCAGCAAGACGTGCCTGCCGGTGCTTGGCGTGCCCGTGCTGAGCAGCGCCCTGCACGGGGTGGACTCGCTCCTCTCCATCGTGCAGATGCCCGCGGGCGTGCCGGTGGGCACGCTCGCGATCGGGCGAGCCGGCGCGATCAACGCGGCTCTTCTCGCGGCGATGATCGTGGGAATCAAGCAGCCCTCGATCCGCGAGGCCGTCAAGAAGTTCCGCGCCGACCAGACGCGGCGCGTGCTCGCCAACCCGGACCCGCGCGTGCCCTCGCCGATGCACCCGGGAGAGCACACGTGAGGATCGGGATTCTCGGGGGAGGCCAGCTCGGGCGCATGCTCGCGCTGGCGGGGTATCCGCTCGGATTCGAGTTCCGCGTGTACGACTCCGCGCCCGACGCGCCGGCCGGGAAGGTCGCTCCGCTGACCGTGGGCAGCTTCGACGACCACGACGCGCTGGCACGCTTCGCTCGCTCGGTGGACCTCGTCACGTACGAGTGGGAGAGCGTGCCGATGCTCAGCGTGCGGGCGCTCGAGTCGATCGTGCCCGTGCATCCGAGTTCCGATGCGCTCGCGCAGGCGCAGGACCGGCTGCTTGAGAAGACGCTCTTTCGGCGCTTGGGGCTGGCGACTCCCGAGTTCGAGGCGATCGGCACGCGCGAAGGGCTGGACCGCGTGAGCCTGCGGCTGGGCTACCCCTGCGTGCTCAAGACGCGCCGATTCGGCTACGACGGCAAGGGGCAGTTCGTGCTGCGCTCGCGGGACGATGTCGATCGTGCGTGGAAGGCGTTGCACGCCGCACCCGGCGGACTCATCCTCGAGGAGTTCGTCGCGTTCGAGCGTGAACTCTCGACGATTTCCGTGCGGCAACACACGATCGCCGCGCCTCGCACGATCCACTTTTACCCCCTCGTCTGGAACCAACACGAGGGTGGCATCCTGCGCACGTCGATCGCCCCGGCGCCGGCGCTCTCGCCTCACCTGCAACGCGACGCCGAGGACGCGGCCCGGGCCGTGCTCGAGGCTTTGGATTATGTGGGCGTGCTCGCGATCGAGTGGTTCCAGGTTGGCGATCGCCTGCTCGCCAACGAGATGGCCCCGCGCGTGCACAACTCGGGGCACTGGACGATCGAGGGATCGCAGACGAGCCAGTTCGAGAACCACATCCGTGCGATCATGGGTCTGCCGCTCGGGGCTGCGGGCATGCGCCTGGGTGGCCACGCCGCGATGCTCAATCTCATCGGATCGTGCCCCTCCGTCGCGGAGCTCTCCGCGATCCCCCGCGCGCACGTGCACCTCTACGGCAAGGCCCCGCGCGAAGGGCGCAAGCTCGGGCACATCACGCTCACGGAGCGCACCCTCGAGACGCTCCTCGAGCGCGCCCACATCGCCCGGCGCATGATTGCCGGCATCTGACGAGCGTCAGTGCATGCCGCCATCGCCCTGCAGCTTCTTGACGAGCTCCCCCACCACCGCCTTGGCATCGCCGAAGAGCATCCACGTCTTGTCCAGGAAATAGAGCTCGTTGTCGATGCCCGCAAATCCCGGGTTCTTGCTGCGCTTGATGGCAAACACGGTGCGGGCCTTGTCCGCGTCGATGATCGGCATGCCGAAGATTGGGCTCGATTTGTCCGAGCGTGCGGCGGGATTCACCACGTCGTTGGCGCCAAGCACGAGGCACACGTCGCACTGGGCCATGTCGCCGTTGATCTCGCCCATGTCGACCAGATCGGTGTACGGAATCTCGGACTCGGCCAGGAGCACGTTCATGTGCCCGGGCATGCGCCCCGCGACGGGGTGGATCGCGAACTTCACGCTCACGCCGCGCTTGGTGAGCTGGTCGTACAGCTCGCGCACGCGGTGCTGGGCCTGCGCGACCGCCATGCCGTAGCCCGGCACGATGACCACCGAGCTCGCCTGCTCCATCATCGCCGCGGCGTTCTCGGGGGTGTCCGCCTTGTACTGCTTCTGCTCGCCCGCGGCGGCCTTCTGCTGCACCTGCCCGATCGCGCCGAACAGCACGTTCGAGAACGAGCGGTTCATCGCCTTGCACATAATGATGGAGAGGATGAGGCCGCTGGAGCCATCGAGCGCGCCGGCGGTGATGAGCAGTTTGTTGTCGAGCACGAAGCCCATCGCGACAGCCGAGAGCCCGGCGTACGCGTTGAGGATCGCGATGACCGTGGGCATGTCCGCCCCGCCGATGGGCATGACGAGCATCCACCCGAAGTTGAGCGCGAGGAAGATGATGCCCGCGAAGACGAACGGCGCCCAAGACGCCAGCGGGTTCGTCACGAGGATCGCGCCGAGCACGATCGCCGCGCCGAACGAGATCAGGTTCACCACGTTCTGCCCCGGATAGGTCCAGGGTCGCTGGGGGATGATCTTGACTTCCTGCAGCTTTCCGGCGGCAATGAGCGAGCCCGTGAACGTGAGGTAGCCCAGCACGATCTCCGCGACGATCGCGACCATGCGGAACGTGGTGACGGACTCGGGGGCGTGGAAGTACCAGTGGAGGTACTCGGCCGTGCCCACAAGCCCGGCCGCAAGCCCGCCGAACGCGTGCGACAGCGCGGTCCGCTGGGGCACCGCGGTGAGCGGCACGAGCGAGAGCCATACCCCGGGCCAGACCGCCAGCGCAATCGGGATGATGACCCAGAGATGTCGTGTGAGGTCCGTGTGGTGAGAGACATCCGGCCTGGCCCAGGTTGCGATGACCGCCAGGGCCATGCCCGCCACGCCCGCCGCCACGCCGCGCGGCGCGAGCTTGGGGTCGCTCAGCCAGTGCAGGGAGAGAATGAACAGCGCCGTCGCGATGACGTACGCGATCCCGATCACGAGCGTGAAGGTGCTCATGGCTTGCCTCCCTCGCTCGTCTTGAACATCTTGAGCATGCGATTGGTGATGAGAAAGCCCGAGATGATGTTGGTCATCGAGGCGAAGAGCGCGATCGCGCCCAGCACACGGATCGAGTTCGGGTAGTTCTCGCCGCCCGCAATCATGATCGAGCCCACGACGGCGATCGCCGAGATCGCGTTCGTCAGGGACATGAGCGGCGTGTGGAGCAAACGCGAGACGCGCCGGATGACCCCGATGCCGATGAACGTCGCGAGCATGAACACGAAGAGCGCGGAGATGTAGTCGATCGACGCGGGCGCGTGGGCGTTCGGGCCGGCGGGCGCGACGGGCTCCTGGGCCTGCGCAACGGCGCAGGCGAGCAGCGACACGAGAGGGGCCGCATATCTGGTCAACAAACGCACTGGAAGCTCCTTTCTGGTGCGTGGGCCGATCGATCGGTCAGCGGGCGGTGGCGGCGGCGAGCGATTCCTTCACCCATGGGTTCAGGATCGCGCCCTGATGTGTGACGACCGCGCCGCGCATGATCTCGTCGTTCAGATCGAGGCTGAAGGCCTTGTCCTTCCAGAACGCGAGCAGGAAGTTCGTGATGTTCCGCGACCACAGCGTGCTCGCGTCGGTGGGCATGGACGCAGGAACGTTGAGCGGCGCCACGATGCGCACCCCGTTCTCCTCGATCGTCTCGCCCGGGCGGGACAGCGCACAGTTGCCGCCACCGTCGGCGGCCAGATCGATGATCACCGATCCGGGCTTCATGGTGCGCACGATCTCGGCGCTGATGAGCTTGGGCGCCGTCACGCCCCGGATCAGCGCCGTGGTGATCACCGCGCTCGACATGGCGCACTGCTCGGCGAGCAGCTCGCGCTGCTTGGCCTTGTCGTCCTCGCTCAGTTCCCCGGCGTACCCGCCACCCGCCGAGGCGCTCGCCTTGAGCTGGATGCCCACGTACTTGGCGCCGACGCTCTCGATCTGCTCCTTGACCTCCGGCCGAACGTCCGTCGCAAAGACCGAGGCGCCGATGCGGCGCGACGTCGCGATCGCCTGGAGCCCGGCGACGCCCGCGCCGATGACGAAGTACTTGGCGGGCAGCATGGTGCCCGCGGCCGTGGTAAGCATCGGCGTGTACCGCGCCAGCTCGAGCGCCGCCATGAGCGCGCCCTTGTACCCGGAGATGTTCGCCATCGCCGAGAGCGTGTCCATGGCCTGCGCACGGGTCGTGCGTGGGATCGTGTCCGTGGAGAACGCCGTGACCCCACGCTGCAAGAGCGACCTGACGGTGTCGGGATTGCGCGTGGGCATCAGCGAGGCGAGGTACATCTGCCCGGCGCGCAGCAGAGCGACCTCGTCGCGCGGTTCGCCGGCGAGCGGAATGCCAACCTTGAGCACGCAGTCCGCCCCTCCCACGAGCGTACCAAGATCCCGCTCGATGGTGGCCCCCGCTTCGAGGTACGCCCGATCGGGGAAGTACGCCCGTTCGCCCGCGCCGCTTTCGACGAACACGAGGAAGCCTTCTTTGGTGAGCTTCTTCACGGACTCGGGAACGAGAGCAACTCGCCGTTCACCGGGAGCGAGTTCCTTCAGGACTGCGAGTTTCATGCGGTGCCTCTGTGGCCGTCCCGCGGATCAGCACGCACGCGGGACGCGGGGACGGGTGAGTTGATGAGGATCCATGCTACTTGATGACGACGTGGTCCGCAATCGACGGCAACGCGCGGGCGCGACAACTGCGTCGTGCGCGTCCTCCCTCAAGCACAGCACGTCGCGTGCCTGCGCTCGCACGCCCGTTGCGAAGCCCCTCCGTCCCGCGAGTCTCACCTGTTGGAATCCGGGCGCGTCGCGTCTCTCGGAATCGGATGAGCACGGCGTGCCGGCGTGCGCGATCCACTCGCTCGCTGGTCGCTCGATGTTCGCATCCAACGGGCGTAGCAGCGCGCCAACGGTTCATCGCACACCCCGACGCATCACGGCGAGTGCTCGCTGATGCCCTCGAGCGCATGGCGAGCGGTTTGCTGCGTCAGGGGTGTGGAATGACCCACGCCGAGGAGTTCGGACGTGTTTGAAGTGCGCATTCACGGTCGGGGCGGGCAGGGAGTTGTGACGGCGGCGGAGCTTCTGTCGATCGCAGGATTTGTCGAGGGACTCTGGGCCCAGGCCATCCCCAGTTTCGGGTCGGAGCGCATGGGCGCGCCCGTCGTGTCGTTCGTGCGCCTGAGCGATGGCGAGATCCGAGCGCGCGAGCCTGTCACGACTCCCGACGCCATCGTGGTCCAGGATCCGACGCTGCTCCACCAGATCAAGGTGTTCGATGGGTTGTCGGCGAGCGGATACGTCCTCATCAACTCCTCGCGCTCGCTGGACCAGCTGGGCATCGATGAATATCTGCGAACGCTCCCGGAGGGTCATGCGCGCACACTCCCCGCGACGGAGATCGCCCTGCGTCTTGTGGGGCGCCCCGTGCCCAACGCCGTGCTGCTCGCGGGGCTGTGCGCCATGACGGGACAGCTCAAGCAGGCGTCGATCGAGTCCGCCATCCGCCAGAAGTTCAAGGGCCCCATCGCGGAGAAGAACATCGCGGCGGCACGCGAGGCGTTCGTGCTGTGCAAGGGAACGGTGCTCCATGCTGAAACAGTGTGAAGGTTCGCAGGCGATCGCCGAGGCGGTCGCGCTCTGCAGGCCCGAGGTCATCTGCGCGTACCCCATCACACCGCAGACGCACATCGTCGAGGGGCTCAGCGCGATCGTGAAGAGCGGCGCCCTGTCGCCGTGCGAGTTCATCAACGTGGAGAGCGAGTTCGCCGCCATGTCCGTCGCGATCGGCGCCTCGGCATGCGGGGCCCGCGCCTACACCGCCACCGCGAGCCAGGGGATCCTCTACATGGCCGAGGCTGTCTACAACGTCTCGGGCCTCGGGCTTCCCATCGTGATGACGGTGGGCAACCGCTCGATCGGAGCGCCGATCAACATCT
>CAYNSB010000072.1:0-13143 GCA_964399625.1 uncultured Phycisphaeraceae bacterium
TGGTACCACGACGTGTCCGGCTTCTGGATGTCCGGCGCTTCGTCGTAGATCTTCCGCTCGGCTTCCTTCTCGTAGAAGGCCGGACTATCGATGTAGTCCTGCTCCGAGGCCATGATGGTGTTCAGGAGCTTCTCGTCGTCGGACGAGAGGGTGCGTCGAGACGTCTTGGGAGCCGAAGACGCACTCACACCCACTCGGTGCCGGCGGCGCACCTGCTCGAGGGGGCTGGGGGATGTGCGGTTCAGACGGCCCATGGTCAGTCCTTTGGTTGGCATCGCAGATTACCACATTTCACACGCTCCGAGGGGCCCGCGTGTTCAGTTTTGTTCTTCGCCATCCGGGCAATCGAGTCCGATAGATTCCCCGAGCGGATTCACTTCCGACCCATCAACACATCCGATTTCGTGCGATCCACCCCGACCCAGCACGCACGGGAGCACGCGCAGTGTCCCCGCATATACGCTGGTACGCTAGGAAAGTTTCAGCCTCAGCGTATGCCGAGGCGTAGTTTTCACTAACAGTCTGGATTCAGATCCGCACAAAAACCGAACCAATGTCAGTTTCCTCAGCGCGGACTCCGTCCGGCGTCGGATCGACGGGCCCGTGGGCCCTTCCATCCAATCCGACGCTCCCGATCGAGGGTCGGAAACTGTTACCGCGTGGGTGGGCGAATCCATCCGGTCGGGGCCGAATCCACGAGGGGCGAGCAGCATACAGACGCGCGCGGCACTTGCAAGGCTCGCCGCTCTATGTCTTCGGTTCTCGGTCGCCTCGGGGGACAGTTCGTGGATAGCCTGCGATGACAAATCCCCGAACACACGTGAGAAGGAGAACACGATGCCCTTCACTCTTCCCAACCTGCCGTACGCCAATGATGCTCTTGAGCCGGCGATCGACAAGCTGACCATGGAGATCCACCACGGGCGCCACCACAAGGCGTATGTGGACAACGCGAACAAGGCTCTTGAGGGGACCAAGTGGGCGGACGCGGACCCCGTTGAGGTGATCAAGAACCTCAAGGACATCCCCGAGGACAAGCGGGGCCCGGTCCGCAACAACGCCGGCGGGCACGTGAACCACTCCATGTTCTGGACGCTTATGGCCCCCGCGGGCAAGGGCGGCGAGCCGTCGGGCAAGCTGCTCGATGGCCTCAAGAAGGGCTGGGGCGATTTGGCGCACTTCAAGGAGGAGTTCGCCAAGGCGGGCGTCGGGCGGTTCGGCTCGGGCTGGGCGTGGCTGATTGTCGCGCCCGACAAGTCCCTGCAGATCGCGTCCACCGCGAACCAGGACAACCCGCTCATGGGCAAGGCGATCGCGGGATGCGAGGGCACGCCGATCCTGGGCGTGGACGTGTGGGAGCACGCGTACTACCTGAAGTACCAGAACAAGCGTGCGGACTACCTCGCGGCGTGGTGGGGCGTCGTCAATTGGGCCAAGGTCGCGGAGTTGCACGCGGCCGCGACGAAGTAGAAACGGGAGCGTCGCCGGGTGTGTGATGGAGCGTGCGCCGCACGCTCCCGTTGGGCATCCCGAAGGATCGATACGCGATGCAGACGAGCCCCTCGCAAACCTTGGCGCCGAGCGTGCAGACGGCGCCGGGGCGGCGCAGGCCCAAGGTTCTGCTCTTGCTCTTCATCGTCTCGCCGCTGGCGGTGGTGACGGTGCTGGTGCTGATCATCATCCAGGCGATGAAGACCGGGCCTTACATGAGCGAGCCGCCCAAGGGCGCTGGCGCCGGGCACACGGGCATGTACAACGAGCACATGAAATCGAAGTGATCGGTGGGGCGCGGGCCCGGGGCGGCGCGGGTTGCCCGCGGCGATTCTGTGCGGGAGCAAAATCCATCCGACCGATGGGTCCGTAGGCCCGACTGGGCACCCGGCGCGGCGCAGTGTGCGCGGCGCGCGTGTGGTGGCGAACCTCCGACCGGCGAGACCCTCGGCGTGGAATCGGCGTCCATGGGCACAGCGATCGCTCCGTCGGGGACCGTTTCGGTCCTCGGGGGGGTGGCGCGCGGGCAGCGCGACGCCTTCGCACGGGCCGCGGACCAGTTCGGGCCGATCGTGTGGTCCATCGCCCGCACCTATTGCCGGCGTTCGGCCGACGCGGAGGATGCGGCCCAGGAGGCGTTCGTGAAGCTCTGGCGCGTGGCGCACAAGTACGACGGCACGCGCGGGAGCGAGACGGCGTTCGTCGCGGCCGTGGCGCGCAGCGCCGTGCTGGATTTCCGTCGATCGCAGCGCCGGCACGAGGGCGCGTGCGAGCTGCAGGAGTTCGACGCGACCGGGGAACCCACGGGCGTCTCACCGGCGCACGTCGGGGCGGGCGAGGGGAGTTCGCCCGAGTCGCAGCGTGCCGCGGCGGCGATGGCGACCCTCTCCGCGGAGCAGGCCGAGGCGCTCCGATTGACGGTCCAGCGCGGGCTGACGCAGGAAGCGGCGGCCAAGGTCCTCAACGTGCCGTTGGGGACCATCAAGACGCGCGTTCGCAACGGGCTGATCCGCCTGCGCGAGGCGCTCGCCAGCGACCCGATGCTCTCGGCGGGAGGTGGCGCATGAGCACCCCCAACACGCCCAACATGTCCACGCGGGAGCGCCTGCTCGACCTGCTGTGCACGATGGCGATCGATGGGGTTAGCGCCGAAGAGCGGCGCGAGATCGATCGACTCGCCGCGCTGCACCCCGATGTGGACCTGGCGCACTTCTCCGCGCCGGCATCGGCGGTGTGGCTTGAACGCGGGTCGGATCGTGCGGCGCTTCCCGAGGCGGTGCGAGCGCGGGCGCTCGCCGCGGCCGAACCGCTGATGGCGGGTGTCGCGGGACGGATCGACGCGCGCGGCGCGACGTGGTCACGCCGATCGGCGCCGCTGGCGTGGCTCGCGGCGGCGGCGGGGATCGCGCTCGCGGCGATCGCGTGGTGGCCGCGGTTGAACGCGCCGCCCCCGGTCCCGGTGCTGACGCCCGACGAGCGGATGGCGATCCTTTCCAAGAACGCCCCCGACGCAAAGGAGTCGGCGTGGGAGCCCTTCAAGGACCCGCTGTCGCAAGGCGTTTCGGGGCGCGTCGTGTGGAGCGATGCGAAGAACGAGGGGTACGTGCGGTTCGCCGGGCTCAAGAGCAACGACCCCAAACTGGCGCAGTACCAACTCTGGATCTTCGACAAGGACCAGGACGAGAAGTACCCGATCGATGGCGGCGTCTTCGACATCCCAGCGGGCGCCGAGAGCGCCACCCTCGCGATCACGCCCAAGATCAAGGTGGGCAAGGCGACGATGTTCGCGGTGACGCTGGAGAGGCCCGGCGGCGTGGTGGTGACGACCCGCGAGCGACTGATCGCGTTGGCGAAGGTGCAGTGAGCGCAGCCGTTCAGCCGAGCGTTACGGGCATCCCGCGCGGAAGGCCGTGAGGAAGCACGTGAAATCGAACGCGCTGAGCGTGGGGATGTCGGTGCTCCCGTCGCAGTTGGCGCCCTGGTCGCCCGAGCGGAACTTGGAGAGGAAGCAGGAGAAGTCGTTGGCGCTCAGGACGGGCACGACGGTGCTGCCGTCGCAGTTGGCGTAGCACGGGACAGGCTGGACCCAGATGCTGGTGATCGGGGTGGCGTTCACGGTGTTCGCGTCGTGCCCGAGCCCGAACATGTCCTCGAGCGTGCGCAGCATCTCGTAGTGCGTCACGGTCTGCGCGTATTGCCCGGGGACGACCATCGGCCCGTAGAAGATCGTCGCGACGCGGTTGTTGTTCGCGGCGACGAAGCTGTCCTCGTCCCAGGTGATGATGAGAAGGGAGTTGTGTGCCGCGCACCACTGGCGGTAGGCCTCGATGTTCGCCTGGGCCCACGCATCGCCCTGCGCGATCGTGCCGTCGTGCATGTCGTGCAGTTGGTTGGGCACGATGATCGAGAGCGTGGGCAGGGTGGAGAAGTCGGTCGGGAAGTCCGTGTACGGGCGATTGACCTCCGGCGGCAGCTTGTTGGGCGGGAGGGGGATCGTCGAGTCCTGCCAGTTCACCCACGGATTGTGCTTGCGCTGATAGAGGCCCGTCGCCGTGGTGCCCGCCGAGGCCACGTCCGAGCCCACGGCGGGGAGCGTCTCGCTGTACCCCGTGAACGTGAACCCTGCGTCGATGAGCTTGCGTCCCAGGTTGGGGTTGGTGAACATCGTGTGCGGGTACACGTTGTTGGTGTTGATGCCCAGCGTCGTGCCCGAGAAGAACGCGATGTAGTTGGGCTGGCTCGGTCGGGCCACGCCGAAGGACTGGGTCATGAGCGCGCCCGCCGCGGCGATGGAGTTGATGTACGGCGCCTGCCCGCCGTCGATGATGTCGGTGTAGGAGCGGTTCTCCTCGATCACGATCACGACGTGGTCCGGGCGCGGGATGATCTGCGCGGCGCAGGGAGCGCCGGCACAGAGGGCGAGCGCGAGGGCGGGAGCCACGGCGTCAAGGGCGGGGTGCTTCATCCGGGCACCCTACCGCGCCGCGCGCAGAATTCCAAGCCCCGGCGAGCGAAAACATGGGCCGCGTGCGCTTACGCCTTCCGGACCACCGGCACCGGAGCGAAGTGTCCCTCGAGCACTTTCTTCGAGTCGGCCTTGAGCCAGCCCTCGAGGATGCCCGCGTACACACTGCGGAAGTCCGTGCGGAACTTCAGGTCGCCATCGTCCAGGTCGGTGAGCGAAGGGTGGTCGCCGATGATGCCCGGCTTGATCATGGGCCCGAAGAGGAACATGGGCGCGGCCGTGCCGTGGTCCGTGCCCTGGCTCGCGTTCTGCGCGACGCGCCGCCCGAACTCGGAGAAGCTCATCGTGAGCACGCGCGTGTCGTTCTCCTGCGCCTTGAGGTCGGCGTAGAAGGCCTTCATCGCGGCGGCGAGCTGCCCCAGCAGTTGGGCGTGGCGACCCTGGGGTCCGCCCTGCTGCGCGTGCGTGTCGAAGCCGCCGAGCTGGACGTAGTACACACGCGTGGGCAGGTTGGCGCGGATCATCGAGGCGACCATCGCGAGCTGGCGCGCGAGCTCCGAGTTCGGATACGTGACCATCGGCTTGGTGCGCACGGCCTTGCGGATCATGTCGCTGGAGACCTGCGCGTCCAGCGCGGTGCGCATGAGGAACGCGGCGTTCGTGTCCCCCGCGCTCGCGGGCGCGCCGCGGTTCTGCGTCGTCAGGTACGGGTCCTTGAGCGCGGGGTGCACATCCTCGCCGATCCAGCGGAAGAGCTCCTCGCTCTCGAAGGCGATGGGCTTGACGCGCTGGCCCTGCATCGCCAGGGGCGCGCTGCGTCCGATCGCGATGCCGGGCTGGCGCGACGCCTGGAGGACCTTCGACCCTCCGCCCTCGGGCTTTCCGCTCTCCCCCCGGCCGTACCCGCAGCACTCGCTGTCGAAGTAGCGTCCGAGCCATCCGTCGCCGGTGCCGGCGATGTCGGCGGTGTGCCAGATGTCCATGGACTTGAAGTGAGATCGATTGGGGTTGGGGTAGCCCACGCCCTGCACGACGCTCATGAGCCCGTTGTCGTAGAGGTCCTTGAAGCCGGTCATCTGCGGGTGGAGCCCGATGCCGCGCGTCGTCTCGAGCTTGAGGACCTGCGCTTCGGGGATCCCGATGGCGGGGCGGACCTTGAAGTAGTGCGGGTCGCCGTAGGGGATGACGGTGTTGAGCCCGTCGTTGCCGCCCGAGAGCTGCACGACGACGAGGATGCGTTCATCCGGCACGCCGGGCGTGGAGGAGAGCCCGTGCGCGGGCTGCATGGCGAGAGCGGAGCGATTGAGGAACGCGGGGAGGGTCGCCGCCGCCGAGGCCATGATGAGCCCCGAGCGGAGGAACTGCCGCCGCGTGAATGCCGAGCAATCAGAGAGGTCCATGGATGATCCTTCCCAACCCGCGCCCGTGATCCCTCACGCCGATCCTCACCGCGTCGTTCCGGTCTTCAGCACAACTGATACTCGGGCATCGCGGTGATGATGAGTAGCATGCCCGTCACGACATCGCCCGTCACCGCGCCGCCGGACTTTCCGGCGAACGCCACCAGCGCATCCTTGCCCTCCGCCGGGGCCGAGCCCAGCGCCAGGCGCAGCAGATACTCCGCGACCTTGCCCGCGTCCTTCTCCGCGCCGGGATCGGCCTTGGCCAGCTCGCCCAGCAGCGCCATCGAGTCGAACTTCTCCTTGTCCGCCAGCGCGTCGTAGCCCTTGGGCTTCTTGCCTGTGAGCAGGTACGTGAGGGTGTTCTGCCTTACGTAGAGCGTGGAGGTGTTGATCCACGAGCGCCCGCCGTCCCACCCCTTCACGCTGGGCGGGTAGAAGATGTCCTGCCCCATGCGGTCCATCGCGTCGAGCAGCAACCCCTGGTCGCGCACGGGCGTGTTGAGCGAACGGATCGCGCCCACGACGAGCTGCACGGGGGACTTGATCTGCTGCCCCGCGATCCGCTCGTCGTAGAAGTGCTCGGAAAGGAACAGCCGGCGCAGCACGGGCTTGAGCTCGTAGCGCGAGCGTCGCACCTCCGCGGCAAGGTCCTCGATCGCGCGCCGGTGGAACTCGTCGAGCTGCCTGTCGCCGTCGGTCGCGTCCAGCGGCGGGATGTCCGCGGCGAAGAACTTGTAGAGCTTGCGTGCGACGAACCGCGGGCACGAGCGCTGCTCGAGGATGATGCGCACGAACTCGTCGCCGTCGATCTTGCCGTTGTGCCCGAGGATCGTCTTGGGGTTGTCGTCGTGGTCGTTCCGGCGGAAGACGAACTCGTCGTCCTGGTAGGTGTACCCCGTGAGGGCCCGCGCGCCCTCCTTGATGTCCTGCTCCGTGTACCCGCCCACGCCCAGCGAGAAGAGCTCCATGATCTCGCGGGCGAGGTTCTCGTTGGGCTTGCCCTTGCGCGACTGGTTGTTGTTGAGATACGCGAGCATCGCGGGGTCGTGGACGATCGCGCCCAGCAGCGTTCCGAAGTTGCCCACCGCGTTCGCGCGGAACATCTCGTTCTGCACGAACATGTGGTAGCTGTCCTCGATCGTGCGGTAGCTCGTCGCGAAGTGCCCGTGCCAGAGGAGGGTCATCTTCTCCTCGAGGGGGCGCGGCGTCTCGATCATCCGCGCCAGCCACCACTTCTGGAGGTCCTTCATCTGCCTGCGGTCGTTCTTCTCACGCTCCATCCGCTCGGTGCGGATCTTGGCCAGCGTGTCCTCGTCCTGCGCACGCCGAGCCTTGTTGGCGAGCTGCTGCTCCTCGGGCGTGGCGGGGCGCATGATGTTCTTGTCGAAGGCGTCCTTGGCGACGGGCTTGAACGACACCTCCGCATAGTTGAGGAGATAGTCCACCGCGCGCTCGGGGCCCCACGAGGCGAGCAGCTGGATCTGCGAGGGCGGGCCGCCGAAGCCCGCGCGCCAGAGCAGGTGTCTCGCCTGCTCGTACCCGAAGGCCTGCTTCTTGATCGGGCTCATCGACGGCGTGCGAGGCTTGGGAGCGCTCGCGGGCGCGGCCGATGGAGCCGGCGCGGGCGATTCGGGCTCGGGATCGTTGCTCGAGCGGTTCCTGAACATGGCACGCTTCCAGCGCTGGGCGAGGGCCCCTCCACCCTGTCGGCACAACGACGCTCGATCGCGCCGATTGCGTGGCGATTCTCTCGCGCCCCGTCGGTGCTCGCAAGATGGAAAACGCTGTTATTGGTCCCGTGAAGCTCGCAGGGCCCTCTTGCCCCAAACGAACGTGGCGACGGCCAGCCCCAGAAGGCACGCGCCGTTCGCCTGGTGCGCCGTGCGCAAGACGGCCTGCAGGGGACCGCTCGCCGCGGCGTCGCTGCCGCCGATGAGGAACACCACCCAGCCCAGCGCGAACTGGGCGATCCCCACGCCCATCATCCAGACGCCGCAGCGCCGGAGCATCCGCGCAAGGCGCGCATCGCCCTGCGTGGCGCTCGCCGCGGCCCCCGCGAGCATCGCCATCACCAGCACCACGATCGAGAACGCGATGTGCGTGTAGAGCACGTGCTGGTGGCGCAGGTGCCGGTAGATCGCGCCCAGAAGCAGCTGGAAGATCGAGCCGTGGAGCGCGCCGTTCATCGCAACGCGGAGCAGACGGGCCCGGGGGAGCGAGATCGAGCCCGGGTCGGGCTCAGTGCGAAACGTCGGCGAGAGCACGCACGCGAGGGCGACGATCGAGCCCAGCGTGAGCTGCGCCAGCACGCCGTGGATGATCTTGAAGAGGCGCTCGTCGCGCCCGGGGTCGGCGCTTCCCTGCAGCACGCGGACCCCGCCGAGCACGCCCTGCAGGATCACCAGCCCCAGCACGACCAGCGCGAACACCTTGGTTCCACGGCTGGGCCCACGCAGCAGCGTCCAGATCGCGAGCGTGAGCGTGGTCATGCCCAGGAGCGTCCCGAAGAGGCGATGGGAGTGCTCAAAGAAGATGTCTGGCTTTGTGCCCGCGCCCAGCGGGTACAGGAACATGTTCGATCCGTAGGTCGTGGGCCAGTCGGGCACGGCCATGCCCGAGCGCGTGCTCGTGACCAGCCCGCCGATCATGATGAGAGGGGCCGCCGCGGCGACGGCCGCCCAGGCGAACGCGCTGAGCCAATCTCGCGGGCGTGACCAGTGGCAGCGGGGCGTGACGCGCGCGACCATCCCTCCCAGCAACCCCATCGCCACCCCGACAAGCAGGAATCCCAACGCCATCAGGACCTTCTGAGGGGCCTCGCTCGCGCCCAGGGTTGACGCGGCGTGCTCGGCGCGCGTGCCCAGGATCGGAAGCCCCGACAGCGCGGCGACGGCGCCAATCCCCGCCCAGCGCGCCCAGTCACGCCCGTCGCACCGACGAGACACGCGCGCGCCGCCGATGCACGCGATGAACCAGGCGACCAGAACCGCGATGCCCCCCAACTGGGGTGAGATGCCAAGCCACGGCAGGTGGGCCACGAACCAAGCGCACCAGACGGCGACTCCAACAAAGCATCCGCAGGCGACAATTGGTCCTATAACTGTTCTTGGATCTGAGTCACGTGTTCGATCGGGATTTGGTTGGAGCATGGCGATCCCAAAAGTAATCGGACTCACTTGGTCGAAGTCAGCGAACTGATTGTGGTTTCGCTAGACTCGATCCTGTCGGACAGTATGCGTCGAATCGGTTTTGGGCACGTTGGACAAATTGCGGTCCCACAGGAAAGCGCCGTCAGGTCCGCCTAACCTCGGCGTTCGGTGTGGTGATCGTGCGTGTTGGTGAAGGCAAGGGCCCACGACTGCAGGAGATAGACCTTGATCTTCGGGAAGTGGATGAACGTGTTGCCCACGGCGGGTGCGATCGCCGGCGCTGGGTTGTTCGTCGCGGTGGTGGGGGGATTCTGGTACTACGCGACGCCAAAGTTCTGGGCAGTCGGGTACATGCCGAATCAGCCCGGCGGCGGGTTCAACCATCAGTTGCACGCCGGCAAGTTGGGCATGGACTGTCGGTACTGCCATACCAAAGTTGAGATGTCGCCCGAGGCGAACATTCCCAACGTTGCGACGTGCTACGGGTGCCACGCCGAGAACCACGTCAAGTTGCCCGACGACCAGCACAAGAAGTCCGACTTCGTGCGCGAGGCGTATGCGAAGGACGCGCCCATCGAGTGGCGCCGGGTGCACAAAGTGCCCGACTACGTGCGGAACTTCCCGCACAACATCCATCTGAACGCCGGCGTGTCGTGCTACTCGTGCCACGGGCAGATGACGGGCGAGCCAGTGGTGTGGCAGCAGGAGCCCATGAGCATGGGCTGGTGCCTGGACTGCCATCGCACCGCGGGCGTGAACCCGGAGCAGAAGCTCGTGCCCAAGGACAAGCTGACCAACCTGCTGTGGGTGGAGCAGCACTTCAAGGACGTGCAGAAGGCCGCGAGCGCGGGCCAGAGCGGTCCGGTGGACGGGTTCGACGCGAAGGCGGCGTACGAGAGCCTCAAGCTCAATCCGCCGCAGAACTGCGGCGCGTGCCACTACTAGCGGCAGGCACGAGGGTATCGAGGCACGAAGGCACAGAGGGGCGATCAGAAAGCGGGAACGAGCGATGAAGCCAGTGGATCAGTGCCCGTCATCGGCGAAAGAAGGAATGCCCGGCAAGGAGGCGCTCTCGCGCGACCTGCGCGATCTGCCCGTGGTGGCCGGATCGGCGTCCTCGCTGCGCGCGTGGCGCGGGCTCGAGGAGGTCGGGGACACACCCGAGTTCCGCGATTGGCTCGAGCGCGAGTTTCCCGCGGGGGCGTCCGAGTTGGAGCGCGCCGACCTTGAGGGTGGCGACGAGGTGGATGCGGACGGGGCGCGCGGAACGTCGCGGCGCACGTTCCTCAAGTTGATGGGCGCGAGCGTGGCGCTCGCGGGCGCGGCGACGATGCCCGGGTGCCGACGCCCGGACCACAAGATCCTGCCGTACTCGGCGAAGGTGCCCGAAGAGGTCATCCCCGGCAAGCCGCTGTACTACGCGACGGCGATGCCGCTGCCCGGCGGCGGGGCCGAGGGCCTGCTCGTCGAGACGCACGAAGGTCGCCCGACGAAGGTCGAGGGCAACCCGATGCACCCGCTCAACCGTGGCAAGAGCACGGTGTGGTCGCAGGCGAGCGTGCTGAACCTGTACGACCCGGATCGCCTCAAGGGCCCGGTGTACCGGCGCGAGGCGACGGACCTGCGCAACGCGACGCTCGACGACTTCCGCGACTGGGCCAAGCGCCACTTCGCGCAGTACGACAAGACCAAGGGCAAGGGGCTGGCGATCGTCGTGGACAAGAAGACGAGCCCGACGCGCGACGCGATGCGTGACCGGCTCAAGGCCCGCTTCCCGCAGGCGTTGTTCGTCGCGTACGAGGCGATCGATCGCGGCGCGTCGGTGGGCGAGGGCACGAAGCTCGCGTTCGGCGCGCCCATGCGTGAGCTGCCGACGTTCAGCGCGAACGGGCAGGTCGCGGCCAAGGTCATCGTCTCGCTCGATCGCGACTTCCTCGATCAGAGCGATCCCTCGTGCCTGAGCAACTCGCGCGAGTTCGCGGCGACGCGTCGCGTGCTCACGACCAAGGACGCGATGAGCCGTCTGTACGTCGTGGAGTCATCGTACTCCGCGACGGGAAGCTGCGCGGATCACCGCTTGCGTCTGTCGCCCTCACGCATCGGCGCGTTCGCGGTGCTGCTGGGCCAGCTCGTGCTCGAGCGCGCGAGCAGCGCCGACGCGTCGGCGCTCAAGGCGGCGCTGGACGCGGTGCAGGTGACGCCGGGCGAGGATCTGCCGCGTTCGTTCGCGGAGGCGGTCGCGGACGATCTGGTCGCGGAGGCGAGCGAGGGCGGGAAGCGCACGCGCGTGGGCGAGACGCTGGTGCTCGTGGGCCCATCGCAGCCGGCGTGGGTGCAGGCGATCGGTCACGCGATCAACGGCGTGCTGGGCAACATTGGCAAGACCGTCCGCTACCTGCCGATGGGGGCGGAACTGGCGTCGAATTCCGCGTCGGGGCTGGCGGACATCTGCCGCGGCGTCGACGCGGGGGAGATCACCAGCATCGTCACCATCGGCGTGAACCCGGTGTACGACGCGCCAGCCGAGCTGGACTTCGCCAAGAAGTACGAGAAGGTCACGAGCGTGAACCTCTCCGTGGAGAGCACGGAGACGGCGTCGGCGAGCACGTGGTCCCTCAACGGTGCGCACTACCTGGAGAGCTGGGGCGACGCCGAGAGCTGGGACGGCACGCTGAGCGTGATCCAGCCGATGATCGCGCCGCTCTTTGAGCCGGCGCTCTCCGAGATTGAGCTCCTGGCGCTCATCGCGGATGCGAACGCGGGGATCGCGCCCAAGACCGAGGCGAAGGCGGACGCCAAGCCTGCCGAGGCCAAGGCGGGCGAGTCTCCCGCGGGCGCGGCATTGGCGACGAACAAGGCGCTCGACGGGTACAACCTGGTCCGCGCCACGTGGAAGGCGAAGCTCAACAAGAACGAAGGCGAGTTCGAGAAGCTCTGGCGGCGGGCGCTGCACGATGGCGTGCTCGCGGGCTCCACGCCCGCGCCGCAGTCGCCCAAGGCCAATCTCTCGGGGATCGCGCAGTCTCTAGCGGGTGCGACGCTCGCGCCGGCGCCGGGCAAGGACGAGCTGGATGTTCAGTTCGTCACGCACCACGTGCACGATGGTCGCTTCGCGAACAACGGCTGGCTGCACGAGCTGCCCAACGTGGGCACGCGCATCGTGTGGGACAACCCCGCGCTCGTGAGCCCCAAGACGGCCAAGGACCTGGGCGTGCTCCCCTCGTGGTACAGCGAGCGCGACCCGAGCAAGATCTACAACAAGAAGTATCCCGAGGCGCGGATCGCGCGCCTCACGCTCGCAGGCAAGTCCATCGAGATCGCGGTGTGGATCCTGCCGGGCATGGCCGACAACACGGTGCTGCTGCCGCTGGGCTTTGGGCGCGAGCGGGCCGGGCGGGTGGGCGATGGCGTCGGGTTCAACGCGTACCCGGTGCGTCAGAGCACGGGGCTGATGGCCTCGCGTGCGGCGCGCCTGGAGCCGCTGAACAAGGAATACATGATCGCCTCCACGCAGACGCACTGGTCTGTGGATGGTCGCACGGCGATCGTGCGTCAAGTGGACCTGCCCGCGTGGCAGAAGTTCGGGAGCGACGCGCCGGTCGAGGAGAAGGACCGCCTGTACGCGACGGCGAAGGTGCTGCCCTTCGCCGAGCGCGTGGGGCATGGCGAGCTGACGCACACGCCGCCCAACATCAACTCGTACGCGAACCCGTACTCGCACAGCGACGATCCCTACGCGAGCAAGACGCCCTTCCCGGCGAACAAGAACGACTACGACGGGAAGATGGCGACGCCCGAGCCCGGCGCGGCGTTCACGAAGGGCCCGCAGTGGGGCATGTCGATCGATCTGTCCACGTGCACCGGGTGCGGGGCGTGCACGATCGCGTGCCAGGCGGAGAACAACATCGCGATCATCGGGAAGAAGGAGGTCGCCAAGGGCCGCGAGATGTCGTGGATCCGCGTGGACCGGTACTTCATCTCCGACGTGTCGCACCAGGAGTTCGCGAACCCCAACGAGCCGGTGGGCATGCTGCACCAGCCGGTGGCGTGCGTGCACTGCGAGAACGCGCCCTGCGAGGTCGTGTGCCCGGTGAACGCGACGGTGCACGGCCCCGAGGGCATCAACTACATGACC
>CAYNSB010000073.1:0-12222 GCA_964399625.1 uncultured Phycisphaeraceae bacterium
GTCGACGGCAAGCACTATGACGGCACCATCTTCCACCGCGTCATCGGCAACTTCATGATCCAGGGTGGCGGCTTCACCGCCGACATGACCCAGAAGAAGACCGGCGCGGGCGTCGAGAACGAGTGGAAGAACGGCCTCAAAAACGTTCGCGGATCTGTCGCCATGGCGCGCCTGGGCAGCCAGCCCAACTCGGCCACGGCCCAGTTCTTCATCAACGTCAACAACAACCCGTTCCTCGACGAGCCGCGCGATGGCGCGGGCTATGCCGTCTTTGGAAAGGTCGCCTCCGGCATGGACGTCGTGGACAAGATCAAGGCCGTGAAGACCGGCACCAAGAACGGGATGCAGGATGTGCCGATCGACCCGGTCACGATCACCTCCGCGTACCGCTCCAAGCCCGAGGAAATCCCCGGCGGCAAGAAGTAAGCCTGGAACTGTCGCAATCCCCTGCGGACCCGGCTTCGATCCGGGTCCGCTTCATTTTTGGCCCCTGATTGGGGGTCGGAACCGCTTTGGTGAGCTGGTTTTCAGGTTTCGCCATCGCTCACGCCGACACGTCCCGCATGGGATCCGAGTTATCCGTCCCTCGCAGGACCGTCGCCGTCGATACGGACGACGAGAAAGTGGCGCCGGGCATCACCATCCGCTGGCCGAGCATCAAGAATGGTGGTCTGTTCTTCCATCGACGCGATGCGTCGTCCCCGGAGCCGTCGCCCATGCCAGATCCGAACCCCAGCGAGCACGTTCCCGCGATGGAACAGCTCCCGTTCTTTGCCGAGTACCTCGACCACGTGCTCAAGCCGCACGTGACCCGTGCCATCGAGGAGGTGCGTCCGCACCTCACGGAGCACGTGTGGCAGGCGATCGTGCTCGCCCTCTCGCGCGACCAGAAGATCGACCCCAACGATGCCGCGGGCATGCGTCGCCTGCGCACCATGCTCGAGCACATGCTGGGCCTGCGCCTCTCGGTGCAGATGGACGCGAGCTTCGAGCGCGACGGACAGGTGACCATGCCCATGAACGCGCCGCACGTCGTCACGATGCCCGCGGCCCGAGTCGATCCCGCGAGCGTCCGCCCCAGCGCCGATGCGCCGGGCATCCCCGACAACCCGCTCGCCCGCGCCGTCTCCAACCTGCGGCGCGTGGGGCGCTGACGCCACCCGACATCCTGCGAGCACCCGCGTGAATGCGCACGCGGGCGCTATTCTTTGTCCATGACACGCCTCTGCCGCGTGGGCGGCATCGACATCGGCCTGGGCAAGCCTCTGGCGATCATCGCCGGGCCCTGTGTACTCGAGAGCCCCGAGCAAGGGCTGCTCATCGGGCGTCATGTCCGCGATCTGTGCCGCAGACTCGGGCTCTCGTACATCTTCAAGGCCAGCTACGACAAGGCCAACCGCTCGTCGATCAACTCACCGCGCGGGCCGGGGCTCGAGCGCGGGCTGCAGTGGCTCGCCTCCATCCGGCGCGAGCTCGACGTGCCCGTGACCACGGACATCCACGATCCCGCCCAGGCCGAGCCCGCGGCCCGTGCCGTGGACCTCATCCAGATCCCCGCGTTCCTCTGCCGCCAGACCGATCTGCTCCAGGCGGCCGGGCGCGCTGCCCGCGATCACCAGCGCGCTGTGAACGTGAAGAAAGGCCAGTTCATGGCCCCCGCCGAGATGGCCGGTGCCGTGCGCAAGCTCAGCGAGGCCGGGTGCGACAACACGATGCTCACCGAGCGCGGCTCGTTCTTCGGCTACCACCGCCTTGTCAACGACTTCGTCGGCGTTGCCGACCTCATCGCGGGCACGGGCGAGGGCGGCAAGAAACTCTTCGGCGAATCCGGCGGGGGGGCTCCTCCGGTCTGCTTCGACTGCACGCACTCGACGCAACTGCCCGGCGCGGGCGAAACCACCGGCGGGCGCCCCGAGCGCGCCTCCGCCCTCGCGCGCGCCGCGACCGCGATTGGCGTGCACGCGCTCTTCATCGAGTGCCACCCCGAGCCGGCCAAGGCACTGTCAGATGCCGCAACCGTTCAGCCGCTCGATCGCATGGAGAGCCTGCTGACCAGCGTCGCGAAGCTCCGGGCGGCGCTGTAGCGACGTCGTGACCACCGTCGACCTCGGCTCCGATTGCCGCGCAACCTTCCAACAAACAAGCCCCGGTCATCCCGGGGCCTGATCACATTCCGTTCTGTCCCTCGCGCTCCGCGAGTCGATCCCGCTCAGTTCGCCTTGAGGTAGAACGGCACGGGCACGCTCTTGTCGCTGGGCAGCACATGCACCTTGCTCCCCTTGAACACCACGGTGCCCTCGCCCACGGAGAACAGGGTGTCATCCTTCCCGCGACGCACGAGGTAGCCGGCCTCGAAGACCGTCCCGCGCTGACGCACGATGATCGACCCGGACTGCGCCCGCTCGCCCCCGTAGAGCTTGATGCCCAGGTACTGCGGGTTCGAGTCGCGCCCGTTCTTGGTCGAGCCCTGTCCCTTTTTGTGTGCCATGACACGCCGTCCTTCGTCGCATGCACGGGCCCGAGGGCCGCGCCTGCAGGTTCCCACCAACCCTCGCCCGAACGCTTGCCTCCAAGCCGCTCGGAAGGGCCCCAACGATAGCCCGCCACCCCACCCGCGTCGAGCCCAACCTCGACCGACGCCCGGCCCCTACCGCATGATCCAGCGCGTGTCGAACGGCTCGAGCGGCCCAGGGTCCTTCGCAATCATGTCGCCCTGCGCTCGGTACTTCATGGCCAGGGTCTTGCGAAGAACCTTCTGCTCTTCCTGTCCCGTCTCCGGGTTGGGCACCTTCACCGTCGCCGTCTCGCCGGAGAAACCCGCGGCGTACACCGTGAGCTCGGCCAACTGCACCGTTGGCGCGGCCCAGATCACCACGCCCTCCTTCGCGTTCTCCTCACCCCGCAGCAGCGTGCCCACGATTCCGATCTGGTCCTCCAGCACGGGGTTGTTCAGGCGCGCCATGATCTCGCGCGTCACGGCGAAGGGCACGTCGCGTCCGGAGCGGACCACATCGCCCGCATCGGTCGACAGCTCGAATTGCGGCGCGAACAGCAGGTCGCTGCTCGAAAGGTTCGTCACGGTGTACGTCATGAAGAAGAACGGGCGGTCCTGCCCGTCCGCGCCCTTCACGAGCGCCAAGCGCACCGGCGAGCACTTCAGTTCCAGCTGCCAACGCTTGGGCAGGGGCGAGGGCTCAGGTGCCGCCCACGCGCTGGGCGCGAGGGACGAGGTCGCGACGACCAGCGACGCCATCGCCGCCAACGAGGACGCACCGGCTCGGACAACGCGCAGGACGCGGCTGCTCATGCAAACTCCCGTCTGAACCCGCCACCACCAGCCCAAGTCTACAGTCGCGGCGGGGCCCGTCAACGTCACGCACGCGCCCGAGCCGAAGTTGATCACCGGCGTCTCACCGCATGACCGCAGCACCGCGCCAACCCCGTTCGCTCGCGACCGACGCCGGCGCGGGTCAGGATTCGCCCGTCCGGATCCCGATCGCCCTTCGGCTCGATGCGGCCGCTCGACTGGTGGGAGACCCCGCCGGACGCAACGGCGAGGGCGCCCGCCGAATGCTGGCCGTCGCGGACGCCCAGGGCATCGATCTTTCGCTGATCTGGGGCACCGTCGATCGTGACGCAAGGGGGACACCCATCGCCGTCCGCCAGGCGTGCCTCCTCGTGCCAGGAACCGGGCGGACCGCGATGCTGCTGGCGTCGCATCCCTTGGGGTGCGGCCCCGAGGCCGAGCAGCGCGAACTGCTCGAACGCACCGCCTGCATCGAGGCCGCATGCGCCTTCGCCTCCTCGTCCGCGTGGGACCGCTCGCGCGTGAACCTGGCGCAGGCGCTCCCGGACCCGCAGGAATACTGGGCGGTGGACGCCTTCAACGCGGCGGGCTTCCAGGTCGTCGGCGATCTCTCGTACATGCGACGACCGGCGCAGCCCCCGCGCGCAGCGCCGGCGCTCCACTGGCCCCCCGGAGTCGTCGTGCGCAATGTCGAGGGCGTGCGCCCGGGCGAGCCCGATCGCGAGCGCGTCATCCAGGCCCTGGACCGCACGTACATCGGCACGCTGGATTGCCCGGATCTGTGCGGGCTGCGCTCCACGAGCGATGTCCTCGATAGCCATCGCTCCACGGGCCACTTCGATCCCCGTTATTGGTGGCTGATCCTGCTCCGCGGCGAGCCGCACGGCTGCATGTTCTTCTCGCACACGCCCGAGCTCGCATCGGCGGAGCTGGTCTATCTCGGGCTTTCGCCTGATCTTCGGCGTCTGGGGCTGGGGCGCTCGCTGATGGAAATGGGGCTTGCGCGTCTTGCGGATCTGCCGATCGAGCAGGTGACGTGCGCGGTGGACCTGCGGAACACGCCCGCGCTCTCGCTCTACGAGCGTCTGGGCTTCGAGCGCTGCGGGCGTCGCGTCGCGATGGTGCGCCCTCTCTCGCGCGCGTGAATGACGCGATGTTCACGAGCAACGCGCGCCGTGGTGCATGACGCGTGGACAAGATTTTTTTGGATCGCGCAAAGCCCGCAAAAACAGGGACGGATGACGGTCGATGAGCCGCGAACCGCGCCCCGGGCATTGCAGCACGCCCGATCGACCGCTAGTCTTCGCCCTCTCGGCCACGGAACTCGGCCGACCGACACCACGACCTTTCGACGACCGACTCGTGAGGGACACCCGGGAACGGAGGGAGTTTCTGCGCGCTCATCCGGGCGTGCGTCGAACGGCGTGGGATCGGACCCCGAAGGATTCGCTGACCACTGGGCGATTGGGCCGCGCGGGCCCGACGGGTTGTTCGCTGCCCGCGACGGTCGATCGCTCCCAACCGCAAGCCGCAACGGAAGGCGCCTGACCGTGACGATGAGTGACCTCCCGAGCCCCCACGAGCGTGCGCACCATGGTCCAGACGAGAAACTCCAAACCAAAGGCTCCTCGACCGCGGGTCGCCTCGACCAGGCCCGCGCCGGGCGCGGTCGAGACGCGGGGCCACCCCGCGCGGGCGCGCCCGAGGTCGGCACCCTTTCCGCGAGCCTGGCCCGCCGCATCGGCGCGGAGCAGTTCGATGCGTACTTCAAGGACCAGACGCGCCTGAGCCTCGAGGGGTCCGGCGTCGTCGTGACCGTGCCCGCCGGCTTCGTCGCCGAGGCGATCTCGCGCCGGTTCATCGATGAGATCCGGCGTGCGGCCCAGGACATGGGACGCGCCGACGCCAATGCCCGCGTTGACTTTCGCGTCGATCCCGACGCCTTCGCCCGAGCCGCGGCGCCCGCCGTCGATCGATCGCGACCCCGCCCTGCGCCACCCGCTCCGCGCTCGGGCCTGCAGGGGCTGGCGATCCGCCATCGACTCGATGACTTCATTGTCGGCGAGGCGAACCGTGCCGCCCACACCGCCGCGATGGCGATGGTTCTGCGCGAGGCCCACGCGCCGCGATTGATGTTCCTCCACGGCGCCAGCGGGATGGGCAAGACGCACCTGGCGCAGGGCCTCGCCCGCGCGTACGCCGATCGCCACCCCGGCGCCGTCGTCCACGCGACCAACGGCGAGGTGTTCACCGACGAGTGCATCGGCGCGATGCGCGGGCTCAAGGGCGCGACGATGGAGGCGCTGCACGAGCGGTACCGGCGCGTGGACCTGCTCTTCATCGACGATGTCCACTACGTCTCGAGCAAGCAAAAAACCCAGAGCGAACTCCTGCACACGATCGACCAGCTCGATCTCTCGGGCGCACGCCTCGTCTTCGTTTCCGACGATCATCCCCGCCACGTGCGCGACCTGAGCCGCGCCCTGGTGAGCCGCTTCATGTCGGGGCTCGTCGTCCGCGTGGACGCGCCGGACGTGGACCTGCTCGAGCGCATCGCCCTCCGCAAGGCGGCGGACCGCGCCCTGCCGCTGGATCGTGCGGCCGCGAGATTCCTCGCGGAACACTGCCCCTCGCTCGCCCCGGGGACGCCGCCCTCAGTCCGCGATCTGGAGGGTGCGCTCACCCGCGTGGCCAATCACACCCGGGTCCGTCCGGACCTGCTGGCGGCCGGTGGGGCGATCGGGATCAACCTCGTTCGCGCGGCCCTCGCGGGCGACGCGGGCGAATCGCCGCGCGTCGGCATGGTCCGTCGCCCGGTTCGGGGCGAGGAGATCGTCGCCGGCGTCTGCTCGTTCTTCCGTGTCGAGCTTGACGAGCTGAAGGGGCGGGGACGGCACCCACGCGTGGTGCTCGCACGCTCGGCGGCGGCGTGGCTCGCGCGGTCCATGACGACCATGAGCTTCCCGGAGATCGCACGCGTGCTGGGGCGGCCCAACCACAGCACCGTCGTCACCGCCTGCCAGCGCATCGGCAAGTCCATCGAGGGCGACGAGGCGATGGACCTGGGGCGCGATCGCGCGATCCCCGAGCTCGCCGGGCTGAGCGTCCGCGACGCCGTCGAACGCCTCCGCCAGGAGATCCTCCGCTCGGCCGGCGCCTAGGGTGCCCCACGCCGCGCGCGCCTCCATCGGTCGAGCCCCCCCACTCCGCTTGCCGATGTATTCCCGCAGCGTCGATGCACGCCCAGGGAGGCACGGATGTCCGACCACGAAATCCCGCTGAGCCGCCCCGACATCACCGATCTGGAGGTCGATCTGGTCGTGCAGACGCTCCGCTCGGGCCGGCTGTCCATCGGGCCCGTGCTCGAGAGATTTGAGAAGCTCATCGCGGCCCGCGCCGGCGCCCGCCACGCCGTGGGCGTTTGCTCGGGCACCGCGGGGCTCCAGCTCGTGATGCAGTCCCTGGGCATCGGCCCGGGGGACGAGGTGATCACCACGCCGTTCAGCTTCATCGCCTCGAGCAACTGCATTCTCTACGTCGGCGCGACGCCGGTCTTCGTCGATATCTGCCCCAAGACACTGAACATGGACCCGGCGCTCGTCGAGCGCGCGATCACCCGGCGCACCAAGGCGATCCTTGCCGTTGAGACGTTCGGCAATCCCGCGTACATGGACGCGTACGCCTCGATCGCCGCGCGGCACGAGCTCCCCCTCATCGAGGACTGCTGCGAGGCCTTGGGCGCGAGCCTGAAGGGACGAGCCTGCGGCTCGTTCGGGCGGGCGGGCGTCTTTGGGTTCTACCCCAATAAGCAGATCACCACGGGCGAGGGCGGCATGATCGTCACCGACGACGAGAACGTCGCCGACATGTGCCGGTCGCTGCGGAACCAGGGGCGGGCCGTGGGCACCGCGGGCGCGGCGGGTCGCTCGGCCAACGTGGGAAGCTGGCTCTCGCACGCACGCCTCGGGTACAACTTCCGGATGTCGGAAGTCAACGCCGCGCTGGGCGTCGCGCAGATGCGGCGCCTGGACGACATCCTCAAGGACCGACGCCGCGTTGCCGACCTCTACACGCGCCGCCTGATGGCGACCAAGGACGTGATCCTTCCCACGCTCCTTCCCGAGACGGACATGAGCTGGTTCGTCTTCGTCGTGCGCCTTGCCGCCGGGTACACCCAGACGGAGCGGGACCGGGTCATCTCTGGGCTGCGGACGCACGAGATCGGCTCGGGCGACTATTTCCCGTGCATCCACCTGCAGCCGTTCTATCGCGAGCGCTTCGGGTTCTCCCCGGGCATGTTCCCGATCGCCGAGAGCGTGAGCCAGCGAACGATCGCCTTGCCCTTCTACAACCAGCTCACGGAGCACGATGTGGAGCTTGTGTGCCGAACGCTGGAAACGATGATCCAGCGTGAGAATCTGGTGCGAAACTAGCGTTCCAACGAGGCCCGATCGCGAAAAACGCGACGTTCTCGGACCCGCTGCTCAACCATCGCCCGGCCCGATCCGATCTCTGTTTCAAGAGCATTTCCGTGCTCGCAAGGAGCCATCCGTGGTTCGAGGTGTCCTGTATCGCCGAGCCTTTACGCTCATCGAGCTGATCGCGGTGATCGTCGTTCTCGCGATTCTCGCGGGCGTGGCGATCCCCAAGTACATCGACTACTCAACCAGCGCCAAGGCTTCCGCGACCAAGGCGACTCTCGGCGGCGTGCGCAGCGCGATCGCCAACTTCTACGGCAACTCCTCGATGAGCTCGACCGCGACGTTCCCCACGCTCGTGCAGCTCCAGACGACCGGAACCGTCCTGCAGGAAGTGATCCCGGCGAACCCCTACAACAACGCCGCGACCATCGCCGCCGCGACCTGGGCCGCCACCCCGCCCGTCTCAGGGGCCAACGGGTGGAACTACGACGCGAGCAACGGCAAGTTCTGGGCGAACAGCAACGTCGCCGGCGAGAACGCCTGGTAATCGGCTCCCGGTAGGGGCCCCTCTCCTTCCCTGTTGCCGGCGAGCGCTTGGCCTCCGCCCGAGCCGCGCCTATCGTTTCCACCTATCTCAACGAGGTGACCCATGCCCCGCGTGTGCGCATTTACCGGCAAGAAGACATCGTTTGGCAAGAAGCGCGCCTGGCGCGGACAGGCGATCACCAAGGGCGGCTTCGGTCTCAAGCCGACCGGCATCTCGCCCCGCACCTTCAAGCCCAATCTGCAGGAAGTGACCGCGATCGTCGACGGAGCCCCGACGCGGGTGCTCGCCTCGACCCGCGCGATCCGCTCGGGCATGGTGGTCAAGCCCCTCAAGCGCAAGTTCGGGTACACCCGCCAGCAGAAGGGCCAGGCGACCCACTGACCCAGGCCTTTCATTCGTGAGCTCGTTGGTCGCAACCCGCCCCGAACCGGCGGGTTGCGTTCTTTCCGGAGCGCCGAGAGCCGACGCTGGACGACTACCATTGCCCACGATGAAGTGCGATCGGTGCGAACGCGAGGCGACGGTGCACGAGCTGCGCGTCGCGGGCGGAAAGAAGGTGGAACGCCACCTCTGCGAGCAGTGCGCACGCGACGACGGGATCGCCGTGCCCGGCGGCGTCAGCGTGCCCGAACTCATCGAAAAGATGCTCACCCCCGGAGCCACCGGCTCCACCAAGCCCGCGACACCCGCCACGCCCCCGGAGCCCGCTTGCCCCACGTGCGGCACCACGTACTCGCAGTTCCGCCAGAGCGGGCAGTTGGGATGTCCGCGGTGCTACGAAGCATTCGAGGGGGAACTGGGCCCGCTGCTCGAGCGCTGGCACGAGGGAGGGTCGCACCACGTGGGCAAGGTGCCCGCCCGCGCTCTGCGCACGGGAGCGCCCACGCCCGCGATGGCTCCCGCGGTGCTCGGAGGGGCCGAGCAGCACGCTAAGAAGATCCAGGCCCTTCGCAAGCAGCTCGAGGAAGCGGTCCGAAGCGAGCAGTACGAGCGCGCCGCGACGCTCCGCGACGAGATCCAGCGCCTGAGCACACTGGGCGGCACGATCGCCCCCGGAGCCTGAGCCATGCCGCTTCCGCCGCTCGAATCCACGACGGAATGGCTCCGTGGGGAGGGGCAGGCGTCCGACGTCGTGATGTCGTCGCGCGTCCGCCTGGCACGGAACATCGCGGGCCTGCCCTTTATGGGGCGCACGTCGCCCGAGCAGCGCGCGCAGGTCCTCCGCGCGTGCCATGAGGCGGTGGTGCGCGCCGCGCTCGCGTCCACGGTCGCCTGGGTCGATCTGGCTCGCGCGACGCCCGTCGAGCGCACGCTGCTCGTCGAGCGCCACCTCATCAGCCAGCAGTTGAGCAAGGGACGCAAGGTCAGCATGGGCGCGGCGGAGGAAAGCACCGGCGGCGAGCACGAGCCGCGCGCCGTCGCCTTCTCGCTGCCCGATGAACGCGTCTCGATCATGATCAACGAGGAGGACCACCTCCGCGTGCAGGTCATCCGCTCGGGGCTCGAGCTCGCGGCGGCGCTGAAGGAGGCGAGCGACGCCGACGATCGGCTCGAGGCATCGCTGGACTTCGCCTACTCGCCGCGCTTCGGATATCTCACGGCGTGCCCCACCAACGTCGGCACGGGCATTCGTCTCTCCGTGATGCTGCACCTCCCCGCGCTCAAGATCACCGGAAACATGGAGAAGGTCGAGCGCGCCGCCAAGGACATGTCCCTTGCCGTGCGCGGGTTCTACGGCGAGGGAAGCCAGGCGACGGGCGATCTGTACCAGATCTCAAACCAGACCACGCTGGGCAAGCCCGAGACGGTGCTGCTGCACGAGCTCGAGCAAGAAATCCTCCCTCGCGTGATCGATTACGAGCGCGCCGCGCGTCGCACGCTCACCACCAAGCGACGCACCGAGTTCGAGGACCAGTGCCATCGCGCTCTGGGCACGCTCCGCTCGGCACGCCTCATGACAACCGAAGAATCCATGCAGCTCCTGAGCCTCGTCCGCCTGGGCGCACTGACGGGCGTGCTGCAGGACGTGGACGTGCGGCGCGTCAACCAGCTCGTCCTGCTCACGCAGCCCGCCCACCTGCAACAGGCCCTGGGGCAGACGCTGGGGCAGGAGGAGCGTCGCTCGGCCCGCGCGAGTGTCCTCCGCGAACGACTGGGCGCGGACTGAAACCGGAGGCCTGCGTGGACTCCGCATCCGATCGTGAGCCCAAGTTTCGATGGCCTCCCGGCCCTCCAGCGCACGCTGCTGGCACTTCCAAGTTGACGTCGCCGAGCACTCCGGCGCGGGAGTCCGCCTGGGAACAGATCGAGCGTGTCTGGCTGGGGCTCCACACGCCGCCACTGGCACGCCGCATGGCGATGAGCGGATGGTCACCGGATGATCGAGGCGTGTACTGCTGGCGCTGCGGCAGGACAATCGGTCCGAGTGAGAGCGATGACCGTGGGTGTCCCCGTTGCAGGGCCGAAGATCTGCCGTGGGAGCGCCTCGTGCGACTGGGATCGTTCGAGGGCCTCATCCGAGACATGGTCCACGAGGTGAAGTTCACCCGCTGGAGGCGCCTGGGACACGATCTTGGCGTGCTGGTGGGAAGGGCCGTGGCGGGCGAGATGGCCCGTGTTGGTGTTGATCCCTCACGCGCCATCGTCGTTCCGGTCCCGATGAGCACGTGGCGACGCCTCACGCGAGGTATCGATCACACGCAGACGATCGCTCGTGGCGTCGCCCAGGTCCTCGGAACGCGGGTCGTTCGAGCGATGTCCCGCAGGCATCGACCCACGCAGTGGAGCGTCCCGGCGAGCAGACGGCACGCGAATGTCGCGACGTCCTTTCGGTCTTTGGAAGGTACACTGCCGGACGCGTCCCTGATCGTTCTCGTGGACGACGTCACGACGACCAGGTCGACGCTCCGCGCGGCGTGCAACACGCTACGGAAGGGCCCGCGATCGCAGAAATCGTCGGAGATTGGTCGAATTTGGACTGCCGTAATCGGCGTGACCCCCGAACCGGAACATGACCGCCGCGCACGCTTGGACAGCCCAGATCCCGGCTTTCCCGGCGATACGATGAAAGTCGAAAAAGTGGAGATGGGGGACGCTTGACCGCCCGGGGGGTGGTGCTACACTCCCTCCTGCCGATTGGGAAACCAGTTGGACATCCGAACCGACGAGGTTCGGATTGCCTTCCCGCCGTGGGCTTGCCTGCGACGGGTCGCCATCCTTGACAAGTGAGCAGTTGGTAACCGCGAGAATGCGAGGTCTCGACAGGGGGCACACCCCGCCGATTCAACGTCGGCCGTCGAGGTCTATGCCCGCAAGGGCAAAGTTGGCTCCAGGGTCACAGCTGGGGCGGCTTGCGTTCTCGTGCCTGATCGATCGTCGTCAAACACGATTGATCAAGTGAAAGCAAGCCGAGCACGCGGGATTGCCTCCCGCGCGTCGAGGGTCGTATCCAAAAGATCGATTCTCGGCAATGACCGGTCTCTGTCTTCGGACAGAGATTGTCACAGGCAAACGCTTCTTTGAAGCATCCCGGGCTGTCGCAAGACAGACTCGGATCAATGAATTTCAATTGAAGAGTTTGATCCTGGCTCAGACTGAACGCTGGCGGCATGGCTAAAGCATGCAAGTCGAACGGGCCCGCAAGGGCCAGTGGCGGAAGGGTTAGTAATAGTATCGAATGTACCCCGAGGTGTGGGATAGGCATGGGAAACTGTGCGTAATACCACATGATCTCTCCGGAGCAAAGGTTTACCGCCTTGGGATCAGCGATACGCCTATCAGGTAGTTGGCGGGGTAACGGCCCACCAAGCCGAAGACGGGTAGCCGGTGTGAGAGCACGACCGGCAACATCGGGACTGAGACACTGCCCGGACTCCTACGGGAGGCTGCAGCGACGAATCTTCCGCAATGGGCGCAAGCCTGACGGAGCAATGCCGCGTGTGGGATGA
>CAYNSB010000074.1:0-12151 GCA_964399625.1 uncultured Phycisphaeraceae bacterium
CGTTGAGGCGGAGTTGAGACTGCTGTTCGACTATCCGGCACCAGAAGTGCGAGCGGCTGCTGCAGGAGTGTTTCGAGTTGAGGGCGTACTTCATTCTGATGTGGGAGGCCGACTCGCCGGCTCGTTTGTCCGGTCGGCCGCATTCGTCGAGCATTCAGAGGATCTCTTGTGGTCGCTGTCGCACGATGCGGTGAATCTTGTACCGTTCTCATCGAGCGTGTTTGCTGCGGCGGACCGATTTGCCAACGAACTCGCGGACCAGACTCGAAGCATGCAGAATCGCCTTGGAATGGCGGGACGCGAGCTGTCTTCGCTACTTCTCCGTCTCTATGACGCGGCGACCAAACTCGGTGACCGGTCACTCGCGAAGGACGGCTTGGATCGATGGGACGCTCTTCTGGCCAGCCGGGTTGGCGATGCGGATGCGCACCTGGAATCGCTCATCGGTTGAGCATTGTGGTTTGGAACGTGTCGATGCCCTCGCTCAGATAATCACGCAATCAATCAGAAAGGCGGTCGTCCGATGGCGCGGCGCGGAGAGCAGTTCGAGAAGACGGTCTTTGAGTTCTATCGAGGTCTGGACCCAGACGCGCAGGTCGTGTTCGATCATCGCGTCCCGGATCGCGACACCCAAGCGCTCCGGCAGGTTGATGTGTGGGTCACATGCCGCCTGTTTGGACACTTGCCGATTTCGGTGCTCATCAGCTGCAAGGACCACGCTCGCCCGCTCGACGTGGGGGAGGTGGAGACGTTCCTCGGCGAGATCCGATCGACGGGGGCTACGACCGGCGTGCTGTACGGTCGGAATGGGTTTACGGAGAACGCGCTCGTCAAGGCGAGAGCGAACAGTGTCGCATGCTGCAAGATGTTCGATGGCGCTCCTCCAGAGCGGCCCTCCGAGTTGCTTCTGAGCGCGTATGTAGCGCACCCGGTCTACTACGTGATGAGTGAGGCCGTCGGCCGAGATGCGCCACCCGAGCTGCGCTGGCGTCCCGTGTTCGGTACATCTGAGCGGCTCGGGGATCGAGAGGTGCCGTTGCCGGAGGTGCTAGCCGGGCTCTGCCTCGAGCTGCTTTCTCGCTCGGAACTGGAACGCCACAGCGGCGAGGCGTCGAGCGGGCCAATGGACATGCACGCACGCTACGAACTCAAGGCCCGGCCCGAGTGCCCGGCACTCCGGCTTCACATCGTCCTCACGTGGGATTGGTTCAAGGGCCGGATGAACGCCTATACCCTGACTGGATCTCTGAATACCACGGACAAGGCGTTCATCGGATCGACGACGGTTGGCCCCGTATCGCTGAACACCGCGCCGCACAGTGCTACATGGGAGCGTTGCCCGCCCCCGCCGGCGATTGTCGAAAGCCTCCGCGTGACGTTTTCAGCACTTGCCGCCCCTGGCCCGCAGCATGTCGTGCGTGCAATGGCGGCGGATCGAATCTTCGGCGGCTCGGGTTGGACCTTTGGGTCTCCTCCAGCAGAGCAGATCGAGTCCGTTTTACGATCGCACGGGGGTCCTTTGACATCTGCTCTTCAAGGGATGCAGCTCACCGCCCATTTCGGCCGCGGAGCACCGGGCAAACGATCCTGAACCGAACTGCCCGCGGCGTCGCGGAGTGCGATGTTCGAGCACCGGCTACGTGGGAGCCGACTCACTCGCCGGTGAGCACGTCGAGGTACTTCTGGTAGGCGTAGACACGGTCGCGACGCTTGCCGGAGGTCTCCTTCAGGATTCCCGTCTCCTCAAGGGCTTCGATAGCCTTGATTACCGTGGGTTTGCTGACGCCCAGCAACTCGATTGCCAGGGGCAGGGTCACAACCGGGTTTGAGGGAAGTAGGTCCAAGAGCCGAACCGCCGGCACGGTAACGCTGTCATGCGCGATCAAGCGGGCCCGGTCCTTGCCGAGCAGCGCGAAGAGCGTCTGGGCCGCACGGACGCCATCGTCGGCGGCCTCGCGGACGCACTCAAGGTAGAACGCCGTCCAGCCCTCCCAATCGCCGACGTCGCGCACTGCCGTCAGATGTGCGTAGTACTGCTGCTGACGCCGCTTGAGCGCGAGGCTGAGGTACAGCATGGGACTCTTGAGGAGGCCCCAGTGCTCGAGAAGCAGTGTGATGAGCAGACGGCCGATGCGGCCGTTGCCATCCAGAAACGGGTGGATCGTCTCGAACTGCACATGTGCCAGCCCGGCCTTAACTAGCGGCGGGAGCGCATCAGCCGAATGGATCCATTTCTCGAGCTGGGCCATGAGCTCGGGCACAATGTCGGGTGGCGGCGGAACGAACCGCGCATTCCCCGGGCGCGTGCCGCCGATCCAGTTCTGCGAGCGGCGCACCTCGCCGGGCATCTTGTCCGCCCCGCGCACACCGCGCATAAGGCGTTTGTGGGCTTCGCACAGCAACCGTGTACTCAGCGGCAGCCCCTTGGCGCTGGCAATCTCCTTTCGGGCGAAGGTCAGCGCGTCGACGTAGTTGCAGATGTCCCGAACGTCATCCGGGCGCTCGGCCTGCTTTGTCGCCTCGAACGTCACCACGTCCTGAAGGGTCGCCTGCGTGCCCTCGATCTCCGACGAGACGACCGCCTCCTTGCGGACAAAGCCGTACAGGAACCATTGGGCGCTGGGCACCATTGCGCCGGCGACGCCGAGCTTGCCGACGGCCGTCAACGCCTCGGCGTGCAGCGCGGCCAGCCGGTCATCGAGCACCAGCGGCGGCTCGGCGGGCGGCATCGGCGCAGGCACGAATGCCCGGACGTCCTCCCCTTCCGCCCCTCCAGCCCTGGAGACTCGGTATGTCCCTGTTGTGCGCGGCATGGCTAGGCAGCGTTCCTTTCCTGGTGGGATCCGCTAGTCAAGAAGTCTTGACTAGTATCGGTCGCTAGTCAAGTGCGCTTGACTAGTGCCAGGCCAAGGAGGTCTGCCGGCGGCCGAACGCCGGGATTCCGGGACGCAAACCATTCCCCACGGCCGTTTGGGTCGGTTCCCGCGGCCATCGCCCCCGCCGAGGATCTGGACATGACCTTTTCCCACATCAAGCTGTCCCGTGATGAACTGTACGAGAAGGTCTGGGCGCAGCCCGTGTCGGTGGTTGCCAAGGAGAACGGCATCTCCGACGTGGAGCCAGCGAGGACGTGGAGCCAGTGAGCATGTCTCGGCCAACTCAGGCCGATTGGCCGTGTCGGAGCGAGAGAATCGGTTTGCATGGGTTGTGCATACGGAGCTTCCAGGGCCGCGGCCGAGTGCCGCGGCCCGATTTGTTGACGCCCGCCGGCGAGCGCAGGCCTCCCGCATGTGGCCTCGGTCGCACGACGCGCGGGAGCGGCAACCGGGCCCAAGCGCGGGAAAGGGACTTCGAGGCCCGCGATAGATCAGCCCTCGAGCGATCCCGCGTCGATCCCGAACTTCTTGCGGAGCAGACCGGCGTCGATCCGTATCTGCGCGCGGGCTTGCGGCGAGAACCGCTCCACGCTCTTGAGAATCATCTTCATCCGTTGATTCTCGCTCAATTGCCCTTGCGTGCGGATCAGAAAGTCCCAATAGAAGACGGTGAAGGGACAGGCGTTGGCCCCGGTGCGCTCGGACGGGTCGTAACGGCACCCCTTGCAATAGTTGCTCATGCGATGGATGTACTTGCCGCTCGCCGCGTAGGGCTTGGTGCCCACGAGTCCGCTGACGCCTCGCGCGGCGCGCGGGCGGCGATCGGCGTGCATGACCATGCCCAGCGCGTTGGGGAGGGTCACCCAGTCGATGCCATCGACGAACATGCCCAGGTACCAGTCGCTCACGGCGCGCGGGTGGACGCCGCTCATGAGCGCGAAGTTGCCGGTGACCATGAGGCGCTGGATGTGATGGCCGTACCCCGTCTCGAGAACCTGGCCCACGCACGCTTTCATGCACGCCATGTCGGTGTCCGCGGTCCAGTAGAACGAGGGCAGCATGCCGTGCTGATCGAGCCCGTTGCGGTCGACGTACGTCGGGCCTTCGAGCCAATACACGCCGCGGATGAACTCGCGCCATCCGATGATCTGGCGCACGAACGCTTCGACGGATTGCAGCGGGGCCTTCCCCGCGCGATACGCCCCGATGGCCTGCCCGCAGCACTCTCGCGGGTTGAGCAGCTTGAGATTGAGCGAGCTGGAAAGCGTGGAGTGGTAGAGCGTCGGCTCGTCGCTCCACATGGCATCCTCGTAGGGACCGAACTGCGGCAGGCGGTGCGTAATGAAGTCGTTGAGCGCGGCCACGGCCTGTGCGCGCGTGACGGGCCAAGAGAAGGATTCCGCGCTGCCCGGCAGTCCGGGGAGCACACGCTTGATCGCCGCGAAGGCATCGCGGGTCGTGTCGTCGGGCTCGAAACTGATCGGCGGGCGCGGCCGGGGAGTCGGGCCGTTCTTACCGAAGGGGAGCCGATTGTCTTTGTCAAAGTTCCATGCGCCGCCGAGGGGCTTGGCCGCCTTGCCCGTGCCCTCCATGAGATAGCCCGTCTTGCGGCGCTGCTCGCGGTAGAAGAACTCCATGGTCAACGCCGAACGGCCCTTGGCCCACGCGGAGAACTCCTCGCGCGTCGTGAGAAAGTGCTCGTCGGGCAGGAAGCGTGCCGGGATTCCGATTGACGCGCTCACGCGTTCGAGCATCGCCCGCACGCGCCATTCTCCCGGCTCGGTGCACACGATCTCGGATGGTTGGACCGCCGCGGCCGCGCGAGTGATCTCGGATTCGAACCCGCCGGTGTTCTCGGGGTCGTCGAGACGCACGTAGCGGACGCGTGCGTTTCGGCGGACCAATTCTTCGGCGAAGTGGCGCATCGCAGAAAGGAACAGGGCGGTCCGCTGCACGTGGCTCGGAACGTGCCGGGATTCCTCCGCCACTTCCATCATCAGCACGGTGTCGCCCGGGGCGAGCGAGCGGATCAGCGTCGCATCGAGATCGAGCTGGTCGCCGAAGACTATCGCGAGTCGCCCCCGTATCGGCGGATGCTCGCGGGACGTGTTGGCGTGGGCGCGCGGCATGACGGCGCATCGTACAGGCGAGGGTCTCGTTCGATCTCGCCTCCAAGGAACTCATCGATGCCCAATCAGCACTTGCCCACCAAGACCTGCGCCCGCTGCAAGCGAGAGTTCGCGTGGAGGAAGAAATGGGAGCGTGACTGGGAGCGAGTGAAGTACTGCTCCAAGAAGTGTGCTGCGGCGAAGCCGGGCGCACGCTAAATCGCTCCGCGACCTTCGCTGCTCGGCCGCGGCGCCTGGATCGGCTCTGTCATTTCAGGCGTGCGTCGCGACTCGGGGCACCAGCCGCCCGTGCCCGAGCGAGCCCACGAACTTACCGTCCCGGGCCATCACCTTCCCGCGGACGCACACGACGCTGGCGCGACCCTGGACCTCCCATCCCTCGAACGCGGAGTAGTCCGTCGCCATGTGGTGCGACGCGGCGCGGATCGTCCACTTCGCGTTGGGGTCGTAGACGACCAGGTCCGCGTCCGCGCCGACGGCGACTGTGCCCTTGCCCAGCAGCCCGAAAATGCGTGCCGCTCGGGCGCTGGCGCAATCCACAAAGGTCCGCAGGTCGATCTTTCCAGTGCGCACGCCGTGCGTGTGCAAAAGGTCTACCCGGTTCTCGACGCTTGGAATGCCGTTGGGAATCTTCGTGAACGCGTCGCGTCCCATCGTCTTCTGCGTCTGAAAGTCGAATGGGGCGTGGTCGGTCGCGACGGTGTCCAGCGTTCGCGCCGCCAGATGCGACCACATGCGCTCGGGCTCGGGTCGTTCGCGCAAGGGCGGGGACATGACATACTTCGCGCCCTCGAAGCCCGGACGCTCGGCGTAGGAGCGGTCCAGGATGAGGTGTGGCAGGACGACCTCCACATGGGCGCGCACTCCCCGCGTGCGGGCGCGGACCGCTTCTCGCACCGCCGCGTCGCAAGAGGTGTGCACGACGTAAACCTCCGCGCCCGTGAGCTCGGCGAAGGTCATGAGATGGTGCACGCCCTCAGCCTCCACCTGCACGGGACGCGAGGGCTCGTGCCACTCGGGGCCAGTCTTGGCGGCGGCGAGCAGCTCCCGCTGTCGCTCGTCAACGATCGTTTCGTTCTCGCAGTGGGCCGTGACCACGACGCCGAGCTCCGCGGCGAGCTTGAGCGTGTGGTAGAGCTCGCGATCATCCACGCCCAGCGCGCCCTTGTAGGCGAGGAACACCTTGAACGAGCGGATGCCCCGCGCGACGATCTCACGCAGCTGGCGCTCGGTCTGTGCATCGAACCGGGTGACGCCCATGTGGAAGGTGTAGTCGCACGGCGCGATGCCCTTCGCCTTGGAGAGCCATGTGTCGCACGCGGCGGCCGCGTCCTCGTTCTTGCCCGGGCAGATCATCTCGATCAGCGTGGTGGTGCCGCCCACGATCGCGGCGCGCCCCGCGGTCTCCCAGGTGTCCTTCGCGTGCGTGCCCATGAACGGAAGGTGGACGTGCACGTGCGGGTCGATGAACCCGGGCATGAGGTACTTGCCGCTCGCGTCGATTACTTCGGTGCCGGGCGGGCAGGTGCGCGGATCGATGCCGCGCTCGATGCGCGTGATGGACTCGCCCGCGCAGAACACGTCGGCGTGGTAGTCGTCGGTGCTGGTGATGATGCGGGCGTTGGTGAAGAGGAGGGGCATGGCGGGTCTCCACGCGAAGGACGAGGGCAGGGAGTGCGCAGGGGCTCAGTCGTTGGCCACGAGTTTGCGGGACTGCTCGACGAACTTGTCCCCGCTCCACTGCGTGTCCTTGGTGACGACGCCCTTCTTCGCGGCTTCCTCCATCGCGCGTGCCTGGGCCTGGCGTGCGACCAGGTCCGCGTGGGTCGTGAAGTACTGCAGCGCGTGCCCGCGGAACTGGTCGATGCTCTTGAAACCGTGCGAGTCCATGAACGCGGCGAGTTGCTCGCACATGGGCTTGACCATCTCGTACCCGTGGATCATGACGCCGGTACAGACCTGCACGGTGTGGGCGCCCAGGAGGATGAACTGGGCCGCGTCTTGGCCGGTTTCGACGCCGCCGATGCCGCTGATGGTGCGACCGGGGAACTCGTCGCGCATCATGCGGGCGCACTCCATGACCATGCGCAGGGCGACGGGGCGGACGGCCTTGCAGGAGTATCCGCCGGGGATGGAGTAGCCCGCGACGGTGGGCTCTGGGCGGAGGGTCTTCAGGTCCACGCCCATGACGCACAGGATGGTGTTGATCGCGCTCACGCCCTCGCAGCCGGCGCGGAGTGCGGCCCGCGCCGGCTCCTCGATGTGCGTGATGTTGGGCGTCATCTTCGCCCATACCGGCACGCGGGAGGCCTTGTTCACCCAACCGCAGACCTCTTCAAGGATCGCGCAGTCCTGCCCCATCGCGGCGCCCATCTTGCGCTCGGGCAGCCCGTGCGGACACGAGAAGTTCAGCTCGAAGGCGTCCACGCCCGCGTCCTGGCAGCGCTCGACGATCTCCACCCAGCGGTCCTTGGAGTACTCCTCCATGATGGAGGCGATGACCACGCCCTTGGGATACTTGTCCTTGAGGCGCTTGAACTCGTCGATCCACACATCGAAGGGGCGATCGGAGATGAGCTCGATGTTCTGCCAGCCGACGATCGTCTCGTTGGGCTTGGCGCCCACGCGCATCCGTGCGTATCTCGGCGCGACGTTGACGACCTTGGACGCGTCCAGGCTCACCGTCTTGGCGATGACCGCCCCCCAACCCTCGTCGAATGCCTTGCCGATCACGTTCGCGTTCGTGCCCGGCGGGCCCGAGCCGATCACGAAGGGATTGGGCAACGTGAGCCCATTGACGGTGACGCTCAGATCGGGCATGGGTGCCTCCTGACGCTGGCGAGCAAACCGAGATGATACCGGATTTCGCACGGTTTGCAGCGGTTGTAGCGCGAGGTTTGGGGCCAGCGGGCAGTAGAATGGGTTGCTCAACGCCCGATCTTCCGGTACTGCGAACACAATGGAGAGGCCCATGTCCACCACCCGAGTCGATCACTTCATCGCGGGCAAACGAACCCCGGCGGGCGCGTCCGGCAAGAGCCACGCGGTGATCAATCCCGCGAGTGGCGACGCGCTGGCCCAGGTGGAGTTGGAGTCTGTTCGCACCGCGGAGCTCGCGGTGCAGGCGGCCGCCCAGGCCTTCCCCGCGTGGGCCGCGACGCCGGTGGGGGACCGCTGCCAGTTCCTGTTCCGGTACAAGCAGGTGCTGGAGGCTCACTTCGACGAGCTCGCGTCGATGATCGTTCGCGAGCACGGCAAGACGATGGCCGAGGGGCGTGGCGACGTGCGTCGTGGGATCGACTGCGTCGAGTTCGCGTGCGCCGCGCCCACGCTGATGATGGGCAAGACACTCCCGCAGATCGCGGTGAGCACCTCGTTCTGCCGCACGGAGGACAAGAGCGGCGTGGGCATCGACAGCACCGTGGATCGCGTTCCGCTGGGCGTGTGCGTGGGCATCACGCCATTCAACTTCCCCGTGATGGTGCCCCTGTGGATGTGGCCGATGGCCGTCGCGTGCGGCAACACGTTCGTGCTCAAGCCCAGCGAGAAGGTGCCGCTGTCGGCGGTGCGCGAGGTCGAGCTCGCGCACGAGGCGGGCCTGCCGCCGGGCGTGCTGAACCTCGTGACGGGCGGCCCGGGCGTCGTGGACTTCCTGTGCACGCACGATGACGTGAGGGCCGTGTCCTTCGTCGGCTCGACGAAGGTCGCGCAGCACGTGTATCGCACGGCGACCGCGGCGGGCAAGCGCGCCCAGTGCATGGGCGGTGCGAAGAACTACATGGTCATCATGCCCGACGCGAATCGCGACGCCGTGATCGAGGGCGTGCTGGGCTCGGCGTTCGGCAACAGCGGGCAGCGATGCCTCGCGGGCTCCGTGGCGATCGCCGTGGGCGATGCTGCCGAGTGGCTCATCCCGCGCCTGAAGGAAGCGGCGAGCGCGATCAAGGTCGCGCCGGGGGATGCGGCCGGCGCGGGCATGGGCCCTGTGATCGACCCGCAGAGCCGCGAGAGGATCCTCGGGTTCATCGACGCCGGCGTGAAGGACGGGGCGAAGCTGGTGCTCGATGGGCGCGCGTGCGCCATGCCGAGCAAGGGTTGCTTCGTGGGCCCGACGATCTTCGACGAGTGCCGTCCCGGAATGCGTATCGTGGATGAGGAGATCTTCGGGCCCGTGCTGAGCGTGATGCGCGAGGCGACGCTCGACGCGGCGCTGGCGACGATGAACCGGTCACGCTACGGAAACATGGGCGTGATCTTCACGAGCAGCGGGTACAACGCCCGACGCTTCCGCACGCACGCGCAGGTGGGCATGGTCGGCGTGAACGTCGGAGTGCCCGCGCCCATGGCGGTGTTCCCGTTCTCGGGCTGGAAGCAGTCGTTCTTTGGCGACCTGCACGCCAACGGCGAGGACGCCGCGAAGTTCTACACCGAGAGCAAGGTGGTCGTGCAGCGGTGGATGTGAACAAGAGCGCTCGAGTGCTGAGTAGCAAGCGCTGAGTCCACGCCGCTCTGACCGCAGCACTGGGCGCTCGCACTCTTTCGTTATGCCCCCGCCTCGCCCAGCGCCACATCGAGCACCGCGCACAGGAAGTCGCAGTCCTCGCGCGTCAGGCACATGGGTGGCTTGATGCGCAGCACGTTGCCGAAGAACCCGCCCTTGCCCAGGATGAGCCCGAGGTCCTTGCATCGCTCGAAGATGTCCGCCGTCTGCTTGCTCGCGGGCGTCTTGCCCGTGCGGTCCTCGACGAGTTCCACGCCGATCATCAGCCCCCGGCCGCGGATGTCGCCGATGAGGCGGTGCTTCTTCTGAAGGGCCTCGAGCCCGCGCCGCAGATGCGCGCCGATGTCCTTTGCTCGCGCCTGGTAGTTCTCATCGAGCAGCACGTTGAGCGTCGCGAGCCCCTGGGCCATGGAGACGGGGTTGCCGCCGAACGTGTTGAAGTGGATGCGACTGGTGAGCGCCTTGGCGATCTCCGGGCGTGTCACGACGGCCGCGAGCGGGCACCCGTTGCCGATGCCCTTGGCCATCGTCACGATGTCCGGGTAGACGCCGGGGCCACCCACGACCTCGAAGCCCCAGAAGGCCTCGCCCGTGCGTCCGAACCCCGTCTGAACCTCGTCCGCGATGCAGAGCCCGCCCGCCGCGCGGACGTGCGCGTACGCGGCCTTGAGATAGCCCGGCGGCATCTCCACGACGCCGCCGACGCCCTGCATCGGCTCGGCGATGAAGCCCGCGATCTTTCCGCTCGTGCCCTGGCGGATCAGGTCCAGCACGTCCGCGGCGTACTTCTCGCCGGCGTTCGGGTCGTCGTACCCGTGCGGCCCGCGGTAGCGATCGGGCAGGAGCGCGTGCTGCACGCCAAAGCCGTGCGGCGTGTTGTACTTCCAGGTGCTGTGGGCGGTGAGGCCCATGGGGCCGGCCGAGCCGCCGTGGTACCCGTTGCGCAGCGCCACGAGATCGAAGTTGCCGGTGTACGCGCGGGCCATGAGCATGGCGAGGTCGTTGGCCTCCGAGCCCGAGTTGACGAAGTAGACGCACGACAGGCCGCTCTCACGCGGGAAGGTGGAGGCCAGACGCTTGGCGTACTGCGCGATCGTGGGATGGAGGTAGATCGTCGTGGTGTGCTGCAGGAGCGCGTTCTGGGCGTTGACCGCCGCGATCACCTTGGGGTGGCAGTGCCCGATGGAGACGGTGACGATGCCGCCGAACGCGTCGAGGTAGCGGCGCCCCGTCTCGTCGTAGAGGTACTGCATCTTGCCCTCGACGATCATCAGCGGCTCGCGGTAGTACGTGACGAGCGAGGGCGTGCAGAACTCCTTGCGCATCGCGAGCACTTCGGCCTTGGACGGGCCCGAGTAGCGCGAGGGCGCGTGCGCGAAGGGCGGGAGCGCAGGCAGGGAAGAGGCGGCGGAGGGGCGGGCGGTGGCGGTGGTCATGGGGAATGCTATGGAGAAGGGGTGCGGCCGCAGCGATTACGGGCGTGACTCCACGCCGGCTCGGGCTCGATAGGGCTGCCCGCCGATCGTCGCGACGGTCCGGTCCGGCGAGAATTCCCTTCAGATCTTCGCGATTTGCGTGTAGCTCTCGGGCCGGCGGTCTCGGTAGAACTGCCACACGTTCCGCACCTCCTGGATCATGTCCAGATCCAGGTCCGCGACGACAACCTCGTCCTTGTCGCGCGAGGCCTGCACGATGGTGCGCCCGCGCGGGTCGCAGAAGTACGACTGCCCGTAGAACTCGCCGATGCCCCACGGCGCCTCGGTGCCCACGCGATTGATCGCGCCCACGAAGTACTGGTTCGCCACCGCGTGGGCGGGCTGTTCGATCTTCCACAGGTATTCGCTGAGCCCCGCGACGGTCGCGCTGGGGTTGAAGACGATCTCCGCGCCGTTGAGCCCGAGCTCGCGCGCGCCCTCGGGGAAGTGACGGTCGTAGCAGATGTACACCCCGATCTTGCCGAATCGCGTCGGGAAGACGGGATACCCGAGGTTGCCCGGCTTGAAGTAGAACTTCTCCCAGAAGCCCGGGTGGCAGTGGGGGATGTGGTGCTTGCGGTACTTGCCCAGGTACTGCCCGCGCTCGTCGATCACCGCGGCGGTGTTGTAGTACACGCCCGCCATGTCCACTTCGTAGATGGGCACGACGAGCACCATCTCGTGCTTGCGCGCGAGGTCCTGCATGAGCTTGGTCGTGGGACCGTCGGGAATCGGCTCGGCGGTCTGGTACCAGCGCACGTGCTGCTCGGCGCAGAAGTACGGCCCGTAGAAGATCTCCTGAAGGCAGCAGACCTTCGCGCCTTGCTCGGCGGCGCGTCGGATCAAGGGCACATGCTTGTCGATCATCGCGCTCTTGATCTTGGCGAGATCCGGCTCTCCCGAAGCGGGGGCCGGCACGGGGTTGGAACATTGGATCAGCGCGGCTCGGGTGATGCGTGGCATGCGCGAAGTGTACTGGACGCACGCCTGCTGGGGCATGGTCCGCATCGCCGCTTCGGGCCAGTGAAGCTCGCGCGCTGGGGCCCCGGCAGATTCACGCCGCGAGCGGTCTTGCGGCGCATCAAGTGCGACGAAGGGGGGCCACTTCAACGTGCGGAATGCCGAGGGGCGGACTCGAACCGCCGACCTCCGGGTTATGAATCCAGCGCT
>CAYNSB010000075.1:0-11799 GCA_964399625.1 uncultured Phycisphaeraceae bacterium
CATGCACACGCCGTCGATGCGGTAGCGCAGTCGCACGCGATCGGCCATGGGCTCGACGTGGATGTCCGACGCCCGCATCTTCACCGCCTCAGTGATGACGCGGTTGCAGAGCTTGACGATGGGCGCGTCCTCGGCGGCCACGTCGATCGATTTGTCCATCGACTTGTCGACGGACTTGTCCACCGACTTGTCGATCGATTCGGTCACGAGCGACTGCGTCGGATCGACCATCTTCACGGGCGCGGGCCCGCCGCCGCCCTCGAGGAACCGCTTGATCTGCCCCTTTGCGGCGACGCGCGGCTCGATCTCCGTGTTCAGGCTGAACCGGAGCATGTCCTGCAGCTCCAGGTCCATCGGGTCATGGATCACGAGCTTGAGGCGCCCGTTGGTCTTTTCCAGTGGCAGGATGAGGTGCTTCTTGACGAGGTCGTCGGGGATGAGCTTCAGGTTCACCTGCTTGGAGACGCCCGCCGCCGACAGGTCCACGTACTCCATCCCGAACTGGGTCGCGAGGCCCTTGGCGACGGCGTCCTCCTTCGCGAAGCTGAGCTCCACGATCACGTCGCTCAGGCGCTTGCCCGAGCCCTTGGAGACCTGCGTCGCCTGATCGAGCTGGGTCGGTGTGAGCACGCCCCAGCCGACCAGAATCTCGCCCAGTGATTTCTTGCTTCGGATCATGCGCCTCAACCCGCAACGGGGCTCCGGCGCGAACGCCCGAGCCCCCTGAGAAGTGCCATTGGACCAAGCCCGGGACATGCCCCGGGACCGTCGACCGCTGTCGCGTACGCATCGTAGCCGGAACACGCCGCTCCCCGGGTGCGCCCGCAACCAGACCGACCCGTTGACATCCAAGCCGGCGCTAGGATTCGATGGAAAGCGACTCGGCGCGGGCCCCGGCCCGTCGGAGCTCGCAAGGAACTCGACCTGACCCGCTCGCTCCTCATCACCGCCGGACCGACGCACGAGCCCATCGACGCGGTTCGTTTCGTGGGCAATCGTTCCTCCGGACGGATGGGCGTGGCTCTGGCGGACGAGGCGACCAGACGCGGCTGGACCGTGACCCTGCTGCTCGGGCCGGTCGCCAAGGTTCCGTCCGATTCGCGGGTGCGGGTCGTTCGGTTCCGAACATGTGCCGACCTGCAGGGATTGCTCCAGACGGAGGCGCCGCGTCACGACGTGCTCGTCATGGCGGCGGCGGTCGCGGACTATCGACCCAAGGTCGATCCTTCGTTCTTCGGTGGCAAGTTCCGGCGCAAGAGCGAGAACCTCACGCTGGAGCTCGAGCCCACGCCGGACCTGCTCGCGGGCGTGGCCCGCACGCGTCGTCCGGACCAACTGATGGTCGGCTTCGCGCTCGAGCCACGCGAGGAGCTCCTCGAATCCGCGCGGGCGAAGCTGGCGCGCAAGAAGATCGACCTGGTCGTGGGCAATCCGCTGGAGACCATGGACGGCGAGACGATCGAGGCGATCGTCATCGGCTCCAACGGCACCGAGCGCCGTACGCCCGGCACAATGACCAAGCCCGAGTTCGCCGCGTGGCTCATGGAGCTGATCGAGGCGACTCCGGCATCGGGGGCAACATCTTGAGCGGACCACGATCGGGATCGGGCGACCGCCGCGGACCGGGCCCCCGCCAGGGACGCGGGGCGAGGGACGCGGCGCCCTCGCGCAAGCGCGTACGGTACAGCTCGCGCCTGGCGATCGTCCACGAGGACGAGGACTTCCTCGTCGTGGACAAACCCTCGGGACTTCTGACCGCCAATCAGCCGGGCGAGACGCGCGAGTGCCTGTTCGACCTGGTGAAGCAGCACGTGCGCGGGGCGCGTGGGCGCCCGCGGCGCGTGTGGATCGTGCACCGCCTCGACAAGGAGGCGTCGGGCCTGCTGATCTTCGCGACCAGCGAGCGCGCGTACCACTTCCTGAAAGAGGAGCTGCGCCACAAGCGTGTGCACCGCCTGTACGCCGCGATCGTCGAGGGCGAGTGGACGATGCCGCAGGGCGCCAAGGCGATCACGAAGCAGCCCCCCAGCGGCACCATCCAAAGCTTCATCATGGACGAGGAGTTCGGGATTCCGCGCTCGGTGGAGCTGGGCGAGGTGGCGCGCGAGCGCGCCCGCTCTCAGGATGCGCCCGGCGCGCGGGGGCGGGGCGGACGAGCGTGGAGCGATGAGCCCTCGCGCACGACGCTGCCCGACGATCCCAATTCGCCCAAGCTCGCCGTGACGCACTGGCGCGTCGTCGCAACCGGGCACGGGCGCTCTCTGGTGCAACTGCGCCTGGAGACGGGCCGCAAGAACCAGATCCGCGTGCACATGAGCGAGGCCAAGCACCCGATCGTGGGCGATTCCCGCTTCGGCGCACAGACGGACCCCATCGGGCGCGTCGCGCTGCACGCGACGGAGCTCGGCTTCACGCACCCCGCCACGGGCCAGAGCGTGCGGTTCCATTCGCCGATCCCCAAGGAGTTTTCGATGCTCGTGGGCGGCGCAGGCGAGAACCCCCTCCCGACGCCCGACCTCGAGCCCGCGCCCGAGCGCATCGAGGCGGTCGGTGCGCCGCCGGGATCGACCGACCAGAAGCAACCCGCGGCCGAGACCTCGTGGGAGCCCGTCGCGCAGTGGTACGACGAGCTGATCGAGGAGGAGAAGAGCGATCACTTCCGAGACGTAATCGTGCCGGGCACGATCCGCCTGCTGGGCGCGAGGACGGGGCAGCGCGTGCTGGATGTGGCGTGCGGGCAGGGCTCGCTGTGCCGCAGGCTGCACGAGCAGGGCGTGCTCACGACGGGGATCGACGCGTCGCCCTCGCTGATCGAGTCGGCCCGCTCGCGCGCGGGCGGGAGTGGGCCCGGGTTCTTCGTGGCCGACGCGCGGAACCTCGCGGGCAGCGACGAGGTCGCGTCCCGCGGCCCGTTCGACGCGGCGTCGTGCGTGATGGCGTTGATGAACATCGATCCGCTCGAGCCGGTGTTCCGCGGCGTGGTCGATCTGCTCCGCCCCGGGGGCAGGTTCGTCGCGATCGTGCTTCACCCCGCCTTTCGTGCGCCGGGGCAGACGAGCTGGGGCTGGGACGAGGCGAGCGATCGTCGCGAGGAACGGGGACGGAAGAAAATCGGCGCCAGGGCACGCCTCCGCCAGTTCAGGCGCGTGGACGGGTATCTCTCGCCGGGGCAGTCCGCGATCACGATGAACCCTGGTTCGGCGGCGCGCGGCGCCGCGCCGGTCGTCACGTGGACGTTCCACCGACCGATCCAAACCTACGTCAAGGCGCTCGCGGACGCGGGGCTGCTGGTGGACGCCCTGGAAGAGTGGGCGAGCGTGCGGACGAGCCAGCCTGGCCCTCGCGCCGCGGAAGAGAACCGGGCGCGCCGAGAGATCCCCATGTTCCTGGCGATCCGTGCTGTGCGGGCGGGCTAGGCCTCGGACCCGCGCGCGTTGATCCTCAACCATGCGCGTTCATCCCCGGGCCTGTCCGTATCATCGCGGACCATGTCTGAAGTCCGTTACTCGTGGAAGCTGCTTCGCGCTGGCGCGTTTCGCCTGGACGGGGGCTCGATGTTCGGGCTCGTGCCGCGCGTCGTGTGGAGCAAGAGCGTTCCCGTGGATGACCGCGGACGCATCGACGTGCAGCACAACTGCCTATTGCTTGAGCGTTCGGGGGCGATCCCGCCTGCATCGCCCGCCGAGCCACGAGCGCCCAAGCTCGTGCTCCTGGAGACGGGCTCGGGAGACAAGCTGGACCCGAAAGGCCGCGACATCTACGCGTTGGAGAATCGCTCAATCCTTGATGCGCTGCACGAGGCGGAATGCAGGACCGAGGACGTGGGCGCCGTGGCCGTCACGCACCTGCACTTCGACCATGGCGGCGGGCTCACCCGGCGCTGCCGCCCGGGAGAGACGCCCGACTGGAAGCCCGCCGACGGCAAGGACGGCCCGCGCGAGGGCGTGAAACTCTCGTTCCCCAACGCGAGCATCCATGTGCAGGCCCGCGAGTGGGCCGACGCCCGCGCGAACCGCTCGGTCATGACGCGCACCTACTTCGCTGAGAACCTCGAGCCGATCGCCGAGCGGCTGCACCTCGTCGAGTCGCCCCGCCCCTGGGCGCCCGGGAGCATCATCGATCGCGACGCCACGCCGGCGTCCGATGTCGCCCAGCGGATGACCCAGGCCCTGCCCGGGCTGTGGACGTTCCTGGTTCCGGGGCACACCTGGGGCCAGCAGGCGATGCTGTTCCGCGACACCAAGGGGCGCACCGTGGTCTTCACGCCCGACGTCATGCCCACGGTGCACCACCTGGGCGCCGCGTTCAATATGGGCTACGACGTGGAGCCGTACACGAGCATGCTCTCTCGCCGGTGGTTCCTGCAGGCGGCGGCAGAGAACGACTGGCTTCTGGTGCTGGACCACGAGCCCGGGAACCCGTGCCAGCGTGTCCGGGCGAACGACAAGGGGTGGTTCGACCTGATTCCCGACGCCCCCTGACCCGCCGCGCGTACAGTTGCAACCCGGAGCCCGTCGCGCGTGACCCAGGCGACCCTTCCCACGTCCGATCCCATCGTCGTCGAGAGCCCGCCGGAGCCTCCCGCCCCGCGCCCGCGACGCAAGCGATCGCTCATGGACCGGATGGACGTCTTCATCTCCCGTCTGTCCACGCGGAACAATTTCTGGCACCGCGTCTGCTCGATGATCTGGCTGCCCTACGCCTTCAAGAGCGGCATCCGGATGAAGCAGGTCGACGAGAAGACCTTCTCCGCGGTGCTTCCCTTCCGGCGCTTCAACCGCAACTGGTACAACGCGATGGCGGGCGCCGCGCTCCTGGCCAACTCCGAGGTCGCCGGGGGCATGTACGTGTTCAACATCTGCGGCGGGGAGTACACCGTCGTCTGCAAGACGCTCACGTACAAGTTCCTGCGTCCGTGCCTGGGGCCGGCCCTTTACAAGATCACCCCGCGCGAGGACATCCGCGAGCTGGTCGCCACCGCCAAGGAGTTCAACGTCACGCTGGACCTGGACATCGTCCAGCACTTCGGGCGCTCGGGCGACAAGGAGCGCCGCGTGGGCAAGTGCGAGGCGACGTTCCACGTCACGCCCAAGCGCCACCAGCAGGACAAGGGGCGGCGGATCCGCTAAGCGCGCTCCGCCCGTACGTCGCAACGACGCCCGCCGCGATCGGTCGCTGCCCAGACTCGCTCTACGGGCAGCCGGCACGGAACTTCTGCAGGAAGCAGGTGAAGTCCGCCGCGCTCAGAATCGGCGGCGTCACGTTGCCATCGCAGTTCGCGCTCGGGTCGCCGGCGCGAAACTTCTGCAGGAAGCAGGTGAAGTCTGCCGCGGTGAGCACGGGAGCGTTCAGGCTTCCGTCGCAGTTGGCGTAGCACGCCGCGTCGCTCTGGTTGCGATCGAGCACGCCGTTCTCATCGCGGTCGATGCCCATCCGCGTCTCGCACCCCAGGGGAACGACGGTGAACGTGAGCTCCGAGCCGGGCTGGGCCAGGGCCTCCAGGGCCGCGAGCGTGCGCGTCTCGCCCGCGCGATCGGACTGGAAGACGCTGGAGCTGGGCACGTACGCCCACCCGCGCTGCTCGTTGTTCACCACGCCCTTGACGATCAGCCCCACCTTGCTTGCCTGCGCGAGCGAGACCATCGAGTTGATGAGCGCCAGCTGCGCGGCGCCCGCGTTGCTCGCGCTCACCAGCGTCGTCTGACGCCCCACCGCGGCGGGCACGTCCTTGCTCGCAAGCCCAGGCGGGGAGAGCGGCGTGTTGACCGCGCCCGAGGGCAGGTCCGATCCGGACATGCACAGGATGAACGCGACCATGTCCGACACTTCCTGGTCGCTCGCGAGCGTGAAGACCGGCTCCGTGATGAATCGGGCGATCGAGTCGATCGAGCCGTCGTGGAGGTACCCGAACCCGCTGGTGTTGTCCGTCTGCGTCGCGTCGAAGCCGACCTTGAGATACGCGTTGCGGATCTGCGGGATCTTGATGGAGATGTTGGTGGAGCCGTCGGTGGAGACGAGCGCCGCGTGATGCTCGCCGTTGGGCCCCACCGGGAAGGGCTGGTAGGTCGCGCCCACGAGCTGCATGTCCGTGCCGGCACCGGTCGGGAGCGTGTGGCACGTGACGCACGCGAACGCGCCCGCGTCGAGCCGGCGCCCGAAGTTCGGATCTCCCTTGTACAGCGCCAGCCCGTTCACCGCGTTGCCCGGGTCGAGCGGCGCACCGGCGGGCTTGCCGCCCGACGCCGCGAACGTGCCGACCGAGCGATGCCCGGGCAGCGGGAGCGACGTGGGCAGCGTGTTGTCGAAGTTGCGGAAGGGGTTGGGCGGGAACGTGACGGTGGCGAGATAGTCCTCGAACTCCTGCATCTCCGTCGTCGTCAGGTTCGTGTCGTCGCCCAGCAGCCCGATGAACGCTCCGTTGAACTCCTCGAGGCCCGCGCGATCGCCACGCCAGTGGTGCGGCTCCTTGCCGATGATGTCCTGGAGCGTCTGCGTGGTCATGGGGCCCTTCATCGGGTGCCACGGCGCGAACGCCGGGCTTGTCTGTCCGGCGCGAAGCCCGGGGAGCCCGAAGCCCAGGTTCTGCCCCGTGACCTGCTTCATCGCGCCCGTCGGATCGCCCAGGTCCCACGCGAGACGGTCCATCTTCGCGTCCACGTGGCACGAGGCGCACGAGGCCTGCCCGAGACCGGAGTTCTTGCGCGTATCGAACAGGTGCTTGCGCCCCGTCTTGATGAGCGTGGGCGTGGGATCAAAGAGGTTCAGCGTGCCCACGACGCTCTCGCTCGCGGTGCTCACGATGGAGATGGAGCCCGCGAACCGATTGAGCACGTAGAGCCTGCCGCGCGCCTCGTCGAGCGCCAGACCCGTGGGGCCCTCCCCGACCGGGATCGTCGGCGCGAGCCCCGCCCGTCCGCCGCTCGCGTTGATCACGATCACGTTGTTCGAGCCCATGCCGCAGACGTACGCCTTGGTCCCGCTGGCGTTGAACACGATGTTGCGCGGGTCGCCGATCGATTTGTCGCGCTCGCTCTGCGCGATCGTGCGGGAGAGGTAGTCCAGGTGCGGGTTCAGATCCGCGACGGTCTTGGCGAGCGTGGTGGGGTTGACGCGGGCCATCTCCACACGCACGAACGTGCCCTTCACGTTGGGCTCGAAGCGGACCTCGTTGGTCGCGTCCGTGCCGATCACCGCGACCTCGGCCGTGGCGGGGTTCACGCCCAGGCCCATGCAGATGTTCATCAGCCCCGTGGCATACGTCACGCCCAGCGACGATGCGTCGATGACCGCGAGGTCGCGATCGGGAAGATTCCAGTTCGGCACGCGGCCCGAGGCGTTCACGCCCGTGCCCCCGATCGCGGGGCCAGAGACCTGCCCGGACCAGTCGTGGTTGTTGTCGTCCATCCACTGGCCCGAACCGTTCTTCTTCACGATCAGGCCCACCGCGGGCGGCACGGGCAATCCGCCCGCGATCGCCGGGGAGAACGCGGCGCCGCTGTTGGGAGGCGGGTTCGTGCCCGCGTACGGCCCCGCGCCGTCCGACACGACGTTGGGGGGAAAGCCAAGCGCTCGCCCGGCGCCGGATGTCGCGCCGCCGCCCAGGATCGTCGAGGCGTTGCCCGAGTTGAAGATCGCCGCGTAGACCTTCTGACCGTCCGTGCTCACCGCCAGAGCCCTGGGCGCCTCTCCGGCGATGGCGATGTCCGTCGGGGCCGCGCTGAGATTCGCTGGATCGAACACCTGCACGACGTTCGCCTGCGCGCACGTGACGAAGGCACGCTGGGGAGTGCCGGCAAACACCACGTCCCCCGGCTCGTTCTTGCACTGGAGCGTCGCGACGACGTTCCGGGTCTGGAGGTTGACGATGCTCACGCTGTCCGAGATCGCGTTCACGACCCACGCCTCGCTGTTGGAGCGTGCGCGGACCGACACGGGGTCGAGACCCGCGAAGATCTCCGACACGAGCACGGGCGTGCCCGTCGTGATGGAGAACACCTCGAGCCGATTGTCCGCCGTGTTGCAGACGAGCAGCGTGCTCCCGTCGGGCGTGATGTCCATGGGGTGGGCCTGCGTGCTCTCCCAGTTGACAAAGCTGGCGTTCGAGGCGTCCACGGGATCGGAAAGGATCATCGGCGCGGGAGCGCCACCGCCCAGCAGCACGAGCGCCGCGGCCGCACCGAGTCCGACGACCATCGAGCCCGCCCACCCGGTTCGCGCTGCGCGCATTGCCACTTCTCCTGATCCAGGCCCACGATCGACGCTCCGCCTCGCCAGATTCTCACGAAACTAGCGGGAGGTCAAGCGGTCTTCGGAAAAACCGGGCGCCCGTATCATCCGTTATCGACGGGGCTCCCCGCCCGCGGCCATGAACGCCGCGACATCCTTCTTCAGTTTCACAAGGTCGGCGTGGCGGATGTACATCATGTGCCCCGACTCGTAGAACGTTTGCGAGACGTTGCCCCGCAGCGTCGCGTCGAGCCCCAGGTGCTCGATGGTGTATGTCGCGGCGGCGGGCGGCGTGGCGAGGTCGTAGTACCCCGAGCAGAACAGCACGCGCAGGCTCGGATTCTCGACGATCGCGTCACGCAGCGATTGCGACACGTTCGCGTAGCGGTTCGTCGCGGACCCGAACGACCACGGATGCACGCGTCCGGTCAGGATCTCGTAGGGCGCGTCGTTCTCGTAGTTCAGCGTGGAGCGAACGTGCTGGTTCATCGCCGAGGAGAACGCCCCAAGGATCGCGCTGTACGACGGGTCCGCCTCGAAGGAATCCTCCGCGCCGTCGCGCACGATGCCCACGTACCGGCTGTCCAGGCGCCCGATGGTGCGGCGCTGATCGCGGAGCAGTTCCTTGCCAAATCGGCCCATCGGCACACGCAGGTCCGATCGTTCGATGTACTCGGGCGACAGGCCCGTGTAGCGAGCCAGCTTCGCCACGACCTTCGAACGCTCCTCACCGCCCAGCGCGGCGCCCTTGGCGAGCGCCACGAGGTACTCCGAGCGCGCCCATGCCTCGGCCTCGCGCACAACATCGGCAACGGGCTTCTGCTGGAGCGCAGGCTCCAGACGCTGGTGGTACCACGCCGTTGCGGCGTACCCGGGAAGGAACAGCCAGTACGCCGTGTCGTTGCCCGCATCGAACTCCAGCGTCTGGAAGTTGAGCACGGGCGAGATGAGCACGATGCCCGACAGATAGATGCCCTGGTTCCGCTGCAGGTACGACGAGAGCCCCGACGCGCGGGTCGTGCCGTAGCTCTCGCCCGCGAGATAGATCGGGCTGTCCCAGCGCCGGTTCTTCGTCACCCACAAACGAATGAAGTCCGCCATCGCGCGGACGTCCTCCTCAAGCCCGTGGAATTGGTGCGGGTTCTCCCCCTCGACCGCCCGCGAGTATCCCGTTGACACGGGGTCCACGAACACGAGGTCCGCCAGGTCCAGCCACGACTGCTCGTTGTCCACGAGCGTGTAGGGCGGCTTGGGCGTCGAGGCTTCGCGCGCCGGCTCGTTGGCCTCCGCGAAACGGACCCGGCGCGGGCCCAGCGCCCCAAGGTGCAGCCACACCGACGACGACCCGGGGCCGCCGTTGAACGCGATCAGCAGCGGACGCGCCTCGCGATCGCTCTCGTCCCGGTCCTTCACGTACGACACGCTGAACACGTGCGCCTTGGGCTTGCCCTCATAGTCCGGAAGCTCGGTCAGCCCGGCGGTCGCGGTGTACGAGATCTCCTTGCCGCCGATGCTCACCTTCCCCTTGGTCACCGAGGCCTTGAGCTTGTCCGCCTTCTTGTCGTCCTTCTTCTCGTCCTTGGCCTCGGGCTTGCCCTCGGCCTTGGGATCGACTCGGGCCGCTTCGGCCTTGCCCGGCGCGGGCTGGGCGCACGCCCAGGGCGAGATCAGGCAGAGCACCGCGAGCACGAGCGCACGACTGGATCGCATGGGAAACTCCTCGGATGCCTCCATCGGGAGCGACGATGCTAGCGAAGGAGCCGCTCTCGACGCCAGGCACCCACACAGGATGCACACGGGCGGGCTGCCCGCCGCGATCGGGCGTTTAGAAGATCTGGAACAGCGTGACATAGGCGTTAGGCGTGGGCGGGGGCCCCAGCATCGTCACGGGGCGTCCGGACCCTCGCAGGAGCGCCGCGATCGCGCACGACACGCTGGACATGGACATGCCAAGGAACCGATCGCACTTGGAGGCAATGAGCACGTCCAGGATCACTTCCTCGGCCAGGGCCGGGCCGGCATGGGCCCCTGACGTGTGCACCGCCTCGGGGCCGTCCGCGCGTCGCGCCTCGGTCAGGACCACACGTCTCGGGAACAGGCTGGCGAACCTGTCCGCGGTCTCGCGCGTGTCGGTGCACAGGAACACCTTGCCCGAGGTGTTGGCGGCAAGAAACTCGCGCACCATCGGCTCGTAGTGGAGATTGTCCTTGTGCAGCGACGCGTGCTCGTGCACCTTGTCCGATCCGCGGACGTGCACCGCGAGCGTCGGGCCGCCACGCAAGTGCTGATCGAAGAACGCGTCGGCACGAGCGCGGTATCGCGCGTGCGGGCGCATGACCTTGGAGAACGCGTGCGGGTGCACCTCGTCGGGCGTCATCCCAAACCACGGGTGCCCCTCGGGAAGCCAGTGCAGGATCGTCAGCAGCGGATGGTGCATGTCCACGAGCGCCACCCGCTCCCGGGCGCACGCGAGGTTCGGGGCCGTGATCCGGTACGGAAGATCGGAGTTCCTCAGCGGGTTGGGCGCGTCCAGGCGCGCGTTGCGCCAGCGGTGCGGGTACACCTCCGCGTGGGGGCCGACGATCGACTCCGCCGTGATCTCCGACAGCGGCTCGAAGTAGCGGCTCCATGAATCGACGACGCCCGGCTCGGCGTAGAACGAGTCCTGCCCCCACAGCGCCACGGGCGTGCGCCCCAGCGCCTGGGCGAGCACGCTCGCATTGACCATGTGATCGACCTCGCTCCAGAGGCCCGCCCGCCATTCCCGGATGACCAGGACCGACCCCGGCGGGGGCGGCGGCGAGGGAGGCACGCCCCGGACCCTCTCCAGCAGATCCAGCGCGACCCGATGGCGGGGCGAGCGGTCCAGCACACGCCGAAGGAACCGCACCGTCGCGTCCGGACGCCCGATCAGGAGCCCGATCTTGGCAAGGATGATCCACCCGCCCGGGTGCTCCTGGTCCCGCAGCGTCGCGTCGATCGCCCAACGCTCCGCCGCGGCGATCTGCCCCATGTCCAGCGCTCCGGAAGCGATGAGCGCGCTGTTGTCGGCGGTGGACATCCGGGACGATTCTACACGCGGGCCGCGGCGCGCCCGCGGGGACATGCCGCTATCCTTCGGCCCAGAGCCATGGAGGGCCGAACATGACCACGACCCTTGCGAGCGATCGCCCTCCGTCCGTGGAGGTCGCAGCCGTGCCACGTCCCCAGCCCCGCTCCGCCCCGCGCGCCACCGCCGAGTCCATGGCGAGCAAGCAGCGCGATATCTCCGTCTCCGAGTTCTTCGCCAAGAACCGGCACCTGCTGGGCTTCGACAACCCGCGCAAGGCGCTGCTCACCACCGTCAAGGAAGCGGTGGACAACTCGCTCGACGCGTGCGAGGAGGCGGGCATCCTTCCGGACATCACCGTGGTGATCGAGGACCTGCAGCCGGATCGCCCCGCCTCGGCCAAGCAGTCGCGGTACAGCATCACCGTGGTGGACAACGGGCCGGGCATCGTCAAGAAGCAGGTCGAGAACATCTTCGGGCGCCTGCTCTACGGGTCCAAGTTCCATCGCCTCAAGATGAGCCGG
>CAYNSB010000076.1:0-11681 GCA_964399625.1 uncultured Phycisphaeraceae bacterium
TAGCTCAGTTGGTAGAGCACCGCACTGAAAATGCGGGTGTCGCCGGTTCAAGTCCGGCCCTGCCCATTACCCAGCCGCGAATCACGACGGTTCCCGCCTCCGCGCACGCTCGGCCCCCGCCTACGACCGCCGATCCGGAATGTGCGCCGTGGCGTCGTGCTCTTTCAACCAACCCCGCGATGCATGATGGCGTGCTCCATTTTGGGCACCGCTTGTCATAGCACCCGCGTGCATGATGCCGCCGAGCATGTGAAGTGCGCTCCGAGTCGGCCGTCGGCGCGCATGCGAAGATCCCGGAGCGCTGGCCCCGGGATCCTCTGATTCCTCCACGGATCGGTCGATCAAACTTTTACGGGCATCCCGCGCGGAACCGGTCCAGGAAGCACACGAAGTCCGCGGCCGTCAGCGTGGGCGGCGCGGTGTTGTTGTCGCAGTTCGCGTAGACATCGCCCGCCTTGAAGCGTCCCAGGAAGCACACGAAGTCCGCAGCGCTGAGCAGCGGCGCCGTCGTGTTCCCGTCGCAGTTGGCGTAGCACGTTGAGGAACGCACGGCCCAGTACCCGCCCAGGAGCGAGAACGACGGACCGACAAACACAGGCGTGAGCGTGCCCGCGTCGTGCTGCCCCATGGTGCTCGAGAGCGTCCACACGCCGCCCGTCGCATCGCCGCCGCCGCAGTCGATGGTGGACCAGTTGATGGTGAAATCTGGCAATGCTTGGCCAAAGGCCATGGTGCTCTGGGCAGATCCACCCGAAGAGCCGCCGGGACCAAAGGCGTTGAGCCCGCACGTGAGTGTGTAGCGCCCCGGCTGAAGCGTGCCGTTCTCTGAGGCTGCGAGAAAGCGATCGATGCCGGGGCCGACGAGCCGGAAGGTGCCGCCGGTTCCCGTGTTGGTGTAGGGGACATTCCCGGCGACATCGAAGACCACCTCAAAGGACGAACTCCCGCTGGAGCCGCTGAGCGGCGCGTTGCCGCTCACGGAGGCCGACATCTGCACGTTGAATCCCGTCGGCGAGAGCGTCGACGTCTGCGAGCCGTTGCCGCTGTTCGCGCCGGGGCACTGCACCGTGAGATTCTGGGTGAAAGCACTGAAGCCGGACGCGGGGACCGTGGTGGACTGGCTGCACGTGGGGGGGTTGTAGTACGCCGACGCGCTGACCGATCGATTCTGGGACACGAGCGTGACCTGGGCCTGGGCCGAGCCGGCGCTCAGCGCGAGGCCGAGCACGGTTGTCGCCAGGAGTGGCGTGGTCTTGAGTTTCATGATGGATCTTCCTTTCTGGCGCGGCTGTGGCTGGGGCGCAGCCACGCCGCGGCCTTGGAGTGTCTATGAGGAAGGAAGTCACTTCGCGGCCTGAGCGGCGAGGAGCGTCTCGCCTGCTCCCCCGTGCTTCTCGATTCGAGCGTCCAGCAGGGCCGCGGTTTGCACCTTGAGCGATGTGATCTGGTCTTGGAGTGCTTGGATCTGCGCTTTCATCTGGGCGTTCTGACGCGCGAGTTCCTGCGTCGCCGAGACGTTGAGCATCGCGATCGCCTCGTAGTCCACGCTCATGAAGTCGTTGACCTGGCGGCCGTAGACGAAGACCTTGCCGCTCGCGGGCTTGAAGTCGGTGCGGAACGCGCTCCCATCGCCGCGGACCTCGAGCACCTCGTGGATGCCCTCTTCTTTCTCGCCGATCAGGCGGACCTTGTCGCCGACCTTGAGGTCGGTCGCCAGCGTGACCCAACCGTCGGCGGTCGTGGCCCGCGTGTAAATGTCCGGCACCACGTCGGTGGACGTGCTCACCGCCTGCGGGTAGACCTTCTCCACTTGCTGGGCGATGACCTTCTTGTTCGGGCGCGTACCCCTGGCGACGGTGTCCTTGAAGGTATAGTCGCTGACCTCAAGGCCCAGGAGAGTCTCCAGGTCGTGCGCGGCGTCCGACCGGCCCTGGACCTGCTTGATGCGAGCATCGGAGAAGGCGAGGAAGGCGCCGCCGGCGACATTGTTTTCGCCGTAGATCGAAATGTTGTACGCGCCGGCACCAAACGGGACGAGCCCACCGCCACTATTGAAGTACAGTCCTCCCCCTATGGCGCCCACGGCATTGCCCCGGACTTCGAGCTTGGCCGTCGTGGGGACCGTCCCGATGCCGAGGTTGCCGCTGGTGCTGAGGATGACCTGACCACCGCTGTCGTTGGTGTAGAAGACGAGCGGCTTGTTGTTGACAGTGCCGATCCAGCCGCCGAAGGAGTTGACGAAAGTGGTGATGTCGCTGGTGCCATCACTGCTGCGGTGGGAGATGCCGTGAAAGTCCTGGACGACTTCGAGTTTGCGATTCGGCGCGTTCGTCCCGATGCCGACCCTGTCGTAGCAGATTAGATTGGCGGCACCCGCGCCGTTGCCGAGGTAGACGTTGCCCCCGCCCGGGAACGGGTTGAGGTACAGGCCGTCGGCGGTGCCGTCGTTGCCGGACTGGATGTGGAGGCGGCCGCCGTTGGTGTTCACGCCGTTGTCGGTGCCGATGAGCTTGCCGGCTGGGACGTAGAAGTTGCCGTTCGCCACCTTGGCGTCGCCTGCGGCATTCACGTTGATCCCCCGCGTCGCGAGGCTGAACGGAGCCGGCGTGAGCCGCTGGCGCGTGAGCGTCTGGAACGTCGCGGTCCCGCTGTTCTTCACCTTCACCTCCAGGTAGCGCGGCGCGTTGGCGGTGTACGCGTTCACGAGGAAGTCGAGGTTGGCCGTGAAGAGCCCGCCGCTGGGCGTGATGGTCTGCGTGATCGTCGGCCCGACCTGCCCCGTGGTGCCCGGGCCCACGCTGTCGAAGAGCCTGAACTCGAAGTCCACGGCGGTGCCCTTGGCGTTACCGTTCTCCTTCAGCTGCCCCTGGTATGTGAAGGCCGTGCCCTGAGCGAGAGCAGAGGCGGAGCCCGCGGCAAGGGCGAGCAGTGCGGCAAGGCCAACGAAAGCGTTCCGGCGCATGATCGATCTCCTAGTTCGAGCGTTCGGGCGCACGCCGGATCGCACCGGCGTGTCCCCTCATCCACGAAGTTCGCGCGATCCACGTAACACGATTTCGCGCCCCGGGCCCAGTCGGGCTTTCCCAATGTGACATCTCGGGGCTCAAATGCGTTTTTGAAGCTGGGTGGTCCGGCGCGCGTTGCAGTTCCGGGCGATCGGTCGGTATGCTGCGAGGAGCATCACGTGGAGGGTCCAATCTCTGTGGGCGAGGCTCTTTCCCAAGCGAGGCCGGGCGATCCGCACTCGATGAGCAAGCTCCTCCCGCTCGTCTACGACGAGCTCAAGGCTCTCGCGTCGAACCACCTGGCGCGCGGCCCCGGACGGGCCCACACGCTCCAGCCCACCGCGCTCGTCCACGAAGCCTTCCTGAAGATGGTGGGGGAGGACAAGCGCTGGTCCGGACGCGAGCATTTCATGGCCGTCGCCTCCATCGCGATGCGTCAGGTGCTCGTCGACCACTCACGCCGTAAGTGCGCCGACAAACGGGGCGGCGGGCAGCCCGCGGCCGACGTCAGCGTCGAGTGGCTCGGCGATGTCGAGGCCAAGCCCCACGAGGTGCGCGTCCTCTGGCTCGACGAGCTGCTCACCGAGCTCGCACGCTCCAGCGAGCGCGGGGCGCGCATCGCGGAGATGCGCCTCTTCGGCGGCATGGAGCAGGACCAGATCGCCAGGGCGCTGGGCGTGTCGCGCATGACCGTGCACCGCGACTGGCAGGTGGCGCGGGCCTGGCTCGCCGGGAAGATGCAGGACAGCGTCCATGTCTGATCCCGGCCTCGGCCCGCGCGAGCACGATCCCGCCGGGGATGCCACTCGCCTCGATCGCGCCGCCGACATCTTCTTCGAGCTCAAGCCCCTCGGGCTTCTCGAACGCGAAAAGGTGCTCGCTCGACTGCGCGCCCAGGACCCGGCCCTGGAATCCCTTGTGCGTCTGCTCCTGCGCGGCGACGCCGCACCCCTCCCCGTCGAGAGCCTCGCCGACGACATCCGCGCCGCGGCCGAAGCCTCATCCCTGCGCGGATTCGGCGAGGCCCGCGGATCGATGGTCGGGCGATACCGCCTGCTCGAGCGCATCGGCGAGGGCGGGTTCGGCGTGGTCTTTGCCGCCGAGCAGACCGAGCCCGTCAAGCGCCGCGTCGCGCTCAAGATTGTCAAGCTCGGCATGGACACGCGCCAGGTGATCGCGCGCTTCGAGGCCGAGCGCCAGGCCCTGGCCCTGATGGACCACCCCAACATCGCCAAGGTCTTCGACGCGGGCGCGACCGAGACGGGCCGTCCCTACTTCGTCATGGAGCTCGTCCGCGGCCTTCCGATCACGCAGTACTGCGACACGCGCCGGCTTGCCATCGCCGAGCGTCTCCAGCTCTTCGCCCGCGTGTGCGACGCGATCCAGCACGCGCACCAGAAGGGCGTCATCCACCGCGACATCAAGCCCACCAACGTCATGGTCACGGAGATGGGCGAGCAGATCGTGCCCAAGGTCATCGACTTCGGCATCGCCAAGGCCACCCACGCCACGCTCACCGAGAAGACGCTCTTCACCGAGATGCGTCAGATGATCGGAACGCCCGAGTACATGAGCCCCGAGCAGGCGAGCGTCTCGGGGCTCGACATCGACACGCGGACCGATGTCTACTCGCTCGGCGTGCTGCTCTACGAGCTCCTCGCGGGCGCGACGCCCTTCGATTCTCGTCGCCTGCGATCCGCCGCGTACGCGGAGGTCCAGCGCATCATCCGCGAGGAGGATCCGCCGCGCCCCAGCACCCGCCTCAGCGGGCTCAACACGCGACAGTCCATCGCGAGCGCACGCGCGATCGAGCCCACGCGCCTGGGCACCATGCTCCGCGGGGAGCTCGACTGGGTCGTCATGAAGTGCCTCGAGAAGGACCGTTCCCGCCGCTACGACTCCGCCGGCAGTCTGATGCGCGACGTGCAGCGGTTCCTCATCGGCGCCGCCGTCCAGGCCGTACCGCCCAGCATCGCCTATCGCCTCCGCAAGACCGCCCGCAAGCATCGGGTGGCGGTCGTGGGCGGATCGCTGCTGACGCTCGCGCTGCTGGCGGGGCTCGCGGGCACGAGCCTGGGATTTCTCAACGCCGAGCGTCAGCGCAAGCTGGCCGTGACTGAATCGATCCGGGCCGGGCAGGAAAGGGACCGAGCGGACGAGAACGCAACGCACGCGCTCGCGACCGAGGCTCTGGCCACACGCCAGGCGTACTCCGCAAGCCTCATGTCCGCTTCGAGCGCGACCGAGGGCGTGCAGTACGCCTCCGCCCGCGCGTTCCTCGATGCCGCGCCGCAGCGCCTGCGCGGGTGGGAGTGGCGCGTGCTGGACGCAAAGCTCGATTCGTCGATCCGGACGTGCCCCATTGCCGCCAAACCGAGGTCGGGTCAAGGGACCGATCTCATCCTTCACCCGGACGGCCAGTCGTTCTTCACCGTTGACTACTTGGGCAATCCGACGGCACAGCGATGGGACCTCGCGAGCGGGCGTTTGCTCCAGAGTTTCCCCCCCCCCGATCCCTCGAAGGAACTTTGCCACAACCGAGCCCTGCTCTCGCCCGATGGGCGCCGCCTGACGACGGTGCCGAACTTTCAGGCCATGGGACCCGGAAGTTTTGCGATCGAGACGTGGGACCTGTCAACCCGCGAGCGAACCCGAGCGGAGATTGCGTGTCCGAAAGACTCACACGTCCGCACGATCGTGAGTCGAGACGGCTCCCGCATCTTTGCCTACGCCCTCGAGCGCGTGTGGAGCGCGCGCGTCGCACCGGCAGAAATGAAGGAAGGCTCGGCGGGCCCGGCAATCCCGTCGATCCTGGCCGAACGGCCGCTCGCCCAGCAAACCTACCCGCGCGCGATCAACCACGCCGACACGGTCGTCGCCGAGAGCATTGAAAGTGCGCCCTACGGACTCCGACTCCGCGACATGGAAACTCTGGCTCCAACGATCGAGCTCGCATGGAGCACGATGGTCCAGAACGTGTCCTTCTCGAACGACGACCGCTGGCTGGGGGTTGCCGGCAATGAAGACACCGCCCGCGTGTACGACCTGGCCGCGAACCCCCCAACCTATGTCGCCCTGAAACATCCGTACAGAGTGGACAACATCCGTTTCTCGCCCGATGCCTCGCTCGTCGCGACGATCGCGCTGGATCGCGCGATCCGAATCTGGGATCGGGTCTCGGGGCGCCTGCTCAGCACCTACCCAAGCGAGACCCTCGATCCCTGGGCGCTCATGTTCATGCCCGACGGCAAGACCGTCGCGGGGTGGGAATCCAGCGGCGCCGTCCGATTCTGGGATGTCACGGCCGAGAGCGCGACGGTGCTCCGCGGGCACAAGAGCATTGTGTCGCGTGTCAAGTTTGCGAACGGCAACCCGGCCGGAATCATCGTCTCCAGCAGTTGGGAAGGAGCCGATGGCTCGACAGGGATCGTGCGATTCTGGGATGCCGAGTCGGGCGAGGAGGTTGGCATCTACCACGGCCAACTCGGAGACATCGTGTTCGGGATGGACGTCTCCGACGACGGCCGATTGGCCGCGATCGCCATTCGAAACATACGTGTGTTGGCCGCGACGCCCGGGGGCGAGCCTACGGGACGAACGGACATCATCGATCTCACCACCGGCCAAAGGGTGGCTACCTCGCCCTCACGCCGCACGCCCTCGCGGGTCACCTTTGGCCGCGACGCTCAGTCGGTCATCGTGAGTGAGTACGACAACCATTCGACTCTTGCTGATCAACTGCACGTGCTCGACGCCCGCTCCGGGGCGGTTCTTCGCACCAGGGATCTCGACCCCAAGTCCCATTGGATGTCCGTGCGAAGTCCCGACGGCAAGACGTTCGCCGCCCTCCCAACGTCGCGCGGTGCCGCCGTGGCGTCCAACGCCGATCGTCCCGGCACCATGCTCATCCTCGATGCGCGGACGCTCGAAACGGTGCGTGAGATCGACCAGATTCCCGAGGCGCAGATGTCGCTTGCGTTCAGCCCGGATGGCACACGCATCGCCACCGGCGGAGCCGACGGCGCCGTGCGGATCTTCGCCGTCGAGACCGGAAAGGTGCTCGCGTCCGCGTCCGGTCAGGGCATGGAAGTTCTCACCTTGTCCTTCAGCCCCGACGGCTCACGCCTCGCCAGCGCCGGCATCGACCGCATGGTCCGCATCTGGGATGCCGCCTCGCTCGACCCGCTCGCGGCGTTCGCAGGGCACGCCGGGCACATCGGGTGCGTGGATTGGGACGCCGACGGCCATCGCCTGGTCTCCTGCTCCGGCGACTCCACCGTCCGGGTCTGGGAGCCCGATCCGATCCGCAAGCGTGTCCAGGCTCGTCACGCCCGCCGTGAGGCCATCGCACAGGTCGAGCCCATCGTCGCCAGGCTCTTCGAGGAGCTGATCGATCCCGCGAAAGTCGCCGAGCATCTCTCGCGTGACCTGGCGCTGACGTCTCAGGAGCGTCGAGCGGCCTTGCAACTCGTGCTGCACCGAGGGCTCTCACACTCGCCGAACGCCGCTCGCTAGGCGTGCGACGCAAGGGCTGCCAAGCGCGGAACAGACGCACGCACGGCTCAAGGCCCTTTGTGTCGTTCGCCCCACCCCCCGGGGCAACGCGCCGTCGGTCACTCTCCCGCCGGAGGTCGCCCGCGCGCCCGAAGCGATTCGCCGGCCTCGCCCGAAGCCGCATCGACGCGCCACCAGCGGAACTGACCCTCGTCCGAGGCGCTCCACAGCGTGCCGTCCGAGGCGCTCCATCCCATCGATTTCACATTCAAACGATGTCCGCGCAGCGTGAGGTAGCACTGCCCCGTTTCAGTGTCCCAGACTCGGACCGTGTTGTCGCGCCCGCCCGTGAACAGTCGCGATTCGTCGCGGGACAGCACGAAGTTGTGCACCGTGGACTGATGCCCGACGAACTCCCTGACACGCCGCCCGCTCGAGACATCCCACACGATCACGCGCCCGCTGTCGTGCGACGTGCAGAGCGATCGGTCGTGGTTGAAGAACCTCAGGTGCCACGGGCGCCCCTCGCCCGGCGTCGCCAGCGCCATATTGATCCGCCCGCTGTGGGCGTCGTGGATGAGCACGGCATCCTCGCCCGACGATGCCGCGAGCAGCGAGCCCGAGGTGGACCACGCCACGCGCATCGCGTGCGTCGGCGTCGCGCCCGACGGCATTTCCATGTCGCGGCGCTTGGTGCCGGTGCGCGGATCCCAGATCGTCGCGCAGGGCGCATCGCTGCCCACGGCGATCTCGGTGCCGTCCGGGCCGAACTCAACATCCAGCGCGCGCCCGCTGGGAGCCGAGAATCGTGCGCACGAAGCGCCCGACCGCAGGTCGATCACATCGACGGAGCCCTCCTTAAGACCCACGGCAAGCAGCGTTCCGTCCGGCGATTGGTCCATGCCCTGCGTGTACCCGGGCCCGACGGACGCGATCTCGCGCCGCACCCGGAATGAACACGGATCGACCTCAACGATGTGACCGGACTCGTCCGCCGCGAAGATGGACCGCCCATCGCGCGACGGAATCGCCAGAGCCAGCGGGCGCCCCCAGTCCATCGCGTCACGCGGCGTGGACTGCGGATCGTCCCACCAGCGCACCGAGCCGTCCCACGCGCCCGAGACAAGCCCGCGATCGGTCCACGCGAGCATGCCGATGTTGGACAGGTGCCCGTGCAAGGTCCGCCCGATTCGGTGCGAGCGCACGTCGATGATGCGGATCACCGGCTCGCTGCCGGCGCACGCGAGCGAAGCGCCATCGGGACTCCACGCAAGGGATCGCACCTTGTTCGCCGAGATGGGCAACGAGTCCGCGTGGGCGGTCTCGACATCGATGAGTGCGACCTGACCGTCCGAGCAAGCGGCGGCGAACGACGAGCCATCGGGGCTGAACGCGAGCGCGTGCACAAAGGCGCCGTTCAGGTTGATCACGCGGGGCTCGGCGTTCCCGCGCACGTCCGCGAGCACCACGCGATAGTCAAGGGTCGAGACGGCGACACGCGCCCCGTCGTGGGAAAACGCTGCCCACGCGGGCCATCCGGGCAGCCTCCGACGGGTGCGCTCGCTCGAAAGATCCACGACGCTGGTCCACAAGGGCTCGCTGTCCTGCGATGAGCGGACAACGCCCAGTCGCCCATCGCCACTGAGCGCGATCACCGCCGGGCCGGGCCCTCCGGGCCCTCCGCCCCGCGTGGCGACGCGAGCCCGAGGATCCGCGTCCAGGGCGATCCGGTGCGGCGTCCAATCTGGCGACGCGCAGCGGAAGATCGATCCCTCGCGATCCGCGCACACCAGCACGCTCGCATCGCCCGACAGGGCGAATCCGCCGATAGCGTTCGAAGGCAGGACCACGCCCACCTCACGCTCGGAGCGCGTGTCGAAGAGCCGCACCGCCGCGTGCTCACCCGAGAATCCGACGGCGATCGTCGCGGCATCGGCGCTGGCGCTCATCTGCGTCGTGGCGCCCTCGGGCAGCCGCCAGACACGCGACGACATGTCCATCTGCGCGTGCAGATAGCTCCACTCCCATCCGCGCAGGTCGCTCGGGCACTCATCAAGCGCGCGTCGGATGCCCTCCACATCGAACGAAGCGAGCGCGGCCTGCGCGAACCCGATGGCGCTCACGTACACGGACCTCCGCAGGCGTTCGGACTCTCGCTCCGCGCGTGCCCTCGCGTCCGATTCGGCGATCGCGAGCCGAGCCTGCCGCCGCTCGCTCTGCACGGCGTACAGCGCCAGCGCGCCCAGCGCGACCACGGCGACAGCCCCGAGCGTGACCGCCAGGCGATACCGCCGCAGATGGCGTCGGAGCACGTAGATCGTCGAGTTCTGCCGCGCGAGGATGGGCTCGCCCGCGATGTGACGCCGCAGATCATCGCCCAGTTCCGCGGCCGACTGATACCGCCGCGATCGGTCCTTGTCCAACGCCTTGGAGACGATGGTGTCGATGTCGCCGCGGAAGCGCCGGTCGACCCCCGCGACGCTCCGCGGCGTGTCCTCGCGGATCACACGCGCCGCCTCGGGCAGCGATCGCTTCTGCGTGTCGTGGGGCAGACGGCCCGTGAGCAGCTCGTACAAGATGACGCCCAGCGCATAGACATCGGAGCGAACGTCGATGTCCGCGGGGTCTCCCCCAACCTGCTCGGGGCTCATGTAGGGCAGCGTGCCCACGAGCTGCCCGACGCTCGTCCGCATCGTCGTCACGCGGGCGTCGGCGCTCGTCGCACGGGCGACGCCAAAGTCAAGCACCTTGGGCTGCCCGGACGCGTCAACCAGAATGTTGGCGGGCTTCAGGTCGCGGTGGATCACGCCGCGCTGGTGTGCGTGCTGCACAGCGTCGCACACCCTCGCGACCAGCGCAAGCCGCTCGAGCGTGGGCAGGTTCTTCATCGTGCAGAAGGTTCGGATGTCCGCTCCCTCGACCAGCTCCAGCGCGATGTACGCCTGCAACGACCCTCCCTCGAGCGGCGCGCTCCCCGCCTCGTAGATCTGCGCGATGCCGGGGTGCTGCAGACGCCCGAGCATGTCGGCCTCGTGCTCGAAGCGCCGCATGAGCGCGGCGCTGGCGAGTCCCGGACGGATGACCTTGAGCGCCACGACGCGAGACGGACGGTCCTGACGCGCGACGTACACGAAGCCCATGCCGCCGGACCCGATGGACCGCTCGATCACGTACTCGCCCAGGCGAGTGCCGCCCGCGAGCGCATCGTGATCGTGCGAGTCGTCGGGCGCACCGCCCGCCAGCGCCCGCACATCGCTCACGGACAGAAAGTTCTCCGAACGCGCATGGCTGTCCAGAAGCGCGCGCACATGCTCGTGCAGCAGCGGGTCCGAGCCGCAGCGGGACAGAAGCTCCGCGGCCCAGCGATCCTCCGGGAGCGCGACGATCGCGTGGAACGCTTCCTCCGCACGCCGGAGCATCTGGGCGTTCATCGATCGGGCCCCGCGCGTCGCGATTCAACCTGCTGCAGGAGCCACGCGCGCGCAAACGTCCAATCGCGCCGAACCGTCGCGGACGACGCGTCCAGCGCGACCGCGATCTCGTCGAACGTCAGCCCCGCGAAGTATCGCAGCATCACCACCTCGGCCTTGCGTTGGTCGTAGCGTGCGAGCTCATCGAGCGACTCATCGAGCGCCACGAGGTCCGTCCCCGGATCGTCCTCGGGCGCGATGGCCTGCACCGCCTCCTCGTCGAGGGAGGCCGGGACCTGCCCTCCGCCGCGCTTGAGCGAGTCGCGTCGGCGTGCGCGCTCAACAAGAATGCGTCGCATGGCCAGCGCCGCCGCACCGAAGAAATGACGACGCGAGTCCCACGAAAGATCGCGCGCCTCCGGCCCCAGCAGACGAAGAAAGGCCTCGTGCACCAGCGCGGTGGGCTGCAGGGTCTGCCCGCGCTCCCGCCGCATGAGGTCCCGCGCCGCGCGACGAAGCTCGTCGTACACAATCGGAAGCAGTTGGCTCGAAGCACGATCATCGCCCACCTGTGCGGCGTGCAGCAACCGCGTGACCTCATGGGGCTCTGGAGCGTCCACCGGCGCGGGCCTCCCGTGCATGCATTATGCAGGCACGGCGCAGGCAGGGCGAGGGCCAGCGGCCCGGAATGTCGCGCCGCCTCCGGGCGAGCGGGCGACGCGCCGTCCGGGAACCGCAGGAAGCTGGCGGGCCGCCGGAGAGTCATGGGCAT
>CAYNSB010000077.1:0-11440 GCA_964399625.1 uncultured Phycisphaeraceae bacterium
GGACCTCGTTCATGACGGCCTTGATGCGCTCCTCGAACTGGCCGCGGTACTTGGTTCCGGCGACCATCATGGCGAGGTCGAGCACGACGATGCGCTTGTCGTGGAGGATCTCGGGGACGTCGCCCGCGATGATGCGCTGGGCGAGCCCCTCGACGATGGCGGTCTTGCCGACGCCGGCCTCGCCCAGGAGGACGGGGTTGTTCTTGGTGCGCCGGCAGAGAACCTGCACGAGGCGCTCGATCTCGGTGGTGCGCCCGATCACGGGATCGAGCGAGCTCTCCTTGGCGAGCTCGGTGAGGTCGCGCCCGAAGGAGTCGAGGGCGGGGGTCTTGCTCTTGCCCTTGCCCTTCTCGGCGGCGCTGGCGCCCGAGCCGGAGCCGGTGCTGGCGGCCTCGCCGCCGCCCGAGCCCGCGGTGGACCCGCCATCGCCCTCGCTCGAAGCGCCGAGGAGGTTCAGGACCTCCTCGCGGACTTCCTCGAGCTTGAGCCCGAGGTTGCGGAGGACCTGCGCGGCGACGCCGTCGTGCTCGCGGAGGAGGCCGAGCAGGAGGTGCTCGGTGCCGACGTAATTGTGGTTGAGATTGCGGGCTTCCTCGATGGCGTACTCGATGACCTTCTTGGCGCGGGGCGTCTGCGGGAGCTTGCCCATCGTCACCATCTCGGGCCCGGCCTTGACGAGCTTCTCGACCTCCAGGCGCACCTTGCGGAGGTCCACCTCGAGGTTCTTGAGGACGTTGGCGCCGACGCCGGAGCCTTCCTTGACGAGGCCGAGCAGAATGTGCTCGGTCCCGATGTACTCGTGGTTGAAGCGCTGGGCCTCCTGGTTTGCCAGGGCCATCACCTTGCGGGCGCGGTCGGTGAATCGCTCGAACATGGGTCGCCTTTCTGGACCCGCGTGCCCACGCGTCCGCGTGGGAGCGGGCTCCGCAACATCTTCGGATCCCGACGCGCCGTTTGTCGGCGGGTCGGTCTCCTTCTATCGGTCCGTGCGGGACGGGCCTGTGGATGCCCCAATCAACTGTTGGACGCCCAGGCGCTGGTACGCGATCGGGCGTCCCGCAGTTTGGGCTAGGTACCCCCCGGCACCCCGCCCAACTCCCGCACGCCGATCCTGCGCGGTCGCACGCCACGCCGGATCGGATGACCCGAACAGGGAGCGAGGGGCGTGCCACCATCCCTGACCGGGCGGGGCGGTCTGCGTTGACGCCAAACGCCCCCGCTCGGGCAGGGGCGGGTGCGGGCTGCCGATTTGGCAATCGGCATCGGCTTGATTCAGATGCGGCGCGGAATCACGGGCAGCCGGCGCGGAAGGCGTTGAGGAAGCAGGCGAAGTCGGTCGCGCTGAGCGTGGGGACGTCGGTGCTGCCGTCGCAGTTCGCGTAGGGATCGCCCGCGCGGAACTTGGAGAGGAAGCAGGTGAAGTCCGCGGCGGTGAGCAGCGGGGCGCCCGTGCTGGCGTCGCAGTTCGCGTAGCAGGGGCACGTGACGATGACGCCCGCGGCGGCCTCGCACGTGTCGGGGATGCCGTTGGCGTTGCAATCCGCGACCAACCCGAGCGCGATCTCCTGGGCATCGGGGATGCCGTTGGAGTTGCAGTCGTAGTCGTTGATGCGGAGCAGGTACACGTCCTGCTCGCCGTTGAACGTGGCGGCGATGACCGCGGAGGCTCCCACGCGGTCGGAGATCATGTGCGAGTAGTCCCCGATCTTGTTCTGCTGCGGGAATCCCAGGTACGAGTCGAACTGCGGCGAGACGGGTGTGTTGCCCGTCCAGGTGGTGCCCCCGTCGCTGGAGGTGGCGTAGTACACGCGGGAGAGGTTGGGCTGCTGGCTCTCGCGGGTGTCGTTCCAGATGGCGTCGATGCGTCCGTCGGGCGCGACGGACATGGTCCCGAACCACTGGTACGCGTTGAGGCTCGGCGCGTCGTTGTTCACGCGGATGGGCGCGGCGAGCCAGGTCGCCCCATTGTCGGTGCTGCGCTGGAAGTAGACGTCGCACGCGTCGAGCCCGCCGGTGGGCACGACGGAGCAGAGCATGTACACCCACCCGTTGCGCGGGCCGCCCGAGCGGTCCACCGCGACGGAAACCTGGCCCAGCAGGCCGCCGGGGTTTGGGGACGAGGCGAGGTTGAACCCGATCTGTCCCCCAAAGGGAACGGTGAACGTGGTGAATGTTGGGGTGAGCGCGCTGTTGCGTGCGTTGGACGATCGCGCGCAGCGAAAGCTGGTGGTCGCGCTGCCCGCGGTGGGGATGCCCCCGACGAAGAGGTCGCCCGCGCTGTTCTGCGCGAGCGTGCCCCACACCGGCACGCCCGTGGTGGGCGGGTTCTGCCACGAGGCGCCGGCGCTGGTGGATCGGCTGAACGCCTGGCTCGCCACGCCGCCGATGCTCCACGCCTGGTAGAGGAACCCCGCGCCGGAGGTTGGCGTTGTGTCGACGATGAACCAGGACTTGTCTCCGCCGGTCGCCTGCACAGGCGGGCCGAAGGTCGAGCCGCCGTCGGTGGACGTGAACAACTGGCAACTGAACCCGCCGGGCCCCGTGTTGGTCAGGCTGAGGTAGTAGAAGGTGCCCGCGCTGGTGGACGCGAGCACGGGATCGGAGCGAAAGATGCCCGGATCGAGCACGCCCGGGTTGGTCCACGAGCGACCGGCGTCGCGCGAGTAGGCCCGCCCCGCCTGGCGGAAGTTGCTCGCGATCGTGTCGAACTGGCGCCACCCCGCCGCGACGCGGTTGGGGGCGGTGGGATCGATCGTGAAGGACGGCTCGTTGGCGGCGTCACCAACGATGTTCAGGCCCGTGGCGTTCACGTTCACTTGCGTGAGCGTTGCCGGGATGATGTCCACGCCCCAGGCGCCCCATCCGCGCACGGCCGGAACGCTCGTGCCCGTCGCGGGCGCTGCCGGCGGCATGACGGGTCCGCCCTCGCGGGCCGGGGGCGATTGGGCGATCGAGGTGCCGGCACAGACGAGCACGGTCGCCGCGGCGCTCCGCGACGCACGATCGAACGAGCGCTGACGCTTCATGGCGCACTCCCGGTTGTCCCACGGCTGCGTAGGGGACAGCATACCGAGTGGAGCGCGCGGAGCAACCCGGGCGTTGCCGGATTGCGCATGTGCGTGCTGCGGCCTCGAGGTCGGATGCGCTGCGTCGGCGGGACCGCCTATGGGCAGCCGGCGCGGAAGGCGTTGAGGAAGCAGGCGAAGTCGGTCGCGCTGAGCGTGGGGACGTCGGTGCTGCCGTCGCAGTTCGCGTACGGATCGCCCGCGCGGAACTTGGTGAGGAAGCAGGCGAAGTCCGTCGCGCTCAGGACCGGCGCGCCCGTCGAGCAGTCGCAGTTGGCGTAGCAGAGGGCGAGCGTGGCGTTGCCGCTGGTCGCGGTGCCCAGCACGTTCGTCACGACGCAGTTGTAATCGGTGCCGGCGTCGCTGGCGCCCACCGGGCTGATGGTGAGGGTGGGCGTGTTGACGCCGGAGAACTCGCCGGAGTTGCTGAGGTTCGTGGTGCCGCGGCGCCACTGATAGGAGAGCGTGGGTCCGCCGGACGCGGCGACGGTGAACTGCGCGGTCTGCCCGGCGCAGGAGCTGACGGAGGCGGGGCCGCTGGAGACCGCGGGCGAGGTGTAGGGATCGGAGGCGAAGCCGTTGGCGACGACGACGAGCGAGAAGGGTCCCGGCGCGATCCCCGCGGGGAGCCGGAACTCGGTGCTCACGGCGAAGGGGAGGGAGACGCCGGTGTGGCTCCAGTTGAAGGTGCGTCCGTAGCGGACGGCGCCGAGCGAGTCGGTGACGCGGATGAGGGGGTAGTTCGAGTTCATCTGGAGGTCGTCGCCGTAGGACGCGCCCTCGGTGATGCCGTTGAGCTTGACGCCGACCATGTGGTACGAGCCATCGCCGTTGGCGGTGATGGAGGTGATGGTGGGCTTGCCATCGGGGATGGCGGCGCCGGCGGGGCGGTAGGCGTAGACGTCCGCGCCGAAGTGGGAGTAGAGGACCGAGCCATCGGGGAGGTTGAGCATCGCGGTGCCGAACGTCGCGACGGGATCGGTGGCGCCCGTGGGTCCGTTGACCTGGGTGAAGGTGTTGGTGAGGTAGTTGTACTCAAAGAAGCTCGAGGGCGAGGGAAAGTGGTTGGCGCTGGTCGGGACGGGGCTGGCGTTGAAGAGCACGTTGCCGGTGACCAGTGCGGCGCAGGGTGCGTCGGGCGTGCCGCGCGCGCCGGGGATCACGGGCCCGGCGACCCAAGTCCCCGGTGAGGTGGTGCCGGTGGGCGTGTAGAGGGCGGTGTTGCCCGTGGAGCCGAAGTAGATGGCCTTGCCGTTGGGGAGCATCATGCCGCCGCCCATCTCGAAGCCGAAGGAGTCGTAGAGGGCGACGGGGACTGTTCCGTCGTTGATCCAGGTGGCGGAGACGGGGTTGTAGCGCTCGGAGAACTGGCCGAAGGGATCGATGGTGAGGATGGTCTGGTCGGGGAGTTTGACCCAGGTCGCTTCGTCCTGGTAGTTGCCGCGGACGAGGCGGGCGGCGCTGGACCAGGCGTTGGTGTTGGGGTTGTAGATGATGGGGATGCCGGCGGTCTTGGGGCCGACGGGCATGATGAGCACGCTGCCGTCGGGCAGGATCTCGGAGTTGGCGTCGAAGATGATCTGGGCGCTGCCGATGACGGGAGAGTTGACGGAAGGATCGAGGACGCTGGTGGGGATGGGGAGGGCGGTCCAGGTGTTGGTCTGCGAGTCGTAGACCTCGGCCTTGGCGCCGCCCGTGCCGTACTCACCGCCGGCGACGAAGACGCGGCCGTCCTTGAGCACCTGGGATGAGAAGTAGAGGCGGGTGTCGATGGACGACGCGAGGGTGGTCCACGTGCCCGCGATGTAGCTGCCGGCGGAGTTGGGCGTGAGCCTGTACCAGGTCTTGCCGATCGTCGAGCCGTTCTGGCCGGAGCACATGACCGAGCCATCGGGGAGCAGGAGCATGAGCTGCACGGCGGCCGGGGCGTTGTTGGTGACCTTGGTCCACGTCTGGGCGTGGGCCGCGCCCGTGGCGAGCCCGCAGACGGCGAGCATCAGGGCGGCGCGACGCGAGGCGCGCGGGGAGAACGGGCGGGACGACTTCCGCATCGGGGCTTCCTCTCACTGAGTGGGCGTGCTGCTGGTTCCGAGAACCGGAACGGACCGTGGATAGGGACAGAACGACAGCGGGGTCGTGCGTCGCGGCACGATACTGAACTTCGCACGCCGCGCCAACCCGGTTCCGATCGATCGGCGTTGTATTTCCATACTTCCGGAGGGCGATCCGCCCCACATTGTCATGGGCAGCCGGCACGGAAGGCGCTCAGGAAGCACGAGAAGTCCGCGGCGGTGAGGGAGGGAGTGCCCGTGCTGCCATCACAGTTGGCGTACGGGTCGCCCGCGCGGAATCGTGTGAGGAAGCATGAGAAGTCCGCGGCGCTCAGGGCCGGCGTGCCCGAGGAGCAGTCGCAGTTGGCGTAGCAGAACGTGAGGAGTGCGCTGGCGCTGGCGGCCGAGCCGCAGGCGTTGGTGACGAGCACGTCGTAGGAGGCCTGATCGGCGGCGCCGAGTCCCGTGAGCGTGAGCGTGGGCGTGGCGGATCCGGAGATGGTCGATCCCGAGCCGGTTGGACCATCGACGAGCGGCACGCCCGCGCGGCGCCACTGGTACGCCAGCGGGCCGGTGCCCGTCGCGCTCGCTGTGAACGACACGCTTCCGCCGGGGCACCCGGTGATGGGCGCGGGCGGCGTGTTGATCGCGACGCAACTCACGCTGGGCACGGAGGAGGCATCGCCCGGGTTGCTGCCCAGGTCGAGCTCGTCGCGATCGAACCAGCCGTCGGCGTCGCGGTCCACGCCCGCGCGCACCTGCGTGCCGACGGGCACGGCCGTGAACGTGATCTCCGCGCCGCTGGCGGCGAGAGAGCGCAGCGCGGCGAGCGTGATCGTCTCGATTCTGCGATCGGACTGCATCAGCCCGTTGGCGAGGTAGACGTACCCGCGCGGCAGCCCGCCCACGACGCCGCGCGCGACAAGGCCTATCGCGTTCTGGTCCGCGAGCGACTGGAGCGTCGCGAGCAGCGCAAGGGAAGTAGGGTCGGCGTTGTTGGCGCCGGTGAAGGTGATCTGGCGGCCGACAGCGGGGTGCGTGCCGGTGGGCCAGCAGATGAGGAAGGACTCGAGGTCGGCGCGCTGCTGATCGCCGATGGCGCCGGCGGGGAAGGTGAATTTGGGGCGCTTGAGGTAGTTGGCGATGGTGTCGGCGGTGCCGTCGTGGGTGAAGCCCGCGGGGCGCACGTTGCTCTGGGAGGTGAAGGAGAAGCCGGTCTTGGTGTAGAGGTCGCGGAAGTGGGGGACCTTGAGGCCCTGCGTGTCCTGCACGACGCTCGCGGGGATGACCGCGATGTTGCCGCCGGTGGGCGAGCTGTGGCACTGCACGCAGGAGGCGGTTCCCGCGAAGAGCGCGGGCGTGGAGAAGAGCGTTTGCCCGCTGGCGGGCGAGCCGCTCGAACCGGGCGCGCTGGCGGGAAGCCCGTCGGTGATCGTGCGATTGGGGTTGGGCGGGAAGGTGAGCGTGGCGACGAAGTTGGTGAGGAGCGCCATCTCGGCGGGAGTGGGGGCGCTGGCGCGACCCAGCAGGCCGGTGTACCCGACGGAGAACTGCGAGAGGTCCGTGCGATCGCCGCGCCAGTGCATGGGCCCGTTGCCCACGATGCCAAAGAGCGTTTGCGTGACCATCGGGCCCTTGAGCGGGTGCCAGTCGTTGCAGGTGCCGGAGAAGCCGGTGCTGCCGCCGCACGTCTGATCGAACGACTTCATCGAGCCCGAGGGATCGCCCAGGTCCCAGGGGGAGATGTCGGTGCGGCCGTCCACGTGGCAGGAGGCGCAGTTCATGTGCCCGTACTTGGAGAACTGGTGCGCGTCGTAGAGGAGCGGGCGGCCGGCCTTGATCGCGGGCGTGGTGGGATCGAAGAAGGGGAGCGTGGCGAGCACGGCGTTGGACGCGGTGCTGATCACGCTGATCGTGGCGTCGAAGCGGTTCAGGCAGTAGAGGCGGGAACGCGGCGTGTCGAGCGCCAGGCCCGAGGGCCCCTGGCCCACGTTGATGGTGGCGAGGCGGGCCGTGCCCGCGGTGCCCGTGGCGGACATCCTGACGACGTTGGCCGAGCCGGCGCCGGCGATGTACGCGGCCGAGCCGTCGGGGGTCCAGACGAGCGCGCGCGGATCGCAGAGGGAGAGCGCGACCTGCGCGGGAGTCGGCGAGGCGATGTAGGGGCCGGCGACGCCGTTCTGGAGGAGGTGCCCGTTGATGTCGCGGACGCCCTCGCCGGCGAAGCCGTTGGCGGGCGTGGGCGGGCTGGCGGGGTTAAAGGTGACCATGGCGTGGCGTGCAAAGTCGCCGCGGACGCCCGTCTCGAAGCGGTGGTAGTTCGTGAGGTGGGTGCCGGCGATGGTGACGAGGCCGGAGGATGGGTTGATCGCGATGGCGCCCTGGATGTTCGTCTGCCCCGAGGCGTACGAGATGGCGAGCGTGGAGAGATTGACGATCGCGACGCCGTGCTCGGCCTGGCCCCAGGTGATGAGCGGGTCCCACACCACGCCCTGCGAGTCCTTCCATTGCGTGCCCTCCTTGTTCATGATGAGGGCGACGGCGGGGGCGATGGGCAATCCCGGCGTGAGCGGGGGTGAGAACGTGCCCGGCGTGCCGCCCGAGTTGGGCGGTGGGTTCACGCCGGCGAAGGGCGATGAGGGAGACGAGACGACCGAGGCGGGGGCGATGGTGGTGCGATTGCCGTTCTCGAAGAAGGAGACGTAGAGGCGCGTCGCGTCGGTGGTCATCGCGCGGGGCGAGGAACCCACGAGCGCGAGCGACGAGGGCGGCGAGGCGAGATTCGCGGGATCGAAGATGAGGATCTGGGCCGGGCGCGTGACGGAGACGAACGCGCGCGTGGGGGAGCCGGCGAAGACGACATCGCCCGGCTCATCGCCGGTGGGCAGAGTCGTGGTGACGTTGGCGGTGGCCAGGTTGATGATGCTCACGTCGTCGGAGAGGCGGTTGACGACCCACGCCTCGCCGTTGGTCCGCGCGCGGACGGAGACGGGCTCGAGGCCGACGGGGATCGAGCGGACCCAGACGGGGAGGGCGCCCGCGAGGGAGAAGACTTCCAGGCGCGCGTCGGGCGTGTTGACGACGAGCAGCGTGGAGCCGTCGGGCGTGATGTCCATCGCGTGGACGGGGGGCGTCTCGAAGTTGACGAACGCCGTTTGAGCGAGGGCGGGTGCGGACGCGAGCAGGGCGAGCACGTGGAGTCGCTTCATGGAGGACCTCGACGAGGTGCGAACGGCGGTGCGTCGTGGCCCCGGCGATGGTGGGATGTTCACAAGAGCATGACGACCGGCGGGCGGCGCGTCGAGCCCAAGAAGGCGGGCCGCACAGCGTCCGCGCCTATCTACACATTACCGGGCGTGGGGTCCGTGTGGCGGGGCGTAGCGTTGAACGCGCGCGGGTGCGACATTTTGCGGGGGGTTCGGCGATTGTTACTGGTATAGTGTGGCCGTATGGCCCAGCGACCCAAGGTGATTGTCACGAAAGAGGCGACGCCTCGGGCGTTTTCGGAAACTACCGATCCCGCGCTGCTGCTGGCGGAGGCGCCGTTCGCTGAGGCCGCCAAGCCGATCATCGAGCGTGTGCGGACGACGATCCGCGCGGTGCTGACGGCGTCGCCGGGCACGCCCGAGCGTGCGCAGCAGGTGGTGGACTCGCTGGGTCTGGACCTGAACCTGGCGTGGAAGCTGGTGAACGTGGTCCAGGCCGAGGACATCTACGCGGGTGCGCAGCAGATCCCCGGGGCGAACGGGATGGCGATCTTCCTGCGTGCGGCGGCGGGCAAGGGCGTGCCCGAGTCGCTGCTGGAGCGCGTGCGCGAGGCGATGCACCTGTACGACGAGCTGGTGCGTGTGCACGCGGGCAATCGCATCGCGATGGACTCGATGCTCGGGCACCATGCCCGCAGCGGGGGCGAGCGGGCGGACATGGCGGCGCGGCGCGCCGCGATGAAGGCCAACGCGGGGATCCTCGGCGTGCAGGTTCGAGCGCAGACGCACACGTGCCTGCTGAAGATGAACCCCGAGCAGCCTGAGATGTGGGACCTGATGACGATCCGCGGCGTCCTCGGGCTCGAGCGCCTCCGGCGCGACCTGTCGTGGGTGATCTCGCGCGGCACGTACACCGACGACGATGGCGCTCCGCGGGACCAGCCCGAGCGCGTCCCGCTGGATCGGGCGGCGGCGGCGGCGAACCACGGCGTTCCGCTGCTGAGCGGGTTCGGCTCGCCGGTCGCGCCGACGTTCCGCAGGCGGGCCGAGGGCGATGGCACCGTGGTGGACGAGCTGACCGAGGGCCCGGTAGGGCGGCGCGGGGCGACGACGTTCTACACGGGCGAGCTGGTGCGGCGTTGCGGTCACATCCGTCGGCGCGAGCACAACGAGATCACGCTTCTGGGCGCGCGACTGCACACGCCGTGCGAGGAGTTGCTGTTCGACGTGCTCGTGCACCGGGACTACCGCTGGAGCGGGCAGCTGCACTACCGGCTGATCTCCGAGCTTGGGGGGGCGAGCATCCACACGACGCCGCCCGAGCGGCTCCTGCACCTGCCCCGCTGCGAGCGCGTGGAACCGATGGGCGTGGGGGCCAACGCGCTGTGGACCGAAGCGAGCGATGAGTATCCGAGCGTGGTCCAGGCGGCGTGCGGTGGCGCGGGGTGGCGCCTCGAGGAGTTCGAGGTCTTCCGCATCGCGATCAAGTTCCCGCCCATTCCCGCGGCGGCGCTGGTGCACCACGACAACGCGGAGTGAGCGGCGCGCTCACACCTCGCGGACCTGGCCCTTGCCCTTGACGATCCGCCCGATCACGTGCACGCGCTCGCCGAGCCGCTCGAGGCGCTCGGCGACGGCGTCCGCGAACGCCTTGCGCACGATGAGCGTGTATCCGATGCCCATGTTGAAGACGCGGCGCATCTCCGCGTCGCTCACGCGGCCGTGCTCCTGGAGGAAGCGGAAGATCGGCAGGGGCTCCCAGGCGCTCGTCTCGATGATCGCGTCCACGCCCTTGTGGAGCGCACGCTCGAGGTTGCCCACCATCCCCGAGCCCGTGATGTGCGCCATGCCCGAGATGATGTTCTTCACGGTGTACGAACGCTGGAGCTTGACGATCGGCTCGGCGTAGATGCGCGTGGGCGTGAGCATGACCTGCCCGAGGGTCTTGCCGGTCGCGGTGACGTCGCCCTTCTTGGTACGCCTCGTGCCCTTGCGCCCGCGCGACTTCGTTCCTTGAGCGTTCAGCTCCGGGTAGACCTTGGCGTAGTCCAGGCCCGCGAGCTCGACGATCTTGCGGGCGAGCGTGTACCCGTTGGAGTGGATGCCGTCGGACTCGAGCCCGAGCACGATGTCGCCCTCGCGCACGCGTGCGGCCTTGGTCGCGCGCTTGAGCTCGACGACGCCCACGGCAAAGCCGGCGAGATCGAACTCGCCCGGGGCGTAGACGTCGGGCATCTCGGCCGTCTCGCCGCCCAGGAGCGCGCACCCGGCCTGCTTGCACCCCTCGGCGACGCCACGCACGATGTCCGTGAGCATCGAGGGGATGACCTTGGGCACGGCGATGTAATCGAGGAAGAGCAGCGGCTCGCCGCCCTGCACGATCAGGTCGTTGACGTTCATCGCGACCAGGTCGATGCCGATGGTGTCGAAGACGCCCAGCTGCGAGGCGAGCTTGACCTTGGTGCCGCACCCGTCGGTGCAAGCGACGAGCACGGGCTCCTTGTAGTTGCGCCGGAAGAGGCGCTCGTTGAAGTCCAGGCGGAGCAGGCCCGCGAAGCCGCCCGGATTGCGGATGACGCGCGGCCCGTGGGTGCGCCGCATGATGGACTCGAGCGAGTCGGTGAAGGCGTCCTTGGCCTCGAGGTTGACGCCGGCGGAGGCGTAGGTGAGGCCCGGCTTGGCGGCGTTTGGGGGCATGGGCGAGTTTATGGGGCTTGCGTGCGTTGGCGGCGCGCCCGAGTGATCGGCGCGTGCGGAGATCGCGCGACCTATCCTTGGCGTCCCCGCCGGGCCATCGGGCCGGACGGGGCTTTCGCACGACTTTCGCAGGATCCCTTTCCATGGCGCGCACGACGCTCTTCACGTCCGAGTCCGTTTCGATGGGGCACCCCGACAAGGTCGCGGACCAGATCTCCGACGCGGTGCTGGACGCGATGCTCAAGGACGACCCGTACTCGCGCGTCGCGTGCGAGACGCTGTGCGCCACCGGGCTCGTGGTCGTCGCGGGCGAGGTGACGACGCGGACGTACGTGGACATCCCCGAGCTGGTCCGCGGCGTCGTTCGCGAGATCGGGTACACGACGGCCGAGATGCGCTTCGATGCCGACTCGTGCGCGGT
>CAYNSB010000078.1:0-9860 GCA_964399625.1 uncultured Phycisphaeraceae bacterium
TGGAGATCTCGTCGGGGTTCTCGAGCACGGCCTTGTGGTCGTGGGCCGAGCCGATCGTCGAGACGATGCCCTGCCCGACGCGCGCGATGATCGTTTCCTCGGTGGCGCCGCCGACGAGGCGGGCGATGTTGGTCCGCACCGTCACGCGGGCCTTGACCTTGAGCTGGATGCCGTCGCGGGCGACGGCGTCGATCGTGGCTCGCGGGCCCTGCTGCGCGGGGCAATCGATGACCTTGGGATTGACCGACGTGTGCACGGCCTCGAGGATGTCGCGCCCGGCGAGGTCGATCGCCGTCGCGGTGCTCCAGGGCAGGTCGATCTTGGCGCCGCGGGCGGCGATCATCGCGCTGATCACGTTGGGCACTCTCCCGCCGGCGAGGTAGTGCGTCTCGAGCGCGTTGGTGGGAATCTCCATGCCGCTCTTGACGGCGCGGATGCGCGAGTAGACCACGGTGCGGATGTCGACCTTTCGCAGGCGCATGCCGATGATCTCGAGCATGCCCACGTGCGCCTTGGAGAGCATCGCCTGGATGTACAGGCTGATGAACTGCCCCACCACGAACACGAACACGAGCGCGACGAGGATTCCAACCACCAGCAGCACGATCGCCAGTTGTCCCATGGTCCAGCTCCTTGCTCGCCGAGGCCGTCCCGGGCCGCGACGCAGTCTAACGGTTCCTTCGTCGCGACGTCACGACAGGGGACGCACGCGAACCTGATTCGATTCCACCACCGTCACGCGAACGCGCGTTCCGGCCTTCACGAACGAGACGTCCGAGATCGCGTCGAAGCGCCGGCCATCGATCTCGATCACACCCAGGGGCCGCAGGTCCGTACGAACCACGCCCTCGGCCCCCACCAGCGCCAGTTGTTTCTCACGCTCCTTGAGCGCGGCGAGGCGTTCGGCCTCGACTTCCTCCACCGGCTTGTCGCCCAGCATCCGCCTGCCCAAGGGTGTGTTGGGCCAGACCTTGAGCGCGAACGTGAACACCATCGGGCCCAGAATGAGCATCGCGCCCAGCCCGGCCACACCCCAGGTGGTGTTGTAGCGAAAGAGGCAGTACAGCCCGCCCAGCGCGCAACCCGCGGAGACCAGCGAGATCAGCCCTCCGGAGGGAATGAACACCTCGATCACCACGAGCAGCAGCGAAGCCGCCAGCAGTCCAAGACCCCAGAACAGCAGTTCTTCACCCAAGGCGCCACGCCTCCATGAGGGTCGCACGTTCGATCACCGCGATCGCGGGCACAGTATAGAAGCACCGTGTAGCGCCGCACGGGCGAGCCGGATCGGGGCCCGCTGGCGGCGTGGCTTCGTCAGGCGTTGCGGTCCCGCTCGACGCCGATCCGGAACTCGCTCACGCTCACGACGCGCACGCGCTCGCCCGCGTCCAGGAACCCAAACTCGCTGATCACGTCCACGATCCGCTCTTCGCCCTCGCCGCTCAGTTGCACACGACCCGCCGGGCGGAGCGGCGTTACCGCGACGCCGCGCATCCCCACACGCACGGGACCCTGCACCTCGCTCATCGCACGCAGCAGTTCGTCGCCGGGCTGCTCGTCGGGGGGTGTGGGGTCGGCGAGCACGAGGCGGTTCAGCAACGGGATGGAACCAAAGTTGCGCGCGACCACGTACATCAACGCCCCCGCGGTGACGAACGACAGCAGCATCGTCACGGCGCCGTAGACGAGCCCGCGCTCGCGGGCCGGGGTGTCGGGGAACATGGAGCCCTCGGGGACGAAGGTCCCGATGAGTCCGCCCAGCAGGAGCAGCACGCCCGCGACGCCCACCACGCCGAACCCTGGTATGACGAAGATCTCCAGGAGGATCAGCACGATGCCGCCCAGGATCGCCGCGACCTCCCACCAGTTGGCGAGATCGATGAGCAGCGGCGGCGCGAGCAGCCCGACCAGCGCCAGCAGCGCGATCGCGCCGGGCAGCACCACGCCCGGGTGCGTCATCTCGATGAACAGGCCCAGCAGGAAGACCACGAGCAGCACGCCCCGCACGGGCAGGAGGGTGAGGAACGCGACGAGCCCCTCGGACCAACTTTGGTTCATGCGGAGCAGGTGCTTGGCCCCGAAATAGGCCGAGAGCTCCGCGTCGTTCCGCACCGTCTCGTTCGCGAAGTCGTACCGGAGCAACTGATCGGCCTTGAACACGAACGGCCCGTCGCCGCTCGAGATGTATTCCACGAGTTTCCACTTGCCGCGATCCGCGCTGGTGAGCACGGGGCGGGTCGAGGCGGCCTGCACGGGCCGCTGCTTCATCTCGTTCTGTAGTTTGGCCAGTTCCGGCGTGGCGGGGATGTAGGGGTGCGGATCATCGATCGCGCCGGTGGGCAGCGGCCCGGAGGTCGAGCCTCCACGCCGCGAGCGCCGGGCCTTGCCCGAGGTGGGCGAAGGACTGCTCGGGCCCGCGCTCGTCTCGCCGCCGCCCGTGTTCGCGGAGACCAGCGCCGGCACGCCGCGCACGGGCGCCTCTCCGAAGATCGCCTCGTACTCGCCCGCGTTGATCGTCATTCGCTCGCCGGTCTCGGCGTTCTCGATGAGCCAGAGCTCCACGCCGCGCGACACCAGCCCCTGCACAAGAAGCTCGTCGCGCCCATACATGCGAGCGGACTCCACGAGCTCGGCCATGAGCGGCGAGAGCACCTTCTGCTTCTCGTGCTCGGGCAACTGGCTGAAGAGACCGCCCGGCGAGATGGGCAGGGCATCGCCCAGCGTCCCGGGGTTGTTCGTCACGATCTCACGGCAGGCGAGCGCGATGATCGCCCCGCCCGAGTATGCGCTCGGGTTGATCCATGCCACGGTGTTCTTGATCGCGGACGCCTTGATGGCGCTGCAGATGCCCAGCACCGCCCAGACCTCGCCGCCGGGCGTGTCGAGCTCGATCACGACCGCGTCGGCGCCACTGCGTTCGGCGAGCGTGAGGCGGCGCCGCACGCTCTGGGCGGTGGTGTCCGTGATCTCGCCCTTGATCGTGATGATCGCGACGTTCTTCGCCAGGCGCGCGGCGGGCACGGCGGCGCCGGCGGACGAGCCCGTCTGGCCGCCATCGCCCATCGCGGGAGTGTTCCACGCGCCCACGCCCAGCACGAGCGCGACGAGGAGCGTGATCGCTCGCACGATCCAGGCGCGTTCACCCCACCGTAGTTGGTTCATGGGTCGAGTCATCTCCGCGCCCCCGAGCGGGCTCAGGGGCCCAGGCGTGTGGAACTATAGATTTGTTTGGCGGCACGGAGCGACGGTTTCAGAGCGCTTCGTTCCGGGCCCGGCTGCCCGCGTGAGCGCGGAACACCCTCAGCGCCGCGTCACGTCGCGACCCTGCTGGACCTGCCAGGTCATGGGGCCGTTGGCGCAATCGACGTGGACTGCGAAGAAGCCGGGCTTGCCATCGGGGCCGGGTCGTTCGTGCTCGCGCACCAGCGGCCAGATGATCTTGCGGTCGGTCTCGGGCAGCGGAAGCGACTCGATCTGGTGCTCATGGTGCCACTCCAGGCGCCCTTCGCGCATGTCCTGCTCGGGCACCTCGACCGGGCCCATGACGCGGTAGTAGAAAAGGAGCCAGTGGCCCTTGCTCTCGTACCCGGACTCGCTGATGAGCCCCAGCAGGTGCAGGCGATCGATCGCCACGTGGATGCCCGCCTCTTCCTCGATCTCGCGCTGGGCGCAGCGGGCGGGCGACTCGCCGACGGTCATGTCCAGTTTGCCGCCGATGGGCGAGCACAGCCCCTGGTTGGGGGCCTTGAGCCGTCGGAGGAGAAGGACCCGCCCCCGCGCGTCGCGAAGGTCGCAGAGGCAGGCGAGTTTGTAGGGGAGCGCGGTCATGGGGCGGGAGGGTAGGTTCGCTCGAGCGCCACGCGCCCGGCGCTCTCGACATGCTGTCCACCCGTCGCGCGCCCCATGACGCGGGCGTGGCGATCGCGGACAATGCGAGCGCCTTCACATTGCGGGCGGAGGGAGCCGCGCGCCGATATCAGGGGTCTACACCGATGGAGAGAACGGTGATCACCTCACGCCTGCCCACGCCGGTCGAAGTCCGGGTCGCGCCCTCCCCCTTTGCCGGGCGAAACGTGTACATGATCGGCATCGGCGGCTCGGGCATGGCCGGGCTCGCGCGGATGCTCGTGAGCCGCGGCTCGTGCGTCTCCGGCTCGGATCAGTCCTCGAGCGAGGCGACGCGTGCCTTGGCTCGCGACGGGATCACGATCGACGCGGACCAGTCGCGTCAGTGGCTGCCCGAGTCGTGCGATCTTGTCGTCGCCTCGGCCGCGATCAAGCCCGACCATCCGCAGATGCTCGAGGCGACGCGTCGCGGCGTGCCGACGCTCACCTACGCCGAGGCGCTGGGGCGGTGCATGCTCGGGCGCTCGACGATCGCCATCGCCGGCACGCACGGCAAGAGCACGACAACGGCGATGCTCGGGTGTGCGCTGACCGACGCGGGGCTGGATCCCACCGTCATCGTCGGGGCGACGTCCGCGCAGCTGCTCGCGGGCGCGGCCCGCCCACCCTCCGCGCCCACGGGCTTCCGCCTGGGGTCCGAGGCGATCCCCGCGGGACGACTGGCGGGCTCGCCCGGCGTGCTGGTCGCGGAGGCGTGCGAGTTCAACCGCTCTTTCCACAACTATCACCCGCTGCTCGCGTCGATCTCCTCGATCGAGGCGGACCACCTGGATGTGTACGGCTCGCTCGACGCGGTGATCGAGAGCTTTCACGAGTTTGCGCGCCTCATCGCGCCGGCCGAGGAGGGCGGCAAGCTGATCATCGCGCACGACGGCGCGCACCGGCGCGAGGTCACGGCGGGACTCAGCTGCCTTGTTGAGACGATCGGCTTCTCGCCCCAGGCCGACTGGGTCGTTCAGCAGGACGCCGCGACCCGTGTCATCACGCTCTCCCGCGCGGGCGAGACGGTCGCGCGGTTCAGCACGCGCGTCCACGGGGCGCACAACGCGTTCAACGCGTGCGTCGCGATCGCGCTTGGCATGGGCGTTGGCGCGGACCCCACGCACCTGGCCCAGTCGCTCGAGCGTTTCGCGGGCATCGATCGGCGGATGCAGTTCCTGGGCGAGCGGCGCGCCGGCCCGCACGCGGACGGCGTGGTCCGCGTCTACGACGACTACGGGCACCACCCGACGGAGGTGGACGTCACGCTGCGGGCGCTGCGGGACGCCGAGCGTCCGCACGAGCGGAGCGGTCGCCTGATCTGCGTGTTCCAGCCCCACCAGCACTCGCGCACGCGGCACCTGCTCGAGGAGTTCGCCAGCGCGTTCTCGTCCGCGGACGTGGTGATCGTGCCCCACATCTACTTCGTCCGCGACAGCCAGGAAGAGAAGCACCGCGTGACCGCGGCGGACCTTGTGGATCGCCTGCGCGATCGCGGCATCCGCGCGATGCATCTCTATCCCTTTGCCGCGATCGTTGAGCAGCTCGAGAACCTCTGCCGCCCCGGAGACATGGTCGTCTGCATGGGCGCCGGAAACGTGAACGAGGTCGCGCACGCGTACCTCGCCGCGGGCCGCTGAACCCCACCGCCAACGCCAAGGAGGGCGCAGGATGCCGCTCGTGATGGACAACGCGCTCACGATCGAGAGGGACGTGGACCTGCCCACGTGGTTCAAGGTCGGGGGGCGTGCCGAGTCGTTCGTGCGTGCACGCTCGGCGGACGATGTCCGCCAGTGCCTGGAGCTCGACCCGGATCTTCTCATCCTGGGCGACGGAGCCAATCTGCTTGTGGACGATGGGGGCGTCGATCGCCTCGTGCTCGCCTTCCACGATCCGGACGACGCCGACTTTCCGATGAGCGCGGTCCGCTGGGGAGACGATCGCACGCCGACGCACGCTCCGGCGGGCGCGAGCCTGTTCCGCATGATCCCCGAGGCTGTGCGGCGCGGGCTGGGTGGGCTCGAATCGCTCGCGGGCATTCCGGGCACGATCGGCGGCGCGGCGATGATGAACGCGGGCGGGGCGTTCGGGCAGTTCGCCGATGTCGTTGTGCGTGTGCACGCGATGGACCGGCGGGGGCGGGAGCACACGCTCGAGCGGAAGGACATCGCCTTCGGGTACCGGCGCTCGGGGCTCGATCGGCTCATCGTCCTGGGCGCGGACCTGGACCTGAAGCCCGGGGACCCCGCGAGGCTGCGCGAGCTGTTCAAGGATGTCATGGCCTACAAGAAGCGGACCCAGCCGATGGACGCGAACTCCGCTGGGTGCGCGTTCAAGAACCCCGTGCTGCCCCATGATCTGGAGGGCATCGGCGCGCGCGGGCAACGCCTGTCCGCGGGGCTGCTCATCGATCGTGCCGGGTGCAAGGGGCTGCGGCTGGGGAGCGCCGAGGTTTCCACGGTCCATGGGAACTTCATCTTCGCGCACGAGGGCGGACGCGCCGGCGACGTGATCGCGATCATGGACGCGGTGCGGGCCCGGGTCATGGATCGCTTCGGCGTATCCCTCGAGAACGAGGTCGTCATCTGGCGGAGAGAGCACCACGCATGAGCGCGACGACGGTCCTTGTCCTGGGCGGCGGGCCCGACGCCGAACGCGAGGTGAGCCTCAACAGCGCTCGCGGCGTGGCGCAGGGACTGCGAGACTCGGGCAAGTACGAGGTCGTCGAACGCACCATCGATCGCGTCACGCTCGATGAGCTGCGGCGATGGCCCGCGGACGTCATCGTTCCCGTTCTTCATGGCGCCTTTGGCGAGGGCGGGCCGCTCCAGGATCTTCTGGATGCCGATGGTCGCGCGTATGTCGGCTGCCGCGGACAGGCCGCACGCTGGGCGATGGACAAGATGGGGAGCAAGCTCTTCGCCGCCCGCGCGGGCATCCCCACCGCCGAGGCGTGCGTGCTCAACGCGAAGGACGACGTCTGCCCGTTGCCGCTCCCGGTCGTGATCAAGCCCGTCCACGACGGCTCGAGCGTCGGGCTCTACATCGTCAAGTCCGACGAGCAGTGGGCGTCGGCCCGAACCGGCGTGGCCCAGGACCAGCGCGACAAGCCCGGGCGGGCGTACATGGTCGAGCGGTACATCGCGGGCTCCGAGCTCACGTGCCCCGTGCTCGATGGCGAGCCGCTGCCGATCATCAACATTCGCCCGGCCGAGGGCGTGTACGACTACCAGGCGAAGTACAAGCGGGGCGACACGCAGTACGTGGTGAATCCCGAGCTCCCGGCGGGCGCGAGCGAGGCGGTGAGACGCCACGCGGTCGCCCTGTTCAAGGCGCTGGGCTGCCGCCATCTGTCACGCGTTGATTTCATTCTCGATGCCCAGGGCGCCCCTTGGCTGCTGGAGATCAATACGTTCCCGGGGTTCACGGCCAGCTCGCTGTTCCCAAAGGCCGCGGCCGCGGTGGGGCTTCCGATGCCCGCGTTGTGCGATCGACTGGTGCAACTGGCCCTCCGGGATCATCGCGCACGCACGCGATAGCCGATAGACCCCTGCCGCGACCAAAGGCGCCCCGGGCGCTCGTCGCTGTGCCGCAGGATCGAACAATGCCCCAACGAACGGACGCCGCCGCTCCATCTCCGCGACGCACCCGCTCCCAGCGACTGTGGGAATCCCGTGCCGTCAAGCTGCTGACGTGGGCCAGCTCCTTGGCCATCTTCACGGCCTTGCTGCTGGGCATCACCATCGGGCTGCCGCGCCTTCAGGCGCGCCTGGCCGCGTCGCTGGCCGAATCCCCTCGCCGGATCCAGATCGACTGGCCGGCCCTCGCCGACTCGCGCCCGACGAACGATCCCAGCGCGACCTGGGTGCCGCCCGAGGTTCGCGATGATCTGACGGCGCTCGTCCAACGTTTCCTCGATCAGGAGCCCGACCCGTTCAACGCGCGGTCGCTGGTTGCGATCTCGGGCGCGTTGCGCGACACGGGCTGGTTCGAGCGGATCATTGCCGTGCGTCGCGAGCGCGACCGCGCGGGAGACCCGATCCTGCACATCGAGGCGGCGTGGCGCACCCCCGCCGCCGTCGTGCGTCGCAACTCCGTGGACTACTTGATCTCGTGGGACGCGCGCGTCCTGCCCATCGCGTACCCGCTGGGTTCGTCCAACCAGCGGGCGATTCTCGGCATCGCCCAGGATGCGCCGCGCTCGGCCGGGGAGATCGTCCGGGGCGAGCTGTGGCCCGGCGAAGATCTGCGTGCCGCGCTCGACACGCTCCGCCTCATCGCCTCCAAGCCGTGGGCGGGGCAGATCGCGTCCATCGATGCGAGCGAGTACGCGGCGCGGAAGCGTCTGACGCTCATCACCGCTCGCCAGAGCCGCATCGTGTGGGGAGGCGCGCCCGAGGACGCCGTCCCTGGCGAGGTGGGCGCGACCGTCAAGCTCGCGCGTCTTGACGCGCTGGCCGCACGCTACGAGGGCAAGATCGACGCGAACGAGCGCGTCGTCGAGATCGCCGGCCCGGTCACCCTCGTGGACAAGAGCGCGAGCGCCGAGGCCCTGGCGGTCGGCCGCCCGCGCTGACGCGCCTTGAATCCAGCATGAGCGATCCCGGAGCGCCAGGCGAGCCCACGCAACCGGCGAACGAGCCCGCTGTCGCCCCAGCGCTCGCCGAGCCCGCGCCGACCTCGGCGCGCAAGCCGCCGGACCCCTGGGCCCACCGCCGGGGTGAGCCGCGCGTGTTCGCGTTCCTCTGGGCGCTGTTCTTGTTCGCGGCAACCTTGACGACGTTCGGCACCGCGGCGGCCGGGGGTGTCCTTTCGCACGACACGCTCCGCCCCGCCGCCCGCACTCTTCTCGTCATCATCGCCTCGGGCATCAGCCTTGCCTGGCCGCTGCTCAGGCTGTCGCAGCTTCGCGATCCGAAGCCGCTGCTGGGCCCGTTCCAGGACGCCATCGTCGTCCTCGTGCCTCTGCACGCGGTGCTGTGGCCACAGATTCTGTGGTGGCTCGCCCACTGGCCGCTCCGCGTGGTCGCGGCGCTCGCGGCCCTGCTGTCGGTGTGGACGTTCCTGATCGCGGGGCTGCTGGCGCTGGCGCAGGTTTCCTCGGCTTCGCAGCCCGCCTCTCACGCCATCCGCGCACGTTCCACGTGGATGCTCATGTTCGTCTGCCTCGCGCTCGCGGGGGCGGCGCCCGCGATGTTCCAGGCGACGCGGCCCACTCCACGGGGTGATGTGGTGCCCCCCGCGTACAACGCCGCGTGGATGACCTCACCCATCGCCGGTGCCCTGGAGATCTCCCGGGATCGTTCGTGGGCCGGTCGCCCAGCGGCGGTCGTCCCCCAGCACGGGCGTGCGATCGCGATTATCGCGGGAATCGCCCTGCTCGTTTGGGTGCTGGCCGGGCTGCGTAGCCGCCGATACACTCCACGGGTACGCTTCGCCCGAGCACCGGAGTCGCTGCCGTCAAGCGACACGTCCGCCCGGCCCCACTAAGCAGGCCGGGTTTTTCAATCGCCACAACGATCCGCAACCCATCCCCCAGGATCCACATTGCCGGGCCTTGTCGCCCGATCGGGAGAGTTCGAGCATGGAAATGGTCACCAAGAGCGAGCGTGAGAAGATCGAGGCTCGCATCGCCGCCCTCAAGGCCAATCGGCCCGTCCTTTCCCTTCGCATCGCCGAGGCCCGCGCTCTGGGTGACCTGCGCGAGAACGGGGACTACCACGCCGCGCGCGAGCAGCAGGGCATCGAGGAGGCCGAGATCCGGCGTCTGGAAGAGCGCCTCGCGCGCTCGCAGGTGGTGGATGAGGCGGCCCGCAACAGCGATGTGGTCTTCCTTGGCTCGCTCGTCAAGCTCAAGGACGTGGACAAGGGGCGCGTGGACATGGTCAAGCTCGTGGGTGAGGTCTCGGGAGAAGCGCCGGAGGACTACGACGAGGTCACCGTCACCAGCCCCATGGGCGAGGCGCTGCTCAAGG
>CAYNSB010000079.1:0-8565 GCA_964399625.1 uncultured Phycisphaeraceae bacterium
CGTACAGCGGGCGGTGGTCCTCGAACTCCAGCGTGCAGATCGAGTGCGTGATGCCCTCGATCGAGTCCTCGATGCCGTGCGCCCAGTCGTACATCGGGTAGATGCACCACGCCCCGCCCGTGTTGTGGTGCGACTCGTGCACGATCCGGTACATCACGGGATCACGGAGATTGAAGTTCGGCGACGCCAGATCGATCTTCGCCCGCAGCGTCTTGGCCCCGTTGGGATGCTTGCCCGCGCGCATCTCGCGGAACAGACGCAGACTCTCCTCGATCGAGCGATCGCGGAACGGGCTCGTCGCGGGCACGCCCGGCTTGCCGCGCCGCGTGCTCACCTCCTCGCCCGACAAATCGCACACGTACGCCTTGCCCTTCTGGATCAACTCCTCCGCGAACTCGTACATCCGCTGGAAGTAGTTGCTCGCGAAGAACAGACCACCGCCGTTGGGCCCGAGCTTGGGATCGAACTCCCCGCCCAGCCAGCGCACGTCGCGAACGATCGAATCCACGTACTCCTGATCTTCCTTCGCGGGATTCGTGTCGTCGAACCGGAGGTTGAACCTCCCGCCGTACTTCTTCGCCAAACCAAAGTTCAGGCAGATGCTCTTGGCGTGCCCGATGTGCAGGTACCCGTTGGGCTCCGGCGGAAACCGCGTGCACACCGCCGGCGTGCCGTGCGCATCCACCCCCCACTTGCGCGCGGCGTTGTCCGCCTCGACGATCTGCTCGATGAAGTTCAGCGTGCGCGTTGGCGTGTCTTCGCTCATGGGACGTCGACCCTCAGGGGACCAAGGGTACGTTGGGGAACCGTCCGGAGCGAACGCTACGAATTCACGCTCAAACAGCGGTCGATCCGCGCCAGCACGCTCGCCCGCCCCAAGAGCGCCATCGTGTCGCCAAGCCCCGGGCTCACCCCCGCCCCCGTGAGCGCCACACGCACCGCCTGCGCCACGGCCCCCAGCTTCACACCCCTTTCCTCAGCCAACTTCCCCACGCTCGCCTCGATCGCCGCCGGCTCGAACGGATCGAGCGAGCCAACCCGCGAACGCACCTCACGCAGCAGCGCCAGCCCCACCCCGCCTTCACCCTTCAGGTTCTTCTCCACCGCCGCCGCGTCGAACGCCACGCCATCGTCCGCCACCAGCAGGAACCCGATCGGCCGCACCGCGTCCCGCAGCGTCTTGGCCCGCGGCTTCACCGCCCGCGCCAGCATCAGCTGCTTCTCCCGCGGCAGCCCGCGCAGGAACGCGTGCACGCCCGCCTCGTACTCCGCGCACCACGCCGTCCATCGATCCACGAACGCCTCATCGCTCATCGCCGCGATCGCGTCCGCGTTGAACGCCAGCAGCTTCGCCCGATCAAACTTCGCCCCGGACTTGCCGATGCGATCGATCGAGAAATGCTCCGCCAGGAACTTCATGTCGAACTTCTCAAGGTCCTTGCCGTCGGCCGTCTTCATCCCCGGGTTCCATCCCAACAGCGACAGGAAGTTCGTGATCACCTCGGGGAAGTATCCGTTCTCGCGGAAGTCCCAGACCTCGATCTCCGGCAGCGCCACCTTGAATCGCCCGGCCAGCGTGGTTGCCACGTCGAGCAGGTCGTTCTCTGCCGCGACAAAGTCCGCCAGCGTCTTCTCGTCTATGCCAAGCTCGCCCGCCAGTCCCGTCACGCTCACCCCGCCCTTGGCGAGCGCGTCCTTCACCGCCTTGCGCGCGGCCTTCGCCTTGTCGCGCTTGCTCATCTTGCTCCCGTCCATGTTGTTGATCAGCGGCAGGTGCGCATACACCGGCGTGCGGAACGCCGCCCCACCATCCAACCGCACCAACTGCTTCTGCATCGCCACGTGGCGCGGCGTGTTGTTCAGGTGCTCCTGCGCCCGCAGCACGTGCGTCACCCCCATCAGCTCATCATCGATCACCACCGCGAAGTGATACGTGGGAAAGCCGTCGGCCTTGCGGATCACAAAGTCGTCCATCTCTCCGGCCGCGTACTTCACATCACCCAGCACCTGATCGCGCACGAGGACCTCCTCGTGCGGCGCGAAGAACCGGATCACGTACGACCCGCCCTTCGCGTCCACCTCCTTCATCCGTGCCAGGCGCGCCTCGGGCGTGGGATACGCGTTCCAACTCGCCCGGTCGTACCGGTACGTCTGCTTCGCCGCCACCGCAGCCTTGCGCTTCGCCTCCAGCTCCTCGCTCGTCTCGAACGCGGGATACGCCTTGCCGCGCTTGATGAGGTCCATCAGGTACGCGTTGTAGATCTCGCGCCGCTGGGCCTGGAAGTATGGGCCGACGGGACGAGCGTTCGCGCCGATCACGCGCTCCTCGCTTCGCGCCTCCGCGCCCTTGGCCCGCCTGAGCACCGGCCCATCCTCCCACTCGATCCCGAGCCACGCCAGGTCCTCGAGGATCCCCCGTGCCGACTCCTCGCTGGAGCGCGCCTGGTCCGTGTCCTCGATGCGGATCATGAACCGCCCGCCGTTCCTGCGGGCGAACGCCCAGCAGAACAGCGCGGTGCGGGCCCCGCCGATGTGCAGGTGCCCCGTGGGCGAGGGAGCGAAGCGCGTGACGATCTGGCTCATGCGTGCCAAGGTTAGACCGTCCGCCCGTGCGTCCGAGGGGCGCAGTACCATGCCCCCGTGAGCGCACCCGCCAAAGCCGTTGCCCGTGCCAACGAGCTCCGAGCCCTCCTCGAGCGCGCCAATCGTGCCTACTACGTCGATGCCTCCCCCATCATGTCGGACCCCGAGTTCGACCGACTGCTCGCCGAACTTTCCGACCTCGAGAAGCAGCACCCGCAGCTCGACGACCCCGACTCCCCCACACATCGCGTGGGTGGCGAGCCTATTGAGGGCTTCGAGCAGGTCCGCCACGCCGTCCCGATGCTCAGCATCGACAACTCCTACAGCGCCGACGATGTCCGCGAATGGCACCAGCGCATCGTCCGCGATGTCGCCGCACTCAATCAGCCATCGAGCCAGGCAGGCGCCAAGTCCGGTCGTCGCCAGCGCAAGGGCGACGATGCGCCGGCGCTCTTCAACGACCCCGCCTCCCCCACTCCGTCTCTCCCTCGCTCCGTCTCTTCGTCCCTCGTCTTCGCAGCCGATCCCAAGATCGACGGCGTCGCGATGTCCCTCCGCTACGAGAAGGGCCGCCTCGTCCGCGCCGCCACCCGCGGCGACGGAACCACCGGCGACGATGTCACCGCCAACATCCGCGCGATCCGCGCGATCCCTACTCGCCTCTCGGGCACGGACATCCCCGACGTCCTCGAGATCCGCGGCGAGGTCTACATGCCGCTCAAGGACTTCGAACGCATCAACACCGAGCGCGAGGCCGCCGGCGAGGAACTCTTCATGAACCCGCGCAACTCCACCGCGGGCACGCTTAAGCAACTCGACCCGAAGGTCGTCGCCTCACGCCGCCTCTCCTTCAGCGCCTACGGGCGCGGCGAAGTCTCCGACCCCGCCTTCGCCCGCTCGCACTCCGAGCTCATCGCCAAGGTCCGTGCGCTGGGCGTGCCCTCGTCGCCCCACCTCACGCTCTGCCGCACCATCGACGAGATTCTCGCCGCGATCGACGCCTTTGCTAGGGTCCGCAACACCCTCGCCTACCAGACCGACGGCATGGTCGTCCGCCTCGACTCCTTCGAACTCCAGCAAGCCCTGGGAACCACCGCCAAGAGCCCGCGCTGGGTCATCGCGTACAAGTACCCCGCCGAACGCAAGACCACCGTCCTCCTCAAGGTCGAGCACCAGGTGGGCAAGACCGGGCGCATCACGCCCCGCGCCTTCATGGAGCCCGTGCTCGTCGCGGGCACCACCGTCCAGCACGCCACTCTGCACAACTACGGGCAGATCCGCAAGAAGGACATCCGCCTCCACGACACCATCGAGATCGAGAAAGCCGGCGAGATCATCCCTTACGTCGTCGGCGTGGTGCTCGACAAACGCCCCAGGAACGCCCGCAAGATCGACGCGCCCGAGCAGTGCCCCCAGTGCGCCGGCCCCGTCGAGATCGAGTACCTCGATCCCGAGCACCCCGCGCCCGAGGAGGAGTCCGGCCGCTGGTGCGTCAACCCCGAGTGCCCCGCCCAAGTCCGCGAGAAACTCATCTGGTTCGCCGGCCGCAAGCAGATGGATATCGAGGGCCTAGGCGAGAAAACCATCGACCAAATCCGCGCCACCAGCGGCCACGCCGCTATCCCCCTCAACTCCTTCGCCGACATCTTCCGCCTCAAGAACCACCGCGATGCCCTCATCGCCCTGGACCGCATGGGAGAAAAGAAGGTCGACAACCTCCTCGACGGCATCGAGGCGAGCAAGTCCCGCGGCCTTGCCAAGGTCCTTGCGGGCCTGGGCATCCGGCACGTGGGTGATGTCACCGCCAAGATGCTTGCCCGCCGTTACCAGGATCTCGACGCCCTTCTCGCCGCCTCCATCCGCGACCTCATGCCCAACGCCAAGCTCAGCCAGAAAGAAGCCGCGGAACTGGGCATCCCTGCCGAACCGCCCGGCGGACAGGAAACAGGCTTAGGCAAGGACACCGCCCCCGCCGTGCACGCATACCTGCACTCCAAAGTCGCACGCCACACCTTCGACGAACTCCGCACGCTCGGCGTCGATCTCGCATCGCGCGACTTCAGAGGCCCAAGCGGCAGCGAAGGATCCCCCTCCCGACCCGCAGAAGCATCGACGTTCTCCGGCAAGACGATCGTCCTGACCGGCTCGCTCGAAAAGTTCGAGCGCACCGAACTCGCGGAGATCCTCGAATCCCTCGGCGCCAAGGTCTCGGGCTCCGTCTCCGCCAAGACCCATCTCGTCATCGCCGGCCCCGGCGCGGGCTCCAAACTCGATAAGGCTCGCGAACTCAACATCGAAACCTGGGACGAGCCCCGCCTGCTCCGAGAACTGCCCCCGGAGCATCGGCGATGACCCCATTCGACGGCAAACCCGAACCATCTTCTCGCATCGGCGCGATTTCCGGGCATGATGGAGAGACGCCGGCGCGCCCGCACGCGCCCGCCTCCGCCCCATCGATCCCGCTCGCCACGTCCATGCAAAACGTCGAGTTCAAGGCCGAGCTCCGCGACCTCCCCCTCGCGCGATCGATCTGCCTCACGCTCGGCGCGATGCCCGTCGCGACCCTCGAACAGACCGACACCTACTTCAAGCTCCCCGCCGGCCGCCTCAAGCGCCGCGAGGTCCCCGCCGAGCCCACGCAGTACATCTTCTACCACCGCCCCGATCGCACGCGCGCCAAGCTCAGCCAGTTCACCATCTACAACGAGTCCGAGGCGATGCTCCTCTACGCCGTGCACAACCTTCCCGAGTGGCTCAAGGTCAGGAAATCCCGCGAGCTGCTCATGCTCAACAACGTGCGCATCCACCTCGACCGCGTCGAGGAGCTGGGCACGTTCATCGAGTTCGAGGCCCAGGTCTCCGCCACCAACCACGTCGCCCGCTGCCACTCCATCATCGCCACGCTCCGCCGCGAACTCGCGACGGTGCTGGGCGAGCCCATCTCCTGCGGCTACTCCGACCTGCTCGCCCAGACGATCGACGCCTGACGCGCCCGCCGCCTACACCCGCCGGACCTCGAATCCGCTCTCACCCCCGAGCGTCCCGATCTCGTCCGCGCGCTCCCCCACGATGAACCCCGCCATCCGCTCGCGCACCGCGCGCACCAGCGACTCCACCGCCGCACGCTCCCCCTGGAACTCCGCGAGCACGCTCCCGTCCGCCTCGTTCCGCACCCACCCCGTCACCGGGTACCGCCGCGCGATCGAGCGCGTCGTCGCCCGGAAGCCAACCCCCTGCACACGCCCCGTGTACCGAACCGCGATCCGGACCATGCGCGAGTTATACGCCCACGCCCCGCGCCGTCCCTGCCGCGCGTGCCGACTTTTTCGCGCCCCCGCTGGCCTCGCCCCCACCCCGTGGTAGCGTTGAGCGTCGCCCCATCGCGGGGCGTCGTCGCGCCGTCAATGGGGACTGTCCCCCGACCCGCGGCAGGCGAAGGATTCGCCGGAGAACCCGGGCGTCCACTCCGGACGCCAGAGAGACCTGCATGGCCGCGGGAACGTTCCAACCCAACGACGACAAGGAACGCGTGCGCGACGCCGCGGACATCGTGCGCGTCATCGGCGAGCACCTCGCACTCAAGCCCAAGGGCCGCGAGTACGTCTGCCTCTGCCCCTTCCACGACGACCACAAGCCCTCCATGTGGGTCTCGCCCGCCAAGGGCATCTTCAAGTGCTTCTCCTGCGGCGCGGGCGGCGATGTCTTCACCTTCGTCCAGAAGTTCCATTCCATGGAGTTCCGCGAGGCCCTCGAGCACCTCGCCGATCGATACAACGTCAAACTCACGCCCCGCCGCGCCGCCAGCGAAGAGCCCGAGCAGCCCGACTCCATCACCCGCAAGGACCTCCTCCGCGCCAACACCCTCGCCCTCGACTTCTTCCGCGCCATCTACCGCCATCCAGAGCACGGCTCGGCCGCCCGCGCCGTCGTCCAGAAGCGCGCCATCTCCGACGCCATGGTCGAGACCTTCGCCCTCGGCGCCGCGCCCGATCGCTTCGACGGACTCCTCCTCACCATCCAGAAGCACCAACAGAACCTCCAGCCCTTCCTCGAGGTCGGCCTCCTCAAGTCCCGCGACTCGGGCGGCCACTACGACGCCTTCCGAAACCGCCTCATCTTCCCCATCCACGACCAGATCGGACGCGTCATCGCCTTCGGCGGCCGCAAGATCAACGAAGAGGACGAGCCCAAGTACCTCAACTCCGCCGAGTCGCGAACCTTCGACAAGTCCGCCACCCTCTACGGGCTCTTCCAGGCCTCACGCGAGATCCAGAAGCGGCGCCTCGCCGTCATCACCGAGGGCTACACCGACACCATCGCCTGCCACCAGGCCGGCCTCTGCAACGCCGTCGCCACGCTCGGCACCGCCCTCACGCGCAAGCACGCCGCCGTCCTCCGCCGCCTCTGCGACACCGTCGTCCTCCTGTTCGATGGCGACGAGGCGGGCCAGCGCGCCGCCGACCGCGCCGTCGAGGTCTTCTTCGCCGAAGAGCTCGATGTCAAGATCGCCACGCTCGCCGGGCACACCGACGCCAAGGACCCCGACGAGCTCCTCAAGCGCGAGGGCGGGCTGGCAATCCTTGAACGCGCCATCGCCGGCGCGGCCGATCTGCTCGCGTACCGCTACCAGCGCATCCGCCAGCGACTCGCCGGCGCAGGTCTCTCCGCGATCAACCGCGCCGTGCAGGAGGAACTCGAGCGCCTCGTGCAGCTCGGACTCAACGACCTGCCCGTGCTCCGGCGCACCCTCATCATCAAGCAGATCGCGTCCGTCGCGGGTGTCGATGAGCAAACGATCGCACGCTCTATTCCCGCCGGACGCGCCTCCCGCCCCTCCGCCCCGACGCCCGTGCCGGCCTCCGTCGGGCCCTCATCGCTCGAGCCCAAGCCCCGCCCCTCGGGCGCTGATCCCCGCCGCCAGGCACTCGGGTGCCTCCTGGCCTATCCCGCCCTCTGGTCCACCATGACCGATCGCCAGCGCGAGGAACTCGACCCGATCCACTTCGACGACGAGCCCACCCACGCCATCGCCGAAGCGATCTGGACGCTCACGTCCAACCGCCGGCCCTGCGGCATCCGCGAGGTCCTCGACCTGCTCGAGTCCGTGCCCGCCCAGGAAGTCGCGACCGACCTGTTCACCCAGATCGAGAACCTCTTCGCCGACGATGACGCCCGCGCCCGCCAGTTCCTCCACGACTGCCTCCGCCCGCTCGCGGTGCACGCGGGCGATGGGCCCGCGTCGCTGGGCGAACTCCGTCGCCAGCACGCCTCTTCGGGGCCCAACCGCCGCGCCTTCCCGCGGATCACCCCCCCGCCCGCCGCCCCGGGGCGCGGCGCGGGCTAGCGTTGCGATTGCACGAGCGCCCGAGGCGCCCGCACGCCGGAGCAGATTCGCCCAGCACGCCCGAACCCGTCCGACCGACCGCGAGGCCACCCGCAAGCGAGGAATCGACAGAATGGTTGCTCCAGAAAAGCTCGCGATGATGGACCTGCACCCCAACGTGATCACGCTGCTGGACTCCGCCCGCCAGCGCGGGTGGCTGTCCTACGAGGAGCTCAACAACACGCTCCCCGACGACATGGTGGACCCCGAGCGCCTCGACGAGCTCCTCTCCGCCGTGGACCACGTCGGCCTCGAACTCATCGACGAGCTGGAGTACCGCGGGCGGATGTTCCGCCTCACCAAGTCCGCCGGGCAGACCGCCCCCACGGGCAAGTCCTTCCGCGCGATGAGCGTCGCCGGCGGCGAGCGCACCGCCGAGGCCGCCACCCTCACCCGCAGCATCAAGGCCCGCGAGCAGCGCCGCCAGAAGCAGACCCAGGCCGATCGCGACGTCGCCGAGGCCGAGGCCATCGACGCCAAGGCCCTCCAGAAGGAGATCGACGCCGCCATCCGCATGGAGGAGAACGCCGGCAAGCGCGTGGACGACCCCGTCCGCATGTACCTCTCGCAGATGGGCGCCATCCCGCTGCTCACCCGCG
>CAYNSB010000080.1:0-7760 GCA_964399625.1 uncultured Phycisphaeraceae bacterium
TTCACCGCCGCGATCTTCCGTTACATCGGGCCCGACGACGACATCCCCGCGCCGGACGTGAACACCAACGCCCCGATCATGGCGTGGATGGCCGACACGTACGCGAGCCTCGACGGGCAGGGCAAGAACCTGTGGGACTCGGTCCGCGTGTTCACGGGCAAGCCCGTGGAGATCGGCGGCTCGGTCGGACGCGAGAAGGCCACGGGTCAGGGCGTCGTTGACACCCTGCTCGAGCTCCTGCCCACCCTCAAGATCGAGGCCAAGGGCATGAAGTTCTCCGTCATCGGGTACGGCAACGTCGGCTCGTGGACGGCGCGCATCCTCGCCAAGCACGGCGCCAAGCTGGTCGCGGTCATGGACCACACGGGCGCGATCCGCAACGACGACGGCATCGACACCGAGGCGCTCGCGACGTGGGTGGTGAACCGCGAGAAGAACCCGGCCGGCGGCGTGGCGGGCTTTGGCGATGGCAGCAAGTCCGGAGCGGGCAACAAGTCCTCCAAGGGCGCGCAGGCCATCTCGACCGAGGAGTTCTACAAGACCAAGGTCGACGTGCTCGTGCCCGCGGCGCTCGAGCAGATGATCAAGGACAAGGAAGCCAAGTGGATTGACGCGAAGGTCATCGCCGAGGGCGCCAACGCCCCCACTACGCCCGCGGGTGACCGCGTGCTTTCCGAGCGTGGCATCGAGGTCGTGCCCGCGATCCTCGCCAACGCCGGCGGCGTCACCGTGTCGTACTTCGAGTGGGTCCAGAACAAGACGTGCACGATCTGGGACCTCGAGGAGGTCGATCGCAAGCTCAACCAGCACATGGTCGCCGCGGCCCGGCGCACCCTGGTCGCACGCGAGCGATTCAACGTGGACATGCGGACGGCGGCGTACATCGCGGCGCTGGACCACATCGCCAACGCGTACGAGATCCGTGGCATCTTCCCGTAAGCGCGGCTCCGACAACATCGAAAGGTCCACCCAGCCCCCGCCAGTAGCGGGGGCTTTTTTCTGGCAATCCGGCGACGGCGCGCCACGAAGGAAGGAGCGTGCTGCGCGCGTGCGCTTCGCGGCTGACTTCGCGTGCTTCCTGAGCGCGTTCCGCGCGGGATGTCGTTCAGTCGAGATCGCGCACGATCTGCGCCGCACGAAGATTCTTTTTCTCGCGCCTTGCACCCGCGATTCCACGCGGCATCTTCTCAGTGGTCAGGGCCAGGGCAGCGGGTGTGCTGCCACCACATCAGGGGGCCCGTGCTCATGAAACTTGCTTCGATCGTGCTTGCGAGCCTGCTCGCGAGCGGCGCCGTCGCACAATCCACGTTCCAGATCCTTGGGACCGGCGGCCTCGGCGCGGACATGTCCGCGGATGGCTCGGTCGTCGCGTGGGTGGACCGGCAGAATCACCCGGTTCGCTGGACGCCGTCCACCGGCGCACAAGTGCTTCCCTCGACGGTGAGCGACTATCGCATCCGCGTGTCCGCCGATGGCTCCACGCTCGCGTACGCAACTGGGTCCGGGGCCTACCGATGGCGCTCGTCCAGTGGCGCGGAATTGCTCGACGCACGCGGCGTTCAGATCGGCGGCGTGTCCGCGAATGGACAGGTGATCAGTCTGCTCGTCTCCCCCGGGGTCAACACGGTGGCTCCGGTTCGTTGGAGCGGAGGAGTCTCGCAACCCATCCCCGAGCTCGCGCTGGGAACGCAGTCCCTGTCCGACATCTCGCGGGACGGATCGACCGTCTTTGGAACCACAAGAACAACAAACGGCGGAACTCCATTCTTCTGGACAAGTTCGGAAGGCTCTCTTCCTCTCGCGGGCGTCGCTGGCGAGGGCACGTTCGACATCACCGGAACGGCGATGAACGCCACGGGTACCCGCTTTGCAGGGTGGGGTATCCAACGCGTGGGGACCGCGCTCGTGTTCGGGTTCGCCTATTGGAGCAGTCCAAGCTCGGGCCGCTTCATTCCCGCTCCGATCGGCTTCGACGCCCCCATCGTCAACGACATGACCGCCGACGGACGCGTGATCGTCGGCAATGGATTCCCCGGCGCGTTTGTCTGGTGGGACGGGCAGGAGCAGCCGGTGAAGCTCCAGAAGTTGCTGACGCAGCAGTTCGGCGTGAACCTCACGGGCTACACGCTGCTCTCCGTCGAGTCGCTCTCCGACGATGGCACGCGGCTCGTCGGCTGGGCCCAGGACAACATCACGGGCCAGCAACTCACCTACCTGGTGACGCTGCCCACCACTCTTCCGGCGCCCGGCACGGCGGCCGTGCTCATGCTGGCTGGCCTGATCGCCGCGCGACGTCGGCGCGATTCGACTTCCTGACGGACCGCAAGGATCTCCTCCGTGATTGAGCCCCGAGCGCACGCTCGGGGTTCTTCATTGGCACAGCGAAGGCGTGCCCCGCGCTTGCTGCGCGCCGGTCGTTTCGCGCCTGTCGCGTTTGCCTACGGGTATTCCTGGCGCGTCGGACGGATCATCACATCGTTCAGGCTCACGCCCGCGCGCCTCGAGGCCATGTACACGATCAGGTCCGCGATGTCCTCCGCCTCCAGCACCGGCGAGATCGAGTCCATGAACTGCCCGAAGCTCACGGGGTCGTACCCCGCGACGCCCTGGAACTCGCTGCGCACGATGCCGGGCTCAAGCAGCCCCACGCGCACGCCGTGCGGCGCCAGCAGCCTGCGCAGCGACTCGGCAAGCATGTGCACGCTCGCCTTGGTCGAGCCGTACATGCTCGAGAACGGCGAGATGTGCCGCCCCACCGTCGAGCCCAGCACGATCAGGTCGCGGGGCGGGATGTTGGGCCAGCCCGCGGGCGGCTGGGGCGGGGGCGGGTCCTTCGGGGGCCCCTGCACCACGGGGAGCGCCCCCACCATTCGGTCGGCGGCCGCGCGCATCAGCCTCGCCGCACCCAGGTAGTTCGTGCGGATGATCTCCTCCCATTCCGCGTCGTCGGAGTTCCGCACGCTGCCGCGCAGTCCGCGTCCGGCGTTCACGACCACCAGGTCCGCCTCCCGCTTGCCTCCGCCGAATCGATCGCGGGCCGCATCGAGCATCGCGCCGATCACGCTCTTCTCGACGCAATCGCCCGCGACGCACGCGACGCGATCCGGCCCCAGTTCCTTGGCCAGGGCCTCCAGGCGCTCGCCCCGGCGTGCGTTGATCACCACGCTCGCCCCCGCGCGCACGAACCCGCGCGCCACCGCCGCGCCGATCCCCGCGCTCGCGCCCGTCACCACCGCGATCCGAGACGAAAGAACTCCGTGATTCATGCGGGAGTCTAGTGCGGGCTTGGCCGGACCACGCGCGGTTGGGCCCGCCACCTACACTCGTGGCCCGTGTTCGGCTCCCACCTCTCCATCGCCGGCTCGCTCGCCAACGCGCTCCGCGAGGCCGAATCGCTCGCGATGGACACGGTCCAGGTCTTCACGAAGAACCAGCAGCAGTGGAAGGTGCCCGCGCTCGCGCAGGACCAGATCGACGAGTGGTCGTCCGAGGTTGCGCGCCTGGGCTGGCGGGGGCGCCTCGTCGCCCACGCGTCCTACCTCATCAACCTGGCTTCTCCCAACGATGAGCTGTGGCGCAAGTCCATCGACCTCATGCGCGTCGAGCTCGAGCGATGCGAGGCGCTGGGCATCTCGTTCCTCGTGCACCACCCGGGATCGACAACGGGCGGCCCGGCGGAGGACGGCATCGCGCGCATCGCCGACGCGTACAAGGAGCTCTTCAAGGGCACCAAGGGCTTCGGCGTCGTGTCGTGCCTTGAGAACACCGTGGGCGCGGGCTCGACGCTGGGAGGCTCCTTCGAGCAGCTCGCGGCGCTGCGTGCCCGCATCATCGATCGCACCGGATCGCCCGAGCGCGTCGGTTTCTGCTTCGACACCTGCCACGCCCACGCCGCGGGCTACGACTTTGCGCCCAGGGACGCGGCTGATCGCGTGCTTGACGCCTTCGATTCGACGTGCGGTCTTGCCAATCTCCGCGTCGTCCACGCCAACGACTCCAAGGCTCCGATGGGGAGCAAGCGCGACCTGCACGCCCACATCGGTGAGGGCACGATCGGATCGGGTACCAACCAAGGTCCGAAATCCACGCGCAAAAATGACCTTTCGCGGTCCGGCTTTGCCGCCATCGTGAACCGGAGCGAACTGGCCGCAGTACCCAAGATCCTCGAAACCCCCAAAGGCGAGAGCGCCGAGGGAATCCCGTACGACACCCTGAACTTGGAGCGGCTGAGAAAATTACTCCCCCACGCCAAGCCGATAAACTCTCGGCCCCGGTCCGCCCAGTCGCGGAGGGCTCGTCCGTCCGCACGCCGTTCGCGCTGACTGCCTCCGTTGCTTCCCATGAAGATCTGCACCTCGACGCAACTTCTCGCCGCGACGCTCCTGCTCGCTGTGGCGCTCGCTCCGATCACGGGGTGCAACCGCGCCGCGCGGCGCGCCAAGCGTGAGTCGGGCACGCCGGTAGCCCAGAGCAAGTCGGCGCCGGTCCCGCAGCCCAAGGCCGACGAGGCCGCCGCCGCCGTCGCGCGTGGCAACCTGCTCCAGCAGCAGGGGCTGGACAACATCGCGATCACCGAGTTCGAGCGTGCGATCGCGATCAATCCGAAGATCATCGCGCCGTACATCGGCATCGCGCAGATCCAGCAGAAGAAGGGCAACTTCGTCGAGGCCCAGAAGAAGTTCGAGGCCGCCGCGAACATCGACCCGCGGAACTTCGACGCGCAGTACGGCAACGCGCTGATGCTGCAGCTCACGGGCAAGGTGGCCGAGTCCGTCCGTGCGTACCTCCGCGCGATGGACATCAAGAAGGACGACTTCGACGCGAACCTGAACCTCGCCACGGCCTACCTGCAGCTCAAGGAGCCCGATCAGGCGCTGCCGTACGCCAAGACGGCGGTGCGTCTGCGGGGCGACTCGGGCCCGGCGCGCGTGAACCTGGGCGCGATCTACTCCGCGCTCCAGCAGCACGACCTGGCGGTCATCGAGTTCCAGCAGGCCGCGGAGCTCATGGAACTGTCGCCGGAATTGCTTCTGAATCTGGCCGTCGAGCTCGGGCACGTCGGACGCACGGAGGAGATGCTCAACACGCTCGACACGCTCATCAAGACCAAGCCCTCGCCCGAGGCCTACGAGCGCCGCGCCAGCGCGCAGTTCCGCCAGAACCGCCTCGACGATTCGCTCGCCTCCTTCCGCAAGGCGCTGGAGCTGGACGACAACTACTTCCCCGCGCTCAACGGCGTGGGCGTCTGCCTCCTCAACAAGTGGCTCCAGAGCAGCAAGCAGGACCTGGACTCGCACGAGGAGGCGATCCGCGTGCTCAAGCGGTCCCTGCAGATCGAGCGCCGGCAGCAGGCGGTGATCGATCTCGTCAATCGCTACCAGTGACACCACGCGCGGGTGGTGGTTCCTACCCTCGGGCCATGCCCGATCCGAAGCTCCTCGAAACCTTTCCCACGCCCACGGACGCTCCGCTCATCATCGAGCATGTGAGCGATGAATTCACGTCCACCTGCCCCAAGACCGGGCACCCGGACTTTGGCAGCGTGATCCTCCGCTTCCAGCCGCGCCCGGCCCGCGACAAGGGCCTCTGCGTTGAGCTCAAGAGCCTCAAGATCTACTACCAGTCGTTCCGAAACGAGGGCATCTTCTTCGAGGCGGTCACGGATCGCATCAAGAACGACCTCGTGACGCTCTTGAAGCCCACGTGGCTCCAGCTCCACACCCGTTGGAAGGGGCGCGGCGGCATCGCCTCCGTCGTGCGTGCGGAGTTCGGCGAGGTTCCCGCTCGGTTCCAGGATCGCTAGCGAAGCCCGCTCGACCGCCCGCCACGCACGAGGGCCATCCAGAGCACGCACCACTGTCGCATCAGCCCCCATTGGCGGCGCGCCCAGGTTGACCGGCGTGCGCATGGGCCACGAACGCCCTCGCCTTCGTCATCGACGACGAACCCTTCCATCTCCGCGTAGCTCCGCGGCGGGCGCTCGTACAGATCCTGCCCGCACGCGGGGCAGACCCACACGCTCTCGTTCTGGATCTCGGGTCCGTCGTGCCCGCATGACAGGCACATGAGGCGTGAGCCGTGGACGCGATTGGAAGGGCGCGCCGTGCGCATGGGCCCAGTGTACCGACGGGGTCCCGGGTCTCAAAGAGGAGTTTGCCCGATCGGCGCCCGCCAGACAGCGCTTTGCGACGGACCGCAATTCAGGCCATTTGCTTCTGGGGCTGCGCCGGGCGGAGCCAGCGTGCCACGCCGGGCTCGCGCTCGAGGCCCTCGCCATACTTGGCCCGCAGCGCGGTCGCGATGAGCCCCATGAACAGCGGGTGCGGGCGCAGGGGCCGCGACAGCAGCTCGGGATGGAACTGCCCCCCAATGAAGTAGGGATGCCCAGCCGGTCCAGAACCCGGCGATGGAAGCTCCATCACCTGCATGATCGGCTGCTTGGGGTGCTTGCCGGAGAAGACCATGCCGCCGGCCTCGATCCGCGCGATGAACTGGGGGTCCACCTCGTACCGGTGGCGGAATCGCTCGCGCACCGTCGCGCGCCCGTACATCTGGGCCGCGAGCGAACCGGGCTTGAGGATCACGTCCTGTGCGCCCAGGCGCATCGTGCCGCCCAGACCCTCGATCTTCTTCTGCTCGGGCAATTCGCTGATCACGGGGAACGGCGTGCGCAGATCGTTGCCGTCGAACTCGGTGCTCGAAGCGCCCGCGAGCCCGCAGACGTTCCGCGCGAACTCGATCACGGCGACCTGGAACCCAAGGCAGATGCCCAGGTACGGCACGCCATGCTCGCGGCAGTAGCGGGCGCACGCGATCTTGCCCTCGATGCCGCGACGCCCGAAGCCGCCGGGCACGATCACGCAGTCGACCGGCCCGCCGCCCTCGCCGCTCGTCCGCAGGACCTGCGCCGCCGAACGCTCGTCGAGCTCCGTCGTGTCGATCCAGCGGATCGCGATGTCGGTGTTCAGGTGCGCGCCGCAGTGCTCGATGGCCTTGTCGATCGAGGCGTAGGCGTCCCGGAGGCCGGCGTACTTGCCCGTCAGCCCCAGCGTCACCGTGCGTGCGCGCTTGGCGGTGAGCATCCGCACGAACCCGGACCATCGCTCGCGAGAGCGGTCCTCGTGGGCCGTGTCCACCCGATCGTGCAGCCCGAGCATGGACATGATCTCGCGATCGAGGCCTTCCTGGCGCATCTCCTCGGGGATCGTGTAGATGCTCTCGCGATCGTGCATCGAGAACACGCGCCGCAGGGGCACGTTGGAGAACATCGCCACCTTCTGCATCGCCGAGGCCGCCACCGGACGGCTCGCTCGGCACGCGAGGATGTGGGGCTGGATTCCCGCCTCCATCAGCCGCTTGATGCCCAGCTGCGCCGCCTTGCTCTTCTGCTCGCCCAAGGCCGGCGGCTCGATCACATACGTCAGCGCCACGAAGCACACCGAGCCCGGCCCTTCCTCAAAGGCCAGCTCGCGCATCGCCTCGATGTAAAAGCCGTTCTCATAGTCGCCGACCGTGCCGCCCACCTCGACGAACACGACATCCGCGCGGCGCTGCCCGTCGCCCCGGACCGCCAGCTCACGCAGCTTCTTCTTGACCTCTCCTGTCACGTGCGGGATCCACTGCACGTCGCGCCCGAGGTATGCCCCCTGGCGCTCGCGCTCCAGGATCGCGCTGAAGATCTGCCCCGAGGTCGTGAAGTTCCGGCGCGAGAGGTTCTGGTCGAGCAGGCGCTCGTAGGTGCCCAGGTCCATGTCGCACTC
>CAYNSB010000081.1:0-7613 GCA_964399625.1 uncultured Phycisphaeraceae bacterium
CTTGAACCGGCGACACCCGCATTTTCAGTGCGGTGCTCTACCAACTGAGCTACCTGCCCGTGCAGAGACGAAGGATACGGGGCTTGGGCGGTGGGTCAAGATGGCGGCCCGCACGCTCCCGGATACGCTCGTGGGATGGCGGCCACCGACAAGCCCGAGGGCGACCCGCTGCTGAGGGTCGAGGACCTGCGCGTGCGATTCGCGGGGCGTGGCGGCGCGGAGGCGACATGCGCGGTTGACGGCGTGTCTCTGAACATCGGGAGAGGCGAGTCGCTCGGCCTTGTGGGTGAATCTGGGAGTGGGAAGTCCACGCTGGGGCGGGCGATCCTGGGGCTTGTGCCCGCGGCCGGCGGGCGCGTGGTGTTCGATGGGATCGACGTGCTCGCGGCTCGCGGGAGTGAGATGCGGGAGCTGCGGCGTCGGATGCAGGTCATCTTTCAGGACCCTGCGGGCTCGCTCGATCCGAGGATGCGCATCGCCGCGATCGTCGATGAACCGCTGCGCGTGCATGGTCGGGGCGGGACGCGCCGGGAGCGGGAGCGAGCGACGGGGGACCTGCTGACGCGTTGCGGTGTTCCCGCGGCGTGGATGGATCGGTACCCGCACGAGTTGTCGGGTGGGCAGAAGCAGCGTGTCGCGATCGCGCGGGCGCTGGCGCTCCGCCCGAGCTTGATCGTGTGCGATGAGCCGACGTCCGCGCTCGACGTGTCCATCCAGGCGCAGATCGTGAACTTGCTGGCGGATCTGCGCCGGGACCTGGGGCTGTCGTACCTCTTCATCAGCCACGACCTGGCGATCGTGCGTCACCTCTGCGAGCGGGTCGCGGTCATGAGGCGGGGACGCATCGTGGAGCAGGGGGCGACCGAGTCGGTGATCGATGCGCCGGGGGAGGCCTACACGAGGGAACTCGTCGCGTCGGCGCGAGCGACGGACCCGGGTGCGGCCCTTGACCCGACGGCGCGCGATCAGGCGGCGCGTGTGAGCCCGAGCATTGCGTCGTAGCGCTTTCGCGTGTCGGGGTCGCGAAGCACGGAGTACGCCTTGCTGATGAGGGCGAACCGTTCGGCGGCTTCGGGGGACTTTGCGACGTCCGGGTGGCACTCGCGAGCGATCGATCGGTACGCCGAGCGGATCTCGTCGGCGGCGGCGTTCGGCTTGACGTTCAGGATCGCGTAGAGATTCTCGATTTCAACGGTCGCGCTGGCCTGGGGTTTGGTTCCCGAACTCTTCGCGGCTGCGGAGGGTTGGGCGCCGGCGGGTTCGGTGCTCGCGAAGCCGTCGTCCATCTCCTGGTTGGAGGAGCCCACGAAGCCGTAGCGGGCGAACTGCACGATGGCGGCGCGAGCGCCCCGCGACGTGTTGACGAACTCGAGGCCGACCTCGAAGGAGCGGAAGCCCACGCGACGCGACCAGACGATGCGTGCGGCGCAGTTGACCTTCTGCCCTTCCGTGCAGACGTTGAGATGGATGACCTGGGCCGCGGCGGCGGGTGGCGCGCCCTTGCCGCGCACGCGCAGGCCCGTGCTCGAGACGTCCACGACGTCGCCGAGCATGCAGCGAACGTTGGTCGCCTGGTAGCGATCGCCTCGTCGTGCGCCCTTGCCCACGACGACGCGCTGCGGTTTGCGCTCGCCCCACAGACCCATGGTGCGATCTCCCTCCATCGGGAGTGTCGTCGCGCGTGATGGGCTCGTCGAGCGAAAAGGACGCGTGCGATGTTCTGCGACGTGTCCGGGCAACACGTGTCTCGCGTGGACCGAGGCGCACGTCCGTTTCACGGTGGCGCGGCGGACTTTTTCTCGCGTTCGCTTGACACGAGTTGGCCGGGGTTGGTCAGCCCCACCACCGGCGCGACCAGAGGGCCAGATTCGCCATCGGCCACGCCAGACGCCAGAGTTTCTCGGGCTCTGCGGCGACCGCGTGGAGCGTGGGTGTGGTGAAGAGTTCTCGGAGCAGGGCGGACTCGCGGATGTGCCGGGCGTGGTCCGCGATCCAGCCCTGGAAGGGAAGTGGAAAGCTCGCCTTGGGTCGGGTGAGGACGAACTCGGGCACCATTCCCTCGAATGCTCGGCGCAGGGCGATCTTGGTCGCGGCGGAGGGCGAGCCCGCGTGAGAGGGGACGAACTTGAGCGCCAGGGGTAGCTGCTCGGCGAGGGACGCGACGGCGCTATCGGCGAAGGGGGTTCGTCCCTCCACGCCCGCGAGCATGGTGGAGGTGTCGAGGCGGGACAAGAGGCCGGCGAGATTGATGCGGCGCTGGAATCGCAGGTGCGCCTGCAATGGATCGGGGTCGGGTGTCTCGCTGGCGAGCGCTGCGAACTCGTCCTCGTAGGTGGCGCGCAGCGGATGGTCGTGCTCGGCGGCGCGCCATGCGTGCTCGTTGAAGAGCGACGGCTTGGCGTCGACGGTGATCCACGACGTGGCGTTGAGCTGGAAGAGGCCGCGATCGGCGTCGCTCGCGGGATCGCCCGAGTCGGCGGCGCGGCGCTCGAAGTCCGCGGCCATGGTCAGCGGCGCGTCGTACCCGGCGAAGAGCTCGTCGGCGCCCTCGCCCGAGAGGGCCACGATCATGCCATCGGCGCGGAGGCGGCGGGCGACCTCGTTGATCGCGACTTCGTTGGGCGTGCCCAAGGGGACGCCCAGCGCGTTCACCATCTCGGGCCAACGCTCGGCAAAGAGCTCGCGCGTGACCGGGGCCTGTGCGTGCCTCGTGCCCAGGTGCGCGGCGACGGCTCGGGCATGGTGGAGGTCCGATGTTTGATCGTCCGGCGCGGGCGCGCCCGAGCAGTACGTTGAGAGCGCCATGCCCGAGCCACGGACGATGGCGCACACGATCGAGCTGTCGAGCCCGCCCGAGAGCAGCGCGCACAACGGGACGTCCGCGTGCAGGTGGCGACGGACGGAATCCTGCACGGTCTCGCGAACCTGGGCGATGGCGTCGGGCTGGAGCGCGGGACGCGGGAGGCGTGACGATCGCGGGGGCGAGCGGAGCAAGGGAGCGCGGGACAGATCGAAGACGATTGACTCGCCGGGGAGGAGGGTGCGAATCCCGGCGAAGAGGGTGCGCGGGCCGAGCGTAAGGCGGATGGTGGAGAGATAAGCGGAGATGCCGACGATGTCCGGGCGGGCGGGGATCTCCGGGTGCGTGAGGATCGCCTGCGGTTCGCTGGCGAAGACGATCTCGTCGGCGCCGGGCGCGCCGGAGCGGAGGACGTAGTACAACGGCTTGATGCCCAGGGGGTCGCGGGCGAGAAGCAGGGTTCGCTCGTGCGTGTCGTACAGGGCCAGGGCGTACATGCCGCGAAGGCGCGGCAGCGCTCGGGCCCCCCACCGTGCCAGGGCGTGGAGCACCGTCTCGGTGTCGGAGATGGTGCGGAACGAAGCGCCCTCGCGGGTGAGGTCGGTCCGCAGCTCGGCGTCGTTGTAGAGCTCGCCGTTGTAGACGAGGACGAAGCGTCCGTCGGGGGAGCGCATCGGCTGGCTCGCGGCGTCGGTGGGATCGACGACGATGAGTCGGCGATGGGCGAGTACCACGTTGTCGTGGCGCCACAGCCCGGCGCCATCGGGCCCGCGATGGGACATGGAGTCGCGCATGCGCGCGATCGCCGCGTCGTCGAGCGACACGCGTTGACCGTGGGCGACGGCGATGCCGAGGATGCCGCACATGCGGGAGTGGTATCGACCAACCCGCTAGGATGGACGCAATGTCCATTCCGCTGATCACGAGCCCCAAGGATGTCGCCGGCGCGCGGGCGGCTGCGCAGTGCGTCGTCGAGACGCATCGGCGGCTCGCGTCGTTTCTGCGCGTGGGGATGACGCTGGCGCAGATCGACGCGTTCGTGGGCAAGACGCTTGAGGATTTGGGCTGCCGGTCGTGCTTCCACGGGTATCAGGTGCGGGGGCACCCGAAGTTTCCGAGCCACGCGTGCCTTTCCGTGAACGAGTGCATCGTTCACGGGACGGCGGGGTATCGCCCGGAGCCCCTGCGCACGGGGGACCTGCTCAAGATCGACATCGGCGTCTTCAACGAGGGATGGGTTGGGGACGCCGCGTGGACGTACTCGTTCGGAGAGCCGTCGCCGGTTGCGCGGAGGCTGATGACGTGCGGGAAGGAATCGCTGGCGCGATCGATCCCCACGCTGAGCCCCGGGGTTCCGTATCTCACGTGGGCGGAGACGGTGCAGGACATCGTGGAGAAGGAGTTTGGGTTCCGGTGCATCGAGCATTGGGGCGGGCATGGGTACGGTCGCTCGCTGCACGGACCTCCCCACCTGCTGAATCACCGCCCGCTGCCGCCGGGCAGTTGGAGCGAGGCGCGTCACACCTGGAAGACGGGCACGTTGATCGCGGTGGAGCCGATGATCGCGGTCGCGACGGGCGACACGTTCCAGAAGCCGCTCGGGCGGATGCGGGATTGGCCGGTGTTCGTGGGCGAGCGTGCGGCGGACGGGCGCGAGTTGTCGGCGGAAGAGCGCCTGAGCGTGCATTACGAGCACGACGTGCTGATCGGCGAGCACGGGCCGATCGTGCTCACGGAGGGGCTCGAATTGACGCCGGACATCATCGGGTAGGTGCGCCCCGGGCGACGGCGTCCTGCCAGAGTCGCTCGAGGGCGGCCTCGAATCGCTTTGCAAAGGCGGGCGCATCGCACAGGGGCGAGGCGAGCAGGCGGGGGCGGAGTTCCTGGCGGAGACGTGCGCGCTTGGCGGTGTCGCGGGCGAGAGCCGCGGCGATCGCGACGTAGTCGTCGTCATCGCGTGCGAGGAACTCCTCGAGGCCCGCGGCCCGGAGGAGGCTCATCGTGACTCGTGCGGCGTGGCGGTCGTGGGCTTGCGCGGGGACCCTGCACACCATGGGCACGCCCATGAAGAGCGCCTCGCACAGGCTCGTAGTGGCGTTGTAGGGGAACGTGTCGAGCATCGTGTCGGCTCGGTTGAAGCAGGCGAGGTGGTCCGCGTAGGGCCGGGGCATGGGGATGAAGTCCACGCGTGCGGGATCGACGCCGCACTGCGCGAGGCGAACGCGGATGTGCTCCACGGCGTCGGGCAGCGCGCACGACACGTTCTTGAGGAGCAGGCGCGACCCGGGAACGGCCGCGAGCACGCGCCCCCACAGCGTGAGCACTCTTCGATTGAGTTTGGTCGTGTGCGCGAACGATGCGAACACGGGCGGGGCGCCGGGCTCGCGCGCCTGGATGGGAAAGGTGCCGTCGGGAGGTGTGTAGCAGAGGAAGCAAGGGTCCACGCGCTCGAGGCGCTCGCTCGCGAAGGCATCGGCGGCGGGCGGGGGATCGGTGATCGAGTCGACGAGGCGCCAGTCCATCGTCGGCAGGCCCGTGGTGTTGGCGTAGCCCATCCAGGTGACCTGCACGGGGCAGACGCGCGGCACCAGGGCCGCCAGCCCCGTGGTGCACGTGAGCGAGCCCATGTCGATGAGGATGTCGAGCGAGTCGGCGCGCATCGCGGCGTGGGCCTGGGCGGGCGCCGCGCCGGGGAGCCATCGCAGGGTTGCGCGGGCCGTGAGGCGATCGGGCGGGCGCAGATTGGGAGCGCCCAGGTGGTACGCGAAGATCTCGAACCGCGCGCTGGTGGCGTGCTCGACCCAGGAGCGGAGGAAGGCCCAGATCGGGCTCGCCTCGTGGAAGTCGAGCGAGAGCAGCCCGACGCGGCGGCGTTCCGGGCGCGAGCGCAGGCGAGGCCAGTCGCTGGCGGGAGGTGCGCACGGCGTGGCGCCGATCGCCGCTCCGAAGGCGTGGTGCGCTCGGAGGACCTCGTCCCGGTCGTCCGAGAGGTTCGACCGCCCCACGGCGAGGCTTGCCAGCACGGGGCCCAGGTTGGGCACCAGCTGCGCGAATCGTGCGCACGCCTCGACCCATTCTTCCGGGTCGCCCAGGTGCGCGGAGCACTCGGCCCAGGTCTTGACGAACGAGGGATGGCCCGCCCCGGAACTGATCTGCTGGATGCACAGCTCGCGTGCTTGGCGCATCTTCCCCTGGTGCTGCAGGGCGTTGGCCAGGATGCTCAGCGCCCCCACGTGATTGGGCACGCGCGCGAGCACGGCGCGGACGATCGCCTCCGCGTCGGCCGGTCGCATGAGCGTGTCCAGGGCCGCGGCCTTGGAGATGAGGGAGTTCACCTCGCCAGGGATCAGGGCCTGGATGTGGTCCAGGTGCGGGATCGCCTCGGCGGGGCGTCGCAGCGCGATGAGCGATCGGGCGAGGAGGTGGCGGAGCTTCGGGTTGTTGGGGTCGCTCGGCAGGAGCGCGGCGAGCAGCGCGTGGGCCTGGGCCGGCTGGTTCGCCTGAAGGAAATGCTCGGCGCGGGTGAGTTGTTCTGGCGGTGCCTGCACGGGCGATCATTGCACGCGCGTGACCGACGCGTCCGCTCGCGCGACCTACGCTTGCCCGTGAACCGTATCGATCGCATCTTTGACGAGTTAAGGCGGAGCCGGCGACGGGCGCTCATGCCGTTTGTGTGCGGCGGGCACCCGAGGCCGGGCACGCTGGGAGAGATCCTGCCGGCGCTCGAGCGGGGTGGCGCGTCGGTCGTGGAGATCGGGATTCCGTTCTCCGACCCGATCGCGGACGGACGTGTGATCGCTTCGGCGATGCATGAGGCGTTGGCGGCTGGGGCGACGCCGCTCGGGGTGTTCGAGGAGGTCGCGAGCGTTCGGGACAACTTGTCGATCGGGATTGTGGCGATGACGTCGGTGTCGATCGTGCACCGGATGGGCGGGCCGGCGTCGTTTGCGCGGACCGCGGCGAAGGCGGGCTTCGATGGGCTGATCGTTCCCGACGTTCCACTCGAGGAGAGCGGCGAGATCCGCGAGGCGGCGGCGAAGGCAGGGCTGAGCTGTTCGCTGCTGGTCTCGCCGAACTCACCCCCAGAACGGGCGGGAGCGATCCTGCGGGCGAGCACGGGGTTTGTCTATCTGCTGGCCCGCTCGGGGATCACGGGAGAGCAGCACTCGGCGCCGGAGATCGGGCCGGCGGTGCGTGCGTTGCGGGCGGCAGGAAATCTCCCCATCGCGTGCGGCTTTGGGATCGCAACGGCCGAGCACGTGCGGGCTGTCGTGGACGCGGGTGGCGCGGACGCGGCGATCGTGGGCTCGGCCCTTGTCAGGCGGCTCGCTCAGGCGGGCGCGGACGGGCAAGCCCTGGGCGATGCGGCGGAGCGGTTCACCCGCGATCTTGCGGTCGGGTTGTCCTAGGCGATCAAAGGGCTTCGTGGGGACTTGCATCCGCGGGCGAGCGAGCAACAATTGCCATCCGCGCGCGGTACGCCCGAAACCCAACCATCCACCAGCCCCGACGCCGCGCCGGACACGGAGGTTCCCCATGCACGCCGCACGTCACGAGACGCATTCGAATTACGTTTCCTCGGAGAACGGCCACATGCACACCGGCCCCCGCGACAACGTCGAGAAGATCTTCGGCCAGGACGTGTTCAGCGAGCGTCTGATGCAGCAGCGTCTGCCCAAGGACGTGTTCAAGCGGCTGGTCCGGACGATCAGGCTTGGCGAGCGCCTCGATCCTGCGGTGGCGGACGTGGTGGCGTCGGCGATGAAGGACTGGGCGGTGGAGCAGGGCGCGACGCACTACACGCACTGGTTCC
>CAYNSB010000082.1:0-7470 GCA_964399625.1 uncultured Phycisphaeraceae bacterium
ACGCGGAGTACAAGGTCAAGGACGAGTGATCGCGGGGGCGGCGCCCCGCTTCAAGGATCGGATCTCGGGATGAGCACGACGGCCCTGGGCGAACGCCCGGGGCCGCTGTGTTTGCATTGGCGTGCGTCGCGGTCAGGTCATATCAGCCGATGCGAGCGGAGCACGCTCTCGATCTGCGGGGCCGTCTCCTGCCGCCAATCGATGTGGTGCGCGATCCAACCGCGTTCGCGCGCCACGCGCACGTTCTCTTCCAAATCATCAAGAAAGAGGATCTCCGCCCCGCCCGCGCCCGCGAGCCGCTCGAACCGCTCGTAGATCCCCGGCATTGGCTTGGCGAGCCCGACTCGGCAGCTCGCCACGCGGTGGGTCAGCAGCCCGGGCGTGCGCCAGCGCCCGCTGTGCTCCACGTGCTTCATGTGGACCTCGTCGATGTTCGAGAGCACGCCTGTGCGGGCGCGAGCGCCCGCGATCAGCCGGGACACGACGTCGAGCACGCCCTCGTACTCCTCGCCGACCCACGCCTCGTGCACCTTGCGGACCTCGTCGGGCGTGTACGCCCCGTGGAACGCCTCGCTCACGCCTCGCGCGAAGTCGTCCGCGGTCGAGAGCCCGCACACGAGCGCGATCGCCAGGCGCATCTGCGTGGCGCGCTGCTCGGGCGTGGGCGGCGAGCGGGCGGGCAACCCAGCGGCCGCCACGCCCTCCTCCCACGATCGGCAGTGACGCACGATCACGCCCCCCAAGTCGAAGCACACCACTCGCGGAGGGCTATTCGTCATCACGCTCGTCCTCGGCGTCGTCGTCGGAGGGCTCGATCGATCGCTCCGCTCCACCCGGCGCCAGCTCGGGCTTCATGATTTCCCGCAGCACTTCCGTCGCGAAGGCGCCGCGGGGCAGGTCGAACGCGAGCCTCACATAGTGCCCATGCTCGTCGATGCCGCCCTCCACGTCGGGGTCCGTGAGCGGCACGCGCAGGGGCCTTCGCGCCCCGGCAAGGCGATTGGGACGACGCTGTTCGAACTCCGTGAGCTTCTCCGGCGTCACGCCCAGTCGCTCGAGCGCCGCGAGTTCCTCGGCGTCGGTTGTTCCCGCGGCCCGCATCATGCCCGCCGCCCACATGGGCCCCGTGGGCGAGACCTCCTGGCGGGCGAGGCGTGCATCGAGTTCGGGCGTCGAGTCCGCCTCCCCCACGAGGAACATCGCACGGTTCTCGTGCTTCATCGCCACATCGCCCACGCGAAGATGCGCGAGGGTGCCCGCGTGCAGACGGCGATCCAGCACATCGTTGAACACGGCCGATTGGAACGCCGAGAGGTAGAACTCCAGCTCGGGTCGCTCGATCGCGCCCACGGCTTTTTGCGGTTGCTCGCCCCGCGCCAGAGCCGCGAGCACCCGGCGCTCCGTGCGAGAGTGGAACGAGAACGCCTCCAACGCCCGCTGAAGGTCCCCTTTGGCGTACCACTGGCGCGCGTCGTCCTGGGTGTCCACGAAGGACTCGTGGGCCTGGCGGGGCAGCAGGATCGCGTCCAGCGTGCTCTGCCAATCCGCGAGCACGATGCCCCTTCCGATGAAGTGATTCCGCCTGGTGTACCCGAAGCGCTGATCGCCGAAGCGATTAGGCACGCCCGATTTCGCCAGGGCCGCCAGTGCGCGCGCAGCGATGGGTGCGGCGGACATGTCCACCTCCCGAACCTTGATCGAGAAGCGATTGCCCGCGAGATGCCCCTTGCGCAGCTTGTTCGCATGGAGGTCCGCCCACAGCACGCTCATCGAGTCGTACCGCAGCATCGGGAAGTCTTCTGGCTTCTTTCCCGGCGCGTGGATCGAGAAGACCTGCCGCGTGATCGCCCGCTTGTCCTTAAGCCCCGCGAACCCGACGGCGCTGAGGTGCACGCCGAAGTGCTTGGCGAGGATCCGCGCCGCGCTGAGCGTGGAGAGATTCCGCTTCTCGATGAACAGGTAGATGTGCTCGCCCGAGCCCGCCGGCTGGTACAGCGGCTGCTCCTCGACGAGGAAGTCCTCGGGGCGGGCCTTGATGACGCCGCCGAGCGGGCGCAGGTCGCCCGTGAGATACGCGTGGGAAGGCTGGGGCGCGTCGGAAGGCACGGGCAAACGTACGCCGCTCAAGGCTCCTGCTTCATCGCGCCCTCGAGCACGTGCTCCTCGACGAAGATGGGAACATCGCCCGCGACGCCCAGGGCGATCGCGTCGCTGGGGCGCGAGTCCACGCGGATGACCTGACCGTCCTTCTCGATATCGAGCGTCGCGAAGAAGGTGTGCTCGGCAAGGTCCGTGATCGTGATGGACCGGAGCGTGCCGCCCAGGCGCGTGATCAGCCCCGCCAGCAGGTCGTGCGTCTGCGGGCGCTTGACGGACACCCCCTTGATCCGCCGATCGATCGCCTGCGCCTCGGGCAGCCCGATGACGATGGGGAACGTGCGCGCGTTCTCCGGGGACTCCTCCGAGGGGAGCACCTCGCGCAGCTCGATGATCTGGTAATCCATGCTCTCACGGATCAGGATGCGAGAGAGCTCCATCCGCACGGCCATGGCGATCCCCTTCCGCCCGAATCGTGCGCCCGCGCTCACCCCGAGTCAACGCCCGAGGGCGAGTTCATCCACCAGCTCACGCGGCACGCCGATCTCGCCCACACGCAGCGATCCCACGTACGGAGCCGCGTGCGCCACGATCAGCCCGGGCTTCTGCGCCGCGAGCGTGACCGTCGCGTCGGCCCGGATCGCCACGCCCAGCGGGTGCCCCGTGTCCGCGTCGAGCCCCGAGGGCAGATCCACCGCCAGCACGCGTGTCGCGCTTCCGGGTTCGCGCCGCCACGCGTTCACGCGCTCGATGAGCGCCCGCATCGGTCCCTCGACCGCCCGCGTGGCTCCTGTGCCCAGGAGCGCATCGACGACGAGCGCCGGCCCTCGTGCAAGCTCTCCATCGAGCAGTTCGCACGCCGCGCCACGGGCGATCGGAAGTCCCATCCGCTCGACTATGGCAAGGTTCGTGCGGGCGTCGCCGGTCGTCGGTTCCCCGACGAGCATGAGCCGCACCGCGTGCCCGGCGTTGTGCAAGTGGCGTCCGATCGCCAGCCCATCGCCCCCGTTGTTACCCGTGCCGCACAGGATCAGCACGCGGGCGGGGGAGGGCCCGAGCATCTCCCGCGCCGCATCGGCGCACGATCGGGCGGCATTCTCCATCAGCACGATCGAGGGGATGCCATACCGATCGATGGCGAGGCGATCCAGTTCGCGCACCGCCGAGCAAGACAGCACCACGGGCTCCATGGATCGAGTGTAGTGACGGCTCGCGGCGGGCGCGAGCCGCTCGTTCGCGGGGGAGCCGGCCTCGCGCGATCGGCTATGCTTGCCACCTTGGCCACAGTGCAATGGATCTTCCTGATCGCGGCGAATGTGGGCGTGCTCGCCGTGTTGTGCTACTGGGGCACCGTTCTCTGGCTCGCCATCCAGACATCCCGCCGCGTTCCCACCGCGATGGATGGGGCGGCTCTGGCGAGGCGAAGCCCCAGCCCGCGATCGGTCGCCGTCGTCATCCCTGCGCACAACGAGGAGAAGGCGATCGCACGCCTCATTCCCACGCTAAGGGCGCAGACGTTCCCGCGGCTGCGCGTGTTCCTCGCGCTGGATCGATGCACAGATCGCACCGAGGAAGTCGCACGCTCGCTGATCGCCGACGACCCACGCTTCGAGATCGTCGTCATCTCATCGTGCCCCGAGGACTGGTCCGGACGCTCGAACGCGCTGTGCGTCGCGGTAGCGCGGGCGATCGAGGCCGGCGTGCCGGGAACGCCGGGGAACGCTCCGCCCGATCTGCTGCTCTTTGCGGACTCGGACACGCAGTTCCACCCGGAGTGCATCGGCGCCGCGGCGGCACTCTTGGAATCGCGTGACCTCGACCTGCTCAGTTTCGTCAGCCGCATGGCGTACCGGAGCTGGTTCGAGTGGGTCGTGCAGCCGTCGGTCGGCATGGAGTTGTTCCGGCAGTACCCGCTGATCAAGGCGAACCGGACCGATGGGAAGAAGCGGGCCTTTGCCAACGGGCAGTTCCTGCTCTTCCGTCGCGAGGCGTACGAAGCGGTGGGGGGCTTTGGCGCCGTGCGCACGGAGCTCCTCGACGACATGGCGATGGCCCGCGCCGTGTCCGAGGGGCGCGGCACGCTGGGCAGGCCCGGGCGCACGGGCGTCTTCCTCGCTCAGGACATGCTGCTGTGCAGCATGTACGACACCTGGGAGCAGTTCCGCAAAGGGTGGACGCGGATCTACATCGAAACGGCCAAGCGTCGCGTGAAGCGACTCCGCGCGGGCATGCACTGCGCGTTGTGGTTCGGCACGCTGGGCCCCTGGGGTGCGGCGGCGTTGACGGCGCTCGGGGTGAGCCTCATCGCGCGTGCGGGAAGCGCGCGGGGAGCACACTCATGGGAGTGGTGGGCCGGAGCGGCGAGCACGGCGATCGGTGCCGGCACGATCGTGCTGCATGTGCTCGCCCTCGTGGTCGCCTTCCGCATCGGGCGCACGCCGATGCGTGCGATCCCGGCGTTCACGATCGGGTCACTGATGACGGCCCGGCTGCTGCACGGCGCGGCCCGCGAGCTGCGCACTGGGGTGCCCGTGAAGTTCGGGGGCAAGACGTTCGTGCGCGAGGTGCGCTAAGGCTCCAGGCGTTGCGCACGCCGGCGCCACGCCTTCGTTCAAGGCTTCGCGGCGGCATCGCGCTTGGCAAGTTCATCGAGGCTTCGGATCGTCTCGCTGACGGCGATGAGTGTCATCGCCGTCGCCTCGATGGGCATGCGCTGGTCCCAGGGGCTGGCGCGGACGCCCCAGCCCGGGATCGGTTCGGAGTACATCCACTTGGCATCGTCATCAGCGGTGAGTTGCCGGAGGAAGCGCAGCCCGTTAAGCAGCTTTGCCAAATGGCGAGCGCGCTGTTCGGGCGGAGTCGCATCATCATGGGGCAGCAGAATAGCGAGGCCCGCAAGGGTGTTAGCCGCGTGCCACGTCGGTAGCGAAGCCGGGTTATTCATGAAGTTGATGGCGCCGGCGAGGTCGCGCCGGGAAGCGTCCAGCGATTCGGGCGTAAATTGATGAGTCCAAACGAGATCGCGGAATCCGCCAAGTGCGACGCACGCCGTGATCGGGCCTTGTCGGCGGTTGCCCAGCGGCACGCCGCGAGCGGACGCGTATGCGAGCCAGGGCATGCCGACGCTCAGGCGGTCCGTGCCTATTCGGGAATACACGCCCGCCAGAACACGCGTCCAGCGTTCCTCGGCTTCTGGCGTCAGGAGTTCACGTTCGGGCTTTGGCTTGAAAGGGCCGATGACTTGCGGTCCGACCATCGCGAGCACGGCTTGGCTGCGAAGAGGGAATGTCTCGATGGACTCGACGGACCGGTTGAGTAGGTCAAGCGAGGCTGCTTTGCGGACGTCCAGGATCCGAGAGTCTGGCATCGTGCCTCCGAAGCAACCGATCTCGTAAGGACGCACGCGTGGTGTCGCCAACCAAACCTGATCGAGCAGCAGCGTCGTAAACGCGGCGAACTCAGGGTCCTTCACGCCCGGAGTCTCTACGCGGTCTACCTCGGGCATCGCTTCCAGTATTCTTTGGAGTGGACCATCCTGGCCGCCGAGGCCGGACCAGTTCACGGCGGATTGATGGGTTGCGATGCCGACGGATCGGAAGAGCGAGATCGCGTAGACCGCGAGCGCGTGCTCGTAGGGCGAAGCTGGATCAAGGTCGTACTTGCCCAGCACGGGGTTGTAGATGCTCGCCAGTGCTGTGTGCTCGTTCGAAGCCGCGAGGCGCGAGAGCAAGGACCACGCGAGTTGATCCCCCCAGATCGAGAGCCCTGTCGTGCCCATTGTGTCCGGGAAGACGCGTCCGCCCCGGTGCAAGAACTGTGCGCTGCCGCCGGGCTTGGTCTGTGCCACGTGATTCGCCGGGACGCGGTAGAAGACCACGCCGTGCTTCGTCTTCAGGTCCGCCAGTGGCACCAGCCCTAGCCCGGGTTCGGAGCCCAGGCGCGAGACGAGGCCCTGCAGCGCGGCCGCGGGCTCGGTCTGCGTGCACAGCATCGCCACAGGAAACATCGCCTCGACGCGGTCACCGATGCGGGCCGCGACGCCGTCCACGCCCGGGTTCACGCGCTGCGCCGCCTGGCTCCAGTCGTCGAGATCGATGGGCACGGGTGTGCCAGCGAGTTCGAGGCTGATGACGATGGACCGAGCGAGTTCGCGGGCTCGCTGCTCGAACAGCGCGTCGCGATCGCCTGGCAGGCGCGACCTTGCCTCCGCGATGGCGGCCCGCGCCGCGCGAAGCACCACGTCCTTCTGCTGGTTCGCATCGAGCGTGTACGCCGAGCCGCGCCCGATCAGCTTGCCCTCCAGACGTAGTTGGACCGAAGCGCCCGCGCACGCGACGAGCCCGTCCTCCGCTTGGTCCTTAAGAAGTTCCTTTGGTGCTTCGAGCGCGCGGACCCAGCGTTCCACGGCTGCGAAGGCTCGCATCGACGCGGCGGGCGTGGGCACGCCGTCGGGTCGGAGGGCGGGCTCGGCGGGAAGAGAGTTTGACGCGGGCACGCTGGGCGAGGACGGGGCCGCTGTGGGCTGGGCCAGTGCCGAAGAACATGCCAGGGTCGCAAGCCCCAGAACCCCCGCCATGACGGCGCGGGCACCCGCGGGAGGCATGCGCAGTGCGTCCCAGAATCGGGCCCGGATCGCGGCGGCAAAGTGTTGCCGCGGGTTGCATGTTGACCAAACGCGACGCATGGTGTGGACTAGAGACATCGCACCCTCGCAGGCTGACCCTCAGACCCCCTTGTTCGCCCCTGGCACGGCCCTTGTTTCTATTCCCCTCGCCGGCGGCCCGCGAGCCGGCAACAACCCAAGACGCTCACAACTGAAGACCAAGGAGAGAGCCATGAAGACCGTCCTGTTCCTTACCGCCCACCAGCAGAAGCTTGCGTTCCTCACGCTCCTCTCGTTCCTGAGCCTCTGCTGAATCGAACGATGGCCCACGCCGGGCCGAGCGCGGGACGCCCGAGCAAACCTGGACGCGACCCCCCGACCCGGCGACGCTCACACCAGAACAAACAACGCATTCCGAGGGCCCGCCGACCCACACTCGGCGGGCCCGCTCCGCATAACGCAGGCCCCGGCACGCACGAGCGCGTCGGGGCCTCACGGCTTTTTGAGATGAACACGCGGCCCGTGTGCTGACGTGGCTGCCCATCAAAGGAAAGACCCCGGCCGCGGGGCCGGGGTCGTGGGTGTCGGTTCAAGAGAGGGCGGGGTGCTTGGGGATCAGCTCTTGGGGAGCTTGATCTTGTCCGTGCCCATCGCGCCGTGCGCGTCCATGCCGCCCTTGGTCGGGAAGAAGTCCGCCGCGCCGCCGCCCGGACGCTTCTCGTCGTCTCCGCCCTTGTACCCGGAGCTGTCGCCCCACTGGGCGCGCTTGA
>CAYNSB010000083.1:0-7425 GCA_964399625.1 uncultured Phycisphaeraceae bacterium
CGGGGCTGGCCGAAGTGCGCAAGCACGCGGCGATGGTGGACAAGGCGACGCTGGCCCCCGCGCACGGGCGCGTGGAGAAGCGCGACCTCTGGGCGGACTACAAGGCCCACGTGCGCCACTTCCTCGATCTGCACGGCAAGAAGATCAAGGTCGTGATCGACGCGAGCAACGGCATGGCCGGGACGATGGTGCCCAAGATCTTCGGCAAGAAGGGCGCGGACGTGCCGGGGCTGACCATCGTCGAGCTGAACTTCGACAACTCCAAGGGCGAGTTCGTGCACGAGCCCAACCCGCTCGTCGCCTCGAACCTCAAGCAGCTGCAGGAGGCGGTCGTCGCGGAAAAGGCGGCCCTGGGCATCTGCTTCGATGGCGATGCGGACCGGTGCGTGGTCGTCGATGAGAAGGGGCGGATCGTCGGGTGCGATCACCTCTCGGCGGCGCTCGCCAGGCACTTCCTCGCGAGCAACAAGGGCGCGGGGATCGTGTACGACCTGCGCTCGACCAAGGCGCTGGAGGAGGAGATCAAGGCGGCGGGCGGTGTGCCGGTGCGCTCGCGCGTCGGGCACGTGTTCATGAAGGGAGCGCTCGCCGAGAAGAAGTGCGTGTTCGGCGGCGAGCTCTCGGGGCACTTCTACTTCCGCGACAACTTCAACGCGGACTCGGGCGCGATCGCGATGGCGACGGTGCTCGCGGTGCTCGCCTCGGGGAGCAAGACGATGAGCGAGCTCGTCAAGCCCGCGCAGCGGTACAAGCAGTCGGGCGAGATCAACTTCCAGATCGAGGACAAGGACGGGGCGCTCGCGAACGTCAAGAAGACCTACGGCCCGGGCACGAAGGACAACGCGACGATCGACGAGCTCGACGGCGTCACGCTCGATGCCTTCGCCAAGCACGGATGGTGGTGCAACATCCGCAAGAGCAACACCGAGCCGCTGCTCCGACTGAACCTGGAGGCGAAGGACGAGAAGACGCTCACCAAGATGCTCAACGAGATCTCGCCGATGCTGGGGAAGAAGGTCGATCACTGATCGAGCGCCGAGGGCGGAATGAAGTCGCGATAGCGGCGCGCCCCGCACTCGGGGCAAGGCGTCTCGTCGGCAAGGCCGGACACGTCGTAGCTGCAATGAGGACAAAGCCCGCGGCGCATGGCATGTTCATACTCGATGGCGAGCTGGGAGCGGCGTTCCTCATTCGCAAACGGTCGCTGGCCTCTGATCGCGGCAATCAACCACAGCCACCCAATCCCACTCACAGCTGCTGCCGCGACCAAGGTACCGGCGGCCCCGAACCATGGAGGCACTGCAAACCCCGGTCGGCCTCGTCCGCCCAGCACTCTTGTGATCCGCCCCGTGATTCCATTTATGGCAAACTCTCGGAAGAGGTAGATCGCAGCCACAAAACACAGCAACGAGAAGATTGCGAACAGAACATGGTTGTTGACCTTCGCGATCGTCTTTCGCGCCCGTTCCACTCGCAGCCCGGGAAATGATCTCGCACTCATGTCGCGATACGACTCGACCAACTCTTTCGCCGTTGGCTTGCGTTCGCACGGCGGATCGAACTCCTTGCAGATCGGGCAGATGTTCAGCGATCGCCCGACGAGCTCGCTACCGCAGACGGAGCATGTTGGCCTGCTTGCACTCATGGGCCCGCGTAATCCTACAGCATCCCCAACCTCTGCAAGTCCTCCACCGGCTCATCGAACGAGCACGAGCCGTAGCTCAGGCAGAAGAACTCGCGGGCCCGCGCGATCTGTGCCGGCTCGGCGAACAGCCCGTTCCATCGCACGCCCTCGTTGGTGAACTTGAACGCGCCCGGGTCGCGCTCTTCAAGGATCGCGATCAGCCGCGCTTCGTCCGTCCCGTGCGCGTGCAGCATCACCGCCGCGAGGAAGACATTCAGAAAGCCGTGCATCACGCCGCGCGGGCAGCTGGGCTCGTAGGTCAGCGGATACTCGGCCCGCACGGGGTGGTGCAGCCCCGCTGTTGCCTTGAAGGGGACTCGGGCCGCGGCGCACGCGAGCATGAACCGCGCCACGGCCGCGGGCGCAGGGAAGGCGTCGGGCGTGACGCCACCGGTGCGGATCTTCGCGGCGACGGGCTCACCCGCCAGGGCCGCAACAAAGCCGCGCACATCGCCCGAGGAGACGAGCGTTGCGGGAAACTCGAAGAACGGGTAGAGGTCCTCGGGGATCGCGTCGAGCGTGTCATCGAAAGCCTCGGCCGAATCGAGCTTCAGCTCGATCGCGTCCACGATCGCGCGCCCGTTCTCCTCGCGTGCGTGGTGATCGTTGAAGCGATCGATGGTCTCGAGATCGCCCTCGAGTTCGCCATCGATGAGCGCCGAGATGCGCCACGGGTCGAGCACATCCGCGTGCTCGCGATAGCCCGAGGTGCCCGCGGTGCCGGGCATCATGAAGGCCGAGGCCTGCGAGAACTCGCGGAGACGCGACACGGGGCACACGAATCGCCCAAGGGCCCACGACTGCTCGGAGCGGATGCAGCGGGCGAACACCTCCGCGGCGCGAGCCATCGGCAGCTTGGCGGGCGGGAATAGTCCGGCGTAATCGATGAGGCCGGCGCAGAGCGTGCGGATGGAGTCCATGGCCAACGTTACGCGGGCTCCTTCATCGGCTTCGTGCCCGCGTGCCTCTGATCGCCTTCTCTCACGTTCGGCCCCCTCGCCTCGCACCTGCTACTTCGCGATCTTCGCGATCAGGCGCCACACTTCGTGCGGCGATAGCGATCGCCCGCTCTCGGCATTGAACTGCTGCACCAGCTCATCGAACGCCGCGGTATAGGGGAGCTGATCGCGCTGCCCGAGGGTGCCGACGCGGTCGATGACGAGCGAGGCCAGACGCTGCTCATCCTCGGGGGTCACGCGGGGCGGGGCGCTCGCGGCGCGCCCGGCCTTGGGCAGTTTGCCCGCCTTGCGAAGGTTGTGCAGGCGATGGAAGACCTCGCGCGGTGGAAGCTCGGATCCCGCAGAGCGCACCTGCGCGAGGAGTGAATCGAACTCGCTTGTGTAGGGCAGGTCGTCGAGCGTGCGCGCGGCCGCGGCGTACGCGTCGAGCAGCGCACGAACGAGGCGAGCGTCGATGTCCGGCTTCGGTGGCTCGTGCGACGAGAACAGCGACTCGCTCATGGCGTCGCTCCATGATCGCCGTCGGCGCCCCGCCCGTTCGCTTCGGTGCGTGCGGCGAGCATCGCGTCGCACCGCGCCAGCGCCTCGGTGGCGGTGCGCGTCGGATCCAGAAACTCAGCGGCAAGGCGATCGAACAGCACGTGCCTGCGTGCGTCGCTGATGCCGCCATCGAAGTGCCCGTACCGCGTCACGACGCGGAGCTTCTCGCCCGGCGCGGAGGCGATCTCGTTGAACACTCCCGCAGCCGCGGGCGCGGGGACGGTGTCGTCGCGCAGCGCGAGCTTGGCAAGGACCGGGCAACGGACGCGCCGCGCGTGCACCGCGGCGTCGCAGAGCCGCAGGTGCTCGAGGATGCGCTCCTCTCGGTCTCGGCGAGCTTTGATGAGCTCGAGCACGTGGCGCGCGGTGCCCGAGACGCAACGACGCTGCGCCTCGTCGAGCCTCCAGGGCCAGTCGCCCAGCGACGGCAGCGCAATGACCAGACGATCGATGGGATCGCGCTGCAGCAGGGCCGACGTGGCGAGCACCGCGAGCCCGCCGCCGAAACTCTCGCCGTGCAGCATGAGCGTGCGGGGCGAGCCCGGGCGCCGCGCCATCCATCGGCGCAGGGCGCGGCATGCGTTCACCACATCGGCGACGGCGAGCGGAAGCACCCAGTCCGCCCCAACTCCGCCTTGGCCCGAGGGCTCGCTGTCGCACAGCCCGTGCGTAATCCAGGCGGCTCCGCCCCGGGCGTGCTCCCCGCCGCCGCGCTCGGCGACGTGGGCGTTCAGCGCAGGCGTGTCCTGAGAGGAGCCGGCGTATCCGCGCACGCGGATGGTCAGCACCGCGGCCCCGCGATCGGCGAGCGCCTGCCAGGAATCGCGGGAGACGCCCAAGCGCGGCGGGGACTCGTACCCGTGCAGCGCGACGAGCCCCGCGCGGATCGGCGTGGCGCGATCGCGCGGGAGCGTGAGCGCGCATCCGATCCGCGTGTGGCGGACGCTCTCGAACTGATGGTCGGCGGAGTCGTCGGTCAGGTCGGCATCGCGCGGGGCGCGGGGAACGAGGTCCGGCTCGTTCGCCCACACGGCTTCATTCCACCGCTTCCAGAACGGCGCGTGGCTGCCGGCGCGCGTGAATCCCGGGACCCGCGCGAGGGCCGTGATTCCGGTGAATCCAAAGTCGTCGGGTTCGATCATGCCTCGGTTACTCTTGGCGCTCGACGCGGATGAGTGAACTTGCCCGAGCGATCACTTCGTGTTTGAGATCTCTTGTCGCGCCGGATGGAACTCCGCGGCCCAGAGTTGGCTTGAGGGTTTCTGCTCGCCCGCAGCGGGCACCCCCCGCTGCGCGGTCCAGATCATCCAATTCCCATCAGGACTGAACGCGGGCAGCACGTCCGCGCCGCGCGCAAACGTAATGCGAATGGGCTCAGGGCCGGTCGTCTGGCTCATGCCGTCAAACGCGAACAACTGAAAGATCTCGTAGTTGTCGTGTCCCATTCGGCTGCTGGCATAGACGAGGAACCCGCCGCTGGGATGCCAGAACGGGCCCCAGTTCACGTGCTCATCCTGGGTCTGCTGCACTTCGTTCTGGATGCCCGTGGGCACGCCATCCGCATCGAACGTCAGGTCCGCCGTAAAGATCTGCAGCCGGTCATCGCCCTTGCGATCCGAGCGATAGCAGATCCGCTTGGCATCGGGCGAGAAGAACGGGCCGCCGTTGTAGCCATCGGCCGTGACGAGCGGGATCGTCTTCTGCGTCTTGCCGTCGTAGAGCTTGATGTCGAGGTGGTTGCGCCCGAGTTTCTCCGATCGCGCGCGGTCGTACGCGGCGTACAGGATGTACCGCCCGTCCTTGCTCCACGAGCACTCGGCGACGTATCCGCCGGCGTCCTGCACGATCAGCGGCTGCAGCGGCGCGACGGTGCGATTGGTGAGCTCGTACTCCCCCACTTTGCTCGCATCGTCGTGGTACGTGCCCAGCACGATCTTCATCTCGCTGTGGAACTGCCACACGTACCGCCCCGTCGTGCGCTGGTAGCCCGGCACGTCCTTCATCGCGGGCGGGACGATCGTGCTGCCCATGAGGACGAGCCCAGCCTGCGTGGGATGGAACCAGCCGCACGTGTTGGCCGAGCCTTCGGGGGAGAGTCGGATCGCCTCCTCCAAGCCCGTGAGGCGTCCCTCGGCGTCGCGTTTCACCTTCGCGACGAACATCTGGTAGAACTGCTCGGGCGTCGCTCCATTGGCCGGGCGCGGGATCGCCTGGAAGATGATGCGCGAGCCGTCGGGGCTGAAGTACGACTCGCCGGCCTTGATAAACCGCTCGGGCGTCGTGAGTTGCACGGCGTGCGTGAGGAACTGTGCTTCCTGCTGGGGCCAGGCCGAGTCATCGGCTCGCTCGACCGACTCGCGATGGCCCGAGCTCGCGGGCTGCGCGACGCCAATGGAGGCGAACAGGAGCGAGGCGATCGCAGCGGACATCTTCATAGCGAAGTTCCTTTGATGCTCGCATCGAGAAGAATCGTCAAGGACTCCCGCAACCAGAGCCGGACATTATGGTATAAGCCTCGTCGCATGTCTCCCGGCCAAGACGCGAATCCCGGGATTGAGATCGTGCACGCCGAGGCGCGCTGGTGCGTCATCGTGAAGCCCCCAGGCATGTTGTCGGTCCCGGGCAAGGGGCCGGACAAGGCCGACTGCGCGGCGGCCCGGGTGGCGCGGGCGTTCCCGCACGCGAGCGGGCCGCTGGTCGTGCACCGGTTGGACATGGAGACTTCCGGGCTGATGGTGTTCGGACTGGACTCCGACGCCCAGCGCGCGTTGTCGATGCAGTTCGAGGCTCGGAGCGTGGAGAAGACGTACACGGCGCTGGTGAACGCGGAGTTCGTGCCCACGCCGTACATCGCCGGCGCTCCGCTCGGCCCCGCGCCCGATCCGCTCGATCACGAGCAGGGCGAGGTGAGCCTGCCGATGCGCGCGGACCTGGACAACCGCCCCATCCAGATCGTGGATCGGTCGCAAGGTCGGGAGGCCCGGACGAGCTGGCGCGTCATGAATCGAGAGGTGGACCGAGTGCGCCTCGCGCTGGTTCCCGTCACCGGGCGCACGCACCAACTGCGTGTGCACTGCGCGCAGGGGCTCGGACACGTGATCGTGGGCGATGAGCTGTACGGCGCGGCGCCCGGCTCGCCACGGCTCATGCTCCATGCGACAACGCTGTCGTTTCTGGAGCCAGGGGGCCGGCGCAGGCTGGAGTTCGAGAGACGACCCGACTTCTAGCCCGAAACGAGCCGTCGCCAACTCCCCCGGAGGCTCGGCGCAGGGTCTCTTGCCGCCCAGAATAAGCCTGCGACAGCTTTCCGGAGAGGGACGGAACTCGATGGAGCCACGAAGGGCGGCGACCTAGACTTGGGTCCTTTCGAATCTGCCGGTCCGTGGATTCTCCGCGTGTTGCGGGGGCGGACAATCAACGGTTCGAACCGCCCCCAACTCTGAAGAAAGGGGGGCCGGTCCCGGGCTTCTGGTCTGGGATCGAGACGCGGGCCGATGCGCGACCCTTCCGGCGGGGTCGATCGCGGGCGCCACGCGGCATTCAAGGACAATCGGTACATGATCGACGAAACGCTTCTGGCGGCGCTGGGGGGCACCGACATCGAGGCCGAGGCTCTGATCTCTCAGACCTTCGGCACCAAGGCCGCGAAGGGCCAGGACACGACGTACATGGACTCGTTCCTTGGTCAACAGATCAAGGAGCAGCCGGTCGGCAAGCTCATCAAGGGCAAGATCGTCGGCATGGCCGGCGACGATGTCGTCGTCGAGGTCGGGCTCAAGTCCGAGGGCCTGATCCCCAAGGACGAGTTCGAGGGCAACGTTCCCAAGATCGGCGAGATCGTCGATGTCCTGCTCGAGTCCATGGAGGGCGAGGGCGGGCTGATCGTCCTGAGCAAGCGCAAGGCCGAGCGCATGCTCAACTGGCAGCGCATCATGGACACGACGAAGGAGGGCGACGTCGTCGAGGGCACCGTGATGCGGAAGATCAAGGGCGGTCTGCTCGTCGATATCGGCGTGCCGGTCTTCCTGCCCGCGTCGCAGGTGGACGTGCGTCGTCCGGGCGAGATCGGCGACTACATCGGTCGCAAGGTCCGCGCGAGCATCCTCAAGATCGACCTGGAGCGGCGCAACATCGTCATCTCCCGGCGCAAGCTCATCGAGGAGGACCGCGACGCCGCCAAGACGCGCCTCATGGAGACGATCAAGGAGGGCGACATCGTCTCGGGCGAGGTGAAGAACATCG
>CAYNSB010000084.1:0-7374 GCA_964399625.1 uncultured Phycisphaeraceae bacterium
GCCTTTGGGCGGTGAGCACGCGGCGATGAGGAGTTCGAGCAGCGCGAGGGGTTTCTGCGTGGGGTATCCGGTGCGTTCGGCGGCCATGTTGTTGATGGAAGGGATGTCGAGGACGTCGGTGGCCTTCTTGGTCTGGCCGCGCATGCGGCGGCTGGTGGCGGGGATGCGGGGCGGGTCGAAGTAGTGCTTCGCGGGATCGACGCAGTAGAAGAGGATGTCGTCGTGCTTGCGGGCGAACATGCGGGGCGAGGAGCCGCCGAGGCCGTAGGACCAGATGAGGTGGTTCACGAAGCGGTCGGCACCGAGGAGCTCTTCGAGCAGGACGCGGACGCGGTGGCTGGTGCGCCAGTCGACGTGGACGAGGAGGTTGGCGGTGGGTTTGAGAGCGGGGATGGTGACGGCGAGGCGGTCGCGGAGCCAGGCGAGGTAGGCGTCGATGGAGGGCCAGGAGTCGGCGTAGGTGGCGGGGTGGCTGGCGCGCTGGCCGCGGATGGGGCGGGTGGCGGTCTTTTTGACGCCGGTGTTGAAGGGCGGGTCGACGTAGCAGAGGTCGACGCTGGCGCGGGGGAGGGCGCGGGCGAAGGGGAGCCAGTCGGACTTCATGACGGCGGCGGGCATCGGCGTCACTGTACCGGACCGCGACGGCGGCGTATCTTCCCGCCCATGCCACGCCTCCCCATCCTCACCCGCGCGAACGCCGACAAGCACGATCTCTACGAGCGGGCGGTGCAATCGCCTGAGGCCGAGATCGATTTCGTCGATGCGACGTACCGCAAGATCAAGGGCAAGAAGGCGGCCCTGCTCCGCGAGGACTTCTGCGGCACGGCCGCGAGCGCGTGCGAGTGGGTGCGGCGGCGGAAGACCAACCGGGCGATCGGGCTTGACCTCGACGCCCCCACTCTTGCCAATGGGATGCAGAGGCATGTTGCAACGTTGACGCCCGAGGCGCGGACGCGGATCGCGCTCTTGAAGCGCAACGTGCTGGAGCCGGGGGCGGCGAGCGTGAAGGCCTTGGGAGGCTCGCCCCAGATCGTGCTGGCGATGAACTTCTCGTACTGGATCTTCAAGACGCGGGACGTGCTGCGGGGGTACTTCGAGGCGGTGCACCGGTCGCTGGCGAAGGACGGGGTGTTCTTCCTTGATCACTACGGAGGGAGCGACGCGTACGACGAGGTGAAGGAGCGGCGGCGTATCGGCGGGCCGCGGCGTGGGTTCACGTACGTGTGGGATCAGGCGTCGTACAACCCGATCACGGGCGAGAAGACCAATCACATCCACTTTGAGTTCCGCAAGGGGCCGCCGATGATGCGGGCGTTCACGTACCACTGGCGGCTGTGGTCGCTGGTGGAGGTGCAGGAGCTGTTGCGGGAGGCGGGGTTCCGGAACGTGAGCGTGTACTGGGAGGGCGACGACGAGAAGGGCGGGGGGAACGGGATCTTCCGGAAGACGACCAAGGGCGAGGCGTGTCGGTGCTACATCGCGTACATCAGTGCGGAGAAGTGACGCGGGGAAAAAAGAACCCTGTGCTGGAGCACAGGGTTTGGGGAGATTCGCAGTTTGGATGCAGCACCGATCCTCCGCTTGCGCGGGAGGGTTCTTGTTCATGCGCTCTCGCGGCGGCGACGCATCTCGGCGAGGGGCTTCTTGGTGCGGACGGCGTCCTCGTCGATGACGTATTCGGCCCCGGTGTTGTCCAGCTCGGGGAGCTGGTACATGAGGTCGATCATGAGCTCTTCCATCACGGCGCGGAGGGCGCGGGCGCCGGTGTCGCGCTTGACAGCCTTCTGCGCCAGGGCACGCAGGGCGCCGTCGGTGAAGGTGAGCTTGGCGCCTTCGAGGCCGAAGAGGTGCTGGTACTGACGCACGATGGCGTTCTTGGGCTCGGTGAGGATGTTGATGAGGGCATCGACCGAGAGGGGCATGAGCGGGGCGAGGACGGGCAGGCGGCCGACGAACTCGGGGATCATGCCGAACTCGATCATGTCGTCGGCGGTGACCTGCGAGAGGACGCGGGAGGCGGACTCTTCGCCGCGGGCGCGGTCCTGATCGACGTTGAAGCCGATGCGGGTCTTGCCGAGGCGGCGGCGGATGATTTCTTCGAGGCCGACGAAGGTGCCGCCGCAGATGAACAGGACGTTGGTCGTGTCCATCTGGATGTACTGCTGCTCGGGGTGCTTGCGGCCGCCCTGGGGGGGCACGTTGGAGACGGTGCCCTCGAGCATCTTGAGGAGGCTCTGCTGCACGCCCTCGCCCGACACGTCGCGGGTGATGGAGACGTTGTGGTTGGTCTTGCCGATCTTGTCGATCTCGTCGACGTAGATGATGCCGCGCTGCGCGGCCTCGAGGTCGTAGTCGGCGTTCTGCAGGAGCTTGAGCAGGAGGTTCTCGACGTCCTCGCCGACGTAACCCGCCTCGGTGAGCGTGGTGGCATCGCCGATCGCGAAGGGAACCTTGAGCATCTTGGCGAGGGTGCGGGCGAGCAGGGTCTTGCCCGAGCCCGTGGGCCCGATCATGAGGATGTTGCTCTTATCGAGCTCGACGGAGTTGTCGCCGCGCTCGACGTGGAGCAGACGCTTGTAGTGGGCGTGGACCGCGACGGCCAGGGCCTTCTTCGCGTGCTCCTGCCCGATCACGTAGGTGTTGAGATGCTCGACGATCTTGCGCGGCGAGGGGATCTCGCTGAGCGTGGAGGAGACGGATCCGACGCGCCGGCGCTCCTGGCGGAAGATGTTCTGGCACAGGTCGACGCAGTTGCCGCAGACGTAGACCTCGTTGGGCCCCTCGACCATCGGGCCGACCTCTCGGCTGGTCTTGCCGCAGAACGAGCAGGTGGTGACCCGCCTGCCACGGAAGTTGCCGGAGTCGCCCGCGGCGCCGGCGGGGCCGCCGGGCGTGGGGCCATTCGTGGGCGGCGTGGGGGGCTGGTCGGAGCCGTCGGATCGATTCTTGGCCATGGTTTCTCACCAACCCCCGTGGGTGCACGCGTGGGGCGCGCCGATCGAACACAGATTTTGCGCACGAGCACCTCGCGGTGTGCACGCGGTTTGGAGTGTATCGGCACGCTGTTCGATCGTCTCTAGTCCGCGATGGTTATGCCGCGGAGTGCGCGGCGTGGTTGCGGTTATTGGGTTGGATCGTTCGGGTCTTTGGGACGTGGCAGGGGCGCACCCGTGAGATCGAAGCCCGGCGCGGCCTGGCGCTCGGCTGGCGACCCGGGTGGCGCTTGCGTACCGGGGGCATGCCGAGCGGACACCGGACGACCCGAGACCTTGGCGACGAGTCGAGACTTCATCTCCTCGAATTCGGTGGCAGAGATCTCGCCCTGATCGCGCATCGTGCGGAGTTGGTCCATGATCCCGGCGTGCATGTCCAAGCCGGTTTCCTTGCCCAGCACCTGCCTTCTGTAGAGCAGGATGGCGATGCCAGCGCCCATCACGACCAGCATAATCGCGCCCAGCCAGATGAGCATGGGAGTAACGCTGCGGCTCGCCCCGCGACCCGCGGTGGCCATGATGAAGCCGATCGCGCCCGAGAGCGCGAGGGCGCTCACGATCCTGTCCCCAGGACCTCGCGGATCGGGCGGACCAGCGCGGGCAAGACCCGCGTCTGGGCAAGGTCTTCGCCCAGACAAGCCAGGCGTGCCATCACGGTGGGCAGCGCGGCGATGTCCGAGACCGGTCCGTAGTGGCGGAGCGTGAGGTAGACGCTGATGGGCTCCTCGCGACGGTGCTGGCGCGCGCCCGGACGCGTCTTGACCTCGTAGGACACCTCCACGCTCTTGTTCTGGGAGGCGTTGAAGTCGTCGCCCATCGCGTCGTGCAGGACCATGCCGACCATCGGTTGCACGTCCACGATCTGCGCACCGGGAAGGTCCACGAGCTGCGACATGGGCGAGCCGGCGATGAGCGCGTCCCCCACCACTTCGTCGTGGTTGCGATCGCTGAGGACGTCGAAGCCGTAGAGCAGCTCGAGGAAGTCCACGTCCAGGGGCGAGATGCCCAGGTAGTAGGGCGCGACCTCGAGGACGTGCCGATGGAGGTCGTAGCTCTGCTCGGGGGCGCCGGCGTTGACGATGCCCGAGCGGATCGCGTTGCCCCGGACGGCGATCCACCGCTGGGGCGGTTCGGCGGGCTCGCCCTCGAGCGCGATCTCCTCCTTGTACCGCTTGACCTGGGACATGCCCGGGAACTGCTTGCGGACGCGATCGAACATCTCGAGCACGGCGTGCCGCTCGCGCGGGAGTTCGAGCTTGAGGCTCAGCTTCTGGTTGACATAGGAGTCGGAGCAGAGTGCCCGAAAGCTCGGCGTCATGCGCACCTCACGCGGGAAAGGTCCGTCTCGTCCCGAGGCGGGAGAGTCTAGGATGGCGTGTCCGAGCCGGGTTCAGACCGCTTGGTCAAAGGAGTTCGCCATGAACCGTGTGATTTCATTCGTCGCGCTGGCGGCGCTGGCCTCGATGCCGATGGCGTGCAGCAACCAGAAGTGCTGCGATGACAAGGGCGGAGACAAGATGGCCCAGAGCGCGTTGGGCTCGGGGCAGGGCAAGGTGGCGGCGGGCAAGCCGATCAACTCGATGTGCCCGATCGGCGGCGACGAGTTCAACCCCGAGGGGCACCCGGCCGAGCTCACGCGGGTTCACCAGAACACGACGATCGCGTTCTGCTGCAATCACTGCGTCGAGAAGTTCGACAAGATGGACGCCGCGGGCAAGGACGGCGTGCTGGCGCTGGCCAAGGCGAACAAGGCGAAGTAGCGTTCGCGCGTGCTCGTACACCGTGATCGCCGTCAAGTTGGGTGTTCTGCGCACGCTCGAGCGAGGGTTAGGGATGACGCCTGATCGCGAGTCGCGACGCACGCGACGACGATTCCACACTTTCACGAGTTGCAATCCTCTCCTGCCTGGGTAGTCTGCCTCAGGCGCGTTGACGCGCGCTCGAGACCAAGACCCCGGCCTAAGGCCGGCACAGGAGAGATGAGGCATGCGTTTTTCTCATTCGCGATTGGTGGTTGCGTGCGCGCTGCTCGCGGCGTGCGGTTCGACGGCTCACGCGCAGCTCGTGATCGGCACCACGACGCCGACGACGTCCAACGGCGCGGCGTTCTACTACGACCTGACGACGAACACGGTCACGACGCTGTGGAACTCCGCGGCGAACAAGAAAGTGAACGGGATCGCGTCCGACCCGGTGAACGGGAAGCTCTACGCGAACGACGCGGCGCGTCTGAACGTGTGGAACTACGGCAGCGTCGGCATCGCCCCCACGTTCATCGCGGGGATGTACCGCACGAACGACAACATCTCGTTCACCGCGACGGGCGTGGACGACCTGACGTTCATCAATAACAAGCTGTACGGGGTCACGTCCTTCGGCAGCACGACGTTCAAGAAGGGCATCTACCAGGTCGCGACGTCCTCCGACGGCGCGGCGACGCCGCACTGCGTCATGACGCCGCTGTGGCTCGACCCCACCGGCACGAGCACGAGCGGCGACGTCGCCACGGGCGGCATGGCATACAACCCCGCCAACAACCTGTTCTATCTCACCAACTCAGCGGATGACAGCGGCACGGGCGGGCCGTGGACCCCGGGCATCTTCACCGTCGACGCGTTTGGCGCGGGCACGCTCACCAAGCTGCTGAGCTTCCCCACGGGACACAACCGCATCGACGGGCTGACCATTGGCAACAACGTGCTGTACATGACGGAGCAGGACCCCGCGAACTCGCGGATCAACATCTTCCGCTACGACCTTGCGACGAGCACGTACCTCACCGATCTTTCCATCCCGCTGGTGGACGGCACGAACCGTGCCTCGGGTGTGACGTGGGCTCCTGGAGCGAACGTGCCCGCCCCCGCTTCGATCGCCCTCCTGGGCCTCGGTGGTGCGTGCGTGGCTCGCCGGCGGCGGCGCTGATCGGGCTGCCGAGATTGCCCAGATCTGATCGCGCAAGCCCGGACCGCTCCGGGCTTGCGTCGTTTTTCGGTGGAGTTCCCAAAGGCCACGGTCACCTCAAGGCCGAGCCCAGGAAGTCCGCGATGGCTTGCTGTGTCGCCGGGTCGTCGATGAGGATGTCGTTGTGCCCTGCGTTGGGCGCGGTGACGAGCCGTGCGCGGTCCGGGCCTCCCGCGGCTGCTTGGAGCCGGCGGGCGTGGTCGAAGGGCACGATGTTGTCCGAGCGGCCATGCACGATGAGGTACGGCTTGAAACCGAGTCGAGGTGCCAGGTCCTCCCCGTCTATACCGCCCTTGACCAGGAGAGAACCGAGGCGTCCAGCGTGTGAGCGTGCGATCGCCTTCCAGCCCGCGAAGGCGGAGACTGTCACTACGGCGCGGACGCGCGGGTCACTCCCAAGGGCCAGCGCGAACGCGCCTCCGAGGCTCTGTCCGAGCACCGCGATCCGCGAGTCGTCCACGCCCTCGCGCGAGGTAAGGAACTCGAGCGCGCTGCGCGTGTCGATCAGGAGTTGATCGCGCGACATGCGGGAGTTTGGCGTGTCGGATTGCCCGTACCCGCGATAGTCGAAGACGAGGACGGCGAAGCCGCGCTCGGCGAGCCAGCTCGTGTAGTCGGCGTGGTGCCCGATGTTTCCTGCATTGCCGTGCGCGTGGAGCACGGCGGGCGCCGGCGGATCTCCACGCTTCCAGCCAGTGGGCATGAAGAGCCATGCGTGGAGCGTGAGCCCGTCTGCGGTAGGGAAGCGCACGTCGGTCGCCGTCAGCGGCGCGACGAAGCGCTCTCGCGAGGGGTGGTAGAACACCTGGGCCTCGAGCCAGCCGCGTCCATCGAACGCCGCGAAGAGCACCGCGAGCACTACCAGGAGAACACCGTATACCTTCAGCCGAGCACGAGAGGGAAGCAGCAACGACAGCCGTCGCTTGCGTGCAACTGGCTTCGGCGGGGACGCATCGTCGGGCTCGCCCATTGCAGAGCCATTCGCTCGAGCGGGCGAGGTGTTCCGCGGAGAATCAGCGGGCGATCTCGATCGCTCGAGTTTCGCGCAGGACGGTGACCTTGATCTCGCCGGGGAAGGTCATCTCCTCGCTGACACGCTTGGCGATCTTTTGGGCAGTGAGGAACGCCTCATCGTCGTTCATGCGCTGCGCATCGACCATGACGCGGACCTCGCGTCCGGCCTGGATGGCGTAGGCCTCCGTCACGCCCGGCATGGAGAGGGCGATGTCCTGGAGCTCGTTGAGGCGCTGGACGTACTTCTCGAGGCTCTCGCGGCGGGCGCCGGGGCGCGCGGAGCTCACGGCGTCAGCGGCCATGACGATCGGCGTGTAGAAGCTGGTGGACGGGATGTCCGCGTGGTGCCCGCCGATGGCGTTGAGGACGGGTTCCTTCTCGCCGTACTGGCGGGCGAAGTCCATGC
>CAYNSB010000085.1:0-7298 GCA_964399625.1 uncultured Phycisphaeraceae bacterium
CGGTAGAAGACGCTCTCGTCGAGAGAGTTGAAATCGACGCGGAGGCGGTCGCCCAGGAGCGCGCCGCTGGTGATGGGCGACATGGGATCGAAGGCGACGACGGCGCAGCGGCCGGACATCGTGCCCTCTTTGACGCGGCGGGTGTACTCCGCGACGAGCTGGGCGACGAGCGTGCTTTTGCCGGCGCCGGGGGAGCCGGTGATGCCGATGACGCGTCGCGGGCGGCGCTTGCGCGCACCCGGGCGCAGGGCGCTGGCGCCACGCTTCTCGTGCGCGAGCGAGAGATCGCGCGCGAGCTGGGCGGTGATCGCGGCCGGGCCGGAGGCGGGAATCTGGGGCGGGCGTGTCTTCACGGCGTCGCGGACGGCGTTGACGATGTCGAGCAGACCCGTGCCGGTGGGGAAGCAGCGTGCGACGCCGCCCTTGAGCAGCGTGGGAACATCTTCCTGGGGCAGGATGCCGCCCATGTAGACGGCGAGGTCCTTGCGGCCCAGGGCGGCGAGGTTGTCCACGAGCTTGGGCCCGAGGACGAGGTGTGAGTTGCTCATCATGCTCGCGGCGAGGCAGTCGCAGTCCTCATCGCGGGCGGAGATGGCGAGCGAGCGGGGCGTCTGCCACAGCCCCGAGTAGATGACGTGGATGCCCGAGTCGCGGAGCGCGCGGGCGATGACCTTGACGCCGCGATCGTGCCCGTCGAGGCCCATCTTGCCCAGCAGGACGCGCGGGCGATGGGGCAGGTCGGCGCACCGGTCCTTCTTCTCGAACTCGGTGGTGGCGTGGGAGAGCGAGGTGGTCATGGAGGCTCCGGGCGAGTGGGCGCGCGACGTGCCGGGGGAGCGAGGGGCGCGGCGGGGTCTGGTCGGCGGATGGTAGAGCGCGTGGGAATGAAACGCCCCCGCGCGGGCGGGGGCGTGGACGAATCTTTGCTCTGGGCTGCCGCGGGCGTGCCGGGCTTATTGCGCGGCGGCGACCTTCTCCTGGGAGCCCGAGTCCTTGGCGCGCTTCATGTCGAAGGTGACGTGGGACTCGGTCTTGCCGTTGGCGTAGGTGGACCAGTTGGCCTTGGCATGGTCCCTATCGACCAGCGTGAGCACGAGCGAGTCCATGTGCATCTGGTTGCGATCCTTGATGTTGCCGCCATCGACAAACTCGAAGGAGATCTTGCCGTCCTTGAGCCCGCCCTCGGCGCGCATGCGGGGCTGGTTGCCCAGGCCGCAGTAGTGCGTGGCGATGAGGCCCTTGCCGTCGGAGGTGTAGACGGTGATCATCTCGTGGGGCGTGCCGGGCATTTCCTCCTCGACGACGGCCGAGCCGTTGGCGATGACGCGGTACTTGACGGAACCGTCGGGCTTTCCGTCGCCGTCCATGTCCACATCCCAGGAGCCGGCCAGCTTGCGCAGGGGCTCGAGGAGGGGGCACTGGGCGACGTCGGTGCAGCAGCCTTCCTTCTTGTCGCCGTCGGTGCAGGCCTTGGCGGACTTGTCGTCGGAGACCTGGGTGACCTTGGCGCCGGACTCGGTGCATGCTTTGGCGCACTCCTTGGAGCAGTCCTGCTTCTGGGCCTCGGTGCACTGCCCGTCGGGGCCGGCGAGGGCGAGGGCGCTTCCACAGCAGAGGACGAGTGCGGTAATGAGATTGCGTTTCATGGGCGACTCCTGATGTTCGTGGGTTCCGCTGGCGAACGCATTGTACGGATTCGGAGCCCGTTCGCCCAGCAGAATCTCGCGTTCACTGAGGGGCGAACGGGATCAGGAGTGGCGATCCGGTGCGGCCTGCTGGACGCTCTCGGCTGCGATGAGGGCGTCCTCGTGCGGTCGGTGCATGCCCGTGCGCGCGAGGACGATGAGGCAGACGACGCGGGCCAGGGACGAGAGCAGGAACACGCCGAAGAAGGCCGAGGTCCAACCCAGGGCGTGGAGGGACTGGGGAACCTCGAATCGGGCGTCGAGGACGGCACCGCCCGCGAGCGAGCCGAGGAGACCGGCGATGGCGGTGCCGAACTGGTACTGCGACCAGAGGCTCGTGCGTTCGTGCTCCTTGACGAGGCTGAGCGAGAGCACGAGGCTGGAGAGGTCGTACGCGGCGGCGAAAGCGCCGATCATCACCTGGATCGCGAGGAGCGCCCAGAAATTTGGAAAGAGCGCCCAGAGCGTGGCGCCCGGGATGAGGCCCAAGGTGCCGATCCAGAGGACGCGATGGATGCCGATGCGATGGGCGATCTCTCCCCAGATGGGCTGGGCGCAGGCGCGAGCGACGAAGCCCGCGGCGATGAGCGTGAGCACCTGGGCGTAGTTCATGCGCAGGTGGTTCTTGAGGTAGGCAGCAAGGAACGGCTCGGCGATCTGGGCGGCTCCGTTCATGGCGATCATGAAGGCGATCAGGCGACCATCGCGGGCGCTCACGACACGGCGCAGGAGCTCGAACGGTGGCACGCGCACGTGATGGTTGTGCACGGGCCCCGTGTCGCTCTGCAGCGCCAGGTATCGCGCGGAGATGGCGCGCATGAGCCCGGCGACGACGAAGAGCACGCCGTACCACGGGAGGATCGCGGCGTCGGGACCGCTGGCGTGCGGGTCCGCTCCTTTGGTGACGAGGTGGAGCAGGAGACCGCCCGCGACGAGGCCCGCGAGCGTTCCGATCTGGCACGGGCGGGCGCGGCGCGCGAAGAAGCGGGCGCGCAGGCGGAGCGGGACGAGCTGCCCGATCCAGGTGGGCCAGGAGGCGCCCGAGGCGAGGCCCCCCGCGTAGTACATGGTGACGGCGAGGAAGACGAGCGTCGACGAGGCTTGCCCGAGGAAGGCCATCAGGGCCAGCGGGACAAAGGCAAGGGCCTGCACGACGGCGCTGAGGAAGGTCCATCGGCGCAGGCTTCCCGAGGCGCGCACGCCCCAGGGCGAGGCGAGTTGGACGACGGCGCCGATGAGGTTCGGGGCGGTGCGGACCAGCCCGGAGAAGACCTGCCCGAGCCCGGACGCGAGGATGAAGAGCGAGAAGAAGTTCTCGCCGATGCCGACCATGACGGAGAAGGCCGTGCCGTCGATGACGCTGGCGCGGAGGTTTCGGCGGACGTGGCGTCGGGGATGCTCGGCGTCCCTTGGGCGCGGGGCGAGGGGTGCGGCGCGACGTTCCGCGGTCACGGGACGTCCTTGTTCCGTAGAACTTCGTTCCGTAAGACTCATGGCGGCGGGGCGATGGTAGTGGGCGCGGGCGGGCGGGGGCTTACTCGTCCTTGAGCGAGAACGGCGTGAAGTTTGTGTTCACGTCGTAGTGGTCCTCCTGCTCGGCACGCTTGAGGAACCCGACGACGGCGTAGGTGATCGGCGTCATGACGACCTCGATGCCGACCTTGAAGAACCAGTTGAACACGGCGACCTGCAGGAGAGTCTGGCTCTCCCAGAGGCCCGCAAAGGCGATGGGGTAGAAGAGGAAGCTGTCCACGCCCTGCCCGACGATGGTGGAGCCGATGGTGCGTGTCCAGAGGAAGCGTCCCTTGGTGAGGATCTTCATCTTGGCGAGGACGAAGGAGTTGGCGAAGTCGCCGGCCCAGAAGGCGAGCATGGATGCGGCGACGATGCGCCATCCATTTCCGAAGCACGTCTCGATGGCGGGCTGGATGATCTTGTTGTAGGGCTCGTTGGGGTTCTGGGGCAGGCGGATGATCGCCTGGCTCATGACGACGTAGAAGGCGAGCGCGCCGAAGCCGGCCCAGATGACCTTGCGGCTCTTGGCGTAGCCGTACACCTCGGTGAGCACATCGCCGAAGATGTAGGAGATGGGGAAGAAGAGATTGCCGGCGCCGAAGACAAGGAGCGAGCCGATGAGCGGGAGCTCGAAGGGGAGCTTGAGCGCGCAGCTCTTGCCCGGGCCGATCATGTTTGAGCACAGGAGCACCGCGACAAAGCCGCCCAGGAGCAGGTCGTAGTACTTGAGCGGTCGCGGGCGCGGGGCATGGTCGAGATCGGGCGGCGTGGTGGGAGGGGTGAGCGGGTTGGGCATGATGGGCTCTTGAGTGCGCGGGGGAGCGGAGTGATCGCATCCTACCGTTCATTGGAGGCGCATGTCCGAAGGTACGACCCAGAGCGGCGATCGGAAGGGCGGGGCGAAGGCGGCCGTGCTCGAGCTCTCCGCGCAGCAACTGGCGGAGCGCCGGGCCTGGCGGCTTGCGTTTCTGCTGACGCAGGACGCGGACACGTCGGTGCGCCTTGTGATGGATCTGGTGAAGACGCACCCGGGGCTCGCGTCGATGCCCCCGGCGATGCGGGACCGGATGCTGATCCAGCACCTGCGTGAGTTGGGAGGGTTGAGCGCGGGCGGGGCGGGCGCGCCCACGCTGGCCTCCATGCCGGCGCAGGCGCGGGAGGCGTTCGTTCTAGCGCGCGTCGATCGCGTGGACGACCTGTGGATGGCGCAGGCGATGGATTGCTCCAAGACGGCGGCGCGGGTTCATCTGCAGGCGGCCGAGGAGATGTTCCGGCGCGCGGGCGCGAGCCCGGATGAGGAAGCGGCGGCGCTGGAGCGAGCGGCGAGCGCCCTGTCGCCCGATCGGATCGGAGAGACGATCGCGCAAGAGCGCGAGCAGCGCCGGCGTCGTGCGCGGCGGCGCGTGATCGTGGCGTGCGCGATCGGCGCGGTGGTGCTGAGCGTGGGACTGCTCGTCGCGCTGAGCTGGGGCGAGATGTCGAAGTAGGGCTCGCTCGCTTCTCGATCGCAATGGAGCCGGTCGCTTCCGCTCAGGCCTCTGCAAGACACGAGAGGTCGATCGCGGTGGCGATGCTCAGTACCTGCGCACGCCGGGATCGATGTCGATCGACCAGAGGTCGATGCCGCCCGCGACGCTCCAGGCGTTGATGCCCTTGGCGCGGAGGGCGAGCGTTGCCTTGAGGGATCGCACGCCGTGGTGGCAATGGACGGCGACGATCGCGTCCTGTCCCGCGTCCTCGGCGAGGTCCTTGATGTCGTCGGCGCGGCGCTCGATCTCGGCGAGCGGAACCAGCACGGCGCCGGCGATGCGGGTGAGCTGGTGCTCCTCGGGGCGTCGGCAGTCGACGAGGACGACCGCGGACTTTGGGCTCGCGAGCAGGTCGCGCACCTGGCGCGGCGTCAATTCGTACTCGGCGCGGAAGGCGTAGCCCCGGGGCAGGCCACGCTCGTCGAGCGGAGGAACCGGGGACGGACCGCTGGGGGTCGTCACGGCGTGAGCCTCACGGGTTCGGGCGAGGCCATCGAGCCGGTGGGATCCGTGGCCTTGGCGCGGAGTGGCGGCTGGCGCCAGGCGCGCTGGTAGCTCTCGTCGGCGCTCCAGCGCGTGCGGTAGGGAAGCTGGAAGAACATGCGCGGGACACCCAGGACGAAATCCCACGCGGCCTGGGCGTGTTGGAGCGGCGCCTCGAGCGCCTGATCCTGCCCGCTGCCCTGCGTGAGTTCGAGCGAGGTGTCCGCGGTCGGGAAGTCGCGTCGCTGGCGTGCGGAAGAGTTGGTGCCGACGACGCGCTGGAGATAGGTGGGACGGTGGGCCGTGCCATCGACGGGCACGGTGATGGTCGTGCGGCTCCAGTTGGATCGATCGAGGCCGGTGAGCGTGCTCTGGGCCGATTGAGGGAGGCGAGCGCTGGGCTCGACGCCGGGCGTGGTGTTGCCGGCGCGGCCGGAGTCGGGCGTCATGGCCTCGGGGCGGTACGCGGCGGGCCCGTGGCCGACGGTGAGGCGGTCGTTCTCGGGAGAGACGCAGGCGGCGAGCGCCAGCGGCACGAGCGCGAGCGCGATTCGCTGGGCGGCCGATCGGACGTGTCTGAGCGAAAGCGGCATCGCGATCAAGGGTAGGAGCGACGCGGGCGCGCTGGTCATGGCCTGCCCAGGTACTCGCGGGCGGCCTGCTCGGCGGCGTGGCGGCTCGTGTCCTCGTCGTAGCCCTTGCGGACAAGGTGCTCGAAGGCACGGCGGATGACCATCTGCGGCTGCAGGTCGGGCTTGGAGCGGCGGACGCGATCGCGGGCGAGCTCCAGGGCCTCGGCCCCCTCGTCGCGCAGGTCGGAGGTCTCCGCGAGGACGCGCTGGACGATGGAGGCATCGACGCCACGCTCGAGGAGTTCGGCCTCGATGAGCGCGCGTGCGGCGCCATCGTCCTCGGTGCGGCGGCGCACGAACTCGCGCGAGACGCGCTCGTCGTCGATGGCGCCGGCGGTTTCGAGGGCGAGGGTCGCCTGCTCGATCACGCCCGTGTCGAAGCCCTTCTTCGCCAGGCGCTCGGCGATCTCCTGGCGCGTCAGGTCGCGCGCGGCGAGGAGCTTGAGCGCGGCGTCCTGGGCGCTGGCGATGGAGTCCTTGCGGGTGGGCACGGGATCATTCTAACTCATCGAGGAAGGATTGCATCTCGTTCCACGCCTTGGAATCGCCCCGCCCTCGCGCGGCGGCGATGCCCGTGCGGAGCGTGGCCAGCGCGGCGGGGACATCCCCTGCGGCCTGCTGGGCGCGGGCCTTGTGATAGAAGGCGTACAGATAGGAAGGATCGGCGGCGAGGCAGCGGTCGTAGAGGGCGATCGCCTCGGCGAACTGGGTGAGTTTCGCGTGCTCCTGGGCGAGGGCGTACAGGACGAAGGCGTCGTTGGGCTCGGCGGCGAGCAGTTTCTTGAGGTCCTCGATGCGGGGCATGGGGAACGGTATCCTCGGGAGCAGGCCTCAAGGCGTTGAGGCAGGGGCGGGGCAAGGAGTTGGTCATGGCTGATGTGAAATCGATCGCGGTTCTTGGGGCGGGGCAGATGGGCGGCGGGATCGCGCAGGTCGCAGCGGCCGCGGGGATCAACGTGGTCGTGTTCGATGCGTTCCCCGGCGCGATCGAGAAGTGCAAGGGCGTGCACAAGAAGTCGCTGGCGAAGTTCGTGGAGAAGGGCAAGCTGGCCCAGGCGGACATGGACGCGGCGCTGGCACGCATCCGGTTCGTCACGACGCTGGAGGAGCTCAAGGGCGCGGAGTGGGTCGTGGAGGCGGTGGTCGAGGACGCGAAGGTGAAGAAGGACCTGTTCGCGAAGCTGGCGGCGATCTTCCCCGATCCGGGCGTCGTGCTCGCGACGAACACGAGCAGCATCAGCATCACGGAGATCGCGACGGCCGCGGGCGCGAGCGCCGGACGCGTCGTGGGGATGCACTTCTTCAACCCGGTGCCGCTGATGCAATTGGTCGAGGTGATCCCGGGATTGGCCACGAGCGCGGAGGTGACGGAGCGGACGATCGCGTTGGCGACGCGCCTGGGCAAGACGCCGCTCAAGGCGAGCGATCGCGCGGGGTTCATCTCCAATCGCGTG
>CAYNSB010000086.1:0-6426 GCA_964399625.1 uncultured Phycisphaeraceae bacterium
GGACCAGTTGCGGGCTTACGACCCAATTTTCGATGGGGGCGCGCAACAAAGGGTGTCCACGCGCCAGAGATGTATTGGTGTGGGCGTGCGCTTTCAGCGCGCCGCCCCGAAAGGAGGCACCCCATGACTTCGATCCCGAATCCCCGGGCCCTGTCCGATCCCGGCGACCATCGCATGAAGTGGCTGGAGCACGTCAGCAGAACGGAACTCCGCGCGGGCTCTCGGACGGTCGCGCTCGTGCTGGCCATGCTAACGGGAGAGGCCCAGGGCGTGGTTTCGGCCTCGATCGCGCTGCTGGAGCAACTGTGCGTGCTCAAGCAGAGGGCGGTAGAGATGGCACTCAAGGAGTTGGCCGATCGCGGGCTCGTTCGACGCCTGCGGCGTCGGCGTTCCGACGACGGTCGTGTCCACGAGCTCGAGCTCGTGGTGCCCGGCGCCTCGGCCGATGCGCACGGCGGTGCGCCCGCGCACGCCGATGCGCTTTCGCCGCGCGCCGAGGGGAGGGGGAAAGGGGGTGGGGGCCCTTTCACTCATCACCTGCATGAAAATCCCCCTCCCCCTACCCCTCCCGCTCGGGCCAACGCCGCGGCGAGTCACGCCCGCTCGGACGCGGCACACGGCGAGCAGCCGGCGTCGGGCAAGAACAGCACCGAGCGTCCGGCATTCGACCAGTCGGATCCCAGCGATCGCCAGAAGTACGAGCTGCTGCGGGACGCGAAAGTGTTCGCGTCCAACGCGTGCAAGCTCGCCGCGGTGCACACCAGGGAGGAGATCGAGTGGGCGATCAAGCACGCCACGAGCAAGCCCAAGCTCCGCGATCGCAGCGGGTTCATCGCCGCGTGCCTCACGAGCGGGGAAGCACAAGAGGGCTTGAGGCAGCAAGCGGAAGGAGACCGCGCGCTCAAGAAAAAGTGGTACATGGCCATCATGAATCAGGCGCAGCATCTCAGCAGTGGAACCGCACGAGACAGGCACCGGTGGACAAGCATCGTCGCGGTATGGCCCAACAGCGAGGCGCTGCTCGCCGCCGATCCGTTGCCGATGGCCACGCTCAAGGGCTTGCAGAGCAACGTGGACCGATTGATCGAACTCCTGGTTGAGCACGCGACACGGCAGCTGCGGCGGCACGACGGACGACCGGATCAAGGAGGATCGTGGGGGATAGGGGGGTCGAATCTCTAGGGAACGGCCGTGGGACCGGCGGGGGGCCCGTCGCGCGCGCCATCACGGGTTTTGAGATAGGGGGGGGTGGGGGGGGGAGGGGGTTGGCATGCAGATCAGAGATCGCGTCAAGGAACTGCGTCGCGTCCGGGCCGGGGACCTGCGGCCCTCGCCCCGCAACTGGCGGACGCACCCGCCGGCGCAGCGCGAAGCGCTCATGGGGGTGCTCGCCGAGATCGGGTACGCCGACGCCCTGCTGGCCCGCGAGCTGCCCGAGGGCGGGCTCGAGCTCATCGATGGGCACCTGCGGGCCGAGACCACACCTGACTGCGAGGTGCCCGTGCTCGTCGTCGATGTGACCGAGGAGGAGGCGGGCAAGCTGCTGGCGACGCTCGATCCGCTGGCGGCGATGGCCCAGGCCGACGCGGGCAAGCTCGAGGCGCTGCTGGACGGCGTGGAGTTTGCGAGCGAGGCGGTGGCCCAGATGCTCGCGGACCTGGCCCGCACCTCGGGCGTGCCGGGCTCGGCCGGCGACATCGTCGAGGATGAGGCCCCGGCTCCGTTGCCCAAGGCGGTGTCAAGAAAGGGCGACCTGTGGATCCTGGGCGAGCACCGACTGCTGTGCGGGGACTCGACGAGCGCGGCCGATGTCACGCGGGTGATGGACGGGATGAAGGCGGCACTCGTCGCCACCGATCCGCCCTACCTCGTCGACTACACCGGCGAACGGCCCAGCAGCGCCAAGCGCCGGGCCGAGCGCAAGTCCAAGGGCAAGCCCGCCAGCGACGGCGGCAAGGACTGGTCGGCGACCTACCGCGAGATCGACATCGCCGACGCCGAGTCGTTCCTGCGCTCGGTCTTCACGCGCGTGCTCGAGGTGCTTGCTCCGCACGCCGCGATCTACTGCTGGCACGCCCACAAGCGTCAGGCGCTCATCGCCCGCATCTGGGAGGAGCTGGGCATCCTCGACCACCAGCAGATCGTGTGGGTGAAGCCCACGGCGGTCTTCGGGCGGGTCTTCTGGCACTTCCGCCACGAGCCGTGCATGATGGGCTGGCGCCAGGGGAGCATGCCCAATTTTGACTCCGACCACCGCTTCGACTCGGTCTGGGAGATCAACTGGGAGGGGAAGAACCGGGTGGTGGGCAACGAGCACCCCACCCAGAAGCCCGTGGAGATCTTCGCCAGGCCCATCCGCAAGCACACGAAGGCGGGCGATGTCGTCTTCGAGCCCTTCAGCGGCTCGGGGACGCAGCTCATCGCGGCTGAGCAGTTGAGCCGCCGATGCCGCGCGATCGAGCTCGAGCCGGTCTTCGTCGATGTGGCCGTCCGGCGGTGGCAGAAGCTCACGGGCAAGGAGGCGGTGCTCGCGGGTACGAAGACCACCTGGGCGATGGTGGCCCGCGAGCGTGGCGTGCCGACGGACCCCGAGCCCGAGCGGGTAGAAGTGGGGGAGGGAGAGACGGCCGCTGCCGCGGGCGGGCCGGAGTCTCCGCACGATCAGCAGCAAGGTCCCCAGATCCAGCCGACGGTGGCGAAGCCCGCGCGTGCTCGGCCCACGTCCAACCGGAACCGCCGGTCAACGAAGCCCGTCACAGCGAATCCGCGTGTGTCGAAGGAGCCCGGCTGATGGGCGCCCGCGGTCCCCGCCCGACGCCCACGCCGATCCTGCAGGCCCGCGGGTCGTGGCGCGGCGACCTCAACAAGCATGAGCCCGTGCCGCCGCCGGGGATCCCCGTCTGCCCGGCGTGGCTCAACGCCGAGGCGAAGGACGCCTGGGACACCCTGGTCCCGCAGCTCAACGCGATGCGTGTGCTCTCGCTCATCGACACGAACGCCCTGGCCCGCTACTGCCAGCTCTGGTCGCGCTGGATCAAAGCCGAGCAGTTCCTTCAGAAGTACGGCGACACGTACCCCCTCAAGGGCGACGACGGCTCGGTCAAGTGCGTGATGCCCTTCCCGCAGGTGGCCATCGCGCAGAAGCTCTCGCTGGCGCTGACCAAGCTCGAGCAGGAGTTTGGGATGACGCCCTCGGCACGGTCCCGCATCCAGGTCCAGGGCCGCGTGATCCCCATCAACGAGGAGCAGGCCAAGGCCCACGACGAGGCGATGGCGTTCTTTCGACGCGGGGGGCCGAAGCCGCCGTCGACGGTCAAGCCCGCGTAATCGCTCGGCGCGCCAATGGGAGCGTGCAAGTCCATGCCGCTCGGGCATAGCCCCATCGTCATGGCGCCTTGGATGGCTCGGGCTGCGGCAGCTTCGCCCTCCACTCGGCGGCCTTGGCGTCGTAGCCCTTGCCGGGATCGGACTGGTTCCAGGCCGTGTAAAGGTCGACAAGGCCGCGCATACATCCGAGCGTGTCAACATGCTTCTCGCCGAGCGCCCGCTGGAAGATCCCGTGCGCTTCGAGCAGATTCGATTCCGCGCTCGAGAACCGCGCGGCGTCCGCGCCAACCTTGATCCGAGCCCGCCCCAACGCCGTCAGCAAGGACGCGTGCCGCGGGCCGTTGTCGCCCGTGAACACCCTGCGCGCAACGGGCTCGACGGGCAGGAGCAGCTCCACCACCTCGTCGTACCGATGCAACTCCATCAGCAGATACCCGAGGTTCGCGGTGAACGCCAGCGTGTACGGATGTTCTCGCGACAACGCACGACGGCTCCGTTCCATCGCGTCCCGGCATAGCGGCTCGGCCTCGTTCGTCTTGCCCGCGTACCACACGAACGCGCCCAGATGGCTCGTCGCCAGAATCGTCACTGGGTGGTCCTCGCCCAACGATTCGCGGCTCTTGCTCAACGCTTCACGCAGGTAGGGCTCCGCCTCCGAGAATCGTCCTTGGGCCTCAAGCAGCGAGCCCAGATCGCGGATCGAATCCAGCGTATCCGCGTGCGTGTCGCCAAGAACGCGCCGACGCTTCTCCAACGCCTCCCGATACAGCGACTCCGCCTGCGCAAACTCGCGTCGATCCTGATGCAACGAAGCCATGTTGTAAATCGCGCTCAGCGTGTCCGGGTGCTGCTCACCGAGCACGCGACGAGTCGTCTCCAGCACTTCTCGGTAAAGGGGCTCGGCCTCCGCAAACTTTCCTTGGTTCCGCAGCAGCCCGCCGAGCGAGCTCACATACAACAGGGTGTCACGATGATCCGTGCCGAGCGTTCGCCGACCCCGCTCCACGACATCGCGATACAACGGCTCGGCCTCGTCGTACCTGCCCTGAAAGCAAAGAAGCGCGGCAAGGCTGCTCCTCGACAGAATCGTCTGCGGATGGTCGTCACCAAGGGCGGATCGCCGTCGCTCGACAACCTCCCGATAGCACGCGCCCGCCTCCTCGTACTTGGCCTCATCAAGGTACACATGCCCAAGGTTCGACAGCGTGGTGACGGTGTCCGCGTGCCGATCCCCCAGCACCTTACTTGAGAGTTGTAACGCCTGCTTCAGCGCCGACTCCGCTTCGGGCAGTTTGCCCCGCGCGTTGAGCAACCGACCCAGCTCACCCAGCGACGAGATCGAGTCCAGTTGCTCCTCTCCCAGCACGCGCCGTCGTGTCGCGAGCGCGGACTCCTGCAACGGCATCGCCTCGCCGTACAACCCGATCGCGTAGTACAGATCCGCCAACGCCTGACGCAGGCTCGCGTCGGTCACCGGATCGCTCTTGAACTGCTCGTCGATGGTCTTGATCGCGGGCTTGAGGATCGTGCGATCGATCATCGCCGCGGCTGTGTCGGTCGCGTTCACGCGGACCAACTCCTTCTGAAGCGCATCCACCCGCGCGCTCCGCTCGCCCTCGGGCACGCCCGCCTTCTCGAGCGCCGCCACGAACCGCTCGCGCACGTCCTTCATTAGGTCCACGCCCGCCTTGGTCGTGTCGATCTGACCCAGCATCTGCGACTGGAAGTCGGACACTTTCTTGAGCTGCTCGGCGCGCTCCTTCTCCGCGTCGCGGGCCGCGGTGGCCGCGACTTCGGCCTTCTGCGCCGCGTCTCTGGCGCGCACAGCTTGTCGAAGGCCATAGCCCGTCCCCGCCAGCCCGGCCACCAGCAGCACGAACGCCGACGCCACCCCAGCCACCAGCCCCTTGTTCCGCCGGCTGAACTTGCTCAACTGGTACCACGTGCTCGCCGGACGCGCCGAGATCGGCTCGTCGTGCAGGTACCGCCGGATGTCCGACGCGAAGGCCTCGGCCGAGGCGTACCGCCGTGTCTTGTCCTTGGCCAGCGCCGTCGCGATGATCGTCTCCACGTCACCCCGCAGCGTGCGGTTGATGCTCGACAGGCGCGTCGGCTCCTCCTCCCGGATGATCCGCGCCGCCTCGTGGATCATGCGCTGGCGCAGGTCGTAGGGCGGACGTCCCGAAAGCAGCTCGTACGCGATCACGCCCAGCGCGTACACGTCGCTGCGTGTGTCCAGCTCCGCGGGATCGCCCGAGATCTGCTCCGGGCTCATGTAGGGGACCGTCCCCACCAGTTGCCCGATGTCCGTGCGGAGCGTCGAGGTCTGCAGGTCGCTGTCGGTGGCGCGGGCCACGCCAAAGTCCAGCACCTTGGGCTGTCCGCTCTCGTCCACGAGGATGTTGCCGGGCTTGAGGTCGCGGTGGATCACGCCCTTCTGGTGCGCGTGGAACACCGCGTCGCACACGCGCGACAGCAGCTCGAGCCGCTCCCTCGTGCCCAAGTGCTTCCGTGCGACGAACGACGTGAGCGCTTCGCCCCGCACGAGCTCCATGGCGAAGAACGGCATGGGCACGCCGTGCGCATCGGCGACCATCCCCGCCTCGTACACCTGCGCGATGCCAGGGTGCTGCAGGCGCGCCAGCACCTGCGACTCATGCTCGAAACGACGCAGCAACTCGGGGGTGAGCACGCCGGCGCGGATCACCTTCAACGCCACCGGTCTGCGCGGGTGCTCCTGCTCCGCCTCGTACACCGTGCCCATACCGCCCTGCCCAAGCACGCCCACGATCCGGTAGCGCCCGATCGTGCGTGGGAGCGGGATTTGGCCGGCGCTCGGCGCGCCCGGCGCGGTCGGCCCAGAATAGTGGGGGGCGTTCGGTGAGGTCGGGTCGTTCGGATTCATCGAGCACATTCTAATAGAGAACACGGCGCCCCCCGCGCCCCGACGAATCGGAAGGTCAGGTTTGGATTTCGACAAAATAGGGCGCTCGGGGTTCGCCCGATCCGCTGAGGGGGGCAACAGCGCGCCCGCCGATCGTCGTCTGTACAGTGTGGACCGACCTCGGGCCGCGAGGAGTTGAGTTGTGGGCGACCATC
>CAYNSB010000087.1:0-6292 GCA_964399625.1 uncultured Phycisphaeraceae bacterium
GACACGGGCTCCAAGATGGACGAGGTCATCTTCGAGGAGTTCAAGGGCACGGGCAACTCCGAGCTCCACCTCGACCGCAAGCTCATGGACAAGCGCATCTACCCCTGCATCGACATCTCGGCCTCGGGCACGCGACGCGAGGAACTCCTCCTCGATCCCAAGGAACTCGAGCTCGTCTATCGCCTGCGCAAGGTTCTCTCCGATATGAACGTGGTCGAGGCGATGGAGATGCTCAAGACCCGGCTCAAGAAGGTGAAGACCAATGCCGAGTTCCTCGTGAGCATGGCCCTGGGGAGCTGACGATCGTGGGAACCAACCGGTGGCTCTGGGGTCGGACCGCGCTGTGCCTGGCGATGCTCGCCGGTTGTCCCGCGGGCGCGCAGGACATGCCCACGCCCGCGGCCATCCCCGATGGCGAGGGTCGCGATCGGATCACCGCGGCACGCTTGGACCACCTCGCCCGCACCGTCGCACGATTGGCGGCGTTCGACCTCCGCCTCACCTCCGACCCAACCGAGGCCGACCAACGCGTGGCGCAGGTGCTGCTGTCGTTCGCGTGCGACCTGGAGCCGAAGGACCAGGACCTGCTCCGTCGGCAGATGGAGGCCGCGTACGCCGCGGGCGATGAGCAGTCGGTGCTGTCGATCTCCAAGCGTCTGTTCGATCTGGACCCCGGCGATGCGCTGACTCAGCTCCGCCTGATCACCGCGGCGATCGGGCGGAAGAACCAGACGGTGGAGGATCGCCTCGGGGCGTACCGCCGGTTCATCGATAGCGACCGCTTCGATCAGTCCATCCGGAGCCGCCTGGCGCTGGACGCGGCGCTGCTCGAACGCGAGCGCGGGAACGATGAGGCGTTCTCGAAGCTGCTCAACAGCGCCGTGTCGCTGGACCCGACAAACAAGGAAGCGGCCTACGCGCTGTACGCATACCTCGAGCCGGTGATCACCGATCCGGGCAAGCGTCTCGATCTGCTCGGGTACGTGCTGATGGCCGATCCTCTGGACCCGAACACGCACTACTCGATCGCCCGCACACTGGCGTATCACGGGGCGTTCAAGGGAGCGCGCCGGTTCCACACCAACGCGCTGAACATCCGCCACCGCTCGGGAGAGGGCTCGCCGCAGGCGACGCTGGAGAACCTGGTGCTGCAATGGCACACCGAGGGTCCCGCGTCGTGCGTCGCGACTCTCACGCGCGATCTGAACCAGATGCGGGCCGACGCGATGGCGGAGGTCCAGCGCCGCAAGGACCGAAAGCTCCCACTCGATGAGGTGAAGAAGCCCGAGGAAGTCTCGCTGCCCACCGAGGAGCAGGAGCTCATGGTGTACGCGGCGATGGCGGCGAAGGACTCGGCCGCGAGTGAGTCCGCGTCGCGTGCGCTGCTCGAAGAGATGCTGCGCGACGTGCGCAACCTGCGCGACCCTCTCCGTCGCGGCACCCTTTCGGAAGACAAGGCGATCGAGGCGGCGATGCAGGCGACGCTCGCGGTGCACACCATTCGCGTGCTCGCCAATCGCGATATCAACGAGGTCGAGGACGACCTGAAGAACAGCCCCGCGATGGAGGAGCGATTCTCTTCGGAGTTCGCGATCATGCGCGCGTGGGTGCGTCTGCGCCGGGGCGAGTTCGAGCCGGCGATCGAGGCGCTCCGCCCGCTTGCCCCCGACAATCCGATGGCCCGCTTCGGCGTGGCGATGGCTCTCCAGCAGGCCGGGCGAGTGCCCGAGGCGATCGCGGAATATCGCCAGTTGGTGCGCTCTTCGCCGCTGGACCCGCTCGCGGCCTGGGCACGCACCAATGCCCGCGAACTGGGCGATCGCGAGGAGCCCGAAACGGTCAAGGCGCTCGAGGCCCAGACGCAATCGATCCCCGCGGACTTCGATCTGATGCCGCTCAAGCCCCGGGACTTCATCCTGGTCAAGGCCGAGCTGGGCACCGACGGGACGGAGGCGATCGATCGCACGAGCGTGACGATCTCGGTGCAGAATCTCTCGCGTTTCAAGCTCGGCTTCGGCCCGGACCGGCCCATCAGCAGCAAGTTCCTTCTGGCGCCGACGATGGAAAGCTCCGGCAGCCCGCTCGACACGCTGGCGCTGCCCGAGGTCGTGGACATGTCCCGTCGCCTGCGCCTGGCGCCGCGCGAGCGCATCGAGGTCAAGGTGTGGCCCGATGGTGGTCAGACCGGCTGGGTGCTCGAGGCGCTGGCGCACCGGTCCGTCCGCATGCGCTGGGTCGCGGTCCAGGATTACATTCCGGGTGACGGCGGTGGATATCGCCCGGGCGTGTTCGCGACGAGCGCGGAGACCGCGGCGACCGTGCGCCAACCCCTCCCCGAATGCGGGCTCGATGGTGCCGCGCTCGCCAAGAGCATCCTGAGCGACACGGGCGCGGCGTTGCCGAGGCTCGCCGTCGCCGTGCGATCCATGGCGCTGCGCGACACGCTGCTCGGTCCCAAGCTCGACAAGAACAAGGCGGCGGACGCGCCCGCGTCGGACGCACCAGCCGACAAGCTGGCGCCCGATCCCGAAGTCTTCAAACCGCTCGCCGACGCGTTCGCCTCGCGGTACGCGCAACTCGATCCGGCGATCCGGGCCCACGTGCTCGCGATCGCGCCACCCGCGAAGCTCGCGCCGGGCATGGAAGCCCTCGATCAGGCCGCCAAGAGCGAGACCGATCCACTGGCGCTGTCGGTGTACCTCGTGACGCGGGTGACGACGCCCGATGATCCGGTGCTCGTAGCGGCGCAGCAGCACGCCGACGAGCGGGTCCGCACGCTCGCCGAGGCCTTACCGGGACGGTTGTCGGGCGATGAACCGTGCGTGTCTCGCCTCACACCGGAGCTGGTTCGGGCTCTGCGGGAGGGCGACCGTCGCCTGACCATCAAGCTCGCGGCGCAGGCGGCCAAGGCGCCACGCAGCCAGCAGACTCAGGGCGCGGCGAACGCGAAGGGCACCGCGGAACTCACCAAGTGAGCGTGCGTCGATCGTGGCGAGGGCCCGTGGGCTTTGTGCTCGGGGTTGCGCTGCTCGCGGGGGCCATCGCGTTTGTCGCGGCACGCGCGGGAACGGTGCGAGAGGCGTGGGAGAACACACGCCAGAGTCCCCTTTGGATGCTTGCGCTGGCGCTGGCTCTTCCGCTGGCGAACTACGCCGTCGTCTCCGTCTCGTTCTGGGTGCAGACCAGGCGACTGGGACCCGTGCGATTGGGCGAGATGACGGCGCTCATCGGCGCCGCGTGGCTGCTCAACTTCCTGCCCCTGCGCGTGGGCATGATCTCCAGGCTCGCGTACCACAGGGCGTATCACGGGATCCCCATAGCCTCCTCGATCCGCGTGATCATCGTGGGAATGGCGTGTGGAGCGCTGTCCGTGCTTGCGGCGCTGGGCGCTATCGCGATCGCCGGCCCGAGCGCTCCGACATCCGTGCACGCACTGGCGCTCGGAGTTCCGGCCCTCGCCGCGTGCGCGGCCGCAGGCGCGATGGAGCTGAGATGGCGCCGGGGATATCTGGGCGTTGTCTTCCTGTGCCGGTACGCAGACTTTCTGCTCTGGGCGGCGAGGTACGCGCTGGTCTTCGGGATCATCGGGCGGCCCATCTCTCTCGCGGGGGCGTCCGTGGTATCCGCCGCGTGCCAGCTCACGCTGAACGTGCCGCTCGCGGGCAACGGGCTTGGCCTTCGAGAGTGGGCGGTGGGTTTGGTCGCGTCGTACCTCCCTGAGGGGGTGCTGACCTCGTCGGGCTCGCTCAGCACCGCGACGGGCCTGTCGGCGGACCTGGTGAACCGGGCCGCCGAGCTCATCGTGGCCCCGATCGTCGGGCTGATCTGTGTTGCCCTGCTGTACGGCAGGATGCGGGCGCTGCGGGCTCAGACCCCTGTCCCGAGCAACGCCGAATCTCGATAACCGCGATCGACCCTTCCAGCGAATGGCGATCCGGCCGATATCCGGTGCGTACTGGATCATGTTGGGGGAGCCCGGACGCTTCGCGTGCGTCGAACTGGGAGAGCCCCCGGCGTTTGGGTCCCTCGGGTTCGCTCGCACCATGGTCAGCACCATCGAACAAGACCATCAGCGCTTCCGCCAGATCGTGCGCGGGAAGATCCGCAAGGACCTGCGCCGGTTCCTTTCGCGCGGCGAGCTGATCGGGCGCGAGGGGCGTCGCTTCGTCTCCATTCCCGTGCACGACATCGACATCCCCACGTTCCGCTACGGCGACAACTCGGGCGGCGTGGGCATGGGCGAGGGCGGCGAGGGTGACGGCGTCGGCAAGAAGGGGCAGGGCGGGGACCAGGACGGAAAGCACATCCTCGAGGTTGATGTTTCGCTGGAGGAATTGGCGGACATCCTCGCCGAGGAGTTGCAACTCCCGCGCATCAAGCCCCGCGGGCAGCACAAGATCACCACGGTCCGAGACAAATACTCGGGGATCCGCCCCGTCGGCCCCAACTCGCTCCGCCACTTCAAGCGGACGTACCGCGAGGCGCTCAAGCGGCAGCTCTCGATGGGGATGTACGACCCCGAGAATCCGATCGTCGTGCCGATCCGCAACGACCTGCGTTTCCGCTCGTGGAACGAGGTCCGCAAGCCCCAGAGCAACGCGGTGATCGTGTACATGATGGACGTCTCGGGCTCCATGGGCGATGAGCAGAAGGAGCTCGTGCGCCTGCATGCGTTCTGGATCGACACGTGGCTGCGACGCAACTACGACGGCATCGAGAGCCGCTACATCGTCCACGACGTGCGGGCCCAGGAAGTCGACAAGAAGACGTTCTTCTCCATCCGCGAGGATGGCGGCACGCGCATCTCCTCGGCCTTCCAGTGCGCGGACGACCTGGTCAAGGCCCACTACGACCCCTCGGCGTGGAACATCTACCTGTTCCACTTCTCCGACGGCGACAACTCGAGCGAGGCCGACAACCGTTTGTGCGTCAAGATCCTGGACACCTCGCTCCTGCCGCGCTGCAATCTCTTTGGGTATTGCCAGGTGACCAGCGCGTACGGCTCGGGCTCGTTCCTCAACGTGCTGCGCGAAGCCTTCCCCCGCGGCATGCCCGACGAGGACGGCCCCCGCCTGATCACGACGAAGCTCGACGCCCGTGAGGATCTGTACGACTCGATGCGTTCGTTCTTCAAGGCGGGGCGGTAGCGGCATCCATCAGCGCAATCTCCACGAATACTCTTCGCGGAGTCTGAGCGTGATCTTCTTCCTCGCGTATGCCCTGGGCGCCTGGTACCTCGTCGCGCAACACCGGCGCACGCTCGCCGCGGCGTTGTGGCTCGGGGCGACGGCGATCGGCGTGGTCGTGGTCGCCTACATCCATTACCGCCTGTCCGTCTGGACCAACGGCACGTTCTACCTGCCGGTGCTCCGCTCGTTCCTCTATCCCTACGGAATCGTCGTCGTGCTGGTCGGCGCGTACATCGCCCTCCTGCCCCGTGCCCGGGTTCGCTGCGTGCGATGCGATCACGACCTGACCGAGCTGCCGCGACACGCACGCGTGTGTCCCTCCTGCGGGACGGCTCGCGCCTTTCGTGCCCACGGGCACAAGTGCGCGATCTGCAAGTACGACCTCTCCGGGCTCGATCAGGACCACGGCGTCTGCCCGGAGTGCGGCACGCTGTACTCGCACCGCCTCGAGCGGCCCGTGCTCTGCCGGGGTCCGCAGCCGATGGACGAGCTTCCGCCGCCCTCCCAGGGCGAGCGTGCGGCTCGGCGCGAGCGATTCGTGCGTGAACACGCGGCGTCGGACGCCCACTGAAACCGCTCCCGCTCGGCTCGCCCCGCGCCCGCTCCGCACCGTAAACTCCTGACCCGGGAGTGCCTCCCGGTTCTGGAGCCGCACATGGCTGGCAAGAAGTCGTCGAACCCCAACGAGTTCATCCTGCCCGATCTTGGCGAGGGCGTGCACGAGGCCGAGCTGATCTCCTGGAAGGTCGAGGTGGGGCAGAAGGTGGACGAGCACCAGATCCTCGCGGAGATGGAGACGGACAAGGCGCTCGTCGAGGTGCCCAGCCCGCGCGCCGGGACGATCGCGTCGCTGCACGGGAGCCCGGGCGAGATCCTGCACGTGGGCAACGTGCTCGTGACCTACGCCGGTGAGGGCGGGGCCAGCGGTGGCGGGCAGAATGGCACGCCTGAGCCCAAGCCCGCGGCGACCGCGCCGCGAGCCGCCGAGCCCGCCAAGAAGCCCGAGGAGCATCGCGAAGATGCCGGCACGGTGGTGGGGGCGATGTCCGCCTCGGCTGCGGGCGTCTCGGCCGAACCCGGCAAGGCCCTGGCCACGCCCGCCG
>CAYNSB010000088.1:0-5660 GCA_964399625.1 uncultured Phycisphaeraceae bacterium
GCGCCCGCGTCCACGAGCGGGAAAGATGGCTGCAGTCTGACGTTGGGCCGCGAAGGTTGCGTCAAGGGTGGCAAGGACTGCGCTCTGGTGTGTGCGGAGCGTGACGAAAACTGGAATCTGGTGTCTTGGGCGTTCGGGGTCGTGGGCAAGGACGGAATCGAGGTTGACACCTGGTACGAGAACAAGGGCGGCAAGCTCGTCAAGTGCGCGGAAGACAGGGTGCGGGAGATTGAGAAGACGATCGAGGAATCTCGCGAGGCTCTTAAGCAGACGAACGCTCAGTAGTGCGCAGGACGCGCCCAGGTCGTGGAGCGTTATGCGCTCCAGAGGGTTCGACTCCCTCGCGCGTTGTTCATGTCCGAGTGGATCAAATGGGTGAAGGGTCTCGAGAACCGCCGCGAGGTGGTCGCGATGGCTATTGCACTCAAGCCCACCGGCCACATGAGGTTCGACCGGGACATCATCGCGTCCGCCTGGATGCGTGTCTGGTCCTGGGCCGACGATGAGACTGCGGATGGTCACATCGAGGGCGCGAACGCCGCTTTCGTGGATTCGATCGCGGGGCTTGAGGGTTTCTTCCGTGAGGCCGAGGTGGTGAAGTGGGCCCGCTCGACGGAGCGCGGCATTTCCTTCGCCAACTGGGGCCATCACAACGGAGCGACCGCGAAGGCCCGCGCGTGGGAAGCCAAGCGCAAGGCGGAGCAGCGTCACCGATCGCAGACCAAACCAAATGTCCCAGAAATGTCCGGCCCAGAACGGGACAACAACCGGGACACGAACCGGGACCAGAGAGAGATAAGAGAGAGAGAAGAAGGAGAAGCAGCAGTCAGGCAGGAAGTCAGTGAGATGGAGAACACTCAGCAGCAGAGGCGCGAGCGCGCGATTCTGCCTGCTGCTGGTGCTGCTGCAAAGCCACCCGCGGGGCAGAGCACGGAGGACCGGCTCCGATGGCTGGGCGTTCGCGAGCCGGCCCTCTCGTCCCTGCTGGCGAGCGGGGTCACGCTCGAGCACGTCGAGCGCGTGTGGCGAGAGATCCAGGCGAGCCCATCGGTCCGCAACCGGGCCAGCGTGCTGGTGACGCAGCTCTGTTCGGACCTCAGGGTCTCGATCCCCAAGCGCGCGGGACCGCTCCGCGGCACGGTCTCCCGCCACATGGAGCGGCTTGAGCAGCTGCGACAACGGAGGGTGCAGCAGTGACACCCGCCACCAACGACTCGGGCTGATTCGCGGGCACGCGAGCAGCGACCTTTGCGGCATCGCGTTGATGTCGCGCACACCCAGAAAGGACTCGAAGATGAGCGAAGCAACGACGCAAGAAGCACAGACGACACAGGCCCAGAGCAACCCGGCTCCGCGCCCCGATGTTCCGCCGCCGAGCGCACCCGTGAATCTCAAATCCATCCCACCGACGTGCGGTCGTCAGGTCCACGTCTACAGCAACCTGTGGGACGGTCCGCGCCCCGCGACGGTGTTCCGGTCCGCGCCCGGGCCTTACGGCGAGCGATGCACCATCGACTGCAACGTCGAGATCCACGGGCGTCAGGATCAACAGGCGCTGAATTACTTCAACATGCGTTCGCATGGCAACAACACACTCGAGAACGTTGAGTTCTTCGACGGCTTCGCACCCGGAGAGCTCGGCCTCAACCTCGACAAGCTGGCGCAGATCCCGGCGCCCGCGTTCTTCGCGACGTGGCCGATTCGCGTCTGACACACCCACGCATCGGGTTCCGCCAGGGGCCCGATGCGATTCGACCTAGGAGCCCAGCATGAGCAAGAACCTGATCATCGGAGCAGCCGGCGACGACGCGACGCCGTTCTCGCTCCCCGAGTCCGCGCTCCTGGACCACATCGGGATCGTGGGCAAGACGGGATCGGGCAAGACCTACAAGGCCAAGCTCATCGTCGAGGGACTGCTGGAGCGCAAGCACACCCGCATGGGGATCGTGGACCCCACGTCGGCGTGGTGGGGCATGAGGCTCCTGGAGGACGGGAAGACCGCCGCCTACCCGATGCTGATTTGCGGCGGGCCCTACGGGGACGTGCCCCTGGTGGGCTCGAGCGGCAAGGCCATGGGAGAGATGATGGCCGAGCCCGACTCCCCGCTCACGATCTTCGACACCAAGGGAATGACGGTCCGCGACCGCACGGTCTGGATGCGCGACTTCGCGGAAACGTTGCTGATGCGGAACAAGGCGCCGCTCCACCTCGTCATCGACGAGATCCACAATTTCGCGCCCCAGGGCAAGGTGCCCGACCCGCTCAACGGGCAGATGTTGCACAACACCAACGAGCTGTTTAGCGCGGGCCGGGCGCAGGGGATTCGGTGCATCGGGATCAGCCAGCGCCCCGCCAAGTGGCACAAGGATGGGCTCACGAGCGTGGGCACCTTGCTCGCCATGAAGGTGATCGCGCCGCAGGACCGCCAGCAGCTCAAGGAGTGGTTCGACGGGGCGGGCGATCCCAAGCAGGCCCGCCAGATCATGGACACGCTGGCGATGCTCAAGTCCGGCGAGGGCTGGCTCTGGTATCCCGAGGGCGACGTGCTGTGCCGGCTCCACAAGGGGCACGCCAAGCTCCGCACCTTCGACTCCTCCAAGACGCCCGAGTACTCCAGCACCGTCACGACGCGCCCGCGCTCGTTCGAGGACATCGACCTTGCGGCGCTGAAGAAGAAGATGGGCGAGGCCGAGAAGGTCGCCCAGGAGAACGACCCCAAGTGGCTGCGCGGACAGATCGAGACGCTGCGCCGACAGCTCCAGGAGCAGGACATGGACCCCGCATCGAAGGAACTGCTGCGCGAGATCGCCCGCACCCAGAACGCCCTTACGGACGCGATCATCTCGCTCACCAGCGAGGTGCGGGCCGGATTCAGCCGTGTGTTGGGGCTCACGCCACCGACCATCACGGCTCTGTCGTACAAAGTCGCGCCGGTCTTTGAACACGGCGCGGACGGTTCGCCCGTCACGGTGCCAGCGCCCGAACCCGACCGCAAGGACCGGGTCAACGGCGAGCGCCGCATCCTGATCGCGTGCGCCCAGAACGGGTCTTGCTCGCGCGAGCAACTCACGGCGCTCACGGGCTACAAGCGTTCCACGCGGGACAAGTACATCCAGAAGCTCGCCGCCGATGGGCTGCTGGACACCCAGAACAACCGCATCGCGATCACACCGGAGGGGCTCAAGCACCTGGGCGACTACGAGAAGCTGCCCACCGGGCGCGACCTGTACCACTGGTGGATGCAACGGCTCCCCGATGGGGAACGCAAGATCCTCGGCTACCTCTTCACCCACTACCCCGTCCCGTGCTCGCGGGAATCGATCAGCACCGCGACGGGTTACAAGCGCAGCACCCGCGACAAGTACATCCAGCGACTGGCGAATCAGCGACTGGTGGCGGCGACCCACCTTGGCGTGTCCCTGACTCGCCACCTGATGGGAGAGGCGGCGTGAGCGTGCTCTACACCGACATCGACCCGTGCTGCGGGGCGCTTCTGCGTGAACGGGTGCGGTGTGGGCACCTGCCCGCGGGCGACGTGGCGGTGATGGACGTGCGCGGCATCCGCGCCGAGCACGTCGTCGGTCGTTCGCAGGTGCATCTGTTCTGCGGGATGGGCGGGAGCCCGGTGGGCCTGTCGTGGTGCCGTGGCGGGCTGGGATGGCTGCCGGGTCTGCGCGTGCTCACGGGCGGGTTCCCGTGCCAAGACATCAGCAGCGCGGGCAAGGGCGCCGGGCTCGATGGGGCAAAGTCGGGGCTCTTCTGGGAGATGTGCCGTGTGCTCGACCTGTATGGACCGGATGTGGCGCTCGCTGAGAACGTCGGTGCTCTCTCGCGTCGGGGCCTCGATCGCGTGGCCCGTGCGCTGGGTGAGCGAGGATTCGCTGTCCACGCGTTCCGCGTGGGCGCTTGGGCCGTCCGAAGCCCCCAGCGGCGCGAGCGATGGTGGATTGTGGCCGTCGCCAAGAGCGTCGGATGCGGAGCGCGGACCCGAGACGATGGAGGCAAGAGCGAAGCGCGGATCGGGCGGGGAGGATCTGGTGGCGGCGGTAAACGCGGCGACCAGAGAGGCCGATTGGAGCACAAGCCGGGCGAGCGAGAGGGGCGACTACCAGCGGGATCGGGGCGATCTGGAACGTCCGAGATTGACGCAGTTGGGAGAAGTCAAGGCTGCGGATTGGTGCACGTGTGTGGTGCAGGATTGCGAGCAATCCGGAGCGGCGGCGCACCGGGGGCCGACGCAGACCTCGCAGGTGCGCGAGGCGGATTGGGAGACGGCACAGGCGCGGGATTACAAGGACTAGGGGACGACGCAGGGGGCGCGCAAGTCGCCCAACCTGGGCGTGCAGGTGAACCTTGCCACCAGTGGCCCCACAAGCGATGGGAGCGGTACGACCCCGAGCTCAAGCGCTGGGTCACCATCCGCACGCCCCAGCACCAAGGCGAGCCGCCGCGGAAGTTCCCGGGCACGCAGGCGATTAGCGCACGATGGAGGTGCTGCTTGATGGGCTATCCGCAATGGTGGCTCGACGTGACCGCCGATGAGCTGGCCGCGCTCAATCCGAGGTACGCGAGCAAGCCCGAGAAGATGGCGCGATGGTGGAACACCCAGGGCGTGAAGATGACCGGCAACGCCCAGGTGCCCCAGTGCGTGCACGTCGTGATGCAGGGACTCATCGACGGACTCACCGAGATCGGGGTGGCGGCATGACGGATCACGAACTTCTGTTCGCGTTGCTCGCCGCGTTCGTGGGCGGGTACGCGTCCGCGGTGTATGAGCGATGGCTCCGAAGGCGAGGTGATGAATGAGCTTTCTCCGCTTTGAGGCATCTCCGGCTCCGGCGGGACTGAATCGCCCCATCGGCGTTCGCATCGAGGATGGCGTGGTCACAGCAGGCGCGTCGCTCACCTTTGAAGAGGCGCAAGAGGCGTTGCTGGAGTTGGCGGCGGCGCTCGATCGAGTCCAGGCGGCGCGCGAGCAGCACGCGCAGTCGAAACAGGACCACGCGATCAAGCGGGCCGAGACGCTCAAGAAGCAGCGCGAGCGGGCGGAGCGACGGAAGGCGGCAAGCGTCGAAGGAGGTGGGACGTGACCATGAATCGTCTATTTCTCGCTGCCTATGCGCTAGGAATGGCAGCGGGGGTTTCGGCGCCGCGCCGCGTGAAGGGCCGCAAGTGCTCAAGAGGGAGCTACTGCGCGTCGGTCAAGGATCGCCCCCAATTCAAGCGGAGAAAGAGGCGCACCGCATGAGCACCATGCCACTCTGGAACGACGCGGCTCCCACGCAGACGCGCACGCAGGCGCCCCGCCACAACGGAACGCCGACCAGCATCGAGGCCGCGCGAGCCATGACGCCCAAGAAGCGGAGCGAGCTGCAGCAGCGGATCATCGACCGGCTCCACATGACGGCGTTCATGGGCCAGACGCGCGAGGAATTGGCCCGGGACCTGGACGTGCCCCTCGACACCATCAACGCGCGGATCAACGAGCTCGGGCGCGCGGGGATCGTCAAGGCCCTCGCCAAGACCCGGCGCCTCAGGAGCGGCAGGGAGGGGCTCGTCTTCGTGCTCGCCGACGACGTGGGCCAGCGCCCGCTCGCGGAGTGGCCCACGCGAAGGTCCGAGACGTGGAAGCAGCGAGCGATCAAGGCAGAGGCGGAACT
>CAYNSB010000089.1:0-5454 GCA_964399625.1 uncultured Phycisphaeraceae bacterium
CGGGCGAGGCCGTCGTCGCCGCCCCGCCCAGCGCGGGGTACAGGCTGAGGAAGTTTGTCAAGAAGCACCGCGGCCCGGTCGCGGCGGGGGCGGCGGTGGTGCTTGCGCTCGCCGCTGGTGGGGGCGTTGCGGTCTGGCAGTGGCATGAAGCAGAAATCGCAATGCGGTTCGCCCTCGCTGCACGAAACGATCTTGCGGGACAGCAGTCTGTTGCACAGCAGGCGCTGCTGCGTGTTCTGGGCGAGGTGCAAGAAGCAACGAAGGACGACACTTCGGGCCAAGGGAGAATGAGCGTTGGTGGCCCGTATCTTGAAGGCGATGGTGGCAAGCTGCGGCAATCCGTTACCCCGCACTCCACACTTGGCGAAGATGGTAAGTACAAACTACTTGATCTCAAGGTCTCTGATTTATCCAGTGGCGCCTCCGGTTTGGACCCCGCGACTCAGCGGCCGCTGACGCATCAGGAGATCGTGCAGTGGTTTAGCGAGCAGGTGTCGCTATGGGTAATGCGCGCCACAGAAGCGCGAATCAAGCTCGAGGCCAGCAACAACCAACTCCTCGCGCAAGCGAATGAAGCCCAGTGGAACGCGTGCTCCGCAAACCTCACTGCCACGATGTCGGCCATTGGAGCTCGAGCATTTCAGGATGCCCGACGCACGCTGGACTCGATTCCCATTGCACGGCATGGCTGGGAGTGGGAGTTCCTGAGCCGCCTCGCGCAATTCGACCGACAAGTGGCGAGACGTCAAGGAGAAGTCGCGAGCTTCACGCCGAACAACTCGAACATTTGGACGCTCGATGAATTCGTAAAGCGAGGTTCCTCGACCACGTATTCGGGCCAAGCGACGCTCTGGTACGCACCAGACGGTGTTGCCATACGACCGTTGTGGTCGCTTGCCTTACTCGGCCACACCCAATTCGTGCAAGGGGTCGCGATTGCACCCAGTGCCACCATGGCGGCAAGCGGCGGTCAAGATCGAAATGTCATCTTGTGGAAGGATCTCTGGTCAGGACAACCGACGTCCCTCGCATTGTCGGGGCATGTTGGCACCGTGTACTGTGTCCAGTTCAGCCCCAGTGGAAAGCTGATCGCAAGCGTGGGCGGCAACGATCGCAGCTCTCACGACATTCGAATCTGGCGTACCGAGGACGGGTCTTGTGTGTCGCAATACGAGTGTGATGCCGCATGCATCGCGTTCGACAACGATGGAAGCCATCTGTCAGCGGCAACGCGGACCGGCGTCGTGCGCACGTGGGACCTGGGCGCATCGAACGATTCCGCCAAGGACCTCCAGGCGCACACGTCTCCCATCGTGGCGATCGCGTACGCACCCACCGGCGGAAAGTTCGTGACCGCATCGAGCGATGGGCGAGTTCGATTGTGGCGTGCCGGAGGAGAGGGGCCGACACACGAGTTGATGGCCGAGAGAATCCAAAGAAGAGTGCATTCACTCGCATTCTCCCCCGACGGATTGTGCGTTCTTGCCGGGACGGATAGCGGAGCTTTCTTGTGGCGGACAGACGATTTTCGCGGCGTGCCGATCGCCGTCGATCGGGAGCGAGGCGTCTTCCAGGCACAATTTAGCCCCGACGGTCGACGAGCTGTCCTCTTGAGCAGTGCGGACTTCGGTGCTAGCGCAGAGCACCTCATTGTCGTCCCGGTCTCCGAAGTTGGGGGGCCCGAGCTGCAATACGACAGCGACGATCTCGCGGATCTTCGAATCGCGGTTATGCTCTCCCCAGGATCAATCGAATCGAGTGCGAAGACCGGCGACCCTTCGGGCCATCATGTATTGCGCACACGAGACGGAACGCGGCAATTGGAAATCGGAGACCGGTGTATCACTGTGTACGAGACGGAATCGGAGCATGCACTAGCCACGTTCCGCTTCGACGAAGAATTGACCGATCTCCGCATGACGACTGATGGGACGAGACTGGTGATCTCGCTCGCCGACGGAAGTGCGCGAATCTGGGACATCCGCGACCCCGACGAACGTCGCAAGGACCTGAAGGCCGAGTGGGCCGAGCGCGTGCCCGCTGGTGCATACCTCGATGGCCTGTTGAACACCCCTCCCGATGCACACCCGACCCAGAAGCTGCGCGACGAGGTCATCGCCGATGCCTCGCTCACGCCGCTGCGTCGTCTGGTCGCAGCCCAGCTGCTCGACGAGCGCCTCGCGGACCTCCAGGCCGAGACGGATCGCGCCTTCGAGTCATTGACGAAGGACCAGACGGACCCTGCGACGGTGCGTACAGCCGCAGCAGCCCTCGACCTCCCCCCGCGCGTGAAGGAGCTCGTGATCAAGAAGGCCGGGGGCTGGACGTACACCCCGACGCAGGCGACGAGTCAGGAGAGAGAAGCATCCAAGCCTGCTTCTCCATCGCCCTCCTCGGAGCCCTCGAAGCCATGAGCCAGGAACGGGTTGAGCAATCTGATGCTCCCGACGTGACCCACCTGCTCAACGCCGCCGGAGCCGGCGATCCCAAGGCCCCGGCCGAGCTGCTCGCGCTCGTCTACCAGCAGCTCCGCGCCCTCGCCCAGAAGCGGATGAACGCCGAGCATCCCGGCCACACGCTCCAGGCCACCGCGCTCGTGCACGAGGCGTACGCCAAGCTCGTGGGTCGTGACGCAGGATCGCCCAACGCCGACGGAGCCCAGAGCAACGTCGCCTGGAACGGGCGGGCCCACTTCTTCCACGCCGCGGCCGAGGCGATGCGCCGCATCCTCGTCGATCACGCGCGGGCCAAGCGCGCCGGGCTCAAGGATGGGCAGGGTGCGCTCGGCGCGCCACGCCGCCCGCTGCGCATGCCCGCCAACGTGCTCGATCTGGCCCAGGACCAGGACCCCGACTCGGTCCTCGCGCTCGACGAGGCCCTCGCCCGCCTGTCCAAGGTGGACGAGCAGACGGCGATGGTCGTGCGCCTCCGCTTCTTCGCGGGCCGCAGCGTGGACGAGACCGCCCTGGCGTTGGGCATCTCGCCACGCCAGGTCGATCGCGAGTGGGCCTTCGCCCGCGCGTGGCTCGCCGAGGCGCTCACGCACGCGGACCATGGTCCCAAGGCATCCTGAGGTCGTTCACGCACCAAAGAGGCGCGAGAGCGACTCGCCGCGACCCCGATGCGTGCTCGTCCGTCGACGGTTTGAATTCAACACGTTGCGCTCGGCCGCGCGAACCTACCGGCGACGCCGCCCGCCCACGACGACCATGCCCAACCCAAGCACCGCCCCGACCGAGGGTGCCGGAATCGGGCGCGTCCAGACCAAGGCCTCGATGCGACCCGTGTCCCTGTTGAGCCCGTAGCCCGTGACATACACGAACGAGCCGTCGGACGACACGCCCCGAGCCTCGCTATCGCTGAACTCCGCGGGCAGCACCGAATGCAGATCGAACCATGTCGAGCTCGCGCCATCCCACACCCCGGCGTGCTGCGGACCGGACTCAGAGCCGACGTTGATCCAGCCGGCGATCGTTGAACCGCTGATGCCGGTCACGGTCGAGTATCCCGCGCCCGCAGGGTGAAGGTCCACGCACGACGCGGCAGTGCCGGACCACGCACTGGCGCGATACACGCCGTTGATCAGCACCGTGCCGCCCTGGCGTGCTCCGTCGGCGGCAGAAATGAACGACTGGTCCGCCGCCGCAGGATGAAGACTCGTCCACGACGAAGCGCTGCCCGTCCATGAACCCGCTCGCGCCAGCCCGCCGAAGAGGGCATACCCGTACTGCGCGCTCCCGCTGGTCGCCTGAGCGAACGCCGAGCCCGCGCCCGCAGGCGTGAGGTCCACCCACGATGCGGCGGTTCCCGTCCAAAGGCTGGCGCGTTGCTGCCCCGACACAGTCGCGTAGCCGACTTGCTGGTTGCCCGCACCGGAAAGAGCCTCCGACGAGCTGGCGCCCGCCGGGTGCAGATCGGTCCAAGACGCGGCGGTGCCCGTCCACCGCGCCGCGTGTCGGCTCGCGCCCGCGTTCGCGTTCGTGAAGCCAACCTGCTGCCCGGCGCCAATGTCGTTGATCTCCGACGCGAACACGCCCGAAGGATGCAGATCGACGAGCGAACCCGGCGTGCCCGTCCACAGGCTGGCACGAGACCCCGCGTTCGAACGGACCACGCCACCCTGGGCTCCGCCGCCCGCCCCGCTGGCGATGGACTCGAAAGAACCGCTGGGGTGCAGGTTGGTCACCGACCACGGCGCACGCGCAATGGCCGGAGCCGCGGCGACCGATACCGCCACCACAACGACCGACCCGAAAAACCTGAATGCCATGCGAGAGACTCCACGCGGCGTCTCCCTCACTCCTCGATCTTCCGCACGTGCACCGCGCGCGATCGGCGGCGAATCGTCGGACGCATACAAATTACCTCAAACCCGGACAAAAGCACCCCCGACACCAAATCGTAATGGGCCCCAGGCACGACGCTAAAACGGAGAAGTAAATCCGGCTTGCGTCAGAGCCCAAACGCACACCTCGGCGCAACGATCGGGACATCGCAGACAGTGAACGTCCGAGGCTCGCGACGCAACGGGCCTGCCATCAACGTGATCGTCCATCCCATCGCCGCGACCGAGTCCATCGCAGCAGCGCCGGCACGCGGTTCCGCGAAACCCGCCAGTCGTCAGGCCAACGCCTCTTCCGATGGATCGAGACGGGGACACGGAGCACGAGATGGCCAACAAAAAGCCGCCGGTGTCATCGTGTGACATCGGCGGCGGACAAAGCGGGCGACCGGGATCGAACCGGCGACATTCAGCTTGGGAACGCCCGGGCTCACGATCAAAAGCCCCGTGAATCTGGCCACTTTTGACGCACCCCGCGTTCGCTTGCACACGGGCTTGCACAAGGCCGCGCATGATGGGGATTCTCGCCCCCGCGCCCGCCCCGCCACGTTCGCCCGCGGGCGTCCCGGCCCGGCGCTCGCCCAGGCGTTGGGCAGCGCCAACCGGCGGCACGTCGGGCCAACGTGCCGCGACGTGGGCGTCTACGCGTCTACGCAAACGGAATCCGCGATGACGCCGCCGTGGGCGGGGATTCTGTAGACGTAGACGCCCGGCTGCCCCGGCGTAGGTACTTGGCGGGGCACGGTCGAACGCGATGCCCGCGGGAACAGCCACGCGGGGAGACAGAGTTTGTTTCGCGCGGGGATGGGTGATTTCCGGCCGAATCCGCGCGTTTGCCCACATGGGGCCGAACTTGCCCACATGTCGCAGATTGACGGCGAAACCGCTGCGGTTTACCTTGCCTGTCCCCGAATGTCATGGCTTCATGTGTCACACGCGGGCGGATTCGCCGCCCGCGACGGAGGCCACGAACATGAACGCCACGACGAAGACGACGATCGAGATGGCCAGGACGCTGGCCCGCCGCGGGTTCGCGGTGCGGAGCATCGAGATCCAGACGCCCGACGGCCGCTGCTGGTCGATTGACACGATCCCCGCCGGACGCGGCCGCC
>CAYNSB010000090.1:0-5350 GCA_964399625.1 uncultured Phycisphaeraceae bacterium
AACGTGCCGGGCGTGAAGATCGTCATCCCCAGCAACCCCTACGACGCCAAGGGCCTTCTCAAAACCGCCATCCGCGACGATGATCCCGTCTTCTTCCTCGAGTCCGAGCGCATGCTCGGCGACAAGGGCCCGGTGCCCGAGCAGGAGTACACGATCCCCTTCGGCCAGGCCGAGCTCCGCCGCGGCGCGTGGCAGGAGGACGGCGGCGACCCCGACTGCACGCTCGTCTCCTTCGGACGACCCGTGAACTTCTGCATCGAGGCGGCCGACGAGCTCAAGAAGGACGGCATCGACTGCCACGTGCTGGACATGCGGACCATCCGCCCGCTGGACATGGACTCGATCGTGCGCAGCCTCAAGCAGACCGGGCGCATCGTCGTGGTCGATCAGTGCTGGCCCTTCGCGAGCGTCGCGAGCGAGGTCGTCACCCAGGTCTGCGAGCGCGCGTTCGACTATCTGGACCACCAGCCGCTTCGCGTCAACTCCGACGATGTCCCCACGCCGTACGCCAAGGGGCTCGAGGCCGCGTACCTGCCCAACAAGCACAAGATCATGTCGGCGGTGAAGAAGACGCTCAATCTGCTCTGATCGGGAGACTGCGACCATGGCGATCGAAATCACGATGCCCCGCCTCTCCGACACGATGCAGCAGGGCACCGTCGTCAAGTGGAACGTGAAGGAAGGCCAGACCGTCAAGAGCGGCGACACCATCGCCGACATCGAGACGGACAAGGCGACAATGGAACTGCAGTCCTTCGACGATGGCGTCGTCGCACGCCTCGCCGTTGCCGAGGGCCAGACCGTCCCCGTCGGAACGATCATCGTGGTTCTCGCGGGCAAGGGCGAGGACGTCGCATCGATCAAGGCAGGCACGAACGCCGCCGCGCCCGCAACCAAGGCTGTCGCGAACGGTGCCTCCAGCAAGAGCAGCGGTGGCGACTCGGCGACCGCCGTGCTCGATCGCCCTTCGTCGCTCCGCCATGCCGGCAACGGCCTCACCGCCGAGCCCAAGGGACGCATCTTCGCCTCGCCCCTGGCACGCAAGATCGCCGAGGAATCCGGGGTGGATCTCTCCCGCGTCGAGGGCACCGGGCCCGGCGGGCGCATCGTCCGCAAGGATGTCGAGGCCGTCGCGGGCAGTGGCGCCCCGGGCGCCGGCACGCAGAACGCCGGCCCGTCCAGCCTGGTCGCCGCGCGAATCGAGCCGAGCAAGCCGCTCGCCGCGCAGCGCAGCTCCGTGGTGCTCGCGCCCTCCGGGGCGGGCCTCACCGGCGGCATCGTGCAGCTCTCCAACATGCGCCGCACCATCGCGCGACGCCTCGTCGAGAGCAAGACCACGATCCCCCACTACCAGGTCAGCATCGAGGTGGACATGGACGCGCTCGTCGCGCTCCGCGCCCAGCTCAACGAGCAGCTGTCCGCGGTGGGTGGAGGCGTCAAGCTCTCCGTCAACGACTTCATCGTCCGCGCCTGCGCCCTGGCGATGCACCAGCACCCGTTCGTCAACGCCCGCTGGGTCGAGTCCGCCAACGACGTCGCCATCGAGCTCCTGCCCGATGTGAATATCGGCGTCGCGATCGCGCTGGACGCGAGCAAGGGCGGCGGCCTCGTTGTCGCGACGATCCGCAATGCCGACGCCAAGGGCCTGCGCAACATCTCCGCTGAGACCAAGGCCTACTCCGAGAAGGCCCGCGCCAAGGGCCTCTCCATCGAGGACATGAGCGACTCCACGTTCACCATCTCCAACCTGGGCATGTTCGGCGTCGATCACTTCACCGCCATCATCAACCCGCCCAACGCCGCGATCCTCGCCGTGGGCGCGGCCGTGCAGAAGCCCGTCGTCCGCAACGGGCAGCTCGTCGTCGGGCACGTCATGAGCATGACGATGTCCAGCGACCACCGCATCATCGACGGCGCCATGGCGGCGCAGTACCTCGCGACGGTCAAGGCAATGCTGGAGAAGCCGGCGATGCTGCTGGTGTGAGGATGAACGACGACGGTCATCTCGTGCAGCTGCGAGATCTTGAGCTGAGACTTGTCGGTCTCGGGGGCTCTCCCTCGCTCTCGCTGAGGGTGGAATCGTTCAATCCCGATGAATATGGATGGGGACTTTTGACGGCGCACGCGACATGCGTCGAACCGGGTGGTTTCGAGACCGTTCTCGACGCTACCTTCGGAATTCCTGAATACATGAACTGGGTTTTCGAGGGATGGCGCGCGGCGGTCGAATCATTCAAGGACAGCGAATCTGCGCTGTTGCCTCCGCAGCGACTCTGCCTCGGCAATCTTTGGATCGCGATGTCGAAGGATGTTCGCGGGCAGTACAGCGTGACATTGAATCTGTGTGAGAATTCGCGAGTCACAGAGTCAGATGTATGGACTGCCGCTGTCGTACTCGTCTTTCGGTTTGAGCAATGGCATATGGAGCAGCTCTCGCGGGCGCTTTCAACGATTCTCGAGCGGTTGCAGTCGAATTGATCATGTTCCGCCGCCTCCTCATCGCCCTCTTCCTCTGCATCGCGCTCTCGCTCGCGTGCTGGCTCCTGCTGCCGCGCGTCGGCTTCGATGTGCCATGGTGGGTGCCGCTCGTGGGCTTTGCCGTCATCCTCGCCGGCAGCCTCGCCCCACTGCTCGATCGCGAGGGGAGCGAGGCCCAGCAGGACGAGTTTCTCACCGATGATCCCGGCCCCAGCGCGGCGGACCTCGAGCGCTTCGGTGCGCCCGAGCCTCGTCCGGATTCTCACTTGAAACTCAAGCGCGATTGAGCGCTCGCCCACTCAGAACTTCAACGCCCTGAGCCGCCCCATCGCCTCCTCAATCCGCTTCGTCTCGCGAGTCAGGCTCAGTCGGAACCAGCCGCTGGCGCTCTCATCGAATCCCGCGCCGGGCACCGTCACCACGCCCACCTCGTCGATCAGCCTGCCCGCGAACTTCCACGAGTCCATCGAACGCCCCGTCGTGGAGTCCTTGGGCGTGCGCGCCCACACGAAGATCCCCGCCTCCGGCGCATCGCACTCGCACCCGATCGCCCGCAGCCCCGCGACCGCCAGATCGCGCCGCTTTCGATACTCCTCCCGCATCGACGTGATCGCGGGATCGTCGAAGCGATCGAGCGCGACCGCCGCGGCGTTCTGGATCGCGTTGAACACGCCCGAATCAAAGTTGTCCTTCACCTGGCGCAGGGCCCCGATGACGGCCTCGTGCCCCACCGCGAACCCGATTCGCCAGCCGGTCATGTTGAACGTCTTGGAGAGCGAGTGGAACTCGATGCCCATCGTGGTCGCGTTGTCCGCGTTCCGCGCCTGCCAGAGGCTGCCCACCGGCTTGTCGAAGTAGATCTCGCTGTACGCAAGATCGCTCGCGACGATCATCGGGCGCTCGCCTCCACGACCCGCTCCGTGCCGCTTCGCAAACTCGATCGCCTCCTCAAACGTCTCGCGCGCCGCCGTGGCCCCGGTGGGATTGCCCGGGAAATTGAGCCACAAGAGCCTGCTCGAGCGAGCGACCTCGGGCGCGATGCCGGCAAAGTCCGGGCGCCAATTCGCCTCCGCCCTCGTCAGCACGCGATTGACCACGCCGCCCGCAAGGATCGTTCCGTTCGCGTACACGGGGTACGCGGGGACGAACACGATCGCCCCATCGCCAGGGTTCAGCACGCCCAGAGGGAAGTGCGCGATGCCGTCCTTGCCGCCGATCGTCGCGAGGATGTTCTTCTGCGGATCGACGCGCACGCCAAAGCGTCGCTCCATGAATCGCGCCGCCGACTCAAGGAACCTCTTCGTGCCCCAGCAGTCGGGATACTGGTGGTTCGCTGGCTCGCGCATCGCGCGATCCATCTCGTCGATCACGAACTGCGGCGTCGGCTTATCGGGGTCCCCCACGCCGAGGTTGATCACGTCCTTGCCCGCGGCGATCGCGGCCCGCTTCTTGTTGTCGATCTCGTTGAAGAGGAAGGGCGGGAGCGCGTGCAGTCGTGCGGAGCGGATCGAGGTCGTCATCGAGAGGGCCGTCCTTGGTGCGATTCTGGGGCGCGAGCCGCGTGACTCGCTAACGCTCAATGCCGGAGGAGGGACTTGAACCCACACGCCTTTAGGGGGCGACGGATTTTGAATCCGTTGCGTCTGCCAATTCCGCCACTCCGGCCACGACCAAACCGTAGCGCCGCCAACATCGACGCTCGCGCCGGACTGCGAGGTCGGGCGACGACGGGCCGTTTCGCGACCGTGCTTGCCCGCGCGACGGGCTGCTTCGCACATCCCGAAAGCACGGAAGAACGATGAAGGCGATCCCGCTTCGCCTGGTCTCGAAGGTCGTGCACGGGGGAGTCGCGGCAACTCGTAGACTCCGCCGACATCGTGCGCGCGGCCCCTCCGTGGCCTCTGGCGCAACCGACAAGACGGCGACGATCGCAAGGTCCGAGAATACTGGCGCCACCCTTTTTGAGGGGTGCGAGCCGTTGACGATCGCTCGATGGCTTTCCAGAGAATGCCTTTTCTCTGTTTGCGACGGTTGGCGACTTTGGTACATTGCGCGATCTCACCATTCGTGGGGATCCACGCATGACCAAAGCGAAGAATTGCGCGTACGCCCGACGAGCCTTGCAAACCGCATTTTTTGCAGGAATCGCGGCTTCTGCGATCGCCGAGCCACCTCCGGGAATCGGAGTGCTCGCGCCGACCGATGACCCCGCGCTGAGCCCAGAGGCCGGCTCTGGGTTGCTTCCCTCGTTCGGCACTGACCCGTTCGACATGGACTGGTACACCATCGACGGCGGCGGCGCAACGTACCTCACGGGTGGCACGTATGAGCTGGGCGCGACGTTGGGCCAGCCTGACGCTGGAACACTGTCCGACGGTTCCGTGTTCGAGTTCGCCGGCGGGTTCTGGGGCGGCGTGAATGCGCCGATCACGTGCTACGCCAACTGTGACGGAAGCACCACCGACCCGGCGCTGACGGCCGCGGACTTCATCTGTTTCCTCAACAGGTTCCGCGCGGCCGATCCGTACGCCAACTGCGACGGCAGCGTCACGCCGCTCGTCTTTAGCGCGAACGACTTTTCGTGCTTCCTCAACAAGTTCCGCGCTGGCTGTCCGTAGCGATTTGTTGCGCCCCCTCGGTCGGCGAGTGAATCGCTGTCCGTGCAAGTGGGTTCTGTCGTCATCTGGAGAGTTCCCTAGGTCCCCAGTCCGCCCTGTTTCGCACCCATCACCGAACGAGCACCACGCCGTTCTTGGATATCTCGGAGGGCTTTGAGTCATGGCACGTCGCACGCATCTGTCCCGTCTCCTTCTGGTCTGTGGCACGCTGGCGTCGGTGAGCGCGATCTCGCCGGTGGTGGCGCGTCCTGGTC
>CAYNSB010000091.1:0-5263 GCA_964399625.1 uncultured Phycisphaeraceae bacterium
GTTCAAGGACATCCCGCACCTGATGTGCCCGGTGGTGACCGAGATGGGCAAGGCGGCGGCGATCCTGGAGTGGGCGGTCAACAAGATGGACGAGCGGTACGAGCTGCTGGCCGAGGCGGGCTGCCGCGACATCGGCGCGTACAACTCGCTGGGCTGGGACGAGCTGCGCTCGCGGTTCAACCCGCAGAACGAGCTGGAAGAGGCGCGGATCCCCCGGAAGCTGCCGTACATGGTGTTCGTGATCGACGAGCTGGCCGACCTGATGATGACCAACAAGGAGGTGGAGGGTGCGATCATCCGCATCGCCCAGAAGGCGCGGGCCGTGGGCATCCACCTGATCCTCGCGACGCAGCGTCCGCAGGCGAACGTGGTGACGGGGCTCATCAAGAGCAACATGCCCACGCGCATCTCGTTCAAGGTCGCCTCGGGCATGGACTCGCGGATCGTGCTCGATCAGAAGGGCGGCGAACTGCTCCTGGGACAGGGCGACATGCTGTACCTCGCGCCCTCGTCCAGCAAGCTCATGCGCGCCCAGGGCACGCTCGTGGACGACGCGGAGATCCGCAAGGTCGTCCGCTTCATGCGCGAGATCGCCAGCCCCAGCTTCGAGCGCCAGCTCATGACCATCCGCAAGGAGGGCGAGGACGAGAACAAGATCCTCCAGAGCCAGAACAACTCCAGCGCCTCGCTCGCGGCCGCGCAGGAGGACCCCATGTTCTTCCGCGCCTGCGAGATCGTTCTGGAGACCAAGCGCGGCAGCGTCTCCCTGCTGCAGCGGCGCCTGGCGATCGGCTACACGCGGGCGAGCCGCCTGATCGACCTCATGGGCATCGCCGGGATCATCTCCGATCACAAGGGATCGGTGGCGCGCGACGTGCTCATCACGCTCGACGAGTGGAACGCCATGAAGGCGCTCGTCGAGGCGGACCTCTCGAAGATGAAGCAGAACACGACCGGGCAGGGCGAGCTGTTCAGCCCCGGCGCCGACGCCGGAGCCAAGGGCGAGAACGGCTCCGAACAGGCGGCGCTCCCCTCCCCCACCGACGGAGCGACGACCACTTCGCCCGGGTCCATGCTCGATGAGAACCCGCCCGAGCTTGAGGACGCGGCCCCGTGGGAAGAGGAGCAGGAGGACGAGTTCGCCGACGCCTTCAAGGATGAGGACGGCAACGAGCGCGACATCCAGCGCTAGCGATTCCCAAAGAGGCGTTCGTCCGCGTTCCGCGCTGCTCCGCGCACTCGCAGGCACAGCCCAGCGTCCTCCGCCACCCTGAGAAGATGGGCGGTTTTGTTCGCGCGCGTGAAAGACGAGGACCCCCCGTCCCATATACTCCATGTCCACCTGTCTATACCCGAACACGCGTTCGGATACCGACCCTCCACGTTTCGGAAAGGAACCCCATGCGTCGTCCGTGTCTGAGCCTTGTCTGCGGCCTGGCTGCCTCGGTCCTCATGCCCTTTGGAGCTCTGGCCGAGGTGCCCCCGGCGCTGGATCGCGCGCCGGCAGACGCGCCCGTGCTCGTGTCGATGCGGAGCGTGAGCGGGTTCGTGACGAACCTTGAGGCGTTCTCGAAGAACCTCCCCAAGGACGCGATGCAGGGCGTCACGCACGTCAAGGACATGCTCAAGACGCCGGGCGTGAACCCCGAGGGCTCCGCCGCGATCGCCGTGCTCTCCGTGGACAAGGGCGAGGGCGAGAAGGCGCCCGCGATCGCGATCATCCCCGTCAAGGACTACGCGACGTTCGCGAAGAACTTTGGCGCCAGCGGCTCCGGCGTCGAGCAGATCAAGATCGACGGCAAGCCCCAGTTCGTCAAGAGCCTCGATGGCGGGTTCGCCGCCCTGGGCGAGCGCAAGGACCTCGTCGAGAAGTTCGCCGGCAAGCCCGGCAACGGACCGGCGATTGAGAAGTTGATGGGCGCCAACGGGCGCAACGCGGCCGAGGGCAAGGACGCGGTGCTGATCGCCAATCTCCAGATCCTCGCCCCGAAGATCCAGGAGGGTCTGGACAAGGTCAAAGAGCAGATGAAGCAGATGGCGGCGATGACGGGCAACGCCAAGGCGGCCGAGGGCAACGCCGCGATGATCGAGTGGTTCGGCACGGGTCTGACGCGCGACGGGCAGTCGGGCGTGCTCGCGTTCTCGCTCGCGGAGACGGGCGTGAAGCTCGACATGGCCGGGCAGTTCAAGGAGGGCAGCGAGTGGGCGTCGTACTTCACGGGCAAGGGCAAGGGCGTTCCGCTCGCCGGCTCGCTCCCCAATGACGCGTACCTCTTCGCCTTCGCGATGGACACCGCGAGCCCGGGCCTCAAGAAGATGTTCGCCCAGCTCGTCGAGCTGCAGAAGAAGGCCGGGGGCGCGGACATGTTCGGTGGCCTGAACCCCATGGCCATGGCCGACAAGATCGACGGGTTCTCGTTCTTCTTCGGCGAGTCGCCCGCGCCCATTGGCGGGCTGTTCCTGAACACCGTTGCCTTCATCCGCACGAGCGACCCCGCGGGCTACTCCAAGACCATCAAGGAGATGATGACCAAGCTCAACGGCCAGAAGCAGAATGGCATCTCGTTCACGACGACGTACGCCGAGGGCGCCGAGAAGATCGGAGACGCCTCCGCCGACGCCTGGACCATGAAGATGCAGGGCGATCCGAACGACCCCTCTTCCGCCATGGTGGCGCAGATGCAGGGCATGCTCTTTGGTCCCGCGGGCATGCAGGGGTACATCGTGCCCGGGCCCGGCGGCGTTGCGCTGACGTACGCCAAGAACAAGGACCTTGCGACCAAGGCACTCGCCGCCGCCAAGAGCGGGCAGGGGCTGGCGACTGATGCCGGCGTCAAGAGCGTGGGTGCCCAGCTTCCCGCGGACCGCACGATGGAGGGATACGTGGGCGTCAAGAGCATCCTCACCACCGCCATTGGGTTCATGAGCATGATGGGTGGCCCCGCCGCGGACCTGAAAGTTCCCCAGGACCTGCCTCCGGTGGGCTTCGGCGGCAGCACGGATCAGGGTGGTGTTCGGATCGCGACGTACGTTCCGGCCCAGGTCATTGGTGCGATTCGGGATATGGGACAGGCGATGAAGGGCGGACAGGACGAGGACGAGATGGAGGATGGGGATAAGAAGGAGGGCGCTGGACAGCCCAAGTTCTGACGCTATACTGACCGCCACATCTGGAATGCCCCCCCCTGCGGGCCTCTGCGCTTATGGCCGGAGGCCCGCTTTGTTTTTGTTCTTCGCGCGGGGACACTTGCGACGCGGAGACGCGCGTGAGCCACTGGCAAATCAGCCCCGTCAAGTCCCTTGTCCTCGATCGCTCACGCCTGCTCGCGATCCTAAACGTCACGCCCGACAGCTTCTCGGATGGCGGTTCGTTGCTCGATCCCAAGGCGGTTGTCGATGCGGCAGCCCGGGCCGTGCGTGACGGCGCGGACATGCTGGACGTCGGCGGAGAGAGCACTCGCCCCGGGGCCCAGCGCGTCTCTGCGGAGGAGCAGATCGCCCGCGTGGTGCCGGCACTGCACGCCATCCGCGCCGCGGGTGGAGCGCTCGCGGAAGTGCCCATCAGCGTGGACACGACACTCGCGGGCGTCGCCCGTGCGGCCCTGGACGCGGGCGCGGACGCGATCAACGACGTCTCGGGCGGGCTGGATGACCCCGGGATGCTGCCCCTTGCCAGCTCGCGCCAAGTGGGCATCGTGCTGATGCACCGCTTGCGCGCGCCCGAACGCGACAGCTACTCCGATCGGTACGAGCGCCCGCCCGAGTACGGCGACGTGGTGCGAGTGGTGCGCGACTTCCTGGGAGAGCGAGCCGACGCCGCGATGCGGGCGGGCGTGTCCCGGGAGCGCATCGTTCTTGACCCCGGTCTTGGCTTTGGCAAGAGCGTGGAGCAGAACCTGGAGTTGGTCCGGCGCACGGGCGAGTTTCTGGACCTGGGATTCCCCATCTTGAGCGGCGGGAGCCGCAAGAGCTTCGTGGGACGGCTTGCCGCGGGCGGGGCGGAGCCGGCGGCGCCCAAGGATCGCGTCGCGGGTTCCGTCGCGATCAGCGTGACCCATCTGCTCGCCGGGGCGCGTCTGTTTCGGGTGCACGACGTGCGCGCCCATCGCGAGGCGCTCGACGTGGCGTGGCCGATGGCCGCAACCCGCCTCTGAACCCGACTCCCCCATTCAGGCATCGAACAAGCATGAGCGAACCCGACCTGGCAACCCGCGTGGGGCGGTGGGCGGGGCGGCGGAGCCTAGACTAGGTTCCCGGATGGGTGCGCCACGCGGCCCGCGAGTCCGGGTGCCAAGGAGTTGATATGGCGAGCGGCAATATCCACGAGTTCACGGACGCGAACTTCGATGCCGAGGTGCTCAAGTCGGGCACTCCGGTGCTGGTCGATTTCTGGGCGGAATGGTGCATGCCGTGCCGGATGCTGACCCCGACGATCGAGGCGGTGGCGAGCGAGTTCACGGGCAAGTTCAAGGTCGGCAAGATGGACACGGACGCGAACCGCAACGTCGCGGTGAAGTATGGGATCTCCGCGATCCCCACGGTGATCCTGTTCAAAGGTGGGCAGGTCGCCAAGAAGTTCGTGGGCCTCACGAGCAAGGACGATCTGTCCAAGGCCATGCGCGAGCTCGCGGGGGTGTGATCGCGGCGCGGCCGCCGGTGCGCGGGGCCGCCTTCCGGAGGAACGTGATGGCGCAGGCCGGAACATCGGGCACGGGTCGTTTCGCGGATCGTCGGATCCGATGCGCGACGATCGGCGTGGGACGGATGGGTCGGCACCACGCGCGGGTCTACGCCACGCAGCCCGATTGCGAGCTGGTGGGTGTTGTGGACGGCGATCGCGATCGCGCCGAGGCCATCGCGGAGAAGCACAACTGCCGCGCGTTCCAGAGCGTGGACCAGCTGCTCGACGCGGGCATCGACGCGGTGAGCATCGCCGTGCCCACGACGCACCACCGGGCCGTGGCCGAGCCGCTCATGCGGGCGCAGGTCGCGTGCCTGATCGAGAAGCCCCTGGCGGGCGATGTGGCGTCGGCCAAGGCGATCAAGGACCTCGCGGAGCGGACGGGCTCGATCCTGATGGTCGGGCACATCGAGCGATTCAACCCGGTGATGCGGGCGATGCAGGCCTCGACGAGCAGCGGGCACGAGATCGTGCCGCGCTTCATCCAGGTCCATCGCGTGTCCCCGATGACGTTCCGCTCGGTCGATGTGGGCGTGGTGATGGACATGATGATCCACGACCTGGACGTGGTGCTGATGCTCA
>CAYNSB010000092.1:0-4845 GCA_964399625.1 uncultured Phycisphaeraceae bacterium
GCTCAAGGACTGCATGGTCTGGCGCGAGGAGGAGATCCTCGCGACCGAGCTCATGGCCCAGGCGGTGGGCGCCGCGGGCCCGGGCAAGAACAACTTCTACATCCTCTCGCGCGGGCGCCACGCGGACACCCGGCGCACGCTCTTCCGCCTCGTCTGCCGCCCCGACATGCGCCGCGTGTATCCCAGCTTCCCCATGAGCCACGTCGTGGACATGCCCGAGGTTCTCAAGGAGATCGACGACTTCCGCGCCGCCCTCGCGGAGCACTTCATCACCTTCGACCCGGGCGATGTGGACGAGAAGCTGCTGCTCGAGCGAGCCCTGCTCGCGGCCCGCGAGGGCAAGACGGACCAGCTGCTCGACGTCACGCCCCACTCCTTCGGCGGGAGCAAGAGCGCCGGGCCGCCCATCCAGGTGCGCGTGCGCGAGGTGCTCGATATCGCCGGCGACATCGACGGGCAGATCTACATGCGCGACTTCAAGCTCATCGACCAGAGCGACATGATCGTGAGCCTCATCCCCGAGCTGCCCGGCGCTGGCGGCAAGGACATCCCGGGCCTCTCCTCGGGCGTGGAGCGCGAGCTGCAGCACGCCTGGGAGCACACGAAGGAGGTCTACGTCGTGTGGAAGCCCAAGAAGCACCCGAGCCCCTTCATCACCGAGACCGCGACCAAGATCTTCAAGAGCGTGCCCGAGGCGCTGGCGTACTTCGAGAGCGCGGGCATGTTCGGGGAGAAGAACCTGTTCGGTAACTGACGCCGCGAGCTGTGCGGGCAATCCGCACGGAGGATGCGATGGGCGCAGTGATGAACCCGAGCCTCGCGAGCGTGGTGCGGACGCGGTACTGGACGATCGCGGCGGCGCGGGGCGCGTGCGTGGTGTGGCTCGTCTTGATTGGGCACTCGGTCGTGATGCAACTGCTCGGCCTCGTGAGCCAGATCACGAGCGGATTCCTCCAACCCAACAACTACCTCAACGTATTCCTTGAACCGCTTCCCCCACTCATCGTTCCCATCGCCGCGCTCTTCGCGTGCAAGCCGGTCGTGACTCGGCTCCTGCCGCTTCCCCGCCCCGCCTGCCCCTCGTGCGCCTACGCGATCACGAACCCCGAAGCGGCTCGCTGCCCCGAGTGCGGGCTGCAACTGAGCGCGTGAGCGGCCCAAGAACGCGATGATGGAAAGCCTCTGGCTTCGTGCCGAGCTTCTGGGCCTGGCGCGCCGATCGCGCTCGCTCCGCATCGTGCGACTGGCCGGGTTCGTGCCGGGCGTCGCACTCGCCGCGACGGGGGCGCCGACGGCGATATTCATGCCGCGCGGGTAGACAAGTTGTGCTCGCGTGTTCGCCATCGCTTCGTGCGAACGGATGCTGCATTCGAGCGAAACCCGGCGGGTGCGGGTGGCCCCGCGGGATGCGCGGTGTACCGTGATCGCGGGGGCCTCACATCCATACAGGAGCCTCAACATGACACTTCCCGAGGCTGGGCACGTGTGCTGGATCGTCACGAGCGACAACCGCTGGGCGCGCCTGGTGCGATGCCGGCTGAACTCGGGCGGGCGCTGGCACGCCGAGGAGATCGAGACGCTCCGCAGCGACTGGGAGCCGCACCACGAGCGCCACGACCCCGCGCTGCCCGATCGCACGCCGCGCCCCGCGGTTCCCGAGCGCGCGCCGGGGTGGGCGCACAAGAAGGAAGAGCAGACGAAGCGCTTCGCGCACCAGGTCGCCGAGTGGCTCCAGAGGCACGCCCACGAACGCGCGATGCGTGAGCTCTGGGTGTTCGCGCCCGATCACGCGCTGGGCCCGCTGCGTGCGGCGTGGTCCGCGAGCCTGCGCCCCATCATCCACGACCATCCCGCGGACCTGACGCACCTGACGCCGGCGAAACTGACCGAGCACCCGGCGATCGCGCCGATCCTCGAAGCGGCCGCGGCGGTGTGAGGCGCGTCCCCGCGCGCGGGCGGATCTCTCGTATCATGGGCCATGCCCATCGATATGTCGGACATCCCCCCCGCCGTTCTGCCCGCCGACTGGGCGACCAGCCTGTACGGCACGCACGCCCCGGTGCTCCGCGCCGCGATCTCGCGCACGACGGGCCCGATCCTCGAGTGCGGGATGGGCAACTACTCGTCGCGCCTGATCGCGTACCTCGCGGGTCAGCGGCCCATCCTCTCCGTCGATGAGACCAAGGACTGGATGGCCCGCTTCGCCGATCTCTCCACGCCCACGCACCGCCTGCTCATGTGCCCGTTCTCCTCGACGAACTGGCCCGACTGGAACATGGTGCCGTACCACGCCGCACGCTGGAGCGTGGCGCTCGTGGACCAGCACCCGGCGTCGGGGCGCCTGGTGAGCATCGCGGCCCTGGAGAACAACTGCGAGTTCATCATCGCGCACGACACCGAGGCCACGACGTACTACTACGAGCCGCTCTTCCGCGGGTTCAAGTACCGCTACGACTACAAGGGCCACACGCCCTGGACGACCGTGGTGAGCAACGTGCGCCCGTTCGAGCCGATCTAGATCAGCGCGCCGCCTCCTTGGGCGCCGCGGGGGCGGCGTCGCGCACGCGCTTCTTGGTGATCACCTCCATCGGCGACTCCTTCCCATCGGCGTACCAGAACCACTGCTCCGTGTGCGTGTCGCCATCGATCTTCATCAGCATGCGATCCATGTGCCCCGTGTTGCGCGAGGGCATGCCCGTGGCGTCCAGGAATGTCCACTCGATCGTGGTGCCGTCGGCGGTGATGCCCGTGGCCCGCAGGCGCGGCTGGTTGCCCGCGACGCAATAGTGCGTGAGCATGAGGTCCGGCCCGTTCCTGTGGAACATCGTGATCATCGTCTCGCCGGGGTGCGCGTCGAAGCTGGACTCCATGACCACGGACCTCCCCGCGATCGTGCGATAGGCGAGCTGCTCCTTCCATCCCTTGGTGCTCACGCCGTGCCAGGCGCCGTCCATCGCCTTGAGCACATCCCAGACTCGCTCGATCTGCTCGGGGGTGATGGGCGCGAACGCCTCGGCGATGGGCTCGCGCGGCGCGGGCGGATCGTCGCAGCACGGGCGTGCCAGCGCGAGCAGCGCGGGAGCGATGAGCGACGCGAGGAGCAGGCGGGGCTGGAGTCGGGGCATGTCGGGTCTCCGTGCCGCGTCCACCGGCGCGACACACATAGGATAAAGTAACTATACAAACTGTGTCAATACTCGACCCCGATCGCCCCTCTTCGAGCCGGGAGGCGCTCGAGCGTGCGCCGTTCGGTGTTCAAGAATCCCGTCGATTTTCGCGTGCAAACGCGGTGTTAGCCCGCACTACATCCCACACCCACCACCGCTTGTGGCGCGTATCGGCTTCCGTTCTCCTCCCGAAACAAGTTCGTCCGTATCCCGAATGGATTCGGTGCGCGGAGCGCGCTTAGGTGTGGTGTTAGAAGTTGGGCGTGTTGCCCCATCGCACACCCTTCCGGCCCTGGGTCCAGCGGGCCGCACGAGGAGGCGCGAAGATGTGGGAGATGCTGCTCACCGGACCGGCCGCGTGGTTCACGGTCCCGGCCCTCATCGGCACGGTCTTCTTTGTGCTGCGGATGGCGCTGCTGCTGGTGGGCTCCAGCCACGCGCTGCACGTGGGAGACGCCCACGCGGGCGATGCCTCTCACTCGGACTCGGGGCACGACTTCAAACTGCTCTCGCTCCAGTCCGTCGCCGCGTTCCTGATGGGCTTCGGGTGGGGCGGCGTGGGCGCGCTCAAGGGGGCCGGGCGCCCGATCAGCGCCGCGCTCGTCGTGGGGCTGCTCTGCGGCGCGGGGATGGTGTGGCTGCTGGGGCTGCTGCTGCGGGGCATCGCGGGGCTGCACCAGTCGGGCACGCTGGACCTGGGTCGCGCCGTGGGCCTGCCCGCGGAGGTCTACGTCAGCACGAGCGGCGCCGCCGGCGGGCAGGTGCGTTTCACGATCGACGGCCGCCAGCGCATCTGCAACGCCCGCACGCTGGGCGAGGAACTGGCGAGCGGCACGCGCGTGACCATCGTCGGCATCGACGCGGACCACACCCTCACCATCGCACGCTTGTAGCAGACATCGCCCCTGCGCTGGGGCGTTCTCCGGGCTCCCGCCACGCAGAGCGCGGGGGCAACGCACGCGGTGCGCCACGGCGCGCTCCCGCGGGGCGATGAGCAGAAGGACATCTGGGAAAGCAAGGCCTCGAACACGAAGGAGACACCGATGAACACGATCATGGCACTCTCGCAAGCCGGGCCCGCCTCCGCGCGGGGCGAGCCGCTCATCTGGCTCGGGCTCGTCGCGGCGGTGGCGCTGCTGCTGCTCTTTTTCGCGATCTTCGTGACGATGCGATACCGACGCTGTCCGTCCAATCGCATCCTGGTGGTCTACGGGCGCGTGGGCGGGAACCGGGCGGCCAAGTGCCTCCACGGCGGCGGCACGTTCGTGTGGCCGCTCATCCAGGACTACGCCTATCTCTCGCTCGAGCCGCTGGTGATCGACATCCCGCTCGAGGGGGCGCTGTCGCTCAACAACATCCGCGTGAACGTGCCCGCGACGTTCACCGTGGGCATCTCGACGGACGCGGTGCTCATGAACAACGCCGCGGAGCGCCTGCCCAACCTGGGCCCGCAGCAGATCCGCGAGCTGGCGCAGGACATCATCCTGGGGCAGCTCCGCCTGGTGATCGCGACCCTCACGATCGAGGAGATCAACAAGGACCGCGAGAAGTTCATGAGCCTGATCAACAAGAACGTCGCGGAGGAGATCAACAAGATCGGGCTCGAGCTGATCAACGTGAACGTCCGCGACATCACCGACGAGAGCGGGTACATCCAGGCGATCGGCAAGCGGGCCGC
>CAYNSB010000093.1:0-4580 GCA_964399625.1 uncultured Phycisphaeraceae bacterium
ACGCGCCGTCCGGGAACCGCAGGAAGCTGGCGGGCCGCCGGAGAGTCATGGGCATTCGCATCGGACGTGGCGAGCTACTGCGAGGTCGTGTGGCACCAACACCGAACGGACCTCTTGGCCACGGCGGGGCCCCGATCGGCGTTGCTGTCGATCGTCCAGCGTCTCTATCGGTTGCAAGTGAAGGCTGTGTACGAACTCAAGGCAGACCTCGAGGTTGTGCTCTCCACCCTCAGCGAATCCGACGGCTAGATTCCCGTGTGGAGTCGTCCGCGGATCGTCGACGCGGTCTGGTCGCGTGAGCCGGTCACTGGTTGTCTAACGGTTGTTCGAAGCGGCGACTTTTCGCTGGCAACGCGGTACCTCGACCACGCCCACACGCCCATACTGACTCATGCTCAAGAGGCGGGGCGACCCGGGCGAAAGAGATCAGCGTCGTGGATGTATGGCGACAGCCCGTGGGGACACGGCACGTTGCCAACGCTCACGCCGCTCTGGATGCATCGGCACGGATCCAACCGAACTACATCACCCCTTCAAACTCCCGCGCCCGCTCGTTGAGCGGCTTGCGATTCACGCTGTGAACCGCTTCAAGCAGACGCAGAACCGCCGCGCGGTAACTTGGTTCGTTGTTGGTCGACAGGCGATGGTCGAGCACCGCGAGGCTGAGATTCTTGGCTCCGTGCTGCAAGTCTGGATAGTCAGCGGCCGATCGCTGCCACATACGCTGAAGCCCCGTGCCCTGCACGATGACGAGGCGGTTGAGTGAGATCCGCTCGAGATTAACGGAGTGCTCTCGAAGAAACGCTGCGGACAGGTCTACATCCCGCGCCGTTTCCCCAGGGAAACCGGTGATCATGGTGCAGCGTGTGCTAATGCCAGCTGCCGTCGCATCACTCAAGAATCGCGCAACCGACTCGATCCGTGTACCCTTGTGCATCAAATCGAGTACGCGCTGACTTCCCGACTCCAGGCCGGTGCTGAGGCGGACACACCCCGAGGCGGCCGCTGCTCGCAGGTCTTCCGCAGAGAGCCCGTTGTCAGGATCCTCGTGCACGTGTACGGCAGCAATCCATGTGGAACCCGGTGCGACAATCTGCATCCGCTCATGGATGTTTCGCCACACCCGCAGATCGCTGTTCAGCTTCAGGTCCGTGAACACGAACATCTTGACGCCGTGCGTCTCGTGCTGCCGACGCAGCTCATCAAGCACGTTCTCGGGAGTACGGCTGCGAAAGGTCCTTCCGGCGCTGCTAGTCACGTCTGAGCAAAACGTGCACGCGCCCCAGGCGCACCCACGTCCAGTGATCACCGGCACAATGCGCTGCGGGTACCGATCCCATGGGAAGTCGGAGTAGTCCGGCGCGGGCACCGCGTCTAGCGCTTTGAGCGGTGGTGCGATCGTGCCACGCCACTGGCGCCCTCCCGCGGGAACAAGCACGCCAGGAAATCGCGACGCGTCTTCACCAGCGACCATCGCACGAATGACGTCGGGGAGATGCAACTCGATCTCCCCCGCGGCCAAAGCGGTCATTCCGGGGATGTCGATCCATTCTGAGATCACTTCCGGCTGGGCGAAGTAGGGGCCGCCGACCAGCGTCTTCACGCCGGCTCGCGCGCTCGCCGCGCAGATCGCGGCAGTAAGGTCCTTGTACATCAGATACGTGCTGATGAGCACAACGTCAGGAAGATCCAAAGCCAGCGTTCGTTCGAACGCGGCCAACACTTCGCCTTCACGACGCTTCAGTTGCGAAAGCCGGCGGGTCGCGAGCCTCGATCGAACCCCGCGAACCCATGGAGAGCCGCTGACAGCCGTGAGGTACCCCGCCTTTGCAACAGGCAGGCTCCACGGGCGGGGCGAGCGCTCGCGCGTCACGCCACGAACGCCGATCGAGAGCGGTGAAAAGACACGAGTGGGCATGCCGGCCTGGCGGCACACAGCAACGAGGTACCCCACAGGAATCGTCGGGTACCTCGCGAAGTTGTTGAGATCAACAACAAGGACGCGCGGCGCCGATCCGCGCTCCGTCTCCTGTGCTACGGGCGATTTGTCCAAAGCGTAACCTCCCTCGTGCGTGCGAAGCGAGCCGAGACGCGATAGCGTACTAACTCGCCCCGACTCTCGCAGGGTCTCAATGGAAGGCGACTGCAATGTCCGGAATAACCGTGTTGGAGTATGCTCGAAGGGGCCTCCTGTGAGAGAGGCGAATGCGAGCATCTTCAAGGAATCTCAAGAAGGCGATGAAGTGTACGTTTCAGCGAGTGGTTCTATGCGAAATCTCACGCTGGCGTATCTTACAAACCAATACCCCGCCGTGAGCCACACGTTCATCCGGCGCGAGATTCGTGAACTGGAGCGGCGAGGCCACACGGTACACCGATTCTCCGTACGTGCTTCGGAGGGAGCGCTCGTTGACCCTCAAGACACTTCAGAGAAAGGACGCACTCATTGCATCCTCGGATCCGGCGTACGTCGCCTTATTGGAGACACGCTGCGAGTCGCGGTTGCCCGGCCTGGAATGGCACTCCGGGGGTTGTGGCGCGCATTGGAGCTCGGGATCGGCAGCGAGGCGGGGCTCCTCAAACACGGCGCCTATCTGATCGAGGCCCTGGTTCTGATTCGCCGATTCGAACGGCTGGGCATTGAGCATGTGCATGTCCATCACGGTACCAATCCCGCGACCGTGATGTTGATTGTCGAAGCAATGGGTGGGCCTGGGTTCAGCATGACCGTGCATGGACCACCCGAATTCGATGCCCCTCGCGGCTTGCGGCTGCGAGAAAAAGCCGCAGCCGCACGCTTTGTCGTGGCAGTCAGCGATTTCGGACGGGCCCAACTCGAGCGCTGGATTGAACCGAAAGACTGGTGCAAAGTCCGAGTGGTGCGCTGCGGCGTGGGGCCAGAGTTCTTTGACGAGTCTGGTCCGCAGACAGATTCTGAGGCCGCGCCGACGTTCGTCACGCTCGGCCGGTTGTGTCCTCAAAAAGCGCACCACACCGTTTTGGAGGCGATGGTCCTGCTCCGAGCACGGGGGCTGCGAGCGAAACTGGTGATCGCTGGCGAAGGAGAACGACGCACGCTCATCGAGCGGATGGTGGGGGAGAGCGACTTGAGTGAATGCACCGAACTCACTGGCGCCTTGAGCGAGGCGGGCGTTCGGGCGCGTCTGCAAGCTGCGACTGCAATGGTGCTGGCGAGCAGCGCCGAAGGTCTTCCCATGGCGATTGTGGAGGCTCTGGCGATGGGCGTTCCTGTGATCGCGACCGAGATCGCGGGGATTCCCGAATTGCTGGACGAATCGTGCGGGCGAGTAGTGCCACCCGCGCGACCCGATCTGCTGGCCGATGCGATGTTCGACATTGCCCGGATGAGTGTGCAACAGCGCCGCACCCTGGGAGCCGAGGGGCGCCGGAGGGCGCACGAGCAACACTCGGTGCACGCACAAGGTGAGCGTCTCGAGGCGGAGTTCTTGAAAATCGTCGCATCGCAGCCGCGTCACGATGGCTGATTAAACACGGCCCGAGAACTGGACGGGGCCGCGCGCGACTCAGCTGCACCGGTGAAGCAACGGCGTGCGCGGTTGAAGGGCACGGCCCAGGGCTCAAGGCGGTACGCGCGGTCCTTTGTACTCGATGATGCGTGCACGGTGGCCGGTGATGCGGCCGAGCCAGTAGCGTGCGACGCCCAGCGTTTCGGGCCACTTTCCAAGGAGGAGAAACGTGGACCTCAGTGCCGAGTGGCGAAGGGAGCGCCCGCGCCGAACCTCTGCAAGAAGTACCTTGATCCAGAGCAGGGCGTAGAGCCCGAGCACGATCAGGCTCCACCACCCGATCCGCAGCGAGAGCAGCGCTGTGATCAAAATGGGTACCGCGGCCCAACCTACCGCCTTGAACATCTGCAAACGCGAGAAGCCGCCCCAGCCATCATGGAGGTGTGACACCTCGGCCATCGCATGCCCGCCCCGGACCATGCGTCTCCACCACTGGCCAAACCGCACGAGATTCGCGTCGTGGAGTGTGGCCTCGTGCTCAATCCGCATGATGCGCCAGCCGCGTTTTCGAAGCCGAGCCGCGAGTTCCGGCTCCTCGCCAGCGATGACCGACGCGTCGTACCCGCCGACCTCCGCGAAGGCGACACGGCGGATGGTCGCATCTCCGCCAAACCACAGCGACTCTCCCACCGGCTCGTCCCAGTCGAGATCGCACAACCGGTTATAGATGCTGGCGTCGGGGAATCTCTCGCGCCGACGCCCCCAAACCACGGCGATGCGTTCGTCCTCGGCGAGGGTTTCCTTGGCCGCGGCGATCCAGCCCCGCACCATCGTGCAGTCGCCGTCGATAAACTGAATCGCGGTCAAGTCGGGCGCGATCTCCAGCAGGCGAGCCGCCCCGGCGTTTCGAGCGCGTGCGGCCGTAAACGAACTCGCCGCATCCAGCACGACAGCCTCAACCCCCATGGTTCGGGCGAGCTCGACGCTGCCATCGGTCGACCCCGAGTCGACATACACAAGCGGAATGCCCTCGGCGCGTAGGGACTCCAGACAGGCTTCGAGGCGATGAGCCTCATTACGCCCGATGGCGAC
>CAYNSB010000094.1:0-4469 GCA_964399625.1 uncultured Phycisphaeraceae bacterium
CGTCGCGGAACTTGGTCTGGATCTGGTAGAGGTTCAGTGGCAGCTGCTTGTAGCTATTCACGCTGCCCTTGACCATCTCGGTGATGGTCTCCTCGTGCGTGGGCCCGAGGGCCGAGACGTTGCCCTTCCGATCGGTGAGTTTGAAGAGCAGGTCGCCGTACGCCTCGTGGCGTTTGGTCTGCTGGTAGAACTCCATGGGCACGATGACGGGCATGAAGAGCTCGGCAGCGCCCGCGGCGTTCATCTCTTCGCGCACGATGTGGCTGATCTTGGTGAGGGTGCGCCAGGCGAGGGGCAGGTAGTCGTAGACGCCGGCGGCGACCTTGCGGATGAACCCGGCGCGGGAGAGGAGCACGTGCGAGGGTGTTTCGGCGTCGGTCGGCGCTTCGCGTGTGGTCGGGATGAGCGTGTGGGACCAGCGGTGGACCTCGCCGGAGCGTGCGGTTGCGATTGTCGGGGCGGTTGTCATGGGCCTGAGGGTACGCGCGTCTGGGTCGGCGCGGGCGTGCTCAGGCGTGCGGCGGGCGTGACGACGACCTCGGGCACGGGTCGTGACTCCGGACGGGCGAATCGCGACTTGAGGCGGAGGAATCGGGATTCGAACAGACGGAAGCTGCACTCCGCGGCGGCGTAGGTGAGCAGGGATGCGATGACGAAGAGCAGCACGGCATTCTCAACCTGAAGGCGTGAGAGCGCGGCCCGCGCCGTGTTGAGCGCGAAGATGTGGAGCAGGTACATGCCGTACGAGACGACGCCGATCCGGGCCAATGGGCGCCACCGCAACGCGGGCGCCAGGGGGTGGTCCTCGCGGATGACGCACGCGCCGACCAGGGCCGTCAGGAGCATGGCTTGCAGCGCGTACCAGATCGTCGGCTCGGGGATGTGGGTCAGCGCGATCGCGCCCGCCAAGGCCGCGGCCAGTGGTGCGCTCCAGCGATGCCCCAGCACGCCGCGGAGCAATCGGAAACCCGCCGGATGGTGGAGCGTCATCGCGAGCGCGACGCCGGCGCCGATCTCGAGCGAGGGGCTCTGTGCGATGCGGACGATTCGTTCGAGGGTGCTGGTTGGTGTGGGCAGGGACCCGTAGAGCAGCTTCAAGCCGAACACCAGGGCCATGGTTGTCGCGAGGCACGCCAGCGCCCAGCGTGGACGGAACGTGCGCACGATCCAGGGCCACACCAGGTAGAACTGCTCCTCCGTCGCGAGGCTCCACGCGAAGTAGAAGATGACGCGCTTGGGCGAGCCGTCGGCGTTGCGAGGGAGATCCACGAACCAGTTGCTGGTGTAGGTGGCGAACGCGGGCAGGTTGCGCCAGAACTCGCGGGCCTCATCGCCGGCGACCGTGATCGCGACCGCGACGGCGTAGAGCGCGAGCACGGCGTAGTAGAGTGGAAAGATGCGCAGCGTTCGGCGGGCGTAGAAGTGGCCCAGGTTGATCGTTCCGGTCTGGTCCCTCTCGCGGAGCAGGAGCGTGGTGATGAGGAAGCCTGAGAGCGCGAAGAACAGGGCGACGCCGGTGGCGCCGGGGTCCACGAGGAGGACCGATTCCGCGTGCGCTCCGAGGGCGTGGTGCGCGATGACGAGCAGGATGGCGAGCGCGCGCAGCCCGTCCAGCGACGCGAAGTGGCGCGTCGACAGGAAGGCGGCGTGGGCGGAGTGATCGCGCGGCGCGGCGCTCATGGGTGCACGGTGGGGATCGAGCGGGCGTGGCGGGGCTACTCGTCCTTGAGCCCGAGCGCGTCGTGGCTCGAGTCGCGGAGCTTGGCGATCTCGTCGATCAGCTTCTTGGCATCGTCGCCCTTGCCGGCGAGGACGGCGTCCTCCAGGTCCAGTGTCTTGCGGACCAGGGCGATCAGGTTCTTGCGGTATGACTGGGCCATCTTCGTCTTCTCGGCCTCGTCCTTGCCCTTGGCGAGCACGTCGTTGGGCAGCGGCTGGCCCTTGGCGGCGACCGCGCCGCGCTGGATGTCGTTGATGAGCCGCAGATTCTCGTCCTTCTTCGAGGCGTCGGCGAGCTGCTTCTCGAGACGCTCCATGGCTCGGCCCATGGACTTCATCGCGCCGCCAACATTGGGGCCCTGACGCTCGCCGCGGGCTCCTTCCTGTCGCCCGCCTTCGCGGCCTTCGCCCCGACCTTCGCCGCGGCGCTCGCCGGGCTGGGCGGGCGGTCGATCGGCGGGCTGCGACACGGCGACGGACGCCGAGAGCAGGGCGCCGACTGCGAGCGTGGCCAGGGCGATGCGACGAACTCGAATCATGGGTCTCTCCTGTGTGGTGTGGGCGAGACAATAGTGCGCGTGCTGAGCCGCCGCGCGGGCGTGAGGCACGGGAAATCACCCCGGGGCGTCAGCGCCCGAGCCCGAAGGCCTCGTGGATGGCGCGCATCGCGGCCTCGCCATGCTCCTTGGCGAGGATGACGCTGATCTTGATCTCGCTGGTCGTGATGTTCTGGATGGGGATGCCCTGCGAGCCATTGACGCTGGCCCGGGCCATCGCGTCGAACATCTTTGCCGCGACGCCGGTGTGCGAGCGCATGCCGACGCCCACGGCGCTGACCTTGCAGAGCCCCAGGTCGATCCGCACCTGGCCCTGTCCGAGTTCGCGCACGATGCGATCGCAGACGCTCTTGATGTCCACGAGGTCCGCGTGGTCCACGGTGAAGGACACCGATGTGCTGCCGTCGGCCGCGCCGCCCGCTCCTCCGCCGCTCTGGATGATGTCGTCCACGTTGATGCCGGCGGCGGAGACGCTGGCGAAGATTCGGCTTTGCACGTCCGCCCGAGCGGGAAGCCCCATGAGCGTGACGCGGCCCAGGTTGGTCTTGAGGGCGAGGCCCGTGACCATCTCCTGCTCCATGTCGTGGGATTCGGGGACGATCATGGTGCCGGTATCGGGAAGCATGCTGTGCCTCACGTGGATGGGGACGTTGTACTTGGCGCCGAAGAAGATCGATCGCGTGGCCATCACCTTCGCGCCCAGGCTCGCCAGCTCGAGGATCGCCTCGTAGCTGATGCGCTCGATCTTGCGGGCGTTGGGCACGATGCGGGGGTCGGCGGTGTACACGCCGTCCACGTCGGTGAAGATCTCGCACTCGTCGGCCTTGAGCGCGGCAGCCAGGGCGACGGCGGTGGTGTCGCTGCCACCACGCCCGAGGGTGGTGACGTGCGCGGTGCCATCGGCGTCGTAGGTGACGCCCTGGAAGCCGGCGACGACGACCGCGCGGCCCGCGTCCAGGTGCTGGCGCATGGCGCCGGGATCGATCTGGCGGATGCGGGCCTTGGTGTGGGCCGACTCGGTGAGGATCCGCGCCTGCTGGCCGGTCAGTGAGACGGCGGGCTGCCCGAGCGTCTCGAGCGCGATCGCCATGAGCGCGATGGAGATCTGCTCCCCCGCCGCCATGAGCTGGTCCATCTCGCGCTTGGGCGGGCCATCGGTGATCTCGTTGGCGAGGTTGATGAGGTTGTCGGTCGTCTTGCCCATCGCGGAGACAACGACGACGACCTGGTGCCCCTCGCGAGCGCGATCGAACGCCCGCTGGGCGCAGCGGCGGATGCGATCGGGGTCCGCGACGGAGGACCCGCCGAATTTCTGGACGATCAGAGACATGCCGGGAACAAGCCTATGCGCGACGCGTGCCTGCTCACTTGTTCCACATCGCGCCGCCGTAGACGCCCGCCTCTCCCAGCTGCTCGGCGATGCGGATGAGCTGGTTGTACTTGGCGTTGCGGTCGCTGCGGCACGGGGCGCCCGTCTTGATCTGCCCGCAGTTGGTCGCGACGGCGATGTCGGCGATCGTCGAGTCCTCGGTCTCGCCCGAGCGGTGGCTGAGGATCGCGCTGTACTTGTTGCGCATCGCCAGCCCCACCGCGTCGAACGTCTCGCTGAGCGTGCCGATCTGGTTCACCTTCACGAGGATCGCGTTGGCGCAGCCCTTCTCCAGACCCTTCTGCAGGAACTTCTTGTTGGTGACGAAGAGGTCATCGCCGACGAGCTGGACCTTGTCGCCGAGCTTCTCGGTGAGCAGCTTCCACCCGTCCCAGTCGTTCTCGGCGAGCCCGTCCTCGATGGAGCGGATGGGGTACTTCTTGCACCAGCCGGCCCAGAGGTCCACCATGTCCTTGGAGGAGAGGACCTCCTTGGACGACTTGAACATCATGTAGCCCTTCTTGCCGGCCTTCTCGGCTTCGTTCCAGCACTCGCTCGTGGCGGGGTCGAGGGCGACGAAGATCTGGCTCCCCCACTTGTACCCGGCCTTGCCCACGGCCTCCTCGATGATCTTGAGGGCGTCCTCGTTGCTCTTGAGGTTGGGGGCGAAGCCGCCCTCGTCGCCGACGGCGGTGGAGAGGCCCTTGTCGTGCAGGACCTTTTTCAGAGCGTGGTAGATCTCGACGCCGGCGCGCAGGCCCTGATCGAAGGTGTCGAAGCCCCACGGCTGGACCATGAACTCCTGGAAGTCCACGGTGTTGTCG
>CAYNSB010000095.1:0-3872 GCA_964399625.1 uncultured Phycisphaeraceae bacterium
GCGTCCTCGAGCACGCACTCGGCGGTCTTGGGATCGGTCATGAAGTACGGGCTGAGATAGCCCTTGTCGAACTGCATGCCCTCGACGTAGTCGAGCGTGGTCGTGGCGGTCTTGCCGTCCTCCACCTCAACGACGCCCTCGGGGCCGACCTTCGAGATCGCCTCGGCGATCAGCTCGCCGACGTTCGCGTCGTGGTTGGCCGAGACGGTCGCGATCTTGGTGTAGTCGTCCTTGCCCTTGCACTTGACGCTCATGGCGTCGATCGCCTCGCTTGCGGCGCTGGCGGCGGCGTTGATGCCGCGCTGGAGCTGCACGGGGTTCGCGCCTGCCGTGACATGCCTGAGGCCCTCGGAGAAGATCGCCTGGGCGAGGACGGTGGCGGCGGTGGTGCCGTCGCCGGCCTTGTCCGCGGTCTTCTTGGCGACCTCGTTGACCATCTTCGCGCCCATGCTCTCGAAGGGATCGGGGAGGGTGATCTCCTTGGAGACGGACACGCCGTCCTTGGTGACGTGCGGGCCTCCGTAGGACTTCTCGATGACGACGTGGCGCCCGGCGGGGCCCATGGTGCACTTGACGGCGTCGGCCAGCCGGTCCACGCCCTTCTTCATCTCGAGGAGGGCGGCATCGTCGAACATGATCTGCTTGGTTGCCATTGGTCGATCCTCACGTTGAAAGGGCGATGGGGCATGCTCGCCGCCGCGCCCGGTGCGCTACCAGTGTCCGTCTTTCTCGTATCCCAGTTCGACGAGGACCTCCCCCGCCGAGTCCTTGAACCATCTCACGAAGTCGTCATTCCGATACGTCTTCCAGTCCCCCACGGCGCCGTGGCGCCAGAAGGACATGGGGTCCTCCTTCTCAAAGCCCGGGGCGGTCCTCGTCTCGCTCGAGAGAGGCAGGGCCTCGCCCGGATCGAGCCCGAGGAACTCGTACATGCGTGTGCGCCAGGTCTCCGTGTCGGCGTGGAGCTGCTCGTAGCGCAGCTCCAGCAGCCTGCCACGCGAGCCCTTCTTGCCCTCGCGGATACACGCGGCGCTCGCGGCGTCCGCCCTCACCCAGTTCGCCCAGCGAGAGGCGACCATGCGGACCCAGCCCTCGTCCGACAGCAGCTCGTGCGGATGCGTGCGGAAGTGGTCCGCGTCCGCCCGGAACCGCTCGTAGAGACGGTTGAAGCCCGGGCGCAGCTCGGCGGGCACGACGACATCCAGCACGTGCGGGCGCATGCGCAGGACGTGGAAGGTCCAGCTCACCACGATGTCCCGCCCATCGCGGACGATGAGGAAGTAGGGCGCCTGCTCGAGGAAGACGCGAAGGCCCCGCGGCGTGCGATCGCCGATCCACTTCGCGCCGGGCTTCCGCTCCTTGAGCGTGAGGATCGACTTGCGCACGAGGTCCTCGAAGGCATCGTCCATGACCTTCTTCAGGTTCTCGCGCGAGGTGATCTGCCACGGGTGGGCCTGCAGCCCGTCGATCGCGTTGCGGATGTCCTCGAAGTGGAACTCTCCCCAGCAGTTCACCTGCGGGTGGAGGTTGAGCAGCGCGCCGACCCAGTTCGTTCCCGAGCGTGGGTGCCCGCGAACGAAGAAGAAGTCGTGCTTGATCGTCTGGGCGCGCGCAGGCTCTCCCGCCATGGACGGGTCCACCGCCACGGGCTTCGAGCGCAGTCCCAGTCGATCGAGCAAGGTCATGGACGCATCGGCTCCAAGGGCTTTGGTCTTGCGCGGGAGGGGCGATCAGCCCTCGAACACGCCGAGCAATTCGGTCTCGCGGAGGATGAGGTGCTTCTCACCCTTGATCTCGACCTCGGTGCCCGCGTACTTGCCGTAGACCACGGTGTCGCCGTTCCTGATGGAGAGCTGGGCGCGCTTGCCGTTCTCGAGGCGCTTGCCGGGACCGGTGGCGACGACCTTGCCGCGCACGGGCTTCTCCTTGGCGGTCTCGGGGAGGTAGATGCCCGAGGCGGTCTTGCTCTCGCTCTCGATGGGCTTGACGAGGACGCGGTCTTCGAGTGGCTTGATCGGCATTGCGAAATCTCCAAATGGTCAATTGGCCCGGGGGCCACAGGGAATCAGACGGGGACGGGCTCCCTCGACGCGCTCGCGCGAGCGCGGATGGTGGACAGTTCGCGGCGAATGGACTCGAGCAGATCGGCGTGGGCGCGCGGATCGAAGGCGGCTGCTCGCGCGGCGGGGCTACCCGCGGCGTGCATCTGCCCCCACACGGGCGCCTTGGGGTCCGCGTCCGTCAGCCGGCGTGGGAAGATGTGGAAGTGCAGGTGGTGCACGAGATTGCCCAGGCACTCGTAGTTGAGCTTGTGGGGCTTGACGGCGGCGCGGACGGCCGCCGCAAGTTGGGACATCTCCTCAAGGAAGCGGAGACGCGTGCGGGGGTCCAGCTCGTCGAGCTCGGTCGCGGGCGTCTTGCACAGCAGGACGCAGTAGCCCGCGAACTGCTGAGAATCGCCCAGCACGGCGTAGCCCGTGTCCAGCTCCGCGATGAGCGCGGGGTGCCGGCCCTGGCGACAGTCCGCCAGGCGCGAGCAGATCTCGCAGTTGGGCTGGTGCGTGGCCATCAGGGCTTTGCCTCCGACGCGGCCGCGGCGGCACGACGGCGGGCGAGGAACCACTCGACCGCGAGCGGGATGAGCGAGACGACGATGATGGCGATGACGACGGCCTCAAAGTTCTTCTTGACCCAGGGAATGTTGCCGAAGAACCAGCCCGCGCCGATGCACACGCCGATCCAGAGGATCGCTCCGGCGATGTTGTACACCACGAAGGTGCGATAGGTCATCGCGCCCGCGCCCGCCACGAACGGCACGAACGTGCGGACGATGGGGACGAACCGACCCAGGACCACGGCCTTGCCGCCGTACTTCTCGAAGAAGGCGTGGGCCCGCTCGAGGTGCTTGCGGTTGAGCATGCGCTCGAGCCGTGTGGCGCCCTGGCCCGGTTCGTTCTTGAAGACGCGTGGGCCGATGTACTTGCCCACGTGGTAGTTCACAGCATCGCCCAGCACGCCCGCGACGATGAGCAGGGCCGTGATCGCCCAGACATTCATGGAGCCGCGAGCGGCGAGGGCGCCGACGGTAAAGAGCAGCGAGTCGCCCGGCAGGAAGGGCATGATGACCAGGCCCGTCTCGGCGAAGATGATCGCGAAGAGCAGCGCGTAGACCCACATCCCGTGGTCCTGGATGAACCCATCGAGGAACTTGGGGAGGTCGGTGAAGATTTCGAGGAGTTGGTGCATGCAAGGAAAAGCAGGAGCGAGCGCCGATGCGCCCGGTTCGATTGGTTAGAACCCCATCCCGCCCATGCCACCCATGCCCGGCATGCCGCCGCCCATGCCACCCATCCCGCCCATGCCACCGGCACCAGCGCCGGCGGGTTCCTTCGCCTCGGGCTTGCTGGTGATGATGCAGTCGGCGGCGAGGAGGACTGCGGCGACGCTGGCGGCGTTCTGCAGCGCGCTGCGATCGACCTTCGCCGGCGTGATGACGCATTGCTTGAGCAGGTCGCCGTACTCATCGGTGAGCGCGTTGTAGCCGAACGCGTCGTCGCCGCTCTCGGCGACCTTGGCGACAACAACGGTGCCCTTGACGCCGGCGTTCTCCGCGATCGTGCGCGTGGGAACGGCGAGCGCCTGGAACACGACGTTCATGCCCGCGGCGAGATCGTACTTGACCTGGCCCACATCGTCGGCGGTGAGGTGCTCGCCGCCCTTGCCGAAGACGCCCTTCCACTCCTTGCTCTTCTCGATGGCGCGGCGCGCACGGATGAAGGAGACGCCGCCGCCGGGGACGATGCCCTCGGCGACCGCGGCGCGGGTCGCGTGCAGCGCGTCCTCGACGCGGGCCTTCTTCTCCTTCATCTCGA
>CAYNSB010000096.1:0-3377 GCA_964399625.1 uncultured Phycisphaeraceae bacterium
CACTCAAACACGCCGGGGCGGTTGACGTGCCCGCTGACGCCCATGAGCTTGGTGCCGAAGCTGGGCGGGTTGGTCCCGCCCAGGGAGGACGCGGTGCCCTGCGTCATGAACCAGTCGGCGCCGTGCTCGATGATGCTGGGCAGGTGGGCGAGGGTCTCGACGTTGTTGATGATGGTGGGCTTCCCGAAGAGCCCCTTGACGGCGGGGAAGGGCGGCTTGATCCGCGGCCAGCCGCGCTTGCCCTCGATCGCTTCCAGGAGGCCCGTCTCCTCGCCGCAGATGTACGCGCCGGCCCCGCGGTGCAGGTGGCAGTCGACGGCGAAGGCCCCGCCGCGCGCCGTGGCGGCGCCGCTCATCAGGCCCTTGGGCCCGAAGATGCCGTGCGCGTACGCCTCCTGGATGGCGTGCTCGACGACGTGGGCCTGGTGGTGGTACTCGCCGCGGATGAAGATGAAGGCGGTCTTGATCCGGCAGGCGTAGCACGCGATCGCGATGCCCTCGAGCATGAGGTGCGGATCAAAGTCCAGCAGCAAACGGTCCTTGAACGTGCCAGGCTCGCTCTCGTCGGCGTTCACCGCGAGGTACCGCTGCCCGGGGTCGCCCGGCGACCCATCGGCGGCGGGCGCGACCTTGGGAAGGAACGTCCACTTGAGCCCGCACGGGAAGCCCGCCCCGCCACGCCCGCGCAGCTGCGACTTCTTGACCTCCTCGGTCACCTCGTCGGGCTTCAGCGCGATGGCCTTCTTCAGGCCCGCGTACCCGCCGGTGCGGATGTACTCGTCGTACCCGACGATGTGGCGATCGGACTCCTTCCCGAAGGGGAACGAGGGGATGCGCTTGGTGAGGACTGGGAAGTTGGTCTTGGGGGTGAACGGCATGGCCGCTCAGTGTAGGGGACCGGTGCAAGTCTGTGGGTTCTGGACCACGCACCCTAAGGCACGCGGCACGCCCCACCCTCGCACCCGTGCCTGCCCGGCAGGCGCGGGCGCACCTTCGCGAACAGCCGGTATCCCGCGTCCGCGATCGGGCGCAGCACAGGCCACGCCGTCCACGCGACCATCCACCCGCGCCCCAGGGCCGTGTACGCGTGGCGGAACACTTCCAGGCCCGTGACGATCGAGCCATCGGGCAGCACGCCGTGGATCGCGCCCATCACCTGCGCCTGCGTCCGCCCGTAGCGCGCCGCATCGAACCCGGGGGCCGCGATGTCCACGAAGGCGACCCGCCCGCGCCCGCCATCCAGGCGCTCCATGTACCGCCCCTCGCGCCGGCACAGAGGGCACGCGCCATCCAGCAGCAGCGTGATCGCGGGAGCGCCGCTCGCCGTCGCTCCGCGGGGCGGTCCCGCTTCGGCAGAGTTTGAAACGCCCGCGCCGTGTCGCGCGGCGGTGACACCCGCATGGATCGCGGCGTTGGTGGCGATGCTGGTCATGTTCGACACCGGCACATCCTCCCATCAGTGGCCGCCCATGGAGTATTCGACCACGCGGCCCGGGAGTTTCACGTCGCGCGGGGTTGGTCCTGGCGCGGCTCGGGCGGGGGCGTCACGGGCCCTTCCACCTCATCGATCACGGTCCGGCGCAGCGTGATCGGACCCTGCCGTGTGCTCACGCGGCGCTCCATGACCGTCGTGTTCACCACGGCGCGCGGCGCGGCAGAGTCAGCTTGGGTGGAGACCGAACCGGAGTTCGGGTCAGCGGGGCGGATCGGCTCGCGCCAGCCCCGCGCCACGTTCCCGAAGAACGCCCCGAGGTTGTGCCAGAGACTCGGGCGGGGGGAAGGGCGGGGAGACATGCACGATCTTATCGCCGCGGCGTGTCCGGCTGGGGCTTGGGCGAGAGCAGCAGCCTGAGCAACTCCCCATCGTCGAACGCGTCGGCCTTCGCGCGCCCGCCGCCGCCCACGGGCGTGTCGCCCGGCGTGGTGAGCGGGGCGAATCGCACGACGACGAGATTTCGATCCGGGATCACGTAGAGGCGCTGCGTGCCCAACCCCGCGGCCATGCGGATCTCGGGGATCGCCCCGACCTCGCCACCGGCGCGCCGAGCGCTGTGCGCGATCTGGCGATTGAGCCGGCGCGAAACATCGTCGCCATCGTCCGCGGGCGCACCGGCCGCATTGGCCGGGAGCCACCACGTGAGCCCGTACACCGGGTTGGCGTGCGAGGCGCGGAAGCACTCCTTGAGCAGCGCGGCGTCCACGACCTGCTTGCGTGCGCCGCCCTCCATCACCGCCCCGTCGAGACGGACGAACTCGCCAAAGCGTGCCCACTCGCGCGCGCCCATCGACGCGCCGCCGGGCATGTTCACGTGCCCCGAGAGGTCCTTGTTCCATCGATCGATGCGGATGCCGATCGGATCGAGCACGCGACGCTGCAGGTAGCCCTGCGGCGTGGGGTCGGCATCGCCCCGCGCCGCGAGCTTGCGGGCGAGGATCTCGCCGAACACGAAGTACGCCGCGGGCCCGTAGCGGAAGCTCTCCCCTGGCTCGGCGTAGGTGGGCTGCTCGATCGCCTCCCTCACGTCGTCCCGGCGGAGCGCACGCACGAAGGTCGCACCCCCCGGCACGATCCCGCTCGAGAGCGACAGCAACTGGCGGATCGTGATGCGGCTCTTGCGCGGCTCGCCCTTCCATTCCGTGATGGTGTCGCTCGCCTTCTCGTCGAGCGTCAGCAGTCCGTCCTGCGCCGCGGCCGCCGCCAGCACGCCCCAGAAGCTCTTGGACCCGGACGCCAGCGGATGCGCCCGCACGCCGTCCCAACCGGACTCGTACCGCTCGTGCACGATGTGCCCATCCCGCATCACGAGGAACGCCTGCCCGCCGTGCGAGGCGGAGTAATCCGCCGCGGCCTGGAGGCGCTCGATCGAGACGTCCACGGGGGCATCCGGACGCGCCGCGGTCGCGCCGGGCTGGGCGAGCACGGGATAGCACCAGGACATCGCGATCGCAACGGCTTGAGCCACGAGTTTCATGCGACCCTCCTTGCCCCGATCAACGCGTGAGCGCGAGCGATCATTGCATCGACCGCAGGTCCGCGAACCCGGAGCGTGCGCAAAGAAAGACGCCGAGCCCACAGAGGACTCGGCGTCGGGAATGGTCCGCGTCGCGTCTTACTTGCCGGTCGAGTACTTCACGCCGAGGCGATCGAACAGGAACGCGTCCACATCGACGTACTGCTCGATGCGCTCCGACAGGCCCGTGCCGATCCCGTGGCCCGAGTTCGCGCTGGTGCGCAGATAGACGTCCGCACCGACGGCCTGCAGGCGCGCGGTCATCTTCCGGCTCTGCATCGGGTCCACGCGGGGGTCGTTCGCGCCTGTCAGGAACAGGATCGACGGGTACTTCGTGCCCTCCTTCACGTGGTGGTACGGCGAGTA
>CAYNSB010000097.1:0-3368 GCA_964399625.1 uncultured Phycisphaeraceae bacterium
GTGGAGGTGGATGCGGCGGGAAAGCCGAGCTGAGCGAGCGACATCAGCAACGAGACTGGGCTTGCCAGCCGAAGCTCGGAAGTGACTGATGCAGCCCGCCTTCGCGCTACGCGCTACGGCGGGCAACCTTCGCGTGATCGCGAGCGAAGGTTGGTGGAGGCGGCGGGAGTCGAACGCGAAAAGCGCGAGATCGGTAACCTACTGATGGCGCGCGACTTCTGGGGCTAACGCGTTCTGTCGGCGGCAGTTGCCGCCGTTCGCCGAGTTCACTGGCGTCCTCGGGAGACACCCGAAATCGACCCAAATTTTGGAGGGATATTGGAGGCGGCGGGGCAGTGGTACCGCCGCTTGCCATTTTGGCGGCGGGAACCGGATTCCGCGGTGCCCGTGCCCCGTTCCACGGGCCTTGTCCCGCCGCCTCCAAAAGTATCGTTTGTGATAGTTTAGTGGAGGCCTCCACGATGGCAGTGACGGTCCGCGAGTACGAGACGGCCGACGGGAAAGTCCCCTTCAGGGACTGGCTGGACACGCTGGACCGCGCCACCCGTGCGAGGGTGCAGGCGCGCGTCGTTCGCTTCGAGACGGGCAACCTCGGCGACCACAAGGGCGTCGGGGGCGGCGTGCAGGAGGCCAGGGTGATGTTCGGGCCCGGCTACCGCCTCTACTTCGGCCAGGACGGCGCAACGCTGGTGCTGCTGCTGGTGGGTGGCTCCAAGGGGACCCAGGCGAAGGACATCCGGCGCGCCCAGCAGTACTGGCGCGACTACCTCGGGGAGAAGTGACATGGCACGACGCAGCCGAGACTGGAACGAAGGGCTGGCGCAGGACCTGCGCGACCAGGAGTTCGCGCGCGAGTTTCTGTTGGCCGCCATGGACGAGGGCGTGCCGATTCAGGTGGCGCTCGGCAAGGTGATCCGCGCGATGGGCGTGAAGGAGTTCGCCGCGAAGGTGAAGATGGCGGGACCGAACGTGCTGCGAGCGATCAACCCGCGCCACAATCCGACGCAGGACACGATGAACCGGTTACTGAAGCCGTTCCGGCTGAAGCTCAGCCTGGCGCGCATCGAGGAACCTCGGGGGCGCCGGGCGGCGTAGCCGTGGTCCCGCTTGGACCTGCGCACTAGATTGCGGTGACAACAAAATGGATGCGCCAAACAGCGTGCCTCTTGAAGAGGGCGCCATTGTCGGAGCCGTGACCGAGTACTACTTGAAGTCCCGCGACTTCAACGGCTTTCCGGTCCGGCTAGTTGCCGGCGCCGACGGGGACAGGCACTCATTGCTCACGGGCCTAATCGAGCGTCGCGTTGTCTCCGTGAATGTCGGCGACCGCCACCCAAACCCGCACATCCAAGCGTTTGCACCTGAGCCGCCCGAAAAGCAGATCCGGAGCCTTGCAGCAGCCAGCATCGACCATGCCTGCTTGTATCCCACAAAGGAGCACCTCGCCGGGGTTGTGGACGCGACGTCCTACGCCGGTCAGCCATACACTCTCGAGTTGGCGCTGGGCGAGCCTCAGATCGTGTGCCGGTTCTTTGAGCTCAAAGTCCTCGAGCACTACCGAAACGACCCGCGGTATTCGTACCGCACCAACGACGTACAGGGAAGCCTCTCCATTCGCGGCGAATTCTACGAAACGGGGAAGGTCAAGGAGAGCGACCAGATACTGATGCAACAGTTCGGGTTCGGCTACGACGAGGACGTGACCACACGCGTGGTCGCCGCCCTGCTCTGGGACCTCTCGGGGCTCAGCGATGAGCACCAGCAGATATGGAAAGCCAACGAGCTGAGCGGGCGGTACTTGCCACACCCCGACTTCTGGCGGGCGGTGCTCGGTCATTGGCCTGAAAGGATCTCTATCTTCGAGGCGTTCATCGAGGAGCTGAGGCAGATCAACCAGATGTCCCGGCTGATGGGGCGCGCGCCGCTGTTCAGAAAGGACTTCTCTGGCGTGGACAAGCCGAGGGAGTTCGGTTTTCTGATCAGGCCCACCCTGGCGGAGTTCAACGCCTTCGTACAACTCCTCGACAAGCTTCTGTCAGACAATATCGACCCCGCGTTCTTCGGCGGTGACGTCTTGATGGAGACGCTGGAGCCCCGTGCCGACGGAGCGTTGGTCGTGAAGCCCAAGGGCACCATCTCGGCGCTAAGCGAGTGGCTCGACCAGAAATGGCAGACTCCTGACCCGGCACCTCAGGTCCGAATGCTAAAGGCCTTTCGCACCGTGCGGAAGCTGAGGTCGAAGCCGGCCCACGCAATCGACGAGAATCGGTTCGACCAGCAGTTCTTCAGAGACCAGAGGGACCTCATTCTCGAAGCGTACGAGGCGATTCGCAACTTGAGGCTCATGTTCGCCAACCACCCGTCGGTCAAGGGAGCCCACACGGTGCCGGACTGGCTCTACAAAGGTGACATCTGGACTCGATAGGCTGCGCACGGAAATGCTCTCGGTTGGCGGCGTCGCCTTCTGTTTTGTTGACGACCTGACGTCATCGCCATAGGCGTCTCGTGCTCGAGCTACGCCGAGGGCCCGCGGATTGACACCCCAATCATCAGCTGCTGCCCTGCACTAGGGAGATCGTTGCGGCGCTGTCGAAGGGCGGAGCCTCGCCTGTGAGGTGGCAGAATCTGCGCTGCTTTAGACATCGCATCTACGCAGGTTCTGCACATGCCTGGGCCTGCACCGGGTGATTCATGCGGTCGCACGGCCGGCAAGGTGATTGCTCCACTAAACGGAGCGTGTCGAGCTTCGCTATCTCCGATCGCCAACGGCGATTCCTCGACATCGTCCTGCGCCACTCCGGCGTATTCGTCGGCCGCCAGTACGCGACCTTCGCCGACATCACGCACGGGCAGAAGGTGCACGACTTCATCGAGCGCCTGCTGGCGCACGGGTACGTGCGGCCCATCGCCCTCGGCCCGAACGGGCGGACTCGTCTCTTCCACGTCCACTACAAGCCGCTCTACCGGGCCATCGGAGAGACTGACAATCGGCACCGGCGCCGGCCCACTATCGAGCAGGCCCTTGAGCGTTTGCTCGTCGTCGACGGCGTGCTCATGGACCGGTCGCTCACCTGGCTCGGCACCGAGCGCGAGAAGCGGGTGCACTTCGCCGCGCTGTCCGGTTTCAACCTGCGCGACACCGAGTATCCGCGGCTGGTCTTCGGACGGGCGCCGCGGCAGACCGTTCGCTTCTTCCCGGACAAGCTGCCCATCGGGCACGCCGAGTACGGTCGCAGGCACGTGTTCCTCTATCCGGTGCACAGCGTCGACCTGGTCCACTTCTGCCTGTTCCTTGCCCGCCACCACTGGTTGCTGAGCGCGCTGCCGTTCTGGACCATCCGCGTGCTCGTCCCGAGGCCGTTGATGCA
>CAYNSB010000098.1:0-3333 GCA_964399625.1 uncultured Phycisphaeraceae bacterium
CGTCGCAGCAGCGGGCCGAGTACGAGCGGATGACAAGCACGCTCGCGGACGGGCTGCGGTTCATGGAGGCGCTCGGCGAGCGGGCGGTGGACGACCTGACGCGCGTCGAGTTCTTCACGAGCCACGAGGGGCTGAACCTGCTGTACGAGTCGGCCCAGACGCGCACCGTCCCGCGCCGCCCGGGGTACTACGACCTCACGGCGCACCTGCCGTGGATCGGCGATCGCACGCGCGCCCTCGACGGTGCGCACGTCGAGTTCTTCCGCGGCATCCGCAACCCGGTGGGCGTGAAGCTCGGCGCCAAGACGACTGCCAGCGACGTCGTCCCGCTCATCGAGGCGCTCAACCCGTGCGACGAGGCGGGCAAGATGGTGCTCATCACGCGCCTGGGCGCGGACCACGTGGAGCGGGTCCTGCCGGGCATCATCCAGGCGGTGAAGTCGAGCGGGAGGCGCGTGCTGTGGATCTGCGACCCCATGCACGGCAACACGATCTCGACTCCCAGTGGCCTCAAGACGCGGCGCTTCGAGGACATCCGCACGGAGCTGGAGGCGACGATCCGACTGCATCGCGCGGCGGGCACGATCCTGGGCGGCGTGCACTTTGAGCTCACGGGCGAGGACGTGACCGAGTGCACGGGCGGAGCCTCGGGCGTGCTGGAGGAGCACCTCTCGAACAACTACGCCAGCGCCTGCGACCCGCGATTGAACTACCAGCAGTCGCTGGAACTGGCGTTCGTGCTGGCGAGAACGATGGGGCGGTGAGACGCCGCGGATGAGCGAGTCCCCGGGAGGGGGCGAGCGAATCCAGCGGATCGATCCCGGAGATTCGCCGTCAAAGGCACGGCTCATCGCCGGCGTGGATGATGGGCCCTTTTGCCTTTCAGAGGCCGGAGCGGAAGCGACGGGCGCGAGGCTTGAGAATGAGCGAGAGCGAGTTCAGGCAGCGAGAGCTCGAGCACGTCCGCCGGTTCGTCGCCGGGCGCGATGTGCCGTGCCCGAAGTGCGACTACAACCTGCGCGACCTGGAGCGCGGCGAGTGCCCGGAGTGCGGGCTGCGTCTGACGGTCGAATCACTGCAGCGCGCAGAACGCATCGCGATCGACGCGCGGGAGGGAGCCGAACAAGTCGGCAAGAAATTCGACGCGGGCGTGAGGATCGCGGTGATTGTCACCATCGCGCTCGGGTTCTTGGGTGCCGTGTACACGATTCCGGGTGGCTTGTGGGTGGGCGCCGGCCTCGCGGCGTTCGCGGGCGTTGGTCTGCTCGTGTCCGCGAAGCGGGATCGGCCGGAACAGAGATAGCGTTCTTCGATCGCGCTGATCTGGCAACAAACACCTAGAGTTCCCCCCTTTCCCCGCACCCCCACGCGAGGCTTCCGGCGGAACGCCGCGCGCACCTGCACCTCCCGGAGATATCCATGTTCGAGTCGATCCGCGTCGCATCCGTCCCGTCCTCGGCCGTGCTCGTTGTTGGCTACTTCCAGGGTGAGGCCGGCGCCGCGGCGACGCTCGACAAGGCGACCAAGGCCCACGATCACGACGGCTCGATCGCCGGCGCCCTCAAGCGCGGCGAGGCGACGGGCGACCTGGGCAAGATCACCGATGTCTTCCCGAGCAACAGCGGGCGTGGCGGCAAGACCGGGAAAGGCCCCTCGCGCGTGCTGCTCATCGGCCTGGGAAAGAAGGGCTCGCTGGAGGCAGCGTCGTTCCGCACGCTGGGCGGCGCGATCGGGCGGCGGCTCGCGGCAATCAAAGAGAGCGCCGCATCGATCGAGCTTGCGGGCGCCCTCGCGGGCACGAAGGTGGATGCGGAGGACGCGGGCAGCGCGTTTGGTGAGGGCCTGGGTTTGATCGGCTGGGTGTGCGATCAGTTCAAGGGCAAGGCGACGCCGGCGCCGACGCGCGTGAGACTGAGCGTGGGATCGTCGAGCAAGTCGTTCGCCGCAGGCGTCGAGCGCGGGCTGGCGCTGGCGGTGTCCGCGAACTTCGCGCGCACGCTCAGCGAGACGCCGCCCAACATCGCCACGCCCGCGTACATGGCGTCGCAGGCGCAGAAGCTCGCCAAGCAGACCGGGCTCAAGTGCCGGATCTTCGAGGGCAAGGACCTGGAGCGCGAGCGCTTCGAGGGGCTGATCAACGTGGGCAAGGCGAGCGAGAACAAGCCGCGCATGATCCGCCTGGAGTACACGCCGAAGAACCCCAAGCGCCGCGGCAAGCCCATCGTGCTCATCGGCAAGACGATGACGTACGACTCGGGCGGGCTGTCGCTCAAGATCAACAACGGCATGGTGGGCATGAAGCGCGACAAGGACGGCGGGTGCGCCGTGCTGGGCGCGATGCACGCGATCGCGACGGTCATCAAGCCCCGGCGCGGGGTCGTCGCGCTGCTGGCGGCGGCCGAGAACAGCATCAGCGACGAGGCCTACCGCCCCGACGATGTGCTTCGCTACCGCAACGACGTGACGGTCGAGGTGACCAACACCGACGCCGAGGGGCGGCTCGTTCTGGCCGACGCGCTCTGCGGGGCCTGCGAGAAGGAGCGACCGGCGGCGCTCATCGACCTGGCGACGTTGACGGGGGGAGTCATCACCGCGCTGGGCAGCACCTACGCGGGGATGTTCTGCGACGACGACGGGCTGCGCGCGAAGGTCGAGGCGGCGGCGTCGGCGAGCGGCGAGCGCGTCTGGCGCCTTCCCATGCACGCCGAGTACCGCGAGATGATGAAGAGCCCTGTCGCCGACATCGTCAACAGCAACCCCAACCGCAAGGCCCACGCCGGGCAGGGGGCGGCGTTCCTGTCGTACTTCGTCGGGGCGGGCGTCCCGTGGTGCCACCTCGACATCGCGGGCGTGCATGTCGCCGAGCGCAACGCCGGGCCCTACATCGAGGGGCCCACGGGCTGGGGCGTGAGGCTGCTGGCAAACCTGGTCGACGCGGGCTGATCGCGGCGAGGGCGGCGTCCTCGGATTATTCGTGGCGGAGCGCCTCGATGGGATCGAGGCGCGCGGCCTTCATCGCCGGAAACATCCCGAAGATGACGCCCGTGGCGGCGGAGAAGCCCAGCGCGTGAATGATGGCCCACGCGGGGATCATCATCGCCTTGGTCGCGGCGGCGCCGCTGGCCTTGGCCGCCAGCACGATCGCCTGGCCTGCCAGCAGGCCCATCGCCCCGCCCACCAGGCAGAGCGTGACGGCCTCGATGAGGAACTGGAGCAGGATGATCTCGGGGCGGGCGCCCACCGCCTTGCGCAGCCCGATCTCGCGCGTCCGCTCGCTGACCGACACCAGCATGATGTTCATGATCCCGATCCCGCCCACCAGCAGCGAGATCG
>CAYNSB010000099.1:0-3304 GCA_964399625.1 uncultured Phycisphaeraceae bacterium
TCGCCGCGATCAACTCCTCGATCGCCAGACGCAGGTCCGGGCTGTAGAGGTCGAACAGAGGGTCGCCCTTGCGGACCGCCATTCCGTCCTTGTCCGCGTAGAGCATCTCGATCCAGCCCGACACGCGGAGGTTGATGTCGGTGCGAGCCGACTCCGGCTCGACCAACGTGGCGGTCGCTCGCACGCGCTGCGACAACGCCCCGCGTGCGGCGGCGACGGTGCGCACCCCCATATTCTGGACCACGGCGGGATCGATGACGACCGCCGCCCCGGCGGGCTTCGCCTCGTCCTCGTACACGGGCGCGAGGTCCATCCCCATCGGGCTCTTGCCGGGACGGTCCGAGATGTACGGAGGGTTCATCATCGGGTCGTGCCAGTACTTGACCTTTCGCTCCCGGTTGCCGGGGCTGCTCTCGGGCGCACCCGGGGACGCTGTCAACGTGCCGGCCGCGTCGCCAGTCACGAGCGGTGTGAGCTTCATGTGGCAGATCGGACAATCGCCCGGGTGGTCCTGGATGACCTGAGGGTGCATGCCGCATGTCCAGAGCTGTTTCTTCGCGGTGCCGGGCACTGTGTTGCCCTGCTCGGACGCTGCCGGTGCTGCGCTACCTGCACTGGGCACGAGCCAGCGCTCGAAAGTCGAGTGCCACCGCATCCCGACATAGATCCCCCCGGCGGTGAACGCCAGCAGCGCGAGGACCATCGGGAGCAGGCCGCGTCGAGGACTCGACGGATGAGCGCGAGCGGGCAAGTTCGTGGTCGGGGACTCAGCGGTCATGGGGGGCCTCCTCTCGGGCCGTCGTCGTGGATTGAGAAAGCGTTGGGACCACGGAGGGAGAGCTGGCGAGCATCTCCGCGTCCGTTCCCATGAGGGCCTCAAGCTCGGCGAGGCGCTTGTCGCGAGCCGCCCGAGCCTCGATCACCATTAGCCGCGTGTCCAGCGTCATCCCCTGGGCTTCGAGGAGGTCCAGGTACATCGCCGAACCCGCGGCGTACGCCTGGCGGGTGTTGCCCAGCACACGGTCCGCGAGTGGGACCAGCGTGTCCTCGAACAGCACCGCCTGTCGCTCGTTGTTACGCATCGCCACTAGCGTGGCCACCAGCGTCGCGGTCCGGTCGCTGCGCGTCTGCCTGAGCATGGCCTCACCCGCCCGGAGCATCGCCTCGGCTTCGCGGATGCCGCCGCGGATCTCTGCAATCGTCGTCGGCAGCATCACTGTCGCGCCCAGCGCTTGGGAAACGTTGCCCGTGAACATGAACGACGGGTTGATGTCCGGGATCCACTGCATGCGGGCCAGTTCGAGCGCATCGGACCGTCCCTCGGCCTGGCGGGCAAGGGAGGCAATCTCGGGGTTCACCTCCACGGCACCGGTCAGCACCTGCGCATCGGACGCGGCAAACTCCCGCGGCGTGTCGCGCGACGTTTCGATCGCCGCGTTCGGGTCGCGCGCCAGCATGCCGTTGAGCATGGCCCGCATCGCGGAGAGTTCTGCCTGAGTGTTCTGGAGGTTGTTCTCCTGCGTCCGCAGCGTCGCCTCGGCCCGCAGCAGGTCCCGCTGGACCCCACCGGCCTGGGCCTTGGCCCGGATCGCCTCGATCGACAGTCGGCTGAGCGACGCCTGCTCCAGTTGCACCCGATGCTTGGCCTCCAGCATCCGCAGGTCCGCCCACTGGCTGAGCACCCGACGCTGGAGATCAAACTTCGCCGTTCGGAACCGCTCGCCTGCAGCCCGGGCCTCGTCGAGCGCGACCTTCCCCTTCTGCTGCACCTTCGTAGGGAACGACAGGTTCATCGATGGGTCGAACCCGAATGAGAACGTCTGCCGGTCGAAGGTCTTCATCTTCTCCGACGAGAACATGTAGGAGTAGCCGACCTGGACGTTCGAGTTCGGGTACGCCGAGGCCACCTCCACGCGCTGCACCGCCGCCTTCCACTCGAAGTAGGCGGCTTCCAGATCGCCGTTGGCGAGGAACGCGCGGCTCAACACCTCCCGCCAGGTCGGAGAGGCCGTCAGTTCCGGGAGCACGCGCTGCCCGAACGGAGGTTCGTACGGGCGACCGGCCTCCTCGAGCTTGGCCTGCTCCAGCTTGGTCCCCTCCGGCGTGAGGGCGCACCCGGTGAGCGCGACGCTCCCCACGATGGTCAAGGTCATCGTCGCGAGCAGGTTGCGGCGCAGGTGCGACGGAGGCGAATTTCTACGGGCGTCAACGACTGCCCTGACGCCATTGCGGCGCGGGCCGATCGATCGAGCAAACATGGTGGTGGTCCTGAGTTGTGAGAAGGGTTGAGGTGCGGCTCGTTTTCATGAGCCACTCCCACGACGGGAGTACGCGACGACGTCCTCAGCGCGCAATGCCGCTAAGGCGTCAAGTCGCTACACCACCCATACGCACAAAACGGACTGAACAGAGTTCGCTGGGCGCTTTGGTGGAGCGCCAAGCCAACCCACGCTGGGGGCTGGCCGATCAGCAGACTCGAAAACGAAGCCGAGGAACGCCGGAAGCACGGCGACAGCAAGTTGGACCTGTTCGGTCCTCGAGTCCGAAGGCGGAGCCTTGGGTTGCTCAGGCTGCGGCATGCCGCACTTACAGGCGGTCACGGCATCGCTATTTGTGCACGCCGAACCAGAGGTCTCGCCTTTGCGCCCCGCGCAGCACAGGCACGCAGAAGTGTCTGTCGCGACAGCATCAACGGCCGACATCCCCATGCCCCGCGCCATCTCAGCGCAGCGTTCGACGGAAACCCCGGGCAGGGATTGCACGACGAGCATGAAGGCGAGGATGATGCGGGTCACGAAAACCATCTGAATGATCATACCCCCTGGGGGTGTAGAAAGTTCACTAGGGACATCGGTGTTTTAGGACGGCGAGTTTAGCGCACTCGGTGGTTCGCGGGATGTTTGGGCGACTGAGTTCACCCGAGAAGGCGGCGATCACGAGGTGCGAAGGCGGCATCCGAGGGCGAGTCCGACGCCGGCGCACCGACATTTTGTGGATTGCCGCGATGCTCTCCCCCGGTGCGGCTTCTCCACTCGCTTCCAAGAATCTCTTCGTCGCGCATAAGCCGAGCTTTGCCAGCCGATTTGCCGTTCCATCAGAGAGAAGCGGTTCGAGGAAGGTGTTGATACGGACACTCAACTCACCTCATGCCGTCGCACGACCGCACCGGGTCAGACGCGCCCGTCGCTCCGATCTTGGCGGCGACGGGCGCGAGCGGCGGAGCCCCGTTCGAAGCTCGCTACTCATCCTCTATTGCCCGGGTCGTCCAGAAACTGGGCGACCCACCCGTTAGAAGTGAACGCCC
>CAYNSB010000100.1:0-3023 GCA_964399625.1 uncultured Phycisphaeraceae bacterium
GCGTGCGGAGTTCGTGGCTGGCCGCGGCGCTGAAGCGTTTCTCGCGCTCGAACGCCTCTTCGAGCCGGGCCAGCAGGGCCGAGAGTTGCTCGGCGATGGGGCGGAGTTCGGCGGGCAGACCGGCGGACTCGAAGCGGGCGTTGAGCGTCTCGGGGCCGAGGGATTGCACGCGCCGGGAGAGGTCGCCCAGAGGGACCAGCCCGCGACCAACGGCCCAGCGCGAGGCGGCGATGCTCGCCAGCGCGAGCGCGCCGCCCACACTCGCGATGCACCAGCCGATGACGGACAGCGTGCGGTCCAGCGGCGTGCGCGGCAGCGCGACGAGAAGGCGGACGGCGGGCGCGGGGGCGGTGCTCGCCGCCGGTGCGGCCGCCGCCTTGTCGCCGTGCTGTTCGCTCTCTTCGTCGCGCTCGTGCGGCGCTGAGAACTCGATCATCACCGCGCGCCCCGCGCCGCCACCGGGGAGCGCCACGTCGCGGATGCTCGCCGGCCCGTCGGGCACCGTCGCGGGGGGCCATGCATCGTTCTTCAAGGACTCGGAGCGCTCCAGCACACGCCACTCGGACCCTTCGCGGACCCACGCCACAAAGTACTCGGCCTCGCCGGGCTGCCGGGCGGCGCGTGCGAAGCGCGGCATGGCCTCGCCCGCGAAGTCCATCTCGACCTTGGTTCCGTCGAATCGTGTCAGCGATTGCAGCGCGGCGGCGCGGGCAATCAGCGCGTCATCAAACTGCGCCGTCATGGCCCGACGCAGCACGATCACCAGCACGACGCCGCCGAGGACCAGCAGCACGGACATGCACACGGCGACCAGCGCGGCGGTGCGGAGCTGGATGCTGGTCATGGCACGCCCTCTTTCAGCACATACCCGATCTTCCGCCGCGTGTGGATGAGTTCAGGGCACTCGGCCCCGCCCGCCGCGCTCAGTTTCGCCCGCAGCGCGGCCACCGCCGAGTCGATCGCGTTGGAGAAGACCTGCGACCGGTCGTCGTAGAGGTGTTCTTCGAGTTCGGCGCGGGTCACGGGCTTGCCCGCGCGGGCGGCGAGGTACGCGAGCAGTGCGTACTCGCGGGGCGAAAGGTCCACGGGTACATCCGCGCCTCCCCGCCCGACGGCCCCGCGCGTGATGTGCGCCGCCTTCGCCGCCGTGTCGATTGTCAGCGGCCCCACCCGGACAAGCGGGGACGACTGTCCGTGCCGCCGCCGCGTCATGGCCTGCACGCGGGCCAGCAGTTCCTTGAAAGCGAAGGGTTTGACGAGGTAATCATCGGCCCCGGTGGTGAGCCCCCGCACTTTGTCGTCGAGCGTGTCCCTGGCCGTGAGCATGAGGACCGCCGCGCCGCCGCCCGCGATTCGTTTGTCGCTCGCCCACGCGCGGTACCGCGAGAGCATCGTCACGCCGTCCATCTCCGGCAGCATCCAGTCGAGCACGATCACGTCGTAATCGGTGGTCTGCGCGTGGATCAGGCCGCGCTTGCCGTCGGCGACCGCGTCCACGGCGTACCCCGCCTCGCGCAGGCCCTGGGCCAGCGAGTCGCGGAGCACGGTGGAATCTTCGACGATCAGGAGGCGCATGGACGCTTTAGGGTATCGGCGACGCGGCACCCGCAAGGTGACGGCAACGTGATGTCCGAGCCGGGCCGCCCACCGATCACCTCCCCGTCATGTTTCCCCGCCTTCGTCGGCGAACGCTCCACCATTCTCGCGCCCGGCCCACGCCCTGATGGGATCGGCCCCGGATGCGAGCCAACCCGGAACCACCAGTATGCCCAACTCCCGCCCAACCGATTCCGACGCCCTCCCCACCACGACGCCCCTCTCGCCTGCGCTGCGGGCGCTCCAGTTCGCGCTGGTCGCGTTCATCGTGGTGAACACCATCGTCTTCCTCACGCTCGCGGTGCTCAACAAACTGCCCGGCGAGGGCAAGGCGTTGGTCTTCATCGATTTTTGGGGGCGCTTTACGGTCTATTCGCTCTGGTTCATCGCCTACGCGCTCTATCGCCGCTTCGCGTGGCCGGTGCCCGCACTCCGCATCGGCATCGCCGCGCTGGTGGTGCTGAACATCCCGTTCTTCCTGCTCATGGCGTACCTCGACAAGATCAGCAACGCCCCCGCGACGCTCGCGCTGGTGGACTTTTGGGGCCGCATCTCGGTCTACTCGCTCTGGTTCATCGGCTACGAGGTGTACCGCAGGCTCATCGCCTGCGAGCGCGGCATGGTGGCGGTGTAAAAACCTCACCCAGGCGAGCGGGCCGTCTTGGGACACTTGTGGTCCGAGCCCGCTTGGCGGTGTGAATCCCGCCGCATCGTGTACAGGATGACCGCGACAAGGACCGCCGCCAGCACCGCCGAAGACCCGACGGTCCCGAACCCCAGCCCGCCCTGCGCGGGCGTCTTGGTGAGCACATCGCCCATCGTCGCGCCGAAGGGGCGGGTGAGCACGAAGGCGGTCCAGAAAAGGCCCACGTACAGGGCCGGGCTAGACACCTTCATGCGTTTGGCAGCGAGGTAAGCCGCGACGATCAAGGCGATGACGCCGCCGATGAGCGCGGCACCGCCCGCGAAGCCCAGGCCGGAATCATCGGCGAGGTAGTCGCCCAGCGAGGTGCCCAGCGTGTTGGAGACGAGGATCGCCGACCAGTAGAAGACTTCGGCGCGGAATGAACGGACATCGGTCACCGACAGGGACTTCTCCGTAAGCCGCCAGACGATCAGGACGGTGACGAGCGTGCCGAGCAGGATCGCGCTGCCCGTGGCGTAGCCCAGCCCCAGCGTGCGATTCATGAAGTCCGACATCGTCGTGCCCGCCGTGCTGGTGGCGAGAATGACGGCCCAGTACAGGAACGGGATGTAGCGCTTGGCCCGGAGCTGGCCCACGAGCACCACCACGAAGCCGGACATCAGGATGAGCGTGCTCACGAGGTAGCCCACGTTGAGCGTCATCGACAGCAGGTCGCCCGCCGTCTCACCCAGCGTGGTCGCCGCGATCTTCATCACCCAGAAGAGGAACGTGAGCGCGGGGA
>CAYNSB010000101.1:0-2375 GCA_964399625.1 uncultured Phycisphaeraceae bacterium
GATGCACGGGATCTGCACGAGCCCGCCGATCGGGTCGCACGTCATGCCGAGATGGTGCTCCATCGCGATCTCCGCCGCCATGCACGCGTGCGCGGGCGACCCCCCCAGGACCTGGGTGAGCCCCGCCGCGGCCATCGCCGAGGAGACGCCGATCTCCGCCTGGCACCCGCCCATCGCCGCGGAGATCGTCGCGCCCTTCTTGAAGATCGAGCCCACCTCGCCCGCGGTGAGGAGGAAATCGACCACGCCCTGCTCGCTGGAGTTGCAGAAGAGGTCGTAGTACATGAGCACGGCCGGGATCACCCCCGCCGCGCCATTCGTCGGGGCCGTCACCACGCGCCCAAAGCACGCGTTCTCCTCGTTCACGGCCAGGGCAAAGCAACTCACCCACTTGATGATGTGGTCGAACTCGCGATTGCTGATGCGGACCGCGGACCGCCAGTTGTCCAGGCTCGGCTCGTACTTCAGCCCGCCCAGCAGCTTGCGATTGATGCCCGCGGCACGCCGCGACACGCCCAGCCCGCCGGGCAGCGTGCCGTCGGTATGGCACCCCCGGCAGATGCACTCTTGCATGACCCGCCAGATGCGCAGCAGCCCATCGCGCGTCTGCGACTCGGGCCTCCAGGCGCTCTCGTTGTCCATCACGACCTGGGGAATCGTCTTGCGCTCCTGCGTGCAGAACGCGAGCAGTTCCTCGGAGCGGTCGATCGGGTGGGGCAACTTCACGAGCTGCGAGGCGTTCGCGATGCCACCCTCTTGCACCACGAACCCGCCGCCCACCGAGAAGTACGTCTGTGCGATCGGCTCTCGCCCCGGAACCGTCGCGCTGAAGGTCAACGCGTTGGGATGGAACGGCAGAACGGTCTGCGGATGAAAGAGAATGTCCTCATCGGGCGCAAAGGGAATCGATCGCGTGCCGGCGAGGTTGAGCGTGCGCGTGTGTCTCGGGCGCTCCGCACGCTCGACGAGATTGCTCGTGTCGCACGTGACCGGATCCTCGCCCGAGAGGCCCATGACCACGGCCACATCCGTGCCGTGCCCCTTGCCCGTCTTGGCGAGCGATCCGAAGAGCTCGCAGCGGACGCGTGACACCCGATCGAGGAGCCCGAGCGAAGCCAAATGCTCCGTGAATCGCTGGGCCGCGCGCCACGGACCCATGGTGTGCGAGGAGGACGGCCCGACGCCGATCTTGAAGATGTCGAAGACCGAGATCGACTCGCGTTGTTGGCGCGGCGATTGGGCCAGGGTGGGCAGCGGGATGGTGGGCATGGGCGTCCTTGCTTCGTGAACAACAAGAGTAGCGGCGCGCCCGAACCGTCACGCGTCGCCCCGGTCTTTCACTCCCTCGCCGGGCCCAACAACTGCTCCGGATCGTGCAGCAATTCGATGATCCGCGCCAACGCCAGCGCGGCCGTCGCCCCGTCCACCACGCGATGGTCGCACGCCAGCGAGAGCGGCAGCAGATTGCCGATCGCGAACGCTGGGCCCGCGGACGTAGAGCGGATCACCGGCGACTGGCGCGCCCGTCCCACCGCCAGGATCACCGCCTCGGGGTAATTGATGATCGGCGTGGCGAATCGCCCCGCGTGGCTGCCCACGTTGCTGATCGTGAAGGTGCTGCCCATCAGGTTCTCGCGGGCGATGGAGCGATCCCGCGCCGCGGCGGCGGTGCCCGCGATCTGTCGGGCGATCTCGATCACGCCCAGCGCATCGCAATCGCGAATCACGGGCACCATTAGCCCCGACTCCGTGTCGGTCGCGATGCCCATGTGCACCGCCCGATGCTGGATGATCGACGCGTCATAGGACGCATCGCCCGGCTTCTCATCCACCGTCGCGTTCAGGGCACGGAACTCGGCCCGCGTGAGCACGCGGCACACAGCGCTGGCCACGAACGGCAGCACGCTGATCTTCTCGCCGCTGGCCGCAGAGAGCTTCTTGCGGAGAATGTCGAGCGCGGAGATGTCCGCCTCGTCCATGACGTTGAAGTGGACCGCCTGGTTCACGCTCTCGCGCAGGCGGTTGGCGATGGTCCGCCGAACGCCACGGAACGGAATGCGAAGCGTGTCCTGTCCCGCAGGGATCGACGGCACGTCGCGCTTGGGGGGCGGCGCCGGCGCGGGCTTGCTGGGGGTAAGCGCCCCAACCTGCGCGTGCAGCGACGAGGATGCGGATGGGGCGCGGGCTGGAGCGCCCTTGCCCGAGGGCGCCGCGGAGCCAGCAGTCGCGGCGCGGACGTCCTTCTCCATCACGCGCCCACCGATGCCCGTTCCCTTCACTCCGTCGATGTTCACCCCGAGGTCGCGCGCCAAGCGGCGCACGGCGGGCGTGGCCAGGGCCTTGCCGGGTTCGGCCGAGACGCCCGCAGCCGAGGC
>CAYNSB010000102.1:0-2137 GCA_964399625.1 uncultured Phycisphaeraceae bacterium
CTGATCGACGGGGATGTCCGCGTACAGGCGGTGCATGTCCTCGATCGTGTCGATCGCCACGCCGCAGCGCCCGACCTCGCCCACCGAGAGTTCATCGTCGCTGTCCCGCCCCATGAGCGTGGGCAGATCGAACGCGGTGGAGAGCCCCGTGTTCGCCTTGGTGCCCTTGGCCTGCGAGAGCAGGTACTTGAACCGCTGGTTCGTGTCGTCGGCCGAGCCGAACCCCGCGAACTGGCGCATCGTCCAGAGCCGCGTGCGGTACCCCTCCGGGAAGAGCCCGCGCGTGTACGGGTACTGCCCCGGCGCGGGCAGCTCCCGCGCCTGGTGCACCAGCGACTCGGGCGGATGCTCCGGCCCGTAGCTCGGGTTGAGCACCAGCCCGGAGATCGTCACCGCCTGCGGATCGATCCGCCCGGAGGCGCTGCGCTGAACGTTCGGAACGGACGCCGGGCGAGAAGTCGTGGACATGCGACGGAACCCTCGAAGAGCAATGCACCGCACCGACCCGATCAACGCACGGGCGGCAACGCCCGTGTTCGCAGATGGTACTGCCCTCCATCCTCAAGAACACGCATTCCATCGCTGGTTAGGGACTCATAACAAGCACCCTTCGCAGGCGCGCGGTAGGCTTCGACCATGTTCGAGGGCCCGGCAGTCAGCGACACCTTCCGTGTCCTCGGCCTCGCCGCGGGGCTGGGACTGCTGGTCGGGCTGCAACGCCAATGGTCGGGCTCCCGCATCGCCGGCGTGCGCACGTTCCCCCTCGTCACCGTCTCGGGCGCCGTCGCCGCACTCCTCGGGCGCGGGCTCGCGGGCGATGCGGGCATCTGGATCGTCGCCGCGGGACTGCTCGCCATCGGCGCCCTCGCCATCACCGCCAACGTGATCATGGCGCACGGCAGCGAGGACCGCGACCCCGGCATGACCACCGAGGCCGCGCTCATCGCCATGTACCTCGTGGGCGCCTACGCGTGCGTGGGGTCGCCCACCGTGGTCACCGCGATCGGCGTGGGCGTCGCGATCATCCTCCAGGCCAAGTCCAGCCTGCACGGGCTCGCCGGGCGCATCGGCGAGCGCGACATGCGCGCGATCATGCTCTTCGCCGCGATCACGTTCGTCATCCTGCCCGTCCTCCCCGATCGGGCCGTCCTCACCCGAGAGATGGGCGACCTCGCGGTCTGGAACCCGCGCAACATCTGGCTCATGGTCGTGCTCGTCTCGGGCGTCAGCCTCGCCGGATACGTCATCTACAAGATCGTGGGGGAGCGCGCCGGCACGCTCGTCAACGGGCTCCTGGGCGGCGTCATCAGCAGCACCGCGACCACCGTCGCCTTCGCGCGCCGCGCCGCCGAGGCCCACAAGCGCGGCGAGCCCATGCACAGCGAGGCCCTGCTCGTCATCGTCATCGCCGGAAGCGTCGTCTACGCACGCCTGATCCTCTCGGTCTGGGTCGTCGCCCCCGCGTTCCTCCCCGAGGCGGCCCCGCCGCTGCTCGTCATGCTGTCCGTGTGCGCCGCGTGCGCCCTGGTGGTATGGACGCTCTCGCGCGATTCGATGGGCGCCCGCGCCCACGAGCACGACAACCCCACCGAACTCAAGAGCGCGATCGTGTTCGCGGGGCTCTACGCGCTCGTCCTGCTCGGGGTCGCCGCCGCCCGCGTCTACTTCGGCGATCGCGGGCTCTTCATCGTCTCGGGCTTCTCGGGCCTGACGGACATGGACGCCATCACGCTCAGCACCTCGCGCCTCGTCGCCGACGGCTCGCTCGCCGCGACGATCGCCTGGCGCGCGATCATCATCGCCTCGATGTCGAACATCGTCTTCAAGGCGTGCGTGGTGACCACCCTGGGCCCGCGCCGCCTCGCGCTGGGCCTCTGGTCCGTCTCGGCGGTCAAACTCGCCGCGGGCGTGGCGCTGCTGGTGTGGTGGAAGTGAGGGCCGATCTGCGGTCCGAAAGACTACTTCTTCGCGTACTCAAACACCCCCCGCCCCGTCTTGTCGCCCAGGCGCCCCGCCGTCACAAGCTGCTTGAGCAGCGGGCACGCGCGGTAGCGATCGTTGTTGAGCCCCTCGGCCAGCACATTCATGATGTGCACGCACGTGTCCAGCCCGATGAAGTCCGCCAGGCGCAGCGGGC
>CAYNSB010000103.1:0-2054 GCA_964399625.1 uncultured Phycisphaeraceae bacterium
AAGGGCGGGTCGATGCTCATGTTCGACAAGCCCCTCTGGTTCTTCGGTGGGCAAGGCATCGTCGGCGCTCAGACTCCCCTGGGCACGGGCCTCGCGTTCGCCGCTCGCTACGAGTGGGAGGTGCTCGGCAAGTCGCTCCCCAATCCGGGCGTCACGCCGGGCCAGCCCGCAAAGAAGAAGGTCGCGCTGTCGTTCCTCGGGGATGGTGCCCTGAACCAGGGCGCTCTGCACGAGGCGATGAACCTCGCCGGCCTCTACGACATCCCCGTGATCTATGTCGTCGAGAACAACGGATACTCGATGGGCACCGCCATCGAGCGCGGCACGACGATGGCCCACGATCTCCGCAAGAAGGCCGACGCCTATGGCATCCGCGGCGAGTCGATCGATGGGTTCAACATTCTGGACCTCTACGACCGCTTCAAGCCGCTGGTGGATTGGTGCCGTACCAACCAGAAGCCGGCGTTCGTTGATCTCAAGACGTACCGGTACCTCGGGCACTCGATGTCCGACCCGCAGAAGTACCGCACCAAGGAAGAGGTCGAGCAGTACAAGGCCAAGGACTCGATCGATGCGCTCGCGCACCACCTCCTCAACGAGAAGAAGTGCCTGAGCGAATCCGAGTACCAGCAGATCCAGGGCGAGCTTCGCGAGATCGTGCGCGAGGCGATCGAGTTCGCGGAGGCGTCCCCGGCGCCCGATCCGGACGCCGAGCTCTACACGGACGTGCTCGTGAACCCCATGCCCAACATGAGCCCGATCCGCGAGTACACGCACGGGGCGAGGAATCCGCTTTTGTGAATGTGCGTGTGGATTCGCGGTTCGCGTTGGAACACGAGAAGCGCCGCGCCTAGTTTGTCGGCATGAGAGAGAGAGAGAAGAAGGGACCGCGCGCGATCGCGTGCGCGGTGGGATGCCTCTGGGCGCTGGCGGGAGCGCACGCCGACCTCACCTACCAGTGGGATGACGGCACCGGAAACGTGCGTCTGGGCCCCGTCTTCGCCGCGGAATACATGTGGGGCAACGTGTTCTCCGCGCAGAGCGGCGGGGAGTACATCAACAGCATCTCCGTCGCCTTCGGCGCGATCCCGGCGGGCCAGACGCTGACGGTCTACCTCTTCCAGGACCCCACGCCCGGCGACAACGATCCTCGCGACGCGATCCTGCTCGCGACCGGCGTCGGTGTCACGCCCACCAGCCCGCCGCTCAACTCGTTCTGGTCGTATCCCATCGCGCCCACGCTCGTCACGGGCGACTTCTTTGTCGCTGCATCCACTTCCGTCCGCGGACGACTGGGCGATGGCACCGTCCCCGACACCCCTGGCCGCCTCGATCCACAGGGCGCGCCCAATGCTGCCAAGAGTTGGGTCTTCGGTGCCGACGGATACCTCACCGGCTCCGCCACGCCGCTCGCCGATGCGCCCTTCGCGCTGCAGATGTCGCAGAACGCGATCAAGGGTGTGGTGATGGTGCGGGCGAACGGCGTGCCCACCCCCGGCTCCTTCGCACTCGTCGCCGGTGCCTGCGGTGTGTTCCTTACTCGTCGCCGCGTGCGTGGTCACACGCGCACCATGAGCGGAATCGGCCGCTGAGAACGTGCGGGCCGGCGTGCGCCTCGCCTAGAATCCGGGTTGAGCCGTCGCGAGCGCCCGAGCGTTCGCGGTTCGGCGTTTGCAAGGACCCCGCATGACCACCGCCGTCGCACCCGGCACGCGTGAGATCCAGTTCCGTGAGGCCCTTCGCGAGGCCATGAGCGAGGAGATGCGCCGCGATCCGCGCATCTTCCTCATGGGCGAGGAGGTCGCGCAATACAACGGCGCGTACAAGGTCTCGCAGGGCATGCTCGACGAGTTCGGGCCCAAGCGCATCATCGACTCGCCCATCTCCGAGAACGGCTTCGCCGGGCTCGCCGTGGGCGCCGCGATGTACGGGCTCCGCCCCATCATCGAGTTCATGTCCTGGTCCTTCTCGCTCGTCGCCGCGGACCAGATCCTCAACAACGTCCCCAAAATGCTCTACATGTCCGGCGGGCAATGGGGCTGCCCCGTCGTCTT
>CAYNSB010000104.1:0-1776 GCA_964399625.1 uncultured Phycisphaeraceae bacterium
ACCCGCTGACCGAAGGCCCGCTGGACCCCAAGGACATCCTCCGCATCAAGGGCGAGGAGGCCCTGTGGGCGTACATGCTCGACGAGGTCCAGAACGTGTACCGCGCTCAGGGCGTGGGCATCAACGACAAGCACATCGAGCTGATCCTGAGCCAGATGCTGCGGAAGGTGAAGGTGGAGGCCCCGGGCGACACCGAGTTCCTGCCGCAGGAGGTGATCGACAAGTTCGAGTTCCGCACGCGCAACAACGAGGTGCAGAACATGGTTCGGATCACCGAGGCCGGCGGCACCGACCTGAAGGTGGGCGAGCTGGTGCACAAGAGCGTGGTGAAGGAGGCGAACGCCAAGGCCGAGGCCGAGGGCAAGGAGGGCGCCAAGGGCAAGCGTGGCAAGCCGGCGACGGGGCGCACGCTGCTGCTGGGCATCACCAAGGCGTCGCTGCAGAGCGAGTCGTTCCTCTCGGGCGCTTCGTTCCAGGAGACGACCAAGGTGCTCACCGAGGCGGCGCTCCGCGGGGCGATGGACAGTCTCGTGGGCCTCAAGGAGAACGTGCTGCTGGGGCACCTGATCCCGGCGGGCACGGGCTTCCGCAGGCACCAGGACATCCGCGTGAAGCTGCTGGCCGAGCCGATCCCGGGCGAGGACCAGGGCGACGGTTCGATGCTCTCGGAGGTGAACAAGCGTGCCGAGGCGCTGGGGGCCTCTCGCGGCGAGCTTCCGCAGGTCAAGACGAGCGTGAGCATGAACTCCGGGCTTGTCGGTGGGGCGTCGGAGAACTGATTCCGGACGCGGCCTTGATCTGAACATTTCGGGTTGATTCCACGGCCCCGGGGCGCACCCCGGGGCCGTTTTGCTGCGCGCGGCGCGGATCGTGCTTGGAGGCTCCGGGCCGAGAACGCGAGAAGGCGTGACGACTGCGCGGCGCGTGCGGCCTGTTCACGCGCGATAACGCGGCGAGATGGCTCGCGGGTGGTGCGGACGCGGGGGCGTGGTAGTTTCCATGAGCCCCTCAAGGAGCATCCATCATGAAGACTCGAACCCTCCGTGCGTGCACGTTCGCCTCCGTCGGCCTCTCGATCAGCTCGGCGAGTCTTGCGCTCGGGCTATCGGTCGATGGGCCAGCGCCAACGGTGCTCGCGAGCGATGAGCCGTCAAGTGATGGGTCGCCCGCGCCGATCTTCGGTGCGTCCATCGAGATGGACTGGTACACCATCGATGGTGGTGGAGCGACGTTTCTCACCGGGGGCACGTTCGAATTGGGCGCAACACTGGGCCAACCCGACGCGGGCACACTCAGCGATGGCGCGTCGTTCGACCTCGCCGGCGGGTTCTGGGGCGGCGTGAACGCACCGACGACGTGCTACGCCAACTGCGACGGGAGCACGGGCGAGCCGGCGTTGACAGCGGCGGACTTCACGTGCTTCCTCACGCGGTTCCGCAACGCGGACCCGTGGGCCAACTGCGACGGGAGCACGGGCACGCCCGCGCTCAGCGCCGCGGACTTCTCTTGTTACCTGACCAAGTTCCGGGCTGGATGCCCGTAATGGATCGAGGGCTCCCGCGTGTTGCGGGAGCGATGACGGAGCGTTGATTATCGCGGCTGGCGCGCCGGAAGAAGGAACGCCACTCGCCATGCAGGATGTCGCGGACCGAGTTGTCCGCGCGATCACTCAGGGGGCAGCCATGTCGCGTCGTGTTCGTCTGTCGCGTTTGCTGGTCGTTTGTGGCACGCTGGCGTCGGTGAGCGCGATCTCGCCGGTGGTGGCGCGTCCTGGTC
>CAYNSB010000105.1:0-1536 GCA_964399625.1 uncultured Phycisphaeraceae bacterium
TCGTCGTTCTCTTCCTATTCAAAGCGATCCGTTCTGGCGTCGGGCTCGAGAGGACGGGACTGCAGTCGTATCTGCGGCCTCGTTCGTTGGAGCGGTGTTCGCCGCTCCGGCCATGACGGTGGTACGCGCGCACGGAGCCAATCGCATGACGCGGCCTTGAAGGCGCACCCTTGTTTTCGGCTTTCCCGTGCGCTGGTCCGACCTGTCGAGCCATCAAGAGATGCCAGTGCAGTCGCGGGTAGGAGTTGGTGAGCGGATCGTCGGTGAGCGGTTGGGCTCTAGGCGACGGCCACCGCGGAGATGAAGGGCTGATCGCGCTTCCAGACGGCCCACGCAATGCGGGCGATCTTGTTGGCGACGGCGGTGGCGGCGCGGTTGTGGCCGCGGGCGGCGTGACGGGAGAGCGCCCAGGCGTGGAGGCGATCGGGCGACTTCTTCCTCTGTGCGGCGTTGAGGACGGAGCGGGCGCCGTGGATCAGGAGAGTGCGCAGGAAGACGTCGCCCTGCTTGGAGATGGCGCCGAGGCGGCGACGCGCTCCGGTGGAGTGCTCCTTCGGTGTGAGCCCGAGGTAGCTCGCGAAGTGGCGAGCGGAGGGGAAGCGGTGAATGTCGCCGATGAAGGCGACGAGGGCCGTGGCGGTGATGAGGCCGATGCCGGGGATGGTCATGAGGCGTGCGACCGCGGGCGTCTGCTGGGCGATGGCGGCGAGCTGCGTCTCCACCGTCTTGATGCGCCGCTCGAGCTCGCGGATCTCGTGGCAGATCTCGGCGAGAGCGGGGCGAAGCGAGTCCGGGATCTCGCTCTCGGCATCCTCGATGTGGAGCCAGGCGTTCGGGACGGCGTGCTCGGCGCCGACGGGAATGGTGATGCCGAACTCCCGGAGAAGGCCGCGAAGGGTGTTGATGCGGGCGGTTCTCTCGGCCAGCCATCCCGCGCGGATGCGGTGGAGCGAGCACAGCGCCTGCTGGGCGACGCTCTTGACGGGCACGGGGCGGATCGCCTCGTTGCGGTGGGCCTCGAGCATGCCCTTGGTGTCGGTGCAGTCGGTCTTGCTGCGGCCGACGTAGGGCCTGACGGCGTGCGCGGGGAGGAGGACGGGGACGTGTCCGAGAGTCCGCATCCGTCGCGCCCAGAAGTGGGCCGAACCGCAGGCCTCCATGACGATCGTGGACTTGGGGAGCTGGCCGAGCAGCTCGGCGAACTGGGTGCGGGAGAGGCGCCGGTTCTTCGAAACCTTGCCGGGGTGGTTCGAGAAGGCGACCTGGAAGACCGTCTTTGCGAGATCAACCGCGACGAGAGTATTGTCTGCCATGGGATGGGCTCCTTCGCTTGCCTAGACAGCAACGACTTTGGCACTAGATGCCGATCGAGTCGTAGGAGGGGTCCATCCCATCACATGAACCTGACGCGGGTTGGAGCCGGAACGCGGCGTAGTCGGCGACGCGAGGCATCGTCGTGGATCGCCGCGCAGGTTATGCCCGGGGTGGTTTCAAGGGAACGACGCAACATCTCGGCGAAGATCCTCGGAGTAGCGA